>DVOU01000020.1:0-216812 GCA_018713365.1 Candidatus Pullichristensenella excrementipullorum
CCTCGGCGGACTGGCGCCTCAAGCCCGTGCAGCTGCGCAACCCGCTGGGCGAGGATACCTCGGTGATGCGCACCACGCTGGTGCCCTCCATGCTCAACACGCTCGCGGGCAACCTGCACCGCGGCGTGGCCGAGGCCAGGCTGTTTGAGCTTTCCACCGTCTTCGAGCCGCGCGCGAAGGGCGAGCTGCCCGAGGAACACCCCATGCTCTGAGTGGGCATGTACGGCCCGGGCGTGGACTTCTACACCGTCAAGGAGATCGGCGTCTGGCTGGCGGCGGCCTTTGGCGTGGACTGCAAGGCCGAAGAGGGCGGCGAGGTATACTACCATCCCGGCCGCCGCGCCGTACTGACGCATGACAACGAGCGCTTTGCCGCGCTGGGCGAGATCCACCCCGACGTGGCCACGCGCTTCGACATCGACGGCCGCGTGTACGTGCTGGAAGTCGACCTCACGGCGCTGATGGCGATGGCCAAACCCATCTACGGCGTCAAGGAGCTGCCGCGCTTCCCCGCCGTCTCCCGCGACATCGCCATCGTCGTCAAGGAAGCGGCGCGCGCCGGAGACATGCTCGACTGCATCGAAAAGGCCGGCGGCAAGACGCTGGAAGAGGCTCGCCTGTTCGACGTCTACCGCGGCGAAAAGCTTGGCGAGGGCAAAAAGAGCGTCGCCTACGCGCTCACCTTCCGCGCCAGCGACCGCACGCTGACCGACGCGGAGATACAGGCCAGCATGGACAAGATCCTCAAGGCGCTGGAGACGAGCTTCGGCGCGGAAATTCGCAAGTAACGGCATGCGGCGCGGGGCGGCGGGCGCTTCCCCGCGCCGGGAAAGGATAGAAAAATGCAAGTCGGCACCGCAGAATGGGTCGTCAACGACAAAAACACCGCCGCTTCCATGGCCAGCGGCCAGCTTCCCGTGTTCGCCACGCCGGCGCTGGTGGCGCTGATGGAGCAGGCCGCCTGCAACGCCATCGCGGAAACCCTGGAGGAGGGCATTTCCACCGTCGGCGCGCAGATCAGCGTCGAACACCTCTCGGCCACGCCTGTGGGCATGCGCGTCTGGGCGGAGGCCACGCTCACCGCGCAGGAGGGCAGGAGCTACGATTTCACCATCGAGGCCTTTGACGAGGCCGGGCTCATCGGCCGCGCCACCCACAAGCGCGTGGCGGTCAAGAGCGCGCGCTTTCTGGAAAAGGCCGAGGCCAAGAAAAACGCATAGTCATACCAGATACAACTTGCCGCCATGGGCGCTTGCGGAAAACGCGGGACGTCCGGGCGGCAAGCCTGTTTCACGGACAAGCGCGCCACCGCGACCGGGAGGGATGAACGCCATGTTTGACGAGCGGGATGAACAGGACTTTCTGGACTTCGATGGAGATGGCGAGAGCGATCTGGGCGAGCGGTGGAGCGCCTTGCAGGTTTTTCAGGAATGCGAGGAGGAACACGCCTGGCGGGAGACCTGCGAGGATGGCTCTGAATATGACCTCGACCCGGAGGATTATGAGACCGAGGAGGAGTACGAGGAAGCCCTCGAAGAGGAAAAGTACGGCTGGCGGGATAACTGCGAGGATGGTTCCGAATTTGGTCTCGACCCCGAGGATTATGAGACCGAGGAGGAGTACGAGGAAGCCCTCGAAGAGGAAAAGTACGGCTGGCGCGAGACCTGCGAGGACGGCTCTGAATTTGGTCTCGACCCGGAGGATTACGAGACCGAGGAAGAGTACGAGGAGGCCCTCGAAGAGGAAAAGTACGGCTGGCGCTTGACTTGTGAGGATGGTTCCGGGTATGGTCTCGACCCCGAGGATTACGAGACCGAGGAGGAGTACGAGGAAGCGCTCAATAACGAAAAATACGCCTGGCGCTTGACCTGCGAAGATGGTTACGAATACGGTCTCGATCCCGAGGATTATGAAACAGAGGACGAATACAACGACGCGCTGTATGAGGAAAAATGCGCCTGGCGCGAAGAGCGCACGGACGGGGCAAAATACGGCATAAACCCCGATGATTACGAATCGGAAGACGAGTTTGAAGAAGCGCTGGACAGGGCGAGGAAGCGCGAAAAGGCCGAGGCGCAATCGGCGATCGTCGCCTCTTGCGCGGTGGAAGCAGCCATCGGCGCGCCCGATCTTTACGGGCGTTTGCGGCAGGAGGCTGTCGAGCGGCTTGAGGCGATCCGGGAAGGGTTTTGCATCTTCGCGGAGCAGACGAAAAAACAGGAGGAGATCGACAAGTGCGGCTTCATCCTGCATTCCGACGCGCCCGCCGCCCGCTATCTCTCCGTGGGCGATGGGTTTTTGTATTGGCAGGCCATCCGGGAACACTTCACCCTCCCCATCGACCTGCCGGACGCGGAGGAGGAGCCGGACAGCAGTTTTTCCGACATCTTCCTTGAACTTGCCGAGGAAGACCCCGCCCTCGCGGTGAAGGTGTGGAGCTGGTGCGTAGCGGTGTTCGGCCCCTACAGAGCCTACGACACGTGGAGCCGTTATCTGCTGTACAACGGTATACTCAGCTCCGCCTCCGACTACCCGCCCGAGTTTATGGATCTTGCCGTGCGGGAAATGGCGGACGATCCCGCGTTTTGCCGCGGGGTGCTGGAAGAAAACTCCCGATTTCCCGATCCTGCGGACGACTACATCGCCCATGCCCTGCAAACGGGGAATGCCGGGGCCGCGGAGAAGCTGTTCGCCTCGGTGCTGCGGCACCCCGGGGCGAAGAACAAGGCGCTTGAGGACTTCATCCAGGGCATTCTCTACGGCTGCGAGCAGGAGGACGAGCTGGAGGCGATGGAGGCCTTCAAGTTCCACATCCTGCCCATGATCGAGGCGATCGAACAGAAGCGCATCGCGCGGCTGCTGCCCCGCTTCCGGGAAAGGACGGAAAATCACATCCGCGAGGTGGAAGCGACGGCGGAAAAGTATCGCTATTCCCGCCGCAACGCCTGGCGAACGCGCTGCGAAGACGGCTCGAAATACGGCCTCGACCCGCTGGACTACGACAGCGAGGAGGAGTACGACGCCGCGCTCCACGAGGAAAAATACGGCTGGCGGAAGTACTGCGAGGATGGTTCAAAATACGGCCTTGACCCGATGAACTTCGAGACCGAGGAGGAATACAAGGCCGCGCTCGACGAGGAAAAATACGGCTGGCGGAAGCACTGTGCAGACGGCTCAAAATACGGCCTTGACCCCGTGAACTTCGAGACCGAGGAGGAGTACAGTGCCGCGCTCCACGAGGAAAAATACGGCTGGCGGAAGTATTGCGCGGATGGCTCGAAATACGGCCTTGACCCCGTGAACTTCGAGACCGAGGAGGAATACAGTGCCGCGCTCCACGAGGAAAAATACGGCTGGCGGAAGCGCTGCGAGGACGGCTCAAAATACGGCCTTGACCCGACGTATTACGAGAGCGAGGAGCAATACAACGCCGCGCTCCATGAGGAAAAATACGGCTGGCGGAGGAACTATGTCTCCATAGGCCAGAACTATGGGCTCGACCCCGGGAATTATGAAACGAGAGAGGCCTTCGACGCCGCGCGCGAAGCCGCGAAAGAGCGCGAGAAGAAAGCGCGCGAGGAGAAAAAGCGCGAGGAAGCCGCCCGGCGCGCCGCGCCCGATCCGCTGGCAGATACGGACATGACCGTATACACCTTCTGCGCCGTGCGCTTTGCGAACAACGACCACCTCTATTATTACCTTGCCGACGACCGTTCTTTGGACGTTGGCGACATGGTGGTCGTGCCCGTCGGCAACGAAGGCAGGGAGTGCGTCGCCGAGATCGCCACCGTGGAAAGGCACCGCCGCAGGACGGCGCCCTATCCCGTCGACCGGGTAAAGCGCATCCTGCGGCGCCATGCGCCTAACGAGGATGGCGAACGGCGCGATTGACGCGGTCGCAAGACGACAGGGAGGTGGCCCATGGAGGACAAAAGCGCCCTGCGGCGGCGGATGAAGGCCGCGCGCGAGGGCTGGGAAGCGGAATACCGGCAAAAAGCCGACGCCGCCATCGCCCGCCACGTGCTGGCAAGCGAGGCGTGGCGGGCAGCGGGGACGGTATTTGCCTACGTCAGCGTCGGCTGCGAGGTGGACACGCGCGCGCTCATCGAGGCGGCGCTCAGAGAGGGCAAGCGCGTCTGCGCGCCGCGCTGTTTGGGCAAGGGGCGCATGGAGGCGCGCTCGGTCGAATCGCTGGAGGCGCTCGTACCGGGCGCCCATGGGCTTTTGGAGCCCGCCGAGGGCGCGGCCATCGTGCCGCCGGAAGAGATCGGCCTCACCATCGTCCCCTGCCTTGCCGCCGACAGACGCGGCCATCGCCTCGGCTACGGCGGCGGCTATTACGACCGCTTTCTGCGCGGCGCGGCGGGAGCGTCCATGTGCCTTTGCCGTGCGCGGGCGCTGCTTGAGGATGTGCCGCGCGAGGAACACGACGCGGCGGTGGACATGGTCGTCAGCGAGGCGGGGATCGTCGTTTGCGGGAAGAGCGGATGCGCAAGCGACGCGGGGCGGACTTGAAAAAAATTGGCGTTTGCGTATTGACAAGCGCCCGCGCTTAGAGTATAATAAATAAGCGTCCTGATTTGGGAGTCGGGAGCCGAAGCGCCATGCGGGTCGTATGCAGCGTGCGGGCGTGGCGGAATGGCAGACGCGCCAGATTTAGGATCTGGTGCCACAGGCGTATGAGTTCGAGTCTCTTCGCCCGCACCAGTTTTCATCGGCGCCTGTTTTTCCCGCCGCCATGGTCGCCCATCGTTTTGCGGTAGTAGCTCAGTTGGTAGAGCGCCACCTTGCCAAGGTGGAGGTCGCGAGTCCGAGTCTCGTCTACCGCTCCAATGCCCTGCCTGAAGAAGGCAGGGCTTTTTCAGAGCGTCGATAAAGCCCACAACCGCAAAAACTGCCCCGATATACTATGAAATCGGAGGCAATTTTTGCTTCCAGCGGTGGATTTGCCGAGCCCTTCAGGATCGTCAAATCCAGTCGCAAGGTTGCGCCGAAAGGCTTACAAGTCGCCGATGGCGACCGTTTTTGACGATCAAAAATCGGCAAAAACGCCTTGGCGACAAATTTCTCCGCTGGCAAAATTTCCTTGCTTGCAGGCTTTCTCAACGCTCTGTCAGTCTGTTTGCCTTGTCAACATCCTGTTTTTCATGTATCCTTCAGCATCCCGTTCGCAAGGCGGCAGTTCCCTTCCCGCGTCACTGCGAAAAAGCGCCGCTTTCCTCCCGCAGGCGCATGTACACAAGCGGATAGGGGCCGCCCTGTTCGTCGCGCTCCGTTCGTTTGTAGGCGCGAAAACCCATGTGCTCATAGAAGCCCTTCGCCTGCGGGTTCTGCTCGTTGACCGCCAGTTCTTTTACGCCAAAATGCGCAATGCCATGGCGGAGGAGGCGCTTGCCCAGGCCCTTGCCCCTTTCTTCCGGGGCAATGAACAGCATTTCCAGCGTTCCGTTTTCCGTTCCCATGAAGGCGACGGGCCGGCCGCTTTCATTTTCCGCGATGGTCAGGGTTTCAACGCCCATCAACGCCCGCGGCACGTATTCCTTGATGCTCTCTATCTCCCCATTCGACAGGAACAGATGCGTAGCCCTTACCGACCGTTCCCAAATATCCAGCAGCGCGCGGACAAGGCGCGGATGCCGCTCTTGCACCTGGACGATGCGCATGAAACTCCTCCAATTTGTCATCGCAAAAGCGCCCCGCATTCCCTGTTTCGCGGGAACGCGGGGCGGTCGCGGCTCTGATCAGCGCAGCGCCTCCATTTCGGCGATGCGGGCGTCGAGCTTCACGAGCAGACCCCTGTTGGTCTCCAGTTTCTGCTTTTCCTGCTCGATGAGGTGGGCGGGAGCCTTGGAGACAAAGCCCTGATTGTTCAATTTGCCCTGCGCGCGGGCGATCTCGCCCTCGACATTCTTTTTGTCCTTTTGCAGGCGGGCGATCTCCTTTTCCACATCCACCAGTTCGCCCAGCGGCATGAACAGCTCGCAGGGGCCGGTGACGGCGCTGGCCGACTTTTCCGGCTTGGGCGCGTCGGCGGGGAGGATCTCCACGGCGCTGGCGAAGGCCAGACGGCGGAAGTAGCCCTCCGCGGCGGCGAGCGCGTCCTTCCAGCCCTCGTGGGGCTTGAGCAGCAGCGTGGCGCGGCGGCCGGGAGCGACGTTCATCTCGGCGCGCAGGTTGCGCACGGTGCGGATGACCTCCATCACGCCCTCCATGCGCGCGGCCTCGGCGGGGAAATCGTACTCGGGGCGCACCTCGGGCCAGCGGGCGGTGATGAGCATGCCCTCCACGCCCGGCAGGTAGCTGTACACTTCCTCGGTAACGAAGGGGATGTAGGGGTGCAAAAGTTTCAGCGTGCCCAGCAGCACGTAGTAAAGCACTTCCTGCGTGGCCTTTTTGCGCTGCTCGTCGCCGCCGTTGAGGCCCTGCTTGGCAAGTTCGATGTACCAATCGCAGAAGTTGCTCCACATAAAGTCGTAGAGCTTGGTGGCGGCGAGGCCCAGTTCGAACTTCTCCAGATCGTCCGTGATCTCGCGCGCGGTCTCCTGGAACTTGGTGAGTATCCACTTGTCGCACAGTTCCAGTTCGTCCGCGTTGGGCACGCCCTCGGGCGCGAAGCCCTCGAGGTTCATCAGGACGAAGCGCGAGGCGTTCCAGATCTTGTTGACGAAGTTGCGGAAGGACTCGATCTTCTCCTCCGACATGCGCACGTCCGCGCCCGGGGAGACGCCCATCTCCAGAGAGAAGCGCAGCGCGTCCGCGCCGTACTTGTCGATGACGGCGATGGGGTCGATGCCGTTGCCGAGGGACTTGGACATCTTCCTGCCCTGCGCGTCGCGCACGAGGCCGTGCATCAGCGCTACGTGGAAGGGGCACTTGCCCATCTGCTCGATGCCGGAGAACACCATGCGCGCGAGCCAGAAGAAGATGATGTCGTAGCCGCAGGACAGCACGCTGTTGGGGTAGAAGTACTTGAGGTCTTCCGTCTCCTCCGGCCAGCCGAGGGTCGAGAACGGCCACAGCGCCGAGGAGAACCAGGTGTCCAGCACGTCCTCATCCTGATGGACGTGGCCGCCGCACTTGGGGCAGGTGGTGATGTCCTCGCGGGAGACGGTGATCTCGCCGCACTGTTCGCAGTAGAAGGCGGGGATGCGGTGGCCCCACCAGAGCTGGCGGGAGATGCACCAATCGCGGATGTTCTCCATCCAGTTGAGATACGTCTTTTCAAAGCGCTCGGGGACGAAGACCAGCTCCTTGTTCTTCGCCACCTCGATGGCGGGTTCGGCCAGCGGCTTCATCTTCACGAACCACTGGGTGGAGACGAGCGGCTCGACGTTGTCGTGGCAGCGGTAGCAGGTGCCCACATTGTGCTTGAGCGGCTCGACCTTGACCAGCAGGCCGAGCTTTTTCAGTTCCTCCACCACGGCTTCGCGGCAGGCTTCGCGCGTCATGCCCGCGAACTTGCCGGCGTTTTCGTTCATGGTGCCATCGTCGTTGAGCACGCGGATGATGGGCAGGTCGTGGCGCTGGGCGACCTCGAAGTCGTTGGGGTCGTGCGCCGGGGTCATCTTCACCGCGCCGGTGCCGAACTCGAGGTCGGCGTAGTCGTCGGCGACGATGGGGATCTCGCGGTCCATGAGCGGCAGGGTGACGGTCTTGCCCACCATGTCCTTGTAGCGCTCGTCGGCGGGGTTGACGCACACGCCGGTATCGCCCAGCATCGTCTCCGGGCGGGTGGTGGCGACGACGATGTCGCCGTGCGCGCCGGGATAGCGGATGTGCCAGAGGTGGGAATCCTGCTCCACATACTCCACTTCCGCGTCCGAAAGGGCGGTCTTGCAGGTGGGGCACCAGTTGATGATGCGCGCGCCGCGGTAGATGAGGCCCTTTTCGTAGAGGCGCACGAAGGTCTCGCGCACGGCGCGGCTGAGGCCCTCGTCCATGGTGAAGCGCTCGCGCGACCAGTCGCAGGAGACGCCCAATTTGCGCAGCTGGCGGACGATGCGGCCGCCGTATTCCTTCTTCCACGCCCAGGCGCGCTCGAGGAACTTTTCGCGGCCGATGTCCTCCTTGGAGATGCCCTCGGCCTTGAGGGCCTCGACCACCTTGATCTCGGTGGCGATGGAGGCGTGGTCCGTGCCCGGCACCCAGAGGGTCGGGTCGCCCTTCATGCGGTGGTAGCGGATAAGCACATCCTGCGGCATCTCATCCAGCGCGTGGCCCACGTGGAGCTGGCCGGTGATGTTCGGCGGCGGCATGACGATGGTGAAGGGCTGCTTTTCCGGGTCGATGACCGGCTTGAAGGCCCCGGACGACTCCCACTTTTCGTAGATGCGCGTTTCCACATCCTGCGGCGAAAATACCTTGTCCATCTTGAATTCCTGCATGGTCTTCCCTCCGTGCGATATAAAAAGCCTGTCCCGGCCAAAGGGCGGGGACAGACCGCGGTACCACCTTTATTTGCCCCTTGCGGGGCCTCTTTGCGCTGTACGGGGCGCGCCCCGGCAGACTACTTCCCTTCGCCCGCCCGCCTCGGGAGCGACCTTCGCGCCTCGGCCATCCGGGCGGCCTTGCAGCCTGTGAACCGCCCTCTCTTGGGAGCCTGCGCGCTACTCCTCTCCGTCACCGGCAAATATGATTATAGCAAGTTTGGGCGGCGGAGTCAAGCATAATTCGCGGCGGGGATGGTAAAACCTTGGCGCAGGGCAGGGAAAAGCCGTCCGGGGCGGCCGGACGGCTCTGGTCACTGGCGGAAGAGCGCGCCGCAGAAGCGACAAGCCTTCCGATTTGCGTCCTGCTCTTTCCCGCAGGCGGGACAGATCATTGTGGGAGCGCTGCGGTCAACGGCGAATACCCGGCAGCCATGTTTGGCAAAGGCTTGAACTTTCGCCATAGCCCCATAAGCGTCTTCTCCGTACAGTCTTTCATTGGTCACTATGCGAGCCAAAATTTTCAAAAACTCTTCGGTATCTTTGTCGCTCTTATCGAGCTTCTGCGAAAGATAATCGTATATCTCCGCAGCATTCTTCATCTCCTGCATATCGGACATCATTTCTTCGCTGATGGACTCCCTTGGATCGACGGACACTTCTAACTTGGGCTGTTGAGGCGCTGGACGCTCGGGCTTGCTGGTGGAGACCCCGGCGGAAGCTGCCACGGGCTGCGCCTTGGCGGGAGCTTTCTCTGGCGCTGCTGCCGGCTGGCTTTCTTCCCTGTTTCCCTGCTTGAGCGCTTCCAATTCCTTCTCGATGCGCTGCAGGGCGGCGTTGTTTGCGCAGGTCTTGTCCACGAGTTCTCCGAAGCCGTACAGGAACAGATAGGTGATGGCCATGGAGAAAGCGCCCACGAGCATGACCGGCCAGCCGATGGCGCCGAGGCCCTGCGAGATGAGCGCAATGCCGGCGATGACGCAGGCGATGATGCCGATGACACAGAGGATGGAAACGACGGATTTGATGGTCTGCCCGATGTTGCTTTCGTTCATTGCCCTGTCCCTCTCCTGTATGGATTTTACAGGAATATTATACATTCTGAACCATTAAATGTCAATACTGCGGCGCGGCAACGAGAAATGCCGGATGGCGCGAAAGTGCCGTCCGGCATATGCTGTTTGGAGGGTGAGAAAATGAAATTGAAAGAACTGCTTTGTGCGTTTCGCCGCCTCTGGCGGGGCGCGACGCTTCTGCGCGCCCCGCGCTGGGGCGGGTTTGGCGCGGGGGAAGTGTGAGGGGCGTCATTTCCCCCGCTTGGGTATCTCCGGCAGCTTTGGCCGCCGCTTTTTGGCGCTGTCGTGGGTGTGGATGTAGTGGATGGCGTCGGTGACGGAGAGGAACATACGGTGCTGGCGGTGGTAGTCCGCGCTCCCCTGCGGCTTATGCTCGATGATGACAGGGCGCATGGTCAGGTTGAGCTTCCAGTCCGCCACGGCGGTGTGGACGCAGAGCAGGGGTTCCTCGTATTCGCAGTTCAGGCCGAGGCGGGCGCAGAGGGCGAGCAGGTTTTCCGGCGTTTCGTCCTCCCGCTCCCGCGTTTCGAGGGACATGGATATCTGTATATCGTATTTGGGGGTGGGCTTGCATTCGCGGCAGGGCTGATAGCCGGCGTTGTGGGCCTGTTGGCAGGTGCTGAAACCGCGCAGGTGCGTAAGGCCATTCAGTTTGCGGCAGGTGCGCAGGTGGAAGGTCTTGTAGCCGCGCGATGCCCAAAAGGCGCAGTCCGTGGCGGTGAGCGTGGCCATGTCCCGGCGCTGGGTGTCGGTCATCTCCGTCTGCCGGGCGCTTTCCCGCTCCTGCACGGCCTGCCGGTGGCGGGCGAGGGCGCGCTTTGCCTTTTTATCCAGCCAGGGGGCGACGCTCTCCTTTTCCGTCCTGGGCGTGGCAAAGGCGAAGAGGCCGGGGACGGGCTTGCAGCGCTTGCATGGGCGTCGGCCCGTGTTCACGCAGGTATCGTAATAGACCGCGCCGTTGAAGGTGCGCCGGGTGGAGAGGAGCGCGGGGCAATCGCCGCGATGGAAGACCGGGGAATCGGGGAAATAGAAGTAGCCGCAGCGGCGCAGGCGGATGTTTTCGGCGTTGTATTCCCGCAGGGCGCGCTTCCACGCCTGCGCGGCGCACGTTGGGCAGGGCTGGTAGCCATGGTCCAGACAGGTCTTGACCGTGACGCCCTGCAGGCCGTGGAGCCGCGCAAGGCAGGGGCTGTCCGCCGCGTGGACGAGGCCCGTTTTCTGGTCGTACCAGAGGGGGAACGCCCTTTGCGTTCTCGGCGCCTCGCGCTTGTGGGCGGGGGCTTCCAGCGCGGACGTCGGGATGTTCATGGCGCGCATCAGGCGCTGCACGACCACCACGTCGTTCATGGCGCAGTGCGCCGCGCCCGGGATGGAGATGCCGCGATCGCGCGCCAGATCGTATGGCTCGCCGCGCACGGCCTTGCCATCGTCCGCGAAGGCAAGGAAGTATGGGCGGAGGATGCGGCGGCGGTGGATAAAGCAGCGCTTGAGCAGCACTTCCACGAGCAGGGCAAACTTCTTCGGCGGATCGTCCAGCCACCAGCACAGCACGTCGTCCGGCCGCAGCCATCGCTCCAGCCTGCCCAGAACGGTGCTGGCGGAGGCCGCGGCCTGAAACTCCGCCTGCGAAGCGCCGGTGAAGGCGACATGGCCCCACGGGGGCGTGACGCCATCCTGCGGGCGCATCCTCTCAAAGAACATGGAGAGCGTGCGCCAGTGCGCGTCCACGCGCAGGGCGGCGATCTGCGTCGGGCAAATGCGATGTTCGCCCACGCGGAACCATTCCATATCCATGATGACGTACATGCTTCCACACCCCGCGCGCTTTGTTATGTCCATCATAACAAAATCCGACAGCTTTCGCAAGGGGGATCTTGCGCGTGAAAAGCCGCCCGCCGCGATTTTGCGACGGGCGGTCTGGCCTTGTTATGCGTTTCAGCCCATGAGTACGTCTTCCACACTGTCCCCCATGACGGCCAGCACGTAGGGCTGGCCCTTGCCGGCGCGGGTCTCGATGGCGATCTCCTCGGTGTTGAAGGCCGCTTGCGCGCCGCTCTTCTGGAAGACGGTGAAGGGGCGCGCCTCGCGCACGGGCAGGGCGGCGACGATGGCTTCGCCGTTCATGCCGTTCTTTAGGAAGGTGATGGCCTTGAGGCCCTTGCCGCCGCGCGCCTGCCGGTCGAAATCCAAGAGCAGGCAGCGCTTCATGTAGCCGCGATCGGTGACGAGCAGGGCTTCGCCCTCGCCATCGTGGGCGATGCAGGCAATGGCACGGTCGTTCGGCGCAAGCTGAATGGCCTTGACGCCCGCCGCCGTGCGGCCCAGCACGCTGACCTCGGCAAGGCTGAAGCAGATGGCCATGCCCTGCCGGGTGACGACGAGAACGTCCTTGCAGGTCGTCGGCGGCAGCACGGCGGCCAGTTTGTCGCCCTCGCGCAGCGTCAGCGCCGCGTAGCGCGCCTTGCGCACGTTGAGGTCGGCAACGGCCATGCGCTTGATGAGGCCGCCCTCGGTGAGCAGCGTCATCTCGCCCGCCCAGTCCTTGCCCGGGGCGTAGACGAAGGTGAAGCGCTCGTCCGCCGCCAGACCCGCCAGGAGGCCGCCCAGCGGCAGACCGCGGTCGCGGGGGCGGCACTCGGGGATCTGGGAAACGCCCACGGCGTAGCAGTTGCCCGCGTCGGTGAAGAAGAGCAGCTTTTCATCGGTCATCACGTCCAGCTGCGCGCGCGGCGGCTCCGCGCCCTCCAGCGCCTTTTCCGCGGCGCGGCGGGCGAAGCGGCGCACAAAGCCCGCGCGGGTGACGACCACGGTGGCCTCGTCCGCCACCGGGGCTTCTTCCTCGATGACGATCTCGTCGAAGGAATCCACGAGCTGGGTGCGGCGCGCGTCGGCGTACTTTTCGCCGATCTCCTCCAGTTCCTTTTTGATGACGTTCATCAGCTTTTTCTCGCTGGCAAGGATGGCTTTTAAGGAGGCGATGCGCTTTTCCAGCTCCGCGTACTCCTTGCGCAGCGTGAGTATCTCCAGATTCGTCAGGCGCTGCAGGCGCATATCGAGGATGGCCTGCGCCTGCAGTTCCGTGAGGGAGAAGCGCTGCATCAGTTTGTCGCGCGCCTCGCGGGGGGTCTTGCTGCCGCGGATGAGGCGGATGACCTCGTCGAGGTTATCCACGGCGACGATCAGCCCTTCGAGGATGTGGGCGCGCGCCTCGGCCTGCTCCAGTTCGTGGCGGGTGCGGCGGGTGACGACGTTTTTCTGGTGGCGGATGTAGTGGCCGATGAGCGCCTTGAGGCCGAGCTGCACGGGCTTGCCGTCGGCGATGGCCACCATGTTGACGCCCACCGTCACCTGCAGATCGGAGTATTTGTAGAGGACGTTGAGTACCTTCTGGGGATCGACATCGCGCTTTAATTCAATGACCGCGCGCATGCCCTGCCGGTCGGACTCATCGCGGATGTCGTTGATGCCGGAAAGCAGGGATTTCTTTTCCTCGCTGAGGCGCAGGATCTTTTCCAGCATCGCCGACTTATTGACCTGATAGGGGATCTCGCGGATGACCAGAAGCGTCTTGCCGTTGGCCGCCGGTTCGATCTCCACCTTGGCGCGCAGTTTGAGCTTGCCGCGGCCGGTCTGGTAGGCCTCAAACAGTTCGCCGTCTCTGGCCAGCACGCCGCCGGTGGGAAAGTCCGGCGCGGGGATGTGGCGCATCAGTTCCTCGGTGGTGATGTCCGGGTTTTCAATCTGCGCCACGGTGGCGGCGATGGCCTCGCCCAGATTGTGCGGGGGGATGTTGGTGGCAAGGCCCACGGCGATGCCGTTGGCGCCGTTGACCAGCAGATTGGGGAAGCGGCCGGGCAGCACGTCCGGCTCCTTCTGCGTATCGTCAAAGTTGAGGTGGAAGCCCACGGTGTCCTTGTCGATGTCCTGCAAAAGCACTTGGGCAAGTTCGGTCATGCGCGCCTCGGTGTAGCGCATCGCCGCGGGGCTGTCGCCGTCGATGGAGCCGAAGTTGCCGTGGCCGTCCACCAGCGGCGCGCGCATCACGAAGGGCTGCGCCATGCGCGCCAGCGCGTCGTAGACGCTGATATCGCCGTGGGGGTGGAATTTACCAAGGCAATCGCCGACGATGCGGGCGCACTTGCGGTGCGGCTTGTCGAAGGTGTTGCCCAGTTCGTGCATGGTGTAGAGTATGCGGCGCTGCACGGGTTTTAAGCCATCCTCCACGCGCGGCAGGGCGCGCTCCAAGATGACGTATTCCGAGTAGGGCATCATCGAATCGTGCATGACCTCTTCCATGGACTTTTGCACGATCTGCTCGGAAAAGATGATCTTGTCGTCCTTTTTCCTTCCCGCCATGCCTTACTCCCCTTCCCGAACGGGTTCAAAATCGTCCACGTGGTTGAAATTGGCGTATTCCTGAATGTATTCGCGGCGCGGCTCCACCTTGTCGCCCATCAGCACGGTGACGCGGCGCTCGGCCTCGGCGAGGTCTTCGATGGTGACCTGCACCATCTTGCGGCCGTTGGGGTTCATGGTGGTCTCCCAGAGCTGTTCCGGGTTCATTTCGCCCAGGCCCTTGTAGCGCTGCACGCTGTAACCGCGGCCGAGCTTCTTCGTGGCCCTCGCCAGCTCCTTTTCGTCGAAGCAGTAGATATGCTCCGCGCCCTTCTTCGCGCAGTAGAGCGGCGGCATGCCGATGTAGACGTGGCCGTCGGTGACCAGTTCGCGCATGTAGCGGAAGAAGAAGGTCAAGAGGATGGCGCGGATGTGCGCGCCGTCCTGATCGGCGTCCGAGAGGATGATGACGCGGTTATACTTGAGGTGCGTAAGGTCAAACTCCTCGCCGATGCCCGTGCCCAGCGCGGTGATGATGGAGCGGAACTCCTCGTTGGCCAGCACCTGGTCGATGCGCTTTTTCTCGGCGTTGAGGGGCTTGCCGCGCAGGGGCAGAATGGCCTGGAAGCGCCGGTCGCGGCCCTGCTTGGCGCTGCCGCCGGCGGAATCGCCCTCGACGATGAACAGTTCGTTCTCCTTCCAGTTGCGGCCGGTGCAGCTGGAGAGCTTGCCCACCAGCGGCGCGGCCTCGAGCTGGTTTTTCTGCCGCGCCACGTCGCGCGCCTTGCGCGCCGCCTCGCGCACCTTGGCGGCCTTGACCGCCTTTTCGACGATGCGGGTGGCGACTTCCTGATTTTTGAGGTCGTCCAGGTACAGCGAAAGCTGCTCAAGACAGATGGCCTCGACGATGGGACGCACCTCCGTGTTGCCCAGCCTCCCCTTGGTCTGGCCCTCGAACTGCGGCTTCTGCACGCCGGCGTAGACCACGGCGGTCATGCCCTCGCGGAAGTCCTCGCCGGAGAGGTTGTTGTCCTTTTCCTTGAGCAGGCCCACGCGGCGGGCGTAGTCGTTGAACGCCTTGGTGACGGCGGCCTTGAAGCCCGTCTCGTGCGTGCCGCCCTCGCCGGTGGGCACGTTGTTGACGAAGGAATAGATGTTTTCCGTGTAGGAATCCGTATACTGGATGGCCACGCGCAGAAGCGTGCCCTCGCGCCGGCCCTCGAAGGTGATGGGGTCGGTGATGGTCTGCTTGTCCGTATTGAGGTACTGCACGAAGTCGGCAAGGCCGCCCTCATAGCAGTACTCGCGGCGGCGGCGCGTCTCGTCCTTTTCCCGCTCGTCGGTGAAGATAAAGCGCACGCCCTGATTGAGGTAGGCCAGTTCGCGCACGCGGCGGCGCACGGTGTCGCCGTTGAAGTGGGTGTCCTCGAACACGCGCGGGTCGGGCTTGAAGCAGACCTGCGTGCCGCGCTTGCGGGTGTTGCCCACCTTTTCCAAGGGCGCGACGGCGTGGCCGGAGACGATCTTGCCGGTCTTTCTGTCCTCATAGGACTCGAAGCGGATGTGGTAGTGGCTGTAATCGCGGAACACATCCACCGTCACCCACTCGGAGAGGGCGTTGACCACGGACGCGCCCACGCCGTGCAGGCCGCCGGAATAGGCGTAGTTTTTGTTGTTGAACTTGCCGCCGGCGTGCAGCTGCGTGTAGACGACCTCAACGCCGGAGACGCCAAGTTGCGGGTGGATGTCCACGGGGATGCCGCGGCCGTTGTCCGTCACCTCGCAGGAGCCGTCCTTTTTCAGCGTCACGGTGATCTCGGTGGCGAAGCCATTGGAAGCCTCGTCGATGGCGTTATCGACGATCTCCCAGATGAGGTGGTGCAGCCCGCGCGCGCCGGTGGAGCCGATGTACATGCCCGGGCGCATGCGCACCGCGTCGAGGCCCTCGAGTACCTGTATGTCGGTGGCGGAATAGGTCTTTGCCATGGTGTCCCTCCCAATAAGTCTGCCACTATTATACAGCATGGACGTTAACTGGATATGAAACGCCGCGCAGGGAAAAGCCCTGTGCGGGTGGCACAGGGCTTGAATGGATGTTGTATGCCTTAGACGGGCATCACGTGGTTCTCCTTGTCCAGGAGGGAGTTGTCCAGCTTGAGCTGCTGGGCCTGCCGGTACTCGAAGAACTTGGTGGCCACCTGCGGGAACAGGGCGTAGGTCAGCACGTCCTCTTCCTGCGTGATGTACTGGCCGATCTCCTTGCGGTACTTCTCCAGTTCCGGCGCGATGTCGTCGGCGGGGCGATGGGTGATGACCTTGGCATCGCCAATGACCTTGCGGCGCACTTCCTCGTTCACCGGGGCGGGCAGGCGGCCGTACTCGCCGCGCATCAGGCCCTGGGACTCCTTGGGGTTGAGCTTGTAGCGCTCGCCGGAAAGCACATTCATCACGGCCTGCGTGCCGACGATCTGGCTGGTCGGGGTAACCAGCGGCGGATAGCCGAAGTCCTCGCGCACGCGCGGGATCTCCGCCAAGACGTCGTAGAACTTGTCGGAGGCGTTGGCCTGCTTGAGCTGGTTGATGAGGTTGGAAAGCATGCCGCCCGGCACCTGATACAGAAGCGTGTTGATGTCCACGGACAGCACCTTGGGATCGAGGAAGCCTTCGGCCTTCAGCTTATCGGCGACCTTGCGGAAATGCACCGCCGCCTGGGACATGAGGCTGAGGTCCAGGCCGGTATCGTACTCCGTGCCCTGCAGGGTGGCGACCAGCGGCTCGGTGGCCGGCTGGGAAGTGCCGTTGCCCAGCGGAGAGAGGGCGGTATCGACGATGTCCACGCCGGCTTCGATGGCCTTGAGCAGCGTCATGTCGCCCGTGCCGGAGGTGTTGTGGGTGTGCAGGTGGATGGGAATCTTGACGCTCTCCTTGAGGCGCTTGACCAGGCTGTACGCCTTGTAGGGCAGGAGCAGGTTGGCCATGTCCTTGATGCAGATGGTGTCCGCGCCAAGTTCCTCGATCTGCTGCGCGAGTTTTACAAAGTAGTCCTCCGTATGCACGGGGCTGACAGTATAACTCATCGCCACTTCGCAGATGCCGCCGTACTTCTTGGTGGCCTTGATGGCCGTTTCGAGGTTGCGCACGTCGTTGAGGGCGTCGAAGATGCGGATGATGTCGATGCCGTTCTTGATCGACAGGCGCACGAACTCCTCCACCACGTCGTCGGCGTAGTGCTTGTAGCCGAGGATGTTCTGGCCGCGGAAGAGCATCTGCAGCTTGGTGTTGGGCAGGGCCTTGCGCAGCTTGCGCAGGCGCTCCCACGGGTCTTCGTTCAGAAAGCGCAGGCAGGCGTCGAAGGTCGCGCCGCCCCAGCATTCGAGGGAATAGTAGCCGATCTTGTCAAGGATCTCGCAGGCGGGCAGCATGTCCTCAGTGCGCATGCGGGTGGCGGCCTGAGACTGGTGCGCGTCGCGAAGGATGGTATCGGTGATCAAAACCTTCGCCATGGTCGTTTCCTCCTTACAAAGTCTTTAGCCCAACAGGGGCGCGCGGTATCAGCCGAACAGGGCGATAAACACGCCCGCCGCCACCGCGGAACCGATGACGCCGGCCACGTTCGGGCCCATGGCGTGCATCAGCAGGAAGTTGCCGGGATTCTCGCGCTGCGCTTCCTTCTGGGAGACGCGCGCCGCCATCGGCACGGCGGAGACGCCCGCGGAACCGATGAGGGGGTTGATCTTGCCGCCGGTCAGTTTGCACATCAACTTGCCCAGCAGCACGCCGCCGGCGGTGCCGCCCATGAAGGCGATGACGCCCAGCAAGAGGATGAAGAGCGTATCGGCGGTGAGGAAGGTGGAGCCCTTCGTGGTCGCGCCGACGGTGATGCCCAGGAAGATGGTGACGATGTTCATCAGTTCGTTCTGCGCGGTCTTGGACAGGCGCTCGGTGACGCCGGAGACGCGCAGGAGGTTGCCGAACATCAGCATGCCGATCAGCGGAGCGGCCGAGGGCAGCAGCAGCGAGACGATGACCGTCACGGCGATGGGGAAGATCACCAGTTCGCGCTTGCTGACCGGACGCAGCTGCTGCATGACGATGGAGCGCTCCTTCCTGGTGGTCAAGGCGCGCATGATGGGCGGCTGGATGACCGGAACCAGCGCCATGTAGCTATATGCAGCCACGGCGATGGCGCCCAGAAGGTGCGGGGCCAGCTTGGTGGTGACGAAGATGGCCGTGGGGCCATCCGCGCCGCCGATGATGCCGATGGAGCTGGCTTCCGAAGAATTGAAACCGAGCAGGCGGGCGAGGATGAAGGCGATGAAGATGCCCAGCTGCGCCGCCGCGCCCAGAAGCAGGGACTTCGGGTTGGCGATCAGGGGGGCAAAGTCCGTCATCGCGCCCACGCCCATGAAGATGAGCGGCGGGTAGATGCCCAGCTTGACGCCCTGATAGAGGTAGTAGAACAATCCGCCGTTGGCGTCCGCCACCTGATAGAGGTCGCGGAAGTAGCGCGTGCAGGTGGGCAGCGCGGCGTCAAAACCAGCCGCCAGCGCCGCGGATTCACTGGTGAACACCTGGCCGCCGACGTCCCAGAACATCTTGGAGACCATCGTCACTTCCTTGCCGTAGGGCGCGGCGTACTGCTGCGCCTCCTGCAGCGTGGCGAAGTACTTGAAGGTCGGGTCGTCCATGAGGCCGCCCAGGGGCAGGTTGGCCAGCAGCATGCCAAAGGAAATGGGCAGAAGCAGCAGCGGCTCAAAGCCCTTGACGATGGCAAGGTAGAGCAGCACGAAGGCGACGAGGATCATCACGTACTGCTGCCAGTCGCCATTGGCAAGGCCGGTGGACTCCCAAATGGCCGTCATGCCGCTGACAAAGTCGATCTGCGTCGTTTCCTCTTCTTCCTGCGCTTCGATGACGCGGACGGTGCCGCCCGCAAAGTCCGTTTCGCCGTTGGCGGCGGCGAGGTCGCGCTCGAGGGTTTCCTCGGCGGGCGCGTCCAGCGCCTCCTCCACGGTCGCCTCGGCAGCGCCGTCAGCCGCCGGAGCCTGCACGGCGTTCTCCGCGAAGCCCCATACGAGCAGCACGGCGAACATCACAAGCAGGCACACGAATGCGCGCGTGCGCTTGACTTTCTTGAACATGTTTAACCCTCCAGGTCGCTGAATGAACTTTGGAAAACGGCATATGGGGGCGCGCCGGGGCGGCTGCGGGCCGTCCGGCGCGCCGCGGATGCGTCAGTTCAGGGTCAGCATCACGTCGCCGGAGTTGACCGTCGCGCCCTTGGCGACCGCCACGGAGGCGACCACGCCGTCGCGGGCGGCGAGGATCTCGTTTTCCATCTTCATGGCCTCGAGGATGAGCAGCACGTCGCCCTTCTTCACGGCCTGACCGGCGCTGACGCGCACATCGAGGATGTTGCCGGGCATCGGAGCCTTGACCGGCTCGCCGCCAGCGGCAGCGGCAGGAGCGGGGGCGGCGGCAGGCGCCGGGGCCGGAGCGGCGGCAGCGGGAGCCGGAGCGGGCGCGGCGGCGGGAGCGGGCGCCGGAGCCGGAGCGGGGGCCGGAGCGGCCATGGGCGCGGGCGCATAGGCGGGCGCGGGAGCGGGCGCGAACACGGGCGCGCCGCCGATCTCCTCGACTTCGACCTCGTAGGCCTGACCATTCACGGTGATAGAGAACTTGCGCATAACTTGTTCCTCCTAAAAATCTTCTAAATCACGGTTTTGCTGTCCGATCAGAAGCGGTAGACCTGCTCGGCGCGCGAGGCGCGTTTCCAGCCGGGCGAGCGGCGGATCGAGCGGATGACGAGCGGCTTGCCATTGGCGTCCATGGCGGCGACGGCGGCGGCGATGACGGCCACCACCTGCGGGTCGATGCCCGCAAACGCTGCCGGCGCGGGGGCCGGGGCAGGCGCGGGAGCGGGGGCGGGCGCCGGGGCCGGAGCCTCGGCAGACGCCTCTTCGCCCTTTTCGCCCTTGCCGGCGACGACGGCGTTGATGATGTAGATGAAGGCGATGAGTATGAACAGGCCAAGGAAGACCATGACCAGGCCGATGCCCATCACGGAAAGGGACTCACCCCAGATGTTCATAAAGACCCTCCTCTATTACAGCGGCATGTTGCCGTGCTTCTTCGCGGGCCGCGTATCGCGCTTGCCGGAGAGCATCTCCACGGCGGCGCAGAGCATCTGGCGGGTGGCGGACGGCTCGATGACATCGTCCACATAGCCCTGTTTGGCGGCGTTGACGGCGTCGGCCACGTCGCTCATGTAGCGCTGTTCAAGCTCGGCGCGCTTGGCGTAGGGGTCCTCGGCGGCCTTCATCTCGTCCGCGTAGAGCAGCTGCGCGGCGATGGGGGCCGTCACCGGGGAGAAGACGCTGCCCGGCCAGGCGTAGACCATGTCCGAAACGGCGCGGGAAGCCAAGGCGGCGTAGCTCATGCCGATGGCCTGACCGGCCACCAGAGCGATGCGCGGCGTGTTGGCCTCGCTGAGGGCGAAGAGCAGCTGCGCGCCGGCGCGGGAAAGCTCGCCCTGCGGGGCGGTGGAGATCTTCATGCCCATGGAATCGACCACGGTGATGACGGGAATGGAGAAGCAATCGCAGAAGGCGGCGAAGCGGGCGGCCTTCTTGCAGCCGTAGACCGTCAGGCGGCCTTCGTCCTTGGCGGGCTGGTTGGCGATGAAGCCGACGGTCGCGCCGCCGAGCTTGCCAAGCGCCGTGACCATCGAGGGGGCGAAGTCCTCGCCCAGTTCAACGATGTCGCCCAGATCGGCAACGCCGCGCAGCACGTCGCGCACGTCTTCCACCTTGTCGATGGCGTTGAGGTGGGGAAGCTCGCGGTTCATGTCGTCGCGGGGCAGGTCCACGGCCTCGTCCATATTGTTGGCGGGCAGCATGGCAACGACCTTGCGGGCAAGGGCGATGGCGTCCTCGTCGGTGTCAGCGGTGAGCTGCGCCATGCCGGAGCGCACGGAGGCCGACGTGCCGCCGATGTCCTCCAGGGAAAGCTCCTTGCCGGCCACGGCGGAGACCACGCGCGGGCCGTTGACGAAGAGGCTGCCGTTCTTGCTCATGACCACGATGTCGCTCATGCCGGCGATGGCGGAGGCGGTGCCGCCGCAGTGGCCAAGCACCAGCGTCACCTGCGGCACCACGCCCGACAGGGCGCTGACGCGGCCGGCGATCATGGCGTAGGCGTTCATGGCGTCCAGACCCTCGTCGAGGCGGGCGCCTGCGGTGTCAAGAATGGCGACCAGCGGCGCGCCGGTCTTTTCGGCAAGGTCCATGACCTTGAGGATCTTTTTGGCGTGCTGCGCGCCGACCGAACCGCCCTTGACGGTGAAATCCTGCGCGTAGACGTAGACGGGCTTTTCGTCGATCAGGCCGTAGCCGGTGACGACGCCCGCGTCCGCGTTCAGCACGTCAAGCTCGACAAAGCTCGCGGCGTCGAACAGGCGCGCCACGCGCTCCCGGGCCAGGAGCTTTCCGGCCTTTTTCTGCTTGTCGCAAAGCTCCGGGTCGCCCTTCAGGATCGCCAGCTTGCGCTCGCGAACGATGGGCAGATCGTGTTCTACACTCATGCTTTTTCCCTCCAGAACTTTATTGGACATACATCCATAAATTCAATCGCGTCCAAATTCATGGTTTCTCCACGCAAATCTTTTTTCCTGCCTGTATCCGCGTTAATTTTTCGCCGCATTTCTCCCTGTTTCCGCCCGCCGCGTCCAGCGCGCATCAAGTTTCTGTCACAATATCGTCGTTTGAGTATTTGCCCCGCTTCTGCTATAATATAGGTATCTTACTATGCGCATTGCGCCCGATGACAGCATTGGCAGGTGACTTGCATGCAGGATAACGACCGGCTCGACCTCCAGCTCTTTGCCCGCAGGGGCGGCCGGAATTACATGATGCGCTCGGAAAAACGCCCCAGCTACAACCGCCCGGCGCAAAAGCCCCGGCCCCGGCGGCGGCGCAGGAACGTCGGCTACATCGTGCTGACGCTGATCGTCGCCATCCTCCTCTGGCCGGTGGGGCTGTTCCTGATCTGGAACCGCCGCCTGCGCTGCGGCGTGGGCGGGAAGCTCCTGTGGAGCGTGGCCACGCTGGCCGTGTTCTGCGGGCTCATCATCGCCCTTCTGACCGTGCCGACCGGCAACGCCGAGTTCCAGCGCTTCCAGGATAACGCCAACGACTTCATTGAGACCGTGGGCGCGGATGCGTCCATCGCCTGGGAGACGTTTACGGAACGCGCCGGCGACGCCTTTGGCAACATGCGCTCGGTGGGCTGCTCGCTGGGCAACTACGCCCTCAACAAGGCCGCCGACGGCATCGAGGGCGGCGTGGAGATCGGCAGGGACGTGCGCGCCTGGGTGAGCGGCCTCCTTCCCGCGACGGACGAACAGGAACCAGCGGTGGAGGGCGAGGAAACGCAGGCCCCGGATGACGGCGAAGCCGCAGACGAAGCGAGCGCCTCGCCGGACGCCTCCAGCGCGCCCACGCCGGATGCCTCCAACGCGCCCACGCCGACCGCTGCCTATGAACTGCCCAGCGACGAGCAGTTGCGCGAGGCGCAGCTGATGACCGCGGGGATGGCGCTCTCCGAAGGCGTACTGGACGAGGAAGGCGACGAGGAGCCGGCCCCGGAGCAGACCCCCTACCCCACCCCCACGCCGCGCGGTGGCGTCGCCCCGCAGAGCGTTGAAGAAGAAGCGACGCAGGAGCCGGACGCAAATGCGGCGGAGGAGACCGTCGCGCCCAGCGCGACCCCGGAGGCGGAGGACGCGCCGGACGCCTCGCCCGCCGCGGAAGCGAGCGAAACGCCCGCCGCGCCGCGCGCGACGCCGCAGCCCGCCATGGCCATGCCCACGCCCACTCCCGCGCCCGAGACCGCAGATGGCGCGGTGACAGCTAAGAATGCCGGCGAGTTCACCGTCTACCACACCGAGAACGGCCGCTACTACCACATGAGCGCCGACTGTTCCGACATGGTGGGCGCGCAGGAAGACACGCTGGCGGCAGCCGTGGAGGGCGGCTTTGAGCCCTGCCCCGAGTGCGGCGCGCCGGCGGCGGAACTTGTCGATGCGGAAGACGCCGTGTGGGTGGACGAGGACGACGTGTACCACGTCAGCGACGAATGCGCCTCCTTTGCCGGGGAAGCGCGCCTGATGCGCGCGGCGGAAGCGGCGGAGGCGGAGTGCGTGCCCTGCGCCGCCTGCGGAGCCAACGCCCTGAGCGCTTCTGAGGAGGCGGCGAGCGAGGAAGAGCTGCTCGAGCAGGCTAAGGAAGTGACCGTCTACTTCTACGACGGCTCGCGCGCCTACCACGCCGAGAACACCTGCGTTGGCATGAGCGGCGCGCCGGAGCGCACGCTGTACGAGGCCATCGAAATGGACAAACCCCCGTGCAGCCGCTGCGACCCGCCGACGCTGGAGAGTCTGGAATAGACCCATATAACCTATACGATATGACCTATATAATATAGGAAGGGGACCGACATGAGCCGGTCCCCTTTTTTCTGTGCTTCTAAAAGGCGATGACGCCCAGATGCTCCAGAAGTATCTTTACGCCGATGAGTACCAGCACCACGCCGCCGGTGATCTCCGCCTTTTTCTTGTAGCGCGCGCCGAAGCGGTTGCCCACCAAGACGCCGATCAGGGAGAGGATGAACGTGGTCAGGCCGATGGTGAGCGCCGAGGGCAAAATGTCCATGCGCAAAAAGGCGAAGGTGATGCCCACGGCCAGAGCGTCGATGCTGGTGGCAATGGCCATCAGCAAAAGCGTTTTGATCTCCAGCGCCTGCGCGCCCGCCGGTTCCTCCTCGCCGCCGCGCGCCGCCTCCCAGATCATCTTGCCGCCGATGAAGGCCAGCAGCAAAAAGGCGATCCAATGATCGAAGGCGCTGATGTAATGTTCAAAGCCCGCGCCGAGCAGATAGCCCACGGCGGGCATCAGCGCCTGAAAGCCGCCGAAAAAGAGGGCGATGAGCAGCGCCTGACGGTAGTCGATCCTGCGCATTTCCAGCCCGCGGCAGACGGCGACGGCGAAGGCGTCCATCGAAAGGCCGACGGCGATGAGCAGCAGTTCCACGAATGACATGCGTATCCTTCCTTCTTGCGCGGATGGTCTTTCATTATAGCACGCGCTCTGTAACGATGTCAACGCGAAAGCTGTCTGGCAAAGAAAATGAATCGCCCGCAGGAAAATATACATTTTTCTCGAAAAAAACGCCAAAACACGCGCTTTCGAGCCACAAATTTGCAATTCCCCCTTGCAAAATCGGCAAAAAGAGGGTATACTTTGTTTATATCATCGGCATGGGCGCGGAAGGGGAGTGTCTTTATCTTGGAAAACGCGCAGGAATTGATCCAGCGTCTCAACCACAGCGGCAAAAAACTGTCGAAAAGCCACCGGCGGATCGCCGAGTGCATCGTCTCGCATTACGATAAAGTCGTGTTCATGACCGCATCCAAGCTGGGCGAATATGTGGGCGTGTCGGAATCCACGGTGGTGCGCTTTGCCGCGGCGCTGGGCTACTCCGGCTATCCGCAGCTGCAAAAGGCGCTGCAGGAACTGATCCGCCACCGCCTTACCGCCTCGCAGCGCTTTGAGATGACCTCGGACATGGATCACGCGCAGGTACTCAACAAGGTACTCAAGGCGGACATCATGAACATCCGCGCCACGCTGGACGAGCTGGACCTCAACGCCTTTGAAAAGGCCATCGACCGCATCATCCAGGCGCGCACCATCTATGTGCTGGGCCTGCGCGCCTCCGCGCCGATCGCCGAGTTCTTTGTGCATTACCTCAAGTACATCTTCGCCAACGTCCATGTGGTCACTTCGGGCATCAGCGACGTGTTTGAGCAGCTCTCGCGCATCGGCGAGGGCGATCTGCTCATCGGCATCTCCTTCCCCCGCTACACCTCGCGCACCATCGAGGCCATGGAGTTCGCCCATTCGCGCGGGGCTTCGCTCATCGCCATCACCGACGGGCCGCTCTCGCCTTTGCACTCCACGGCGGACGTATGCCTGATGGCCAAGAGCGATATGGCCTCGTTCGTCGATTCCTTCGCCGCGCCGCTCTCGCTCATCAACGCCCTGATCGTCGCCCTCAGCCAGCGGCGGCGGCAGGAAGTGTCCGAACACTTCGCCGAGCTGGAAAACATCTGGGCCAATTACGACGTATACCTCGCCAAGAGCGGAGAATGACATGCAAAGAGACGTTTTGATCGTTGGCGGCGGCGCGGCTGGTTTGATGGCCGCGCTGTTTGCCGCGCGCGGCGGCGCGAAGGTGACGCTGCTGGAGCGCAACGAAAAGCTGGGCAAGAAGATCTACATCACCGGCAAGGGGCGCTGCAACCTCACCAACGCCTGCGAGCGGGAAGAGTTCATGCGCCACATACTGCGCAACCCGCGCTTTTTGTATGCGGCGCTGGCGACGCTGGACAACTTCGGCACCATGGAATTGATGGAGAGCCTTGGGCTCCCCCTCAAGACCGAACGCGGCGAGCGCGTCTTCCCCACTTCGGACAAGGCCAGCGACGTGACGGGCACGCTCGCGCGCGAACTTGCGCGCCTTGGCGTGACCGTGCGCTTGAGCGCGCGCGTTTCCCGCCTGTTGACAGAGGGCGGGCGCGCCGCAGGCGTGCTTCTGGAAAACGGCGAGGCGGTCCGGGCGGACGCGGTCATCCTCGCCACCGGCGGCTTCAGCTACCCCTCCACCGGCTCCACCGGCGACGGACACCGCATGGCGGAAGAGACGGGGCACGCGCTCACCAACGCCCTGCCCGCCCTCGTGCCCATCGAGACGGTGGAGACGTGGCCTTACGCGCTTTCCGGGCTTTCCCTGCGCAACGTCAAGCTCTTTGCCTACGAAAAGGGCGCGAAGAAGGAAAAGCGCATCTTTGCCGAGCAGGGCGAGCTGCTCTTTACCCATTTCGGCATCTCCGGGCCGCTGGTCTTGACGCTTTCCAGCCTGCTGCCGGAGGACCTTTCCCGCGTGCGGCTGGCCATCGACTTAAAGCCGGCGCTGGACGACGGCACGCTGGACGCGCGCATGGTGCGCGATCTGCGCGAACTCTCCCGCAAGCAGCTCATCACCGTGATGGACGGCCTCGCGCCGCACAATCTGGCGCTGGCGATTTTGGAACTGGCGGGCCTCTCCCCCGCCCTGCCCGCCAACGCCCTGACGCACGAGCAGCGCGCGGCGCTGCGGGGGCTTTTCAAGGCGCTGCCGCTCACGCCGCTGAAGCTGCGCGGCTTTTCTGAGGCCATCGTCACCCGCGGCGGCGTGAACGTGCGCGAGGTGAACGCCTCGACCATGGAATCGAGGCGCCTGCCGGGGCTGTACTTTGCCGGGGAGATGCTCGACGTGGACGGCACCACCGGCGGCTTCAATCTGCAGATCGCCTTTTCCACCGGCGCGTTGGCCGGCAAGAGCGCGGCGAAGGAGGCGGAGGCATGAACATCCGCGTGGCGGGGCTGGTGAACGAATCCATCGTCGATGGGCCGGGGTTCCGCTTCGCCATCTTCACGCAGGGCTGCCCGCACGCCTGCCCCGGCTGCCACAACCCGCAGACGCACGACTTTGCCGGCGGGCAGGAGATGGACACGGCGGAGATCATCGCCCGCTTCCGCGCCGACCCGCTGCTGGACGGCATCACCCTCACCGGCGGCGACCCCTTCTGTCAGCCCGCCGCCTGCGCCGTTCTCGCCCGCGCCGCGCGGGAGAGCGGGTTGAACGTGTGGGCGTACACGGGGTATCTCTATGAGGAAACGCTGGGCGACCCGGCGATGCGCGAACTGCTGGAGGCGGTGGACGTGCTTATCGACGGCCCCTTCGTGCTTGCCGAGCGCACGCTTTCCCTGCGCTTTCGCGGCTCGAAGAACCAGCGCGCCATCGACGTGCCCGCCTCGCTCAAAAGCGGCACGGTCGTGGAAAAGGACATTTGAACAAGGCAACGCCGCCCTCTGTGATATGCAGGGGGCGGCGTTTCTGTGTTTTGGGGCGTCAGTCTCCCAGCGAGCGCTTCACGGGCACGACCACCTTGGCCTCGTAGCAGGCGAAGGCGCTCTCGGTCAGTTCCCGCTCCGGCCTCGGGGTAATGAGGCTCACCAGCGGCACCAGCACCAGACCCGCGAGCATGGCGAACGCGCCGCAGTTGATGGGCGACTGGAGGAGGGACGGGAAGATGGACGGGCAGAAGAGGTTCAGCGTCATCACGCCCGCGCCGAAAATGAAGCTGACCCACACCGCCGCGCGGGTGGTGCGCTTCCAGTAAAGCCCGTAGAGGAAGGGAGCGAGGAACGCGCCCGCCAGAGCGCCCCAGGAGACGCCCATCAACTGGGCGATGAAGGTGATGTTGCTCTTGTGCTGCACGATGGCGATGACCACAGAGATGGCGATGAACACCACGATGAGGCCGCGCATGGTCAGCACCTGTTTTTTCTCGTCCATGTCCTTGACGACATTGTCCTTGAGAAGGTCGAGCGTCAGGGTGGAGCTGGAAGCCATGACCAGGCTGGAGAGCGTGGACATGGAGGCCGAAAGCACGAGGATGACGACGATGCCGATCAGAAGCGGCGAGAGGTTTTCCAGCATCGCGGGGATGATGGCGTCGTAGCCGTCGGCGGCGACGTTTACGCGATCCCCGTAGAGCCGGCCAAAGCCGCCGAGGAAGTAGCAGCCGCCCGCCACGACCACGGCAAACAGCGTGGAGATGACCGCGCCCTTGTGGATGGCCTTTTCCGAGCGGATGGCGTAGAACTTCTGCACCATCTGCGGAAGCCCCCAGGTGCCCAGCGAGGTGAGGATGACCACGCCGAGAAGTTCCAGCGGCTTGGGGCCGAAGAAGGAGGTGAACGCGCCGGGCGTGGTGGTCACGGAGGCGTCCTCCACGCGGGCGAGCGCGTCCATGGCCGCCATGAAGCCGCCGTTTTCGTTGAGTACCGCCAGCACCACCACGACGATGCCGCCCAGCATGATGAGCCCCTGAATGAAATCGTTGATGGCCGTGGCCATGTAGCCGCCCGCCACCACGTAGACGCAGGTCAGCGCCGCCATGAGGATGATGCAGAGCGTGTAGTCGATGTTGAAGGCCATGCCAAACAGCCGGGAAAGGCCGTTGTAGAGCGAAGCCGTGTAGGGGATGAGGAAGATAAAGACGATGATCGAAGCGCCGATCTTCAGCCCCTTGGAGCCGAAGCGCTTGCCGAAGAACTCCGGCATGGTGGCGCTGTCCAGATGCTGCGTCATCAGCCTTGTGCGGCGGCCAAGCACCACCCAGGCCAGCAGCGAACCCAGAAAGGCGTTGCCCAGACCGATCCACGTGGAAGCCACGCCAAAGCGCCAGCCGAACTGGCCCGCGTAGCCGACGAAGATGACCGCCGAGAAGTAGGACGTGCCGTAGGCAAAGGCCGTCAGCCACGCGCCAACCGAACGCCCGCCAAGCACGAAGCCGTTCACGTCCGTGGCGTGGCGGCGGCAGTGGATGCCCACCGCCAGCATGATGCCAAAGAATACCACCAACAGCGCCAGTTTGATCGCCATGCGATCCCCTCCCATGCGCGGGGGCACGCAAAAAGCCCGCCCTCCGCAAAGTGAATTGCTGAGGACGGGCGTTTACCCGCGGTACCACCTCAATTCGGCGCTCCCTCACGAAAGCACCCTCGTCGGGTACGAACATACCCTATCGCGCTCACGGGCGAACCCGTCGCAGCCTACTGGGGGAAAGCCCCGTTCAGTGCGCCGCTCTCGGGATGTATTCCGCGCCGGACTGCCTGCCGCCTCGCACCACCCGGCGGTTCTCTGAAGGCCGCGCCCTGCCGTACTTGTTCCCGGTCATCGCGTTGGTGACAGGATACCACGGCGAAAAAGGTTTGTCAAGGGGTATAGTAAATTTTTGGCAAACTGCGCAAAAATGCAACAAAAATTCTTAAGCTTGCAAAATGCGCGCGAAAAGCGGGCCTTTTGCGCGAAAACCCCCGCTTCCCGGCTGGAAAACAGGGGCTTCCTGCACGCGCCTACTGGGCGAGGCTGGCGTCGCCCGTGTTCTGCGCGCCCTGCTGCAAAAGCTGGGTGACGCGCTGCGGGCGCGAGGCCGCGTCCGGGTAGAGCTGTTTGAGGGTGTTGTACGGCGCGGGGTCGTTGGGGTCGATGGCGATGAGGTATTCCAGCGCCTCCGCCGCGCGGCCGGCATTTTCCGCGCGGATGTAGGCGTTGGCGGCGTTAACGGCGGTATCGCGGTCGCTGCTGTCAAGCTCCGCGCCGCGCACCTCCAGGGCCTTGAGGAAGTAGTCGCCCGCCTCGGCGTAATCGCCCGCTGTCTCGGCCTCCTTGCCCAGCTCCACATAGGTGGCCGGGTTGCCGCTGATGTAGAGCTGACCCATCAGGCGCTGGCCGCTGCCAAACGCCAGCCAGAAGTAGATGCCCAGCGCGAAGACCAGGAGCAAAATCAGGGTGACGAAGCCGCGGATGTGGCGCACGAAGAAATTGCCGCCCGGGCGCTCCTCATAGCGGTAATCGCTCAGGTATTCGTCGACGAAATCGGCGATGTCGTCCTCGGCGTCGGCCTCGTCCTCCAGAAAGAGGTCGTCCGGGTCGGGCGTTCTGGGCGGCACAACGGTGTTGACCCGGCGCGCGCCCGTGGCCGCGTGGGGCTTGACCGGCGCGGACTGGCGCGAAAGGCGTGGCGGGTGCTTGGCGCGCAGCTCCACCGGCTCTCGCAGCAGCGGGCGGGCCAGCGGGTCCTCCGCCCCGTCCGGCGCGTCCTCCTCGGGCGGGATGTCCGCCGCCTCGCCGTATTCCTCGTCCAGCGACGCGGCGTTGGATATGTCTTCATCCGCCTCGGGACAGGGGCGCGCGCGCTCCTCCGCCGCGGGCCTTGCCTGCGCTCGCGGCGCGATGGGCAGCTCGAAGTCCAGTTCCGGCCATTCGTCCTCCCGGGCTGCCGTTTCCCGGGCCGCCTCCTCCTGCCGTTCGCGGCGGGCGCGGCGGGAGAGCGACGCCTCGCTCTGCGCTTCCGCCCTGGCGGCCTTTTCCGCGCCCGTTTCCATTGCCCCGACCGCCGGGGCGGGCTCCGGGCGGCCGTAGAGCTTGCGCTCGGCGTCCTCCGGGCTGGGGGCCTGCTCCGGCGCGTCCAGCGGGCTGCCGCAAAAGCCGCAGAACAGGCGATCGTCAGCGTTCTTCTTTCCGCATTTTGTGCAGTACACCGTTTCCCTCTCCTTCGTCACTCCAGTTCGCGCAGGTATTCGTAATCGGGGTCGCCGTAGAACTCGCGCTCATTCTCGACCTCGCCGCCGAGCGCTTCCACGGCGTTGCGCACTTCCATGTATTCATAATAGCCGATGTCGGTCAGGTCCAGCAGCGCCTTGAGCGGCTCGATGGCGCGCGCGTCGCCGTAGCGGCCCAGCAGGCGGGCGGCGTCGGCGCGCTGCTCCGGGCGGTTTTTCAGCATTTCCAGCATGCGTTCATAGACGCGCGCGTCGCTGGGAAAGTTGCACAGCGCTTCGAGGATGAGCGTGCGGGCAAAGTCCGGGGCGGCGTCGTAGCCATCCAGCAGGCGATCGGCGATGTCCGCGTCCACGCGGCCGGCGAGGATCTCAGCGGCCAGTTCGCAAAAGGCGTCGCTCTCCTGCGCGGCGAGTACCGCGTCTGTGGCGACGCGCACGGCGCGTGCCTCGTCAAGGCCGTTGAGGAGGTCGAGCGCCTGCGCGCGCAGCGCGGCACTCTCGCCCCCGTCGCGGGCAAGCGCCTCCAACGGGGCGGCGCAGACTGCGCCCACGTCGAAAAAGCGGTCCAGCAGCAGTTCCGGCGGCTCCATGTCCGCGCGCGCGTAGGCGGTCAGCGCCTCCACCAGCGCCTCGGGCGTATCCAGGCGCGCAAACCACGCCCGCGGCGAACAGCCATCCAGCGCCGCGCAGGGCGCGTCCGCCCATTCCGCGTAGAGCTTCTCCGCCATTTCCCCGGCGGCGTCCTCGTCCAGTTTGCCCACATTTTGCAGATGGTCGGCGACGTAGTGGTGGAAGAGGTGTTCAAGGTCGATCGGTCTGTTCATCGCTCTCCTCCTCCAGCGCGCTCGCAATGCGGGCGGCGTAGAACACGGTCCTGCGGAAATCGCTGCCAAACTGGTGGCAGAGGATGCGGAAAGAGGGGCACTCCTCGCGCATGGACAGGTAGCAGTAGGTCAGCGCCGCCGCGTAGGCGGGGATGCGCCAGCGCGCGCAGAACACCAGCTGGCGGCGGCTGTGCGCGCGCAGCATGGTCAGCGCCAGCGCCGGCATGACGCTGAGGCCGTAATCGTCTTCCAGCACCTCGCTGGCGTAGCGGCACGCCTGACGCAGGCCGATGGGCAGATGCGGCAACAGCGCCTCCGCGTCCGGCAAAACGCCGTCGCGCTCGTCGATACTTGGGGGCAGCGCCCTGCGCATGTCCGCCCCGCGCAGGCGCAAAAGCACCATGGCGTTGAGCTTCATATCGCAGGAGATCTCCGGGCGGGTGAACACCTCGCGCAGCGTGGCCTCGGCCTCCGGGTCGTTGAGCGCGGCCAGCGCCGTCACCGCCGCGCGGCGGAAGCGCGGATCGTCCACCGTCAGGCACCACTTGAGCAGGCGGCGAAACTTTTCATCCTCCCGCCAGGGGGCGTCCAGATCGCTCCCGGCCTTGGAAAGCACGTCCGCCACGTAGCCAAGGCGGGCGATGACCTCCTGTTTGGGCACCTGATAGGCGTATTCCATGTCCTCCCCCGCAAGTTCGCCCCGCGAGGCCGCCTGCAGATAGTAGGCGGCGACGCTGTCCTCCGGGTCGATGCGGACGATGCGCTCCCAGAACTTCGCCGCCTGCGCGGCCGGAGCGCCCGTGCGCAGCAGGGCCACGGCGCGCACGTGGAGCAGCTGGCGGTCGTAGGGGGTTTCCTGCATGGCGAGGCGGGCGCACTCCCCCGCCTCGGCGTCCATGCCCAGTTCGCTCAGCGTATGGATGAGCATGCGCATCTCCATGCCGGCGGGGTGCTGCTGAACGGCGCGCACGGCCATTTGCCGGCTTTTGCGCGGCATTTGGATCATGCGGTAGAACTGCGATGCCATGCACAGCGTGCGCACCGAAGGGGTCTTTTCCGCCTCGGCGGCGGCGCGCATCTCGCGCACGGCGGCGCGGTGACGGCCGCACAGTTCCAGCGCCGTGGCGTAAAGGGCTCGCACCTCGTCGCGGTCTTCCAGTTCAAGGCTGCGCTCGAAGAGACGCGCGGCGCGGCGGAACTCCTCCTCGCGCATGCGCTCGCAGCCCAGATCGGTCAGCGCGGCGGCGCGGCGGCCCTTGCGGCCCGCGGGGCGGGAGAACATCTCGTAAAACTGCAATTCGTCGTTGAGGCGGCGGGCGTCCGGGGCGTAGGCGCCGCGCGGGTCGGCCCCGCGATAGCGCGAAAGCGCCCGCCGCGCGCCGGGAACGTCGCTCGCCGAAAGCAGGTTGACCGCCAGGCCATAATAGCACTCGCTGGGCGCTTTCCCGCCGGAGAGCATGTCCAGCAGCAGGCGGTTGGACTGCGAAAGGCAGCCCATCTCGCTCAACAGCCCGGCCAGATCGAGCTTGTATTCGTCGTTGTCGGGCGAATGTTCCACGGCGCGGCGCAACAGCTCCAGCGCGTCCACGACGTTGTTGTCGCGGCGGTTCTTCATCGCCCGATGGTGCATATATGCCGCGCTCCTGTCAAAGGGCACGACCTTGGGGTCATAACTCATTCGCTCCTCCGATTTGTGGCTCTGTTGAGAAGGTCGTGCAACTGCGCCTCGGTGAGCTGGTAGCGCTTGTTGCAGAAGTGGCAGTCCACCTGCGCGCCATGCTGCTCGCGGATCATATCTTCCAATTCCTCGCGGCCCAGCGAGATCAGCGCCCGCTCCACGCGCTCGCGCGAACAATCGCAGCGATAGGCGGGCACGCAGTGGGACAGCACCTGCGGCTCAAGGTGCAAAAGCAGCTGCTGCACCGCGCCCTTGAGATGATACTCGCGCATGGTGCCGGAGATGTCCATGAACATGCCGGCGCTTTGCTCGACGGACTGGATAGCGGCTTCGCTGGCTCCGGGCAGCATCTGGATGATCAGCCCGCCGGCGGCCTCCACGCGCTCGCCCACCAGCACGCCCAGCGACACCAGCGAGGGCACCTGTTCCGAGGCGGTGAAGTACATGGCAAAGTCCTCGGCGATCTCGCCGGAGACGAGGTTGACCATGCCCACATACGGCTCGCGCAGGCCGAGGTCCTTGACCACGGTGAGGCGGCCCTCCTTGCCCACCGCCGCGCCGACGGGCAACTTGCCGTTGGCGGCGCGCGGCAGTTCCACATCCGGGAAGGCCACGTAGCCCTTCACCGAGGCGTCGGCCTTGCCCACGGCCATGATCGTGCCGATGGGGCCGCCGCCCTTGATGGTGACGGTGAGGCTCTCGTTTTCGCCCTTGAGCATGCCGCCCATCATCGAAGTGGCCATCAGCGTGCGGCCCATCGCCGCCGTGGCTGTGCGCGACAGGCCGTGGATCTGGCGGGCGCGCTCGACCAGCTGCGTGCCTTCGATGAGGATGGCGCGGGCCTGACCGCCCAGCAGGGATATATTGTACATTCCGTCCATTTGCAAAACGTCCATTTACGGTCTCCTCGCAAGAAAATGTATGCGCTTTTCCTCCGCGCCGGGCGCGTCGAAGGTCTGGTCGCCGAAGACTTCCACCTTCTGGAAGCCCTCCGCCTCCAGCCATGCGGTCAATTCCGCCGCGCTGTGGGCGCGCTGTTCGTGTTCTTCCTGAAAGCGGCGGTAGCGGCCATCCGCCTCGCGCACGAAAAAGGTGATGTCCATGTGCAGGACGCGGCGCTTTTTATCGAGGCGGTTTTGCCAGAGGTAGGCGGCTTCCTCGCGCTCCTCGCCGAAAAAGCCGTCGCCGAGCAATGTTTCCAGCTTGTAGCGGGAAGATATATCGAACGCCAGCGCCCCGCCGGGGCGGATGGCTGCGTGCGCGGCGCGGAAAAAGGCGCGGACGCGCTCGGCAGAAAGCAGGTAGTTGACCCCGTCGCAGGCGCAGACCACCGCGTCCACGGGGCGGGGCACGCGCAGGCGGCACATGTCCTCATGGGCGAGCTGGGCGCGCACGCCCTCGCGCCGCAAGCGCTCCGCCGCCACGCGCAGCATGCCTTCGGAGATGTCCACGCCCACCACGCGCGCGCCCTCCCGCGCCAGTTCCACGGTCATCCGCCCCGTGCCGCAGCCCGCGTCCACGAGGCTTTTTGCCTCCACGCCGGCGCGGCGCAACAGCGCGCGGTAATACTCTGCCCATTTCGCATGATCGAAATCATCGGCAAAGAGATCGTAGACGGCGCTGAGCGCGTCGTAGCTCTGCATAGATATACCACCCCATTACAATATTTTACCACATGCGGCCGCGCATTGCAACAGGGAAGGCGATAACCGAAAGCTAACCCAAATCCCCGCGCAGAATTTGCGCGCGCGCGCTATACTCAAGCGGTAAAGAGCGATGGAGGATAAAAGCATGAAGTACGGTTGCGTCATCTTCGATCTGGACGGAACGCTGCTCAACACGCTGGACGATCTGAAAAACGCCGTCAACGCGGCCCTCGCCAGGCGGGGCTACGCGCCGCGCACGCAGGAGGAAGTGCGCCTGTTCGTGGGCAACGGCGTGGCCAAGCTCATCGAGCGCGCCGTGCCTGAGGGGACGAGCGCGGAGGAGGCCGCCGCCATCCTCGCGGATTTCCGGGAATACTACAACGCGCACCTCAACGTCGAGACCCACCCCTACGCCGGCATCGCCGCGCTGCTGGGCAAGTTGCGGGCGGCGGGCGTGAAGGTGGGCGTCAATTCCAACAAGTACGACGCCGCCGTGCAGCTTTTGATGAACGACCACTTCCCCGGCCTGTTCGACAAGGCCGTGGGCGAGAGCGCGGCGGTGCCGAAAAAGCCCTCCCCCATCGGCGTGGAGACGCTTTTGAAGGCGCTGGGCGCGGACGCGGAGAGCGCCGTCTACGTCGGCGACAGCGGCGTGGACGAGCAGACGGCGAAAAACGCCGGCCTGCCCTTCATCTGGGTCTCGTGGGGCTTCCGCAAGGCGGAGGAAATGCCGGAACTGCCGGAAAATTACGCAAAGGACGCCGCGCAGCTGGAAGGGTTGCTGCTGGGATAGCGGCAAAGATGCGCCCACCCGTGATGCGGGTGGGCGTTTGATGTCTTGGGAGATCGCCTATCAGTTGTCGCCGTAATGCGTCCACATGCGCAGCACGCGCACGGTCCGGTTTTCCTCGTTGACCTCGTATACCAGCCGGTGCTGGACGTTGATGCGCCGGGAATACAGCCCTTTGAGGTCCCCGGAGAGCTTCTCATAGGGCGGCGGCGTCTGAAAAGGGTCGTTTTCCAGCAGTTCGGCGAGGGCCTTGGCCTTGGCGGAAAGACCGGCGCGTTTGAGCAGTTCCAGATCCTTGACGGCATATCGGTGGAACAGCACCTTCCACTTTACTCCCATTGCATATCCTCCATGGGGGTAAAGTCGCTCTCCGGCGCGGCGCTGGCCTCATGGATGCTCTCCACCAGACCGGGGATGGAATGCAGGCGGAGCGTCTCCTGAATGCTGTTCCAGTCCTCCTCGCCGATCAGCACCGCGCTGCCGCGCGGGCCGGAGATGCGCACCGGCACATGGTCGCGGTTGACGTCGCTGATGAGGTTGAAAAAGTTCTTGCGGGCATTGGTGGCGTTCATATGCTCCATGGCGTTCCCCTCCAAGACCATTATAGCGTACTTGAACATGTACGTCAAGGGCTTTTTGAAGTGCCGCCCGGGCCATCCTATCCCTCCGCCGCCTGTACCTCTTCCTGCGGGGCGGCGATGTTGGCAAGTATTTCCCTGATCTCCGGGGCGCAGACGCAGCCCTCGGCGCGCACGGCTTCGGTATCTGCCACCGTCTCCTGCCGCAGAGCGACGGCGAAGGCGACGTCGCCAAAGTCGTAGACCAACACGCAGTCCTCAAAGTTTTCCGGGAGGGCGTACCATTCCTCCACGCGCAGCGCGTTCGCCGCCGCCAGATACATCGCGCCCCGCCGGGCGGAGGCCTGCGCGCAGAGCGACTGCACGAGCTGCGGCGCAAGGTAGGCCCGCGCCGCGTCGGAAAGCGGCAGCGACGCGCCTTCGTTCACGTAGGAAAGCGCCGCGTCCAGCTCCGGGTAGGGATAGACGCGCGTATAGAGCGGCTGGGCGTCCATGCTCTCTGCCCACGCCGTGATCTGGGCGGTCAGTTCCTCGGAAGCGGTCAGGGCGGCGGCGAAGGTCTCATCGGCCATCAGGGTGCGCATCGTCTCCAGCAGTTCCCCGCCCGCGTCTTCCAAAAACGCGCCGTCCGGGCGTTCGCCGGTCATTTCGGCCAGCGCCGGCGCCGTCAGCAATAGAAGCGCCAGAAGCAGCGCCGTCAGTTTTTGCGTTGTCTTTCGCATGTTCCACATCCCCCTCTTTTTTGTTGAGCGTAAAGTAAAACTCCGAGCCTTCGCCGACCTTGGTGTTGACGCCGATCTCGCCGCCCATCAGTTCCACCACCAGCTTGGCCACCGCCAGCCCCAGCCCCGTGCCGGAGGTGCGCATGCGGCTCTTGTCGGCTTTGTAGAAGCGCTCCCAGATGAAGGGCAGGTCCTTGGGCTCGATGCCCACGCCCGTGTCGATGACACCCACGCGTACGCGCTCCTTTTCCTCGCGGGCGTAGATGGTCACGCGGCCGCCCGAGGGCGTGAAGCTGAGGGCGTTGTCCACGAAGATGATGAGTACCTGCAAAATGCGGTCCTCATTGCCCATGCAGCGCAGTCGCGCGCCGCCGGTGTCGGCCACCAGCTCGACCTTGGCCTCGTCGGCCATGGGCTTCATGCGGCGCACGGCGGCGTCGATGATGCCGGGCAGTTCCAGCTCCTCCATCTCCAGCGTCACGCGGCCATCCTGCAAACGCGACATATCCAGCATTTCGCGCACCAGCTTTTCCAGGCGCAGCGTTTCCTGATAGATAACGCGGTAGCAGTCGGCCTTTTCCTCCTCGGTGTCGATATAGCCGTCCATCAAGGGTTCGACCATGCCGCGGATGCCGGTCAGCGGCGTGCGCAGTTCGTGGGAGATGTTGGCCACATAGTCGCGGCGCAACTGTTCGAGGCGCTCGGCTTCGCTGACGTCCTGAATGAGGCAGACCGCGCCGATGTTCTCCCCGCGCTCGCCGAACAGCGGCGAGGCGGCGGCGGCGATCTTGCGCTGCGAGGGGTTGTCCCAGCGGGCCTTGCAGCGCGCGCCGGTCTGCATACAGTTTTCCAGCAGTTTGTGCAGGGCGCAGAGCGCCTCGGTCCCCTCGAAGGCGGCAAGTTCCTCGTCGCCGGATTCCATCAGCTCGAGGAAGGCCTGATTTTTGTGGGTGACCGCAAAATCCGCGTTCACGGCGATGATGCCCTCGCCGATGGAGCCGATGATGAGTTCCAGCTTGTCGCGCTCTTCGCGCAGGCGTTCGATGACGTTGGAAAGGCGCGCCGAGAGCGTATTGAGCGTGTTTCCCAGTTCGCCCAGTTCGTCGCGGGTGTTCAGAGAGATGCGCGCCCCGTATTCGCCCTCGGAGATGCGCCGCGCCACCTGCGTCAGCCGCCGGATGGGGTTGGTCAGCACCTGCGTCATCTTCATGGCCATGACCACGGCCAGCAGCACCGTCACCGCCGCGGACATAATGAGCAGCATTTGCAGCACCGCGGTCAGTTTGTGCAGCTGCGCCACCGGCTGGGCGAGGATGACGCCGCCCACCACCTTGCCCGCCGTGTTGCGCACGGGCGAGCCGGCGAAGAGGATGACCCCGGAGGCAAAGTCGAAGCGGCGGATGTCGGCCACGCTCTCGCCCTCAAACATGCGGGCGACGAACTGGCGGTCGATGGAGCTGATGATCTCCATGCGCGCAAACGCCGGGCCGCCGGGCGCGGGATCCTCGGCAGTGCCGATATGGGTGGCCAGATAGTCGCGATCCACATACAGCACCATGGCGCTGGTCAGGCTCTGGTACTGCTCGATGGTCCTTTCATCGGGGATGACCAGTTGCGTGCCCTCGGTGACGTCGCAGGAGGCGATGTACTCCGCCTGCTGCACCAGCTCTTCCATGGCCTGATCCTGCACATAGCGAAAGGAGAGCGCGTAGGCCACCACGCAGGCGAAGACAATGGCAAACAGCGCCAGCAGCGCGTGGCTGGCCAGCGTCTTTGCCCCGATCGTCCACGAGCGGTAGCGAAGCCTCTCCTTCATAGCAAGACCTTCTCCAAACTGTTATTCGCCGATCTCAAAGCGGTAGCCCACGCCCCAGACGGTCTTGATGTCCCAGCCATTGCCCTCCTTGCAGAGCTTGGCGCGGATGCGCTTGATGTGGCTGTCCACGGCGCGGGTGTCGCCGAGGAAATCGTAGCCCCAGATGCTCTGCAGCAGGTGTTCGCGGGAAAAGACCATGCCGGGGTTGTTGGCCAGTGTCCAGAGGATCTCGATCTCCTTGGGCGTGCAGGGCATGAGCTTGCCGTCGAGCTTGACGGTGAAGGCGCTCATGTCGATGTCGAGATTTTCCACCACCAGATGCGAAGCCTTGCCCGAGTCCTTCAGTTCGTGCATGCGGCGCAGCACGGCCTTGACGCGCGCCAGCACCTCGCGGGGGCTGAAGGGCTTGGTGATGTAATCGTCCGCGCCCAGCTCGAGGCCGAGCAGCTTGTCAAACTCCTCGCCCTTGGCGGTGAGCATGATGATGGGCAGGTTGGACTCCTTGCGGATCTCGCGGCAGACCATGAGGCCGTCCATCTTCGGCATCATGATGTCCAAAAGCGCGATGTCCGGGCGCGATTTGCGCACGTGGTCGATGGCCTCCTGCCCGTCGTAGGCGGAGATCATCTGATAGCCTTCGCGGCGAAAATAGGTGTTGAGCGACTGGTGGACGTTGATGTCGTCGTCCGCGACCAGTATCCTGTATCCAGCCCGATATTCTTCCATTCGAGCGTTCCTCCTTATGATGATGCGGCCATGATAGCATATATTTGAGGCGCTTTTGTGTCAAAACGCTGTATTGATGCGCGGCCACATCTATTATAGCATATGCGCGGCGGCGACGCAATTTTTCCCATCATATTCTTTGCCGCCGGACGCAAAATACGCTCGACGGATGTTCAGCGGGGACGTGAAGGCGATGGAAAAAACGTTGCAGTCCTTGCACGGCCTGCCGGTCGTGTGCGCGGGAAAGCGCGTGGGCCGCGTCGCGCAGGCGGCGCTGTCTGACGACCTGAGGCGCATGGACGGCCTTTGGGTGGACGCGGGACTGGGCGGGGCGCGCTTCGTACCCGCCGAGGAGATCGAGGTGCTGGGCGGCGTGTCCGTAACGGTGGACGCGCCCGGGCGGCGGGAAAAGCCGCGCCGGCAGCCCCTGTTTCGCCGCGCGGTGACCACGGACGGCGCGCGTCTGGGCGCTGTGGTGGGCGCGCGGGTGGACACGGCTACCTTTCAGGTGACCAGCCTCACCGTGTCCACCGGCTACTGGGACGATCTGCTTTCCGGCCGGTTGGACGTCCGCCATTTCGCGGTCACGGAGCGTGGCGAAGTGGTCGCCGACCTGCAAGCGAGAGAGGAGGAGGAGCATGCGGAGCGGAACGGTCAAGGGAATGGTCGCCGGAGCCCTGTTGGGCGGCGCGGCGGCGACGCTGTTCGGCGTGATGAACTGGCGCACTGAGCGCAAGTGGTGTATGCAGGCCCAGCGCATGGGCGACAGGATGGCCCGCAAGGCCGGAGAGATGTTGGGCAAGTGATGGACGCGCGATCGCAAAAGAGGCCATGGAAGGCCGCGCTCGCCCTTGCGGCGGGCGCGGCGCTCGCCGTGCTGTTCTGGCGCTTTCTCGCCCCGACGCTGGCGCTGGCGGCGGGCGCGGCGGCGCTGGCGTTTCTGCTCGCGCCGCTGTGCCGGCGGCTGGAAAAGCGCATGCGGCCGGGGCTGGCGGCGGCGATTTGCCTGCTGGCGGTCATTTTGGCGCTGCTGGCGCTTTTGTGCGCGCTGGCCCCGGCGCTGCTTTCCCAGCTTGCCGACCTTGCCGCCGCCCTGCCCGCGGCGCTGGAGGCTTTGCGCGGCTTTGGGGAAGCGCTGGATGCCTGGGCGCAGGAAATGGGGCTTGGCGGCGTGGAATTTGCGCAGTTCGACCTCAGCGCGCTGGGCGACGGGGCGCTGCGCTTCGCCGCCGGAACGGTGAACGCGGCCAGCGGGGCGGTGAACGCCATATCGCAGCTGTCCATGGCGGCGGTGCTGAGCGCGTTTTTGCTCATCGACCGCGAGCGCTTGCTTTTGCGGCTGGAGTTGTGCGTGCCACTGCGCTTTCGCGCCACGGCGGTGCGCATGGCGATGGCGGCGGGGCGGGAGGTGCGCCTGTATCTGCGGGCGCAGGCCACGGTGTCGCTGGCGGTGGGGGCGTTGAGCGCGCTGGGGCTGTGGCTGGCGGGCGTGCGCTCGGCGCTGGCGCTGGGGCTGCTGGTGGGGATTTTCAACCTCATCCCCTACTTCGGCCCGGTGCTGGGCGCGGTACCGGCGCTGATCGCGGCGCTGACCTCGGGCTGGCAGACGGCGCTGCTCGCGGCGCTGGCGCTCATCGTCGTGCAGCAGCTCGACGGGCTGCTCATCTCGCCGCGCGTGATGGGGTCGCTGACGGGACTGAGCCCCGCCGCCGTGCTGCTGGGCGTGTTCGCCGGGGGCTGCGCGCTGGGCGTGCCGGGCATGCTGCTGGCGCTGCCGGCGATGATGGTCACCCGAACATGCGTTAGAGTTTTTGTTCAGCGGGACGAAAACATTTGATATTTTGCCGAAGATGTGTTATAATAAGCGCAACTGCGGCATGTGCCGCGCAGAGGGAAAAGCCTATGGGGAAAGGCGGTGCGCTATGAACAACAAAATGGGCGAGACGAGGCACTTCAGCCTCGCTTCCGAGGTCCCGGAATCGGCGGCGGAGATCATCCACGTGGTCTATCAGGCGCTGAAAGCCAAGGGACACGACCCGATCATGCAGCTGGTGGGCTACATCATCTCCGGCGATCCCACCTACATAACCAGTTACAACAACGCCCGCTCGCTGATCCGGCGGCTGGAGCGCGACGAGATCCTCGAGGAGTTCGTGCGCTTCTACATCACCGAACACGAGCGCTGAGGCGGCATGGAACTCATTTCTCTGGGGGCGTCCGGCCTGACGGTCTCCAGGCTGTGCTTTGGCACGCTCACCATGTCGCCTTTGCAGCTGAACATGCCGGCCGAACAGGGCGCGGAGCTGCTTTTGTATGCCTATGAGCGCGGCGTCCGCTTTCTGGATACGGCCGATCTGTACGGCACTTATCCCCACATCCGGCGCGCCCTTGTGGGTGCGCCGGATCTTGTCATCAGCACCAAGGCTTACTGTTACGACAGGAAGACCGCTTCCGAGGCCCTCGAGCGCGCCTTTCGCGGGCTGGACCGCGAATATGTCGATCTGTTCATGCTGCACGAGCAGGAATCGCTCTACACGCTGCGCGGGCATCAGGAGGCGCTGGACTATCTCTGCGAGCAGAAGGCGCTGGGCCGCGTAGGCGCGGTGGGCATGAGTACCCACCACGTGGCGGCGGTAAAGGCGGCGTGGCGTTTCCCTGAAATACAGGTCATCCACCCGCTGATCAACCTGGGCGGCGTGGGCATACAGGGCGGCACGCGCTGCGACATGGAGGGCGCGATCGCCAGCGCGCACAATCAGGGCGCGGGCGTCTTCGCCATGAAGGCGCTGGGTGGAGGGCACCTGATCGGCTCCTCGCGGGAGGCGTTTTCCTATATCCTCTCCCGGCCGTGGATCGACGCGGTGGCGGTGGGCATGCAGTCCTTTGCCGAGATCGACGCCAATGTGCGCGCCTTTGAGGGCGACTTCAGCCTGCTTCTGCCGCTGTCCGCGCGCGAGCGGCATTTGATGATACACGACTGGTGCGAGGGCTGCGGGCGCTGTGCGGCGCGGTGCGGCCAGCACGCCATCCGCATCGTGGACGGGCGCGCGCAGGTGGACGCGGAAAAATGCGTTTTGTGCGGCTATTGCGCGGGCGTATGTCCGCAGGTATGTATAAAGGTGGTATGAGGGCATGCGGGTACTGTGTCTGGACGTGGGAGAAAAGCGCATCGGCGTGGCCGTGTCCGACCCGCTGTCCATCACCGCGCAGGGAGTGGAGACCATCCACACCCGCGGGACGGACAACGACATGCTGCGCGTGCGCGAACTGTGCGGGCAGTACCTGACCGACCGCGTGCTGGTGGGCCTGCCGCGCACGATGGGCGGCGAAGAGGGCTTTCAGGCGCAGCGGGTGCGCGAGTTTGCCCGCCGCGTCGAGCTGTTTGGCCTCAACGTGCGCTTCTGGGACGAGCGGCTGACCACGCGCTCAGCCACGCGGGCGCTCATTGAGGGCCGCATGCGCCGCGAAAAGCGCAGGGACGTGGTGGACATGCTGGCCGCGACGCTCATTTTGCAATCATTTCTGGACGCGGGCGGCTGGCCCGAGGAAGAACGCGAAACGCTGAGAAAGAAGGTATACACCATGAGCGATGGCAAGGGGTTCAACATGGAGCAGAGCGACGTCGTGGAACTGATCGACGAGGACGGCAAGGAAGTCAGCTTTGAGCATCTGATGACGCTGGAACACAAGGGCAATACCTACGTCTGCCTCGCGCCGGTGGAGCCGGACGACGACATTGGCGAAGATGAGCTGGTCATATTGCGCATCGACACCGATGAGGACGGCAACGACACCTACGTGACCATCGACGACGACGAGGAGCTGGACGACGTATTTGAAAAATACCTCGAGATCGCCGAGGCGGACGAGGACTGACCGCATGGAGACAACGCCGAAGCGTGAATTGACGCTAACGGAGATACAGGCGCGGGAATACGAGCTGCTCAAGCAGTTCGACGCCTACTGCAAGCGCCACGGTCTTACCTACTGCCTGTGCGGCGGAACATTGTTGGGCGCGGTGCGCCACAAGGGGTTCATCCCCTGGGATGACGACGTCGACCTGATGATGCCGCGCGAGGACTACGAGCGTTTGCGCGACCTTTCCCGCGGGGAAGCGGTGAGCGATTGTCTGCGCGTATGCTATCCCGGCGACGCGGGCTATCCCTACGGCTTTATGAAGGCGGTGGACACGCGCACGGTCGTCTACGAGCGCAACATCACGCGCGACGAACAGCGCACGGGGCTGGCGCTGGACATCTTTCCGCTGGACAGGATGTATGTCTCCCCGTGGAAAAACCGCCTGCTGCTCGCGCGCGTCAAGTTCTGGATACAGGTGGGCAAGGTGGGCGCGGGCATGGTGCGCGCGGAAAAGGATTCGCTGAAAAAGCGGCTGCGCAATCTGGTGATGCTGCTGCTCAGGCCCGTGGCCGCCTGCGTGCCTTACGAAAAGGCAATGGCCCGGGTGGACCGCATCGCCGCGGGGCGGCGGACGCTCGCGCCATACATACTGGGCAACCTCGGCTGGCCCAACCAGTGGAAGGACATGTTCCCCAAAGAGGTGTTCGACATCTACGTCGATCTGGACTTTGTCGCAGACAAATTCCCCTGCCCCGCCGGCTACGACGCCTACCTTAAACAACTGTACGGAGATTACATGCGCATCCCCAAAGAAGGCGAGCGGGCGGCGCACAGCTTCCGCGCCTATTGGAGGGATGAAGCATGAACGCGGCCCTGATCCTCTGCGGCGGGGTGGGCAACCGCTTTGGCGGCGGTCTGCCCAAGCAATACCTGCCCGTGGCGGGACATATGTGCGTGGAATACGTCATCCGCGCCTGTTGCGAGGCAGAGAGCGTGGACAAGGTCGTGGTCTGCGCCGCGCCGCCGTATGAATACCTTCTGCCGCTTAGGGAGCGCTACGATTTCGAGCTTACGCCCTCGGGCGCGGAGCGCAACGGCACCATCCATCTGGGGCTTGAATACATACGCGCGCACTGGGATTGCCAGAAGCTGGCCGTCATCGACTCGGCGCGGCCCCTGACCACCGCCGCGCTCATCGACGCGCTGATGGAAAAGCTGGACGAGTACGACGCGGCCATCCAGTGCCGCCACCTGAGCGACGCGCTGGGCCACTATGGCGAGCAGGACGTGGACCGCAGTCAGTATTACGCCATCCAGACGCCGGAATGCTTTCGCTTCGAGGTGTTCTACCGCCACTTCCGCGAGGAATTTCCCGCCACCTGTCTGCTCAACCACCTGCCGCTGACGGCGAGCCGGTATTTGTACTTCGATTTTATCAACAACCTGAAAATGACCTATCCCGAGGACATAGATTTTCTCACCTACGTGCTGGAAAAGCGGCGGAAAGAGTGAAAAGAAGGGACGGCCCCGCGTCGAGCGACGCGGGGCGCGTTGTTTGGGGAACAGAAGCGCAGGAGCCGGACTCCGGGCTGCTCCAAATGCGCGCGCCCTTCCCCACCGTCCATCTCTCCCTGCCGAACTTCGCGCTTTTTGCGAAAGCGATCCGTCCGGCGCGCAAAAGAACGCAAATTTTCCCCTGCATACCCCTTGACAAATGGATGTGCAGGGGTTATAATAATACCTGTTCTGCGGTCGTGGCGGAATTGGCATACGCGCACGTTTGAGGGGCGTGTGGGAGACCGTACGGGTTCAAGTCCCGTCGACCGCACCAAACCAGCATAATCCGAACCCGTTTCCGATTGGCGATGGGTTCGGATTATTTGTTTTCTTTGACCGATACGAAAGCGCCTATTTCCGCAATGGGGTGCGGCGCAAGCCAACTTCCAAACCAAGAGGAGCGCGGAAGAAAAAACAGGTTTTGCAGAACAGAAAGTGACGGATGCCGTTTTCACGGTATGCCGTCTCTTTTGCGTATTGATTCGTTCTCTGCTTCCCGCCGCTCCGCTTCCCGTCGCTTCTTCCATTCGGCAAATTCCCGCTGGCCTTCTTCGCTTTCGTAGAAAGCGAGGATGTCAGGCAGGATGCAGCGGGCAATTGCTTCAATCTGGTGCTGGGGAATGTCGGTGTTGTTGATCAACTTTTTCCTTTTACCCAAATTCTCCTCCTTGTTGCTCAGGAATACGCCTTCGCTGGCGTCTGAGCCTTCTCCATGTATTTGACTGAAAGCGCTTCCCATCAACAGGCGCATGGCGGAGGCAATTCCTGCCAGCGCCAGCGATCCACGACGCGGCATAAATGCTCGTATGCGCCATGCTTTATGCGTTTGAGGACGTATACCGTGAAAGAAGCAGGCATGTGGCCGATGAACTTCACGGCGACGATGATCCACAGATGCGGGAACACGCGCTTGAGGATGATCTTTACGCCGGCACAGTACATGATGGCGTTCGTGTCATTGACCATATACGCCCCGGCGGCCTGATGCGCGTCAATGTACGCGGCGATCTTCGCGCAGGCGTGCTTGATGCCGTCGCGCTCTCCGTTCAGGCGCATCGCTTCGTTGAAGTGAGACTGGGCTTTGGGGAGATAGAGAACTTTTGCAGCTTTCATGGTGAATTCCTCCTGTCCTTAGGGAATCTTGCAAACCCCTTTATTTATACAGTCAATCGGGAACACTTTCGGGGACGCCAAGACGCGATGTTTTGAAAATTTAACAGGCAGGAGGTTTAGAAACCGCGATAAATCTTCAACCTGTGGAAGCGGTTATAAGTTGGATATAATTGTATCCACTTTATAACCATTTCCCCATTTCGATATATCCATTTTGTAACCAAATACTATGTCCGGCAAAAGCGCGGTGGATGGACGGAGTAAAAACGCAGTTTCCGCAGAGCAAGATTCTCCCCGGCAGCCAGAAATTGCCCCGCAATTCTGTCGCCGCGAAATCCTGGTAGGGAATCCGCTCCCCAGACCCTCGGTCGCCGCACCTTCGGCGCTTGTTGGTTCGCTGCGCTCACAGCATGGCTTCGCCATGAACGTAACTGCGGCGGAAAACAACGAGAAGAAGTTCTATAAATTCGTTTGCAACGGAAGGGCGAAAGAAATTATCAAAGTTCCAGCAAAGCGCATGGCCGAAAGAAACGCCCCTGACAAAAGAGACCGTGTGTGGCGCTCTTTGTCAGAGACGGGCGGTGATTTTACAAGATCCTTTTACTCATAAAAAGAAGTTGCAGCACTGAGCTTATACCTGCAGCAACGCGCAACGCCTGCAAAAACGCACTTGCTGCCCTGGAGAATACCTGATACTTTTTCCAAATGATATACCCATAGACATCCAACGGTGGAGAGAAGGGCCGGAAACATAGGTTCGTGCCCTGTGTATTGATCAGCTTGTCGTAGCACAGCGCATATCCAAGCCCTTCGCCTACCAGGAGGGATGCGTTGAACACAAGGTTGTATGTGGCTACGATGTGCAGGTCTTCTTCTTTTTTTTGCAGCCAACGTCCGAGGTAGAGGTCGTCGCCCTTTTGATGGGAGACGATGAGCGGCTTGTCCCACAGGTCTTCCGAACAGATATACGCCTTCTCCGCCAGCGGCGAATCGCTTCGCATCAGTACCCCCCCATGTATCCTTTACGGACATGGGGAACGCTTCATATTTCTGTAGATCGACCTTTTTGAAGACCAATCCAAAATCGATCAGCCCTTTGTCCAGGCATTCGAACACATATTCCGCATTGCCGCTTAGGATGTTGTAGCGAATGTCGGGATGCTGCCGCTGCACGTTTGTGGCGGCGTGTGCCAGCAGGCGCATGACTTCCGTTTCACCCGTTCCAATATAGACATTGCCGGCAATCGTCTCGCCCGGGCCGGTGATCTCCTCCTCCGTTCGCCGGACGAGGGACAATATTTCTTCTGCCCGCTTGCGCAGGATCATGCCTTCCTCCGTCAGCAGCACCTTGCGCGAACCTTTTACGCCCCGGATCAGCAGCTGTTTCCCCAGTTCCGTTTCCATCGCCTTGAGCTGTGTGGACAGCGCCGGCTGCGAGATGTGCAGGGATTCCGCCGCAGCCGTTATATTCTGTTCACGAGCAACCGCCAGAAAGTATTCAAGCATCCGCAATTCCATTTCGATCGCCTCCCAAATCAGTATAATGGAACAATCCATAAATGTCACTTATTGAATTAAATAAAAGATAAGTATTTGATATACCATTGAATATCAATTATACTGGTCGTGTCAAAAATCACTGTGCAGGGAGGTCCTATCATGCGGAAGAAGCGTCTGCAACGCGGCTTGACATTCGGCCTTTTCACATTGTTCGCCATAGCGATCCTGGGAAACGGCCTCGCGGAAAGCGATAATTTGCAACGTTCAAATGCAGGATCGGAGGAAGAAATGCTGGAGAACATTGCGCTTACCTCGGAGATCATGGAATTGGAGGATGGCCTGTCCGCTGTGCGCTTTGACGGCGATCATGGCTTTGACGGCTTCCTCGCGCAGGGCGGTGCCTCCTCAGATGCGCAGGTGGTGGAATATCTCGCGGACAACCTGCTTTCCGGGCTGAGCTTGGGCGACATACTGGGCAGCATCTTCGGCTGCAGCACCATTGCCGTGCAAAACCCGGAAGGCGAAGCGCTCTTTGGCCGCAATTTCGACTGGCAGAGCTGCGAGGCGCTAATCGTGGAGGCGCATCCCGCCAACGGCTACGCCTCCATTTCCACCGTCAACTTGGACTTCATCACCCGTAATGTGGGCGGCAGTATGGTGAGCATGGCGCTGAATCTGGACACAGTGCGGACGCTCGCCGCCCTCTACGCGCCGCTGGACGGCATGAACGAGGCGGGCCTGGCGGTGTCGGTGAACATGATCCAGGACAGTGCGACCATCGAGCAGGACACGGGAAAGCCTGACCTTACCACGACCACGGCCATCCGCCTGTTGCTGGACAGGGCCGGCAGCGTTGAGGAAGCGCTGGAGTTGCTCGGCCAGTATGATCTGCACGGCTCGATGGGCATGATGGTACACTTCGCCATCGCCGACCGCTCAGGCCGCAGCGTGGCGGTGGAGTATGTGAACAATGAAATGGTGGTGATCGAAACGCCTGTACTCACCAACTTCTACCTCGCCGAAGGCGAAAAGCAGGGCGTGGGCACGGCGCAATCGCACGAGCGCTACGACATCCTCATGCTGCGGCTGGAAGACAGCGCGCGCATGGATATGGAGGGCGTGCGCGACGCGCTCAACAGCGTCAGCAAGGACAACTTCAGCGAATTCGAGTCCACCGAGTGGAGCGTCGTGATGGACCTTGCCACGCTGGAAGCGCACTATTATCACCGGGAAGATTACAGCACCGGCTACGCATTCCGCTTGCAGGGCTGAGGGAAAGGAACACGCGATGGAAATTTTTGACACCCTGAAGGGTCTTTACGGGCTCATGCAAAACACGCGCCTCAGCGCGGAACGGATGCAGGATATGCAGGACGCGAAGCTGCGCAAACTGCTGCGCTTTGCCTGGGAGCATTCCGCCTTTTACCGGCGCTCGTTTGCGCGCGCCGGCATCGGCGAGGCGGAGCTGGATACTTCGCTGCTGAGCGCCTTTCCCACAATCGACAAGACCGTATTGATGGAGCACTTCGACGAGATCGTGACCGTGCCCGGCCTGCGTCAGGAGGCGCTACGGCGCTTCGACGCGGAAAACGCCGCGGACCGCAAGCCCTATCTGGACAAGTACCACATCGTCCATTCCTCCGGCAGCACGGGCACGCCAGGGTACTTCCTCTACGACGAGGCGGCGTGGCAGGCCATGCTGCTGGGCATCATCCGCGGCGCACTGTGGGATATGAGCATGGCGCAGGTGCTGGCGCTGCTGGCCGGGCGGCCACGCATCGTCTACATCGCGGCCACCGACGGCCGCTATGGCGGGGCCATGGCCGTGGGCGACGGCATCGACGGCGTGGGCGCAAAGCAGATGTATCTGGACATCAAAGCGCCCGTTTCGGAGTGGATCGAGCGCGTGCGCCGCTTCAAGCCCAACATCATCATCGGCTATCCCTCCGCCATCAAGATCCTGGCGGAACTGGTGCTCGCGGGACAGGCGCAGGTGCGCGTAAAGCGCGTGGTCTCCTGCGGAGAGCCTTTGAGCGCCGGCCTGCGGGCGTTTCTGGAAGCGGCGTTTCGCTGCCCGGTCGTCAACTTCTACGGCGCGAGCGAATCGCTGGCGCTGGGCGTGGAGACGGGCCGCGAGGACGGCATGCTGCTGTTCGACGATCTGAACGTCGTAGAGGTGGAAAATGGCGCGATGTACCTGACCAGCCTGTACAACTTCGCCCAGCCCTTGATCCGCTATCGTCTAAGCGATCATCTGGTACTCAAATCGCCGCTTGCCGGCAGCCCGTTCACGCGCGCGGAACTACTGCTCAGCCGCAACGAGGACATGCTGTGGTTTACAGACGGCGCGGGGCATCGGGAATTTGTCCATCCGCTGGCGGTGGAGGGCTTTTGCCTCGAAGGGCTGCGCGACTATCAGTTCTGCCAGACCGCCCCGGACGCTTTCGAGATGCTGGCGCAGGCCGATCTTGCGCGCAGGGACGGCATCGAGCGCGAAATGACGCGGCAGATGCGCGCTATACTCCGTGAAAAGCATCTGGAGCGCGTGCGATTCAGCGTGCGCTTTGTAGACGCCATACTGCCCGATCCCGCCACGGGGAAAAAGCCACTCATCGTCGCGCGCACAGAAAGGAAGTTATCGGCATGAACGAAGTCATACTCTCGGCGCGGGACGTCGTAAAGGCATACCAGGACGGCGTGGAGCCTGCGCTGAACCGCGTGTCGGTGGATATTTACAGCGGTGATTTTACCGTCGTCATGGGGCCGTCCGGCGCGGGTAAGTCCACGCTGCTCTACTGTTTGAGCGGCATGGACGGCATCAGCGGCGGCGCGGTGCTCTACCGCGGTCTGGAACTGGGCAAGCTCTCGGAGGCGCAGATGGCGGTGCTGCGCGCGGAGGAATTCGGCTTTGTCTTTCAGCAGGCGCACCTGGTCAGCAACCTGACGCTGCTGGAAAACGTGGCGGTCGCCGGATATCTCAAAGCGGACGCGGCGACAAAGGCGGTCAACGAAAAGGCTGCGCGGCTGCTCGAGCGCATGCATGCGGACAAGGCGCGCGACCGCCTACCGCGCGAGGCTTCGGGCGGGGAAGCGCAGCGCGTCGCCATCGCCCGCGCGGTCATAAACAAACCCGGCATGCTCTTTGCCGACGAGCCGACTGGTGCCCTCAACCGCAAAAACAGCGAGGAAGTGCTGGATCTGTTGACGGCGCTCAACCACGAGGGGCAGAGCATCCTCATGGTCACGCACGATGTCCGGGCGGCGCTGCGCGGTGGCCGCATACTGTATCTGGAGGACGGGAGGCTGCGCGATGAGATCACCCTGCCGCCCTACGACCCGCAAAGCGCCCGCGCGCGGGAGGAGCGGCTCAACGGCTGGCTTTCCGCGTTGGCCTGGTAAGGGGGCGGTGGCTATGAGAACGCTGATAAAAGCCGGCCTCAGATCCCATCGCGGCACATTGCTGGGCGTGGCCGCGCTGCTGGCGCTGGTCGCCCTTTCCCTCTGCACGGTGCTGACGGTGTGGCTCGGTTCGCAGCGCTATGTGCGGGGCGAGATGGCGAGGCTGGGGTATGGCGACCTGACGGCGTGGGTGTCCGGCCTTGTGGACGCGCAGCCACTGGCGGCAGAGCTGGCCGCGCTCGACGAAGTGGCGTCCGTGGGCGTGCAGCCGCTGATCTTCTCTGAATACGAAGTCGGCGAGCAAGAGTCTGACAGCGAGGGGCAGCTCATCACTTACGAGCCAGAGCTATACCCCTACAGGTTTTTTTCAGATGACTTTTCCGGCTATGGGAGCGCGCCTGCTACCATCGCGTCGGGGGAGGTGTACGCGCCCGCGTCCATGGCCTCGATGTTCGGTCTGCATGCGGGGGACGAGATCGCCTTTCCCATCGCGCGCAGCGGCGTAGACGCGGTGTTCACCGTGGCCGGGTTCTTTGAAGACCCATTCATGGGCAGCTCGATGATCGGGATGAAGGGCTTCCTCATCGGCGCGGAGGATCACGCGCGCATCGCTGCCGTGATCGCACAGGAGGGCGTGGACGCGCTTGCCCGCGAAGGCTTCATGCTCCACATCCGCCAATCGGGCGATCTGTCCGCCGCCGCGCTGGGCGCGCTGCTCAACGAGCGCACGAGTTTGCAGCGGTACGCGGAGTTCACGCACAGCGCCGCGGCCATATCAGGCTTCATGCTGACGCTGCAAAACGTGTTCACCAGCCTGTTGCTGGCCTTTGTGCTCATATTGCTGCTGGCGTCGGCGGCGGTCGTTTCCCACAGCGTGGGCAGCGCCATCGAGCAGGATCGCGCCGACCTGGGCATCCTCAAGGCCATGGGCTTTACCGGCGCGCGGCTGCGCCGGACGCAGTTGGGACAATATGGCTTTGCCGCCGCCTGCGGCATGGCTGCGGGAACGCTGCTCGCCCTGCCGGCTTCCAAACTGGTCTGCCGCATGACGGTGACGACTACGGGGCTGCTCATCCCCGCGAACATGCCATCTGCCATCTGCCTGGCGGCGCTCGCGCTGATCCTTTTGCTGCTGTTGGGCTTTGTCTGGCTGCGCACGCGGCGCATCGCGCGCATATCCCCGCTCGCGGCCATCCGCGGCGATCAGCAGGCGTCCGCGCGCCATGGGCGGGCCTGAGCGCTGCGCAAGCGCGCCCTCTCGCTTGGCCTGGCCATCCGGCAGCTCGCGTCGGGGAAGCGCCGCTATGCAGGCGCGTGCATGGTGGCGCTGCTGCTGGTGTTTTTCGCGTCGCTCATCGGCCGGGTGGATGCCTGGCTGGGGCCGGACGGCGAAGGGCTCATGGACGCCTTCAATCCCGCGGACCTGCACATCGCCGCCCAACCCATGGGCGAGGCTACGCTGGCGGACGTGGAACAAACCATTGAACGCTATACCGCGATCACCGATGTCTACGATCTGGCCATGCCCAGCGTGTCCGTCAACGGGGCGGATATGACGGCCAACGTCATCACAGAGCCGGAGCGCTTTCACCTGCTCATGGGGCAGACCTGCCGGGAGGCGGACGAAGTGGTGCTGACGGAGTTTGTGGCGGCGGATTCAGGAGTTTCCATTGGCGATACCGTTACCCTTGCAGGAAGCCGCGGAAGCGGGGAATACACTGTTTCTGGCATCTATCAATGCGCCAACGACATGGGGATGAACGTGGGGCTTTCCCGGGAGGGCTATGCCCGCATCGGGGATGAAGCGCCCAACATGTGGTGTACCCATTTCTTCCTCGCCGACCCTTCTCTCCAGCCGCAGATCATGCAAGCGCTTTCCGACGCCTACGGCGGGGACGTATACCTGCACGAAAACTCCTGGCCTGGGCTTTACGGCATCCTTTCCGCCATGCGGTCGCTGATGATCTTCCTGTATGCCATGGTCGTGCTTTTTGTGCTGGTGGCGACGCTGCTGACGGCGGAGAAGCTCCTGCGGGCCGAACACAGGGATCTGACGATCTATCGCGCCATCGGCCTGTCCTTCAGGCGGCTGCGGCGTTCCTTTGCCCTGCGCTTCGGCATCGTCGCCCTGCTGGGCAGCATCGGGGGAACGCTCCTTGGCGCCTTCCTCACCGACCCGCTGGTGGCGCTGCTCATGCGCATGGAGGGGATCAGCAACTTTGCTTCTCATCCGGGACTTCTCACGGCGCTGCTTCCGGGTCTCGTCGTGACGGCGCTATTCCTGCTGTTCGCATATGGTTCCGCCGGAAAAATACGCAAGGAGCCGCTGGCGTCGCTGGCAGAGGAATGAGAAATACTATTGCATTTATTTATGGATATTGATAAAACATAAGTATTTGCTATTTTCCCTCCGCTGCGGTAAACTGAATGCGGAAAGCGAGGTTTGGATATGGACGCACAGATACTCAAAGACCAGGAGGCCATCTCCTGACCCAAATGATAAGGAGTTGAAAGAAATGAAGAAACCGTTTGTTGCTCTTTTCTGCCTGCTTTTGATGTTCAGCGCCATCATGACGGGGTGCAGCGCATCTTCCGCGACTTCCGCGCCCGCACCCACCGCCACCTTGCAAGAGACAGCCCCGACGCCCTCCGCCCAGGCGGAGGCCCTGACCGCAGAGGAAGACGGCTCCGACACGGGCGCCGGAGAATTGTCCGTCCGCTTTGGAAATGGCGGCGAGGCGTTCATCCTGCATCTGGAGGACAACTCCACTGCCGAGACGATCGCCATGTACGTGGGGACGACCGACTGGCGGCTGCCGGTGTACAGCTATGACGAGTCTGATGTGATGGAGTATTACGACGTCCCCAGCCGTTACGAGATCCCCGACAACAGCCAGGTCGTCACCGAGGCGCACGCGGGCGAGGTCTACTACTCCGACCCCAACCGCATCGTGCTTTACTACCACGATGCCGAGATCAACGAAGAATATACCCTGATCGGCACTTTCGACGCCACAGAGGAATTTGTGGCTGCCGTGGAAAACAACCCGGTGCTGGAAGGCTAGGGCAACCAAATCATAGTCATCAGCGATGGTGAGTGACGATGCAAAACAGACAGAAGCCGGCGCAAAACGAGAATCCGTATGCGTATACCGTCGTGCAGAATTTGAAGGACGCCGGGTGTTCAAGCGGCATGATCGAGAAGTTCACGCGCTTACAGGACGATGATGAGCGGCTCCAGTTGCTTTCCTGCCACAGGAAGCGCCTGCTGGAAACGCTCCACAGGGACGAAAGGCGGATCGACTGCCTTGACTATCTCATCTATCAGATGAAAAAGAATTGATTTTGACCACAGATGGGAGGTTTCCACATGAAGACCATTCAGGATCAGACCTTTGACGCTGAGCGCGCCCTCTATGGCAGCAGCGACATTTGGGTAAAGGATTGCGCGTTCGACGGCCCCGCCGATGGGGAGAGCGCGTTCAAGGAATGTAAAAACGTGCGGGTGGAACGCAGCTTCTTCAACCTGCGCTACCCCTTCTGGCACGACCACGGCCTTGTTATCCGCGATTCCGAGATGACGGAACTCTGCCGGGCGGCCCTGTGGTATTCCGACCACATCACCATCGAAAATACCAGGCTCCACGGCATCAAGGCGCTGCGGGAGTGTTCGGACGCCGCCCTGCGCGGCTGCGACGTCCTTTCCCCGGAGTTCGGCTGGTCGGCGCGCAATGTGGAAATGGCGGACTGCGACGTGCAGAGCGAGTACTTCATGATGCGCTCTATCCATTTGCGCTTCACCAACGTGCGGATGAAGGGAAAATACTCCTTCCAGTACGCCTACCTCGACCACAACATCTATGTGGATGTCTGCCAGCCCTACGTCAAGAACTACTGCCCGAGCGCTCTGGACGTGACCACCTATCATCGCGTCTGGCTCGACAAGTAAATTCCCTTTCGCGGCGGGCGGGAGGCTTGCCTTCCACCCGCCGGCAATGAAAACCGCGGGGAGGGCCGCGCCGCGCGCCGGCTCTTTCCGCCCCCAATTCCGCCAGAAAGCAGGAAGGCTATGTTCAAGTACATTCTCCGCAGGCTTTTGATCATGATCCCCGTCCTGATCGGCCTGACGATCGTCGTGTTTCTGCTGGTCAACGTGTTGCCCGGCGACACCGCGCGCATCATTGCCGGCGACTACGCCGACGAGGCGACCGTGCAGAGTATCCGCGAAGCCTATGGATTGGACAAGCCGATCCACATACAATACATCAACTATATCAAAGACCTCCTGCACGGCGATTTCGGCCGCTCCTATCACAGCCGGCGCGACATCGCCACGGAGATCGCCAACGTCTATCCCAAGACCATCCAACTGGCGTTGGCCACGGAAGTGGTCGGCGTGGTCGTGGGCGTGCTGCTGGGCATGATCGCCGCCGTGCGGCGCGGCTCGCTGGTGGATCGCGGCGTCACCGCCTTTGGCGTGCTGGGCCTGTCAATCCCCCAGTTCTGGTTTGCGCTGATCTTGCAACTGCTCTTCGCGGTGACGCTGCAATGGCTGCCGCCCTCGGGCTACGGGCAAGGCTTTGACCGCTACATCATCCTCCCGGCGCTGACGTTGGGCATCCCCTCGGCGGGCATGATGGCGCGCGTATCGCGCTCGGCCTTCCTCGAGGTCCTGCCGCAGAACTACATCCGCACCGCGCGCGCCAAGGGCCTCAAGGAGCGGCTCATCATCTGGCGGCATACGCTGAAAAACGCCATGATCCCCATCCTTTCGCTGATCGGCACGGACATGAGCCGCCTCATTACCGGCACAATGATCGCCGAAAGCGTGTTTTCCTGGCCGGGCATCGGCAAATACGGTTACGACGCGCTGTTTTACAAGGACATGCCCGCCCTGCAGGCCACCGTCCTGATCCTGGCCGTGACCATCTGCGGCATCAACCTGATCGTGGATATACTCTATGGCCTGGTCGATCCGCGCGTGCGCGTCAGCCAGAAGGGAGGTCAGGCGTAAATGAAAAAGACTCGCGACGACCGCTATCTGCCGAAAAACCCCCGCTACCGCAAGATGCTGGAAAACGAAAGCGAGAGCCGCAGCCTCTATTCGGACGCCTGGAAGCGCCTGAAAAAGGACAAGGCGGCGATGATCGGCCTGTGCATGATCGCGCTGTTCATCCTTCTGGCGATCGTGGCGCCCTTTATCCCCGCGCTGGACCCCGAAGCCATTGAAAGCCGCCGGATCGTCGATGGCGAAACGGTGCTGCCTCCCTACGCGCCGAGCCTTTCCAACATCATGGGCACGGATCAGCTGGGCCGCGACATCTTTTCCCGCGTGCTTTACGGCGTGCGCGTATCGCTGCTGGTGGGCGTGGTCGCCCGCGGGCTGACGATGCTGCTGGGCGTGACGCTGGGCGTTGTATCCGCCTATTACGGCGGCTGGGTGGACGCGATCATCATGCGCGTCACGGACATATTCCTCGCCTTCCCCGTCATGCTGCTGGCCATGGTCATCACGCTCATCCTCGGGCCAAGTCTGATGACCATCTGCATCGCCATCATGCTGGTGGGCTGGCCGGACGTCGCCCGCCTCATCCGCGGCCAGGCGCTGAAACTGAAAAACAAGGACTATGTGCGCGCCTCGCGGGCCCTGGGCGCTTCCGGGCTGTGGATCATCGTCAAACAGATCCTGCCCAACTGCCTGTCGCTGATCATCGTCTCCTTCTCCATGGGCGTTCCCGGCGCCATCATGTACGAGGCGGGCATGAGCTTCTTCGGCTACGGCATTCCCGCGCCGGCGCCGTCTCTGGGCAACATGATCTCCGACGCGCGCGGTTATATGACCGTGTGCCCCTGGTACATCCTCTTCCCCGGCATCGCCCTGGTGCTGATCGTCGTGGCCTTCAACATCTTTGGCGACGGCCTCAACGACGCTCTGGATCCCTACGCAAGACGAAGGAGCTGAATCCCCTTGTCCGGCAACGCGCCGAAATTCGACCATCCCTGCTTTACCAACGCCCCGGCCCGCGCGGCGCGCATGCACCTGAGCGTGGCGCCAAAGTGCAACATCAAATGCAGCTTTTGCAATCCCGCCGGGGGCGACAAGTGCGTACATGGCTGCATGCCCGGCCTCACCGACCGCGTGCTTTCCCCGCGGGAAGCGCTTGAACACGTGCGCCGCGTGCGGGATGGCGGCATAGACATACGCATCGTCGGCATCGCCGGGCCGGGCGAACCGCTGTTTAACGAGGAGACGTTTGAGACGATCGCTTTGGTGCGCGAGGCCTTTCCCTCCATGCACATCTGCCTGAGTACAAACGGCCTGCTGTTGCCCGAGCGCCTCTCCCGCGTCCTTTCCCTGTGTGTGGAGACGCTGACGGTGACGGTCAACTGCCTGACGGTAGACTGCGCCCGCCGCGTCTACGACCACGTGGAGGGCAGGCGCGACGACGCCTCCTTCGAGCGCCTCTTGCGCAGTCAGTTGGAGGGCGTGCGTCTGGCCGCGGAAGCCGGGCTGTGCGTCAAGGTCAACAGCGTGCTGCTTCCCGGCGAAAACGACGCGGAGATACCGCTCGTGGCGCGCCGCGTGGCCGATTTGGGCGCGTACATCCACAATGTGCTGCCCCTCATCCCCCGGCCGGACGCCCGGCGCCGCGCCGCCCCCAGCCAGGAACTGGTAGACGGTGTGCGCGCGCAGTGCGCGGCGTGCCTTGCGCAGTTCACCCGCTGCCGCCACTGCCGTGCCGACGCCATCATCAACGCCGAAGAATGAGGAGGTTTGCATGCAAACGCTTTCGCAAAGACGTTTTTTTCCCATGTACTACGCCCGGGGCGTCGCGGATGTGACGCCCGAGTTTATCCGCGGCTGCGGCTGCGACGCGCTGCTGCTCGACATCGACAACACCGTGTCACACGTGGACGCGCCGGAAGCGACCGCGGAGGCCGAAACGTGGCTGCAAACGCTGCGCGAGGCGGAGCTTCCCGTGGCTTTCGTTTCCAACAACGATCCCGAGCGCGTGGAGCCCTTCGCCCAGCGCTATGGGGCCAAGTTCGTCTCCCACGCGCAAAAGCCGCGGCGCGAAGGCTATGACCGCGCCGCGGCGGCGCTGGGCCGCGCCGCAAAGCGTTGCCTGGTGGTGGGCGACCAGCTCTTTACCGACATCCTCGGCGGCCACAACGCCGGCATGAAGACGGTGATCGTCTCTCCCCTGTGTGAAGCCGAGGACCCTGTTCCTTTCCGCAAGCGGCGCAAGCTGGAAAAACTGCTTTTGCGCCTCGACCGCCTGTTCTGCGCCCGCAGGCGCAACATTGGAGGATAATGATGAAACCCATGTATCACATCGGCTTTGACGATTCCCACAAGGCAAAATACGCCATCCTGCCCGGCGACCCGGGCCGGGTGGAGCGCATCGCCACGCTGCTGGACGAACCGCGCTTTTTCCATCAGAACCGCGAATACACCACCTGGCTTGGCGAACTTGAGGGCGAAAACGTTCTGGTGATGTCCACGGGTATGGGCGGCCCCTCGACGGCGATCGGCGTGGAAGAGCTGTGTCAGACGGGCGTGACCACGTTTATCCGCGTGGGCACCTGCGGCGGCATGCAGCTGGACGTGGTCGGCGGCGATCTGGTGGTCGCCACCGGCGCGGTGCGCATGGAGGGCACCTCCCGCGAGTACACGCCCATCGAGTACCCCGCCGTGGCCGACCTCGCCGTGACCAACGCGCTGGCGCAGGCGGCGCGTGCGCTCGGCCATACCTGTCACACGGGCGTTGTACACTGCAAGGATTCCTTCTACGGCCAGCACGCGCCGGAGCGCATGCCCGTAGGCGAAGAGCTGCGCTATAAGTGGCAGGCGTGGATCAAGGCCGGCTGCCTGGCCTCGGAAATGGAAAGCGCGGCGCTGTTCATCGTCGCGCAGGCGCTGCGCGTGCGCGCTGGCACCGTGCTTACCGCGGTGTGGAACCAGGAGCGCGCCCGCGCCGGCCTTCCCAACCCCGAGACGCACGACAGTTCCGACGCCATCCGCACGGCCATCGAAGCCATCCGCATCCTGATCCACGCCGGATCCTGAGCGCCCCGTTCCCGCGCAAAAGATCGCATACCGCGAACTTTCCCTCCTCCCGCATCGCGCCCTGCCGCCATGCGGGAGTTTTCATAGCCGGAAACGGCCGCAGGCCCTATGCAGGCCGGCGACGACCGCCACATACCACCGCTGGGCGACCGCGGGGCCACGGAGCTGTACACCCGTGACCGCAACGGCAACATCCTCTCCGGGCCGCACTTTTTCCGCGCTGCGCGGAGCGGGGGCGATGGTGGGCGCTGTACAGGCGACAGATGGGGGATCCTTGACGTCGCCGGAAGCCTCGTGGTAGAATACAAACACGGCGCATGGGGCAAGCCCACGCTCGTGCGCACCTTGACGACCGCATATAAAGCAATGGCGAAGCTGGATCCGCTCAGTATCGTGGGGGTGCATGACGAAGGGACGGGGTCGTATTCTCCGGGGAGCAGGTTTTACGATCCTTTGGCGATCATTTATCGGGGAAAGTTGCGCAGCCCGGAAGCATTTGCTCCCGGTGTTCCAATTGAAGTGGTGAAGTACGTCTGGAAGCGTCAAGGCACCCTTGATCCCTGTACGATCGAATCGTGCGTTTTTATGAACGTTCCAATGTTTCAGCGGGAGGAAAAGAAAATGAAGCTTCAAAAATCAATATTGGATTACCTTGAGGACCTGGACGTCAGTGAAAGCAGCCATGAGACACAGGAAGAGGCGGTAAGGATTCTTACGTCATATGTGGCCACCAGCATACCAAGTATACAATTCTTGATCAGGCCATTCGCATGGAAAGATGTTTGGGACAATGCGGCCAGAATTATCGTCGCTCAAACGGACGCGGCGTTGGAACGATATATTCCACAGCTGTTGATTTGGCTAACAGATATAAATTGGCCGGGGGCAGACCTCATTTTCAAGCGGCTCATTCAGTTTTCTGGTGAGAAACTTGAAGCATGGATAGACGACGCCAAGCGGTGGGCAAGAATGGATGGGAACCTTTATTGGGAAGAGATCCTGGAAGACCTGCGTACAGAACGAGCGGCAAAAAAAGATTAGATCGTTCTTTGTATCCGGTCCCGATCCAAACATATAGCGAAGAAAATTGCGCGCAGGAGAACATCTTCGACTGTTCTTCCCTCGTTCCCGCGCCTGCTCCGCGCAAGGCAAGCGCCGGAAGTGCGGCGGCAGCGTAGACGAGCAACAAGGAGATCTACGACGACAACATTGAGCTGCTCTGACCCGCGCCCACGCTCAGATCAGCAAGAGCTTCGGCGGGCTTCAGCATCAACATGGCAAACAGCCCGGCGACCTGCAATTCCTCTGCATGGACTCCGGCACCAGCCGCTCAAGCAGGATCACCCATGTGACGATGGCGGCCTCGTCCACGCAGATTGCCCACGCCCGAGGCACGAAGTACGGCACGTGTACCAACGCCTGCCCGGGAAGCGCGCATATCTCCTGAAACAGCGCGTCGAGCAGGACGGTATCCCTTTGGCCTGATCTTCGCGCCGTTTCTGAAGGTGAATACCACGCTGCTATCGGCGTTCACAGTGGCCTTTTCCAGCAGTGCGTTCCAGAGCCGGGACGCAAAATCGGCGCTGGCGGCCTCTTTGTTCGGAGTTTTCAGTATTATTCTACCCCCTGTTCCAAGTTCTGGAACAGGGGGCTTGCTATTCTTTGGTCGCCGCTTATCCCCGCAGCGTGCAGCGAAGCTGGTATACGCCAGAACCGAGGCGCAACGTGCAGCCCTGGTCCGTGGCCTGCGCGTCGCGGACGCCCTCGGACTGGGCGCAGAGCGCCTGCGCGTCTTCCGCGATGGGCGGGAGGATCACTTCCGCGCTCGTGCCCACTGGCACGCGGATGTCGAGCGTCAGCGCCGCGCCATCCTTCTTCCAGGCGGAGAGGATGTCGCCGTAGGGCGATTTCAGCGCGAAACTGGCGCTGGTCAGCCCGCCGCCAAAGCAGGGGCGTATCTGGAAGCGCCGGTAGCCGGGCGCGTCCGGGCAGAGGCGCAGGCCGGCGATGCCGCGGTAGAGCCATTCGCCCACGGCGCCGTAGGCGTAGTGGTTGAAGGAGTTCATGCGCGGGTTCCACAGCGTGCCGTCCGGCTTGAGGCCGTCCAGATGTTCCCAGACGGTGGTCGCGCCGCGCGTCACCTGATACAGCCAGGAGGGGTACTCCTTCTTCAGCAGCAGGCGGTATGCCGCGTCGACGTGGCCGTTCTCGGCCAGCGTGTGGAGGATGTAGGGCGTGCCGACGAAGCCGGTGATGAGGTCGTAGTTGGTGCGCTCCAGCCATGCGGCCAATTCGTCCACCAGCTTGGCGTGGTAGCATTTGGGCGCCAGATCGAACCACACGGCGAGGATGATGGCCGTCTGCGTCTTGACGCGCAGGGAGCCGTCCTCCTCGATGTACTTTTTGCGGAAAGCGTCCACGATGCGCTCATACAGTTCGGCGTAGGCCATGCTCTCCTCGTCCATGCCCAGCACGCGCGCAGCCTCGCTGACGATCTGGCAGGACTTGGCGTAATAGGCGGTGGCCACATAGGCCACGTCCGTCGCGCCGACGAAGCTGCCGTAGGGTGCGTCCAGCGCCACCCAGTCTCCCAGTTGATGCCCCGTGTCCCACAGATAGGGGTTGTCGCCCTGACTGCGGATGAAATCGACATACCTGCGCATGCTGTCGAACTGCTCCAGCAATATGCGCTTGTCGCCGTAGGCCAGATAGAGGTTCCACGGGCAGATGACGGCGGCGTCGCCCCAGACGGCGGCCACCTTGTCGCTCTGGCCCACATACCCGGCCAAGTCGTAGGCGTAGGTATCGTCGTAGATGTCGGGCACCACCCACGGCACGCCGCCGTTGGGGAACTGCTCGGCCTTGACGTCGCGCAGCCACTTGGTGAGGAACATGTCGATATCCATGTTCATCGCCGCCGTGCCGGAGAACAGCTGTATGTCCGCCGTCCATCCCAGGCGCTCGCAGCGCTGCGGGCAGTCGGTGGGGATGTCGAGGAAGTTGCCCTTCTGCCCCCAGAGGATGTTGTGTTGCAGCTGGCGCAGCAGCGGGTCGGAGCAGGTGAACTCGCCGATGCTCTCCATGCCCGTGTAGAGTACAAGGCCGGTGAAGTCATCCAGCGTGGGCGTGCCGGGGAAGCTGTCCAGCCGCACGTAGCGGAAGCCCTGATAGGTGAAGTGCGGGCGGAACACGGCCTCGCCGCCGGCAAGCACGTATTCGATGCGCTGCTTCGCGCCCTTTAAGTTGTCGGTGTAGAAATTGCCCGCCGGGTCGAGGATCTCGGCGTGGGAAAGCACCACGCGCTCTCCGGCCTCGCCACGCACGCGGAACTCCACCCAGCCGGTCATGTTCTGGCCCATATCCAGCACCAGATCGCCCTGCGGGGTGGTGAAGATGCGCTGCGGGCGCAGGCGCTCCATCACGCGCACGCTCGCGCCCTCCTGCGCGTGCAGTACTTCGCGGCTGACGCGGCCCATGACGCGCACGCCGAACCATGCGCCATCGTCAAAGCCGGGCAGGTCCCAGGGCTGTTCGAGGCGGGCATCGTAGGTCTCGCCGTGGTAGATCTCCGCGAACAGCACCGGGCCGCGGTAGGAGGACTTCCAGTTCGCGTCCGTAAGGATCACGTCGCTCGTGCCGTCCTCGTAATCCACGTGCAGTTCGAGGATGAGGGCCTCGCGCCCGCCGTAGAGGTTGCGGCGGCTGCGCCAGCCCAGTTCGCCCTTGTACCAGCCGGAGCCGATGGTGGCGCCGATGGCGTTCGCGCCCTGACGCACCTGAGATGTGACGTCGTAGGTCTGATAGAGCGTGCGGTGGTTGTAGCTGGTCCAGCCGGGGGTGAGGAAGTCCTCGCCCACCTTTTCGCCGTTGAGGCGCAGTTCGTACACGCCCTTGGCGGTGACATACACGCGGGCGCGGCGCACGGGCCTGGTCAGCGTGAACTCGCGGCGGATGATGGGGCAGGCCGTCTTGGGGGCCTGAAAGTCGTATTCGGGGGTGATCCACTGGGCCTGCCAGTCGGTCCAGTGCAGAAAGGCCGTTTCAAAGGTGGTCTGGGCGCTGGCAGTTTCGCCGTTGTCGAGCCAGACCTGCACGTTCACATGGTAGAGCGTGCGCGAGGCAAGCGGCTTGCCCGCGTAGGGGAGCAGCACCGACTGGTCCGACTCCACGCGCCCCGTGTCCCACACAAGCGCCGTCATTTGTTCGTCCGTGGCCACCCGCACGCGGTAGGCCTGCTGATTTACGCCCAGCGCGTCGCTCTGCGAGATCCAGCTGATGCGGGGCGAGAGCGCGTCCAGCCCGAGGGGCTGCTTTCTGGTCTCAATGGTGATCTGTGCGATCTTCATGGGAAATCAAACTCCTTCCGTTTGCGCTGAAAATGTCCGCCTGCTCGTCGGTCACGCCTTCCCGCAGGAAGATGCTCACCAGAGTGCCGTGCGGTTTGATCTGTTCGATGCCGTATCGGTAGGAATGTTCGCCGTAGAGTATGTCCAGGCGCTGCAAAACGCCGTGCAGGCCGATGCCGTACCCCCTTTCGCTGCCCTGCGCGGCCGCGTGTTCGCGCGCGTATTTGTTCAGCCGCTCGGCCACGGCCGGCTCGATGCCCACGCCGTCGTCGCTGACGCGCAGGGCCGTCCACCCGCCCACGCTGGAGATGGCGATGCGTATGTGGCCGTCCATGATGCCCATGTCCTCGTTGGCCAGCCCGTGGAGGATGGAATTTTCCACCAGCGGCTGAATGATGTTCTTGGGAATGCTGCGTCTGCGCAGTTCTTCGGGGCAGTCGATCTCCAGATGGATGTGGTCGCAGTAGCGGTAGTTCTGTATCTTCAGGTATTGGCGGATGGTCTCCAGCTCCTGCTCCACCGTGTCAAAGACGCGGAAATCCTTCAGGCGCAGGCGGTCGCGCAGTATGCTGGACAGCGCGTTGCTGATGACGACCACGTCGTCGGTCTTGCCGCGCCGGGCCATGTAGTTGATGGTGCTAAGCGTGTTGCATACGAAGTGGGGGTCGATCTGGCTGATGAGCAGGCCAAAGCGCATCTGCCGTTCCAGCACCGCCTGCCGGGCGCGCTCCTCCACATAGGCGGCGAGTTCGCGGCTCATGACATTGAAGCTGCTCTGCAAAAGGCCGATCTCATCGTCGGAGTTGACCTCCACGCGCAGGGCCAGATCGTTTTTGATCAGGGCGCTCATGGCGCGGGAGAGTTCCACCACGGGCCGCGTCAGCCGCCCCGTGATGACGAACAGGCAGATCAGCGAGAAGAGAAACAGCGCCGCGACCAGCAGCACGATCATCAAAAGGTACTGCGCGTACATCTCCCGAAGCCGCGCCTCGGAAGAGAAGGCGAACAGCATGTAGCTCCCGTCGGCCACATAGTCGGTAAACAGCGCCCCGTCCCGGGCGTCGTTCGCGCCGATGCGCACCTCTTCGGTCAGCCCTTCCATGGCCTCGGGCATGCTGCCGGAAAACAGGGGCGTCTCCTGATCGTACATCCAGCAAAAGGCGTCGAAGCGGCTGGCGAGGGAGCGCTCCACGTTGCCGAACCAGTCGGAGAAATCCAGCGAGGCGGCGATGACCACTTCGTGATTCCCCAGATAGTAGTTGCGGGCGTAGAGGATGCGCCGCCCCTTTCGCTCCGTGGCCGGGATGCCGGGGGAAAAATCGTCGCCATAGCGGGAGGCAAGCACGCCCTGCATCCACTCGGAGGCGAACATTGCCTCCTCCGCCTCGTCCACGCCCGTCAGGCAGGGGATGGCGCCGCCCTCCACGAACACGCAGAGGGAGAACACCCCCGTGCGCAGGTTGCGCATATCGTTGAGATAGTCGGCGATGGCGTAGCGGTTTTCCACGGACGGGTCGCGCACATAGCGGCGGATGTTTTCCTGAAGATCGCCGCCGTAGGCCACGTAGTTCACATACTCCTGAATGGAGGAAAACACATCCTCCGCCTGCCCGACGATGTTGCTCAAATCGGTCTCCGAGCTTTGCATGGCGTTGGCGCGCAGCGGCTGGTAGACAAGAAAATACAGGCAGATGGCGCTCGCCGCCAGCATAATCAGAAGCATGACCGCCGAAACGCGCAGCGCCTTCATTTGCAAACGCGACATCATTCTACCTCACTGTGCCTGTATTGCGAAGGATACATCCCCGTTTCCTTGAAAAACACGGTGCTGAAATACTGGCTGTTGTCGTAACCCACGCGCGCGGCGATCTCGTAGAGCTTGTCGCCGCCCTCGCGCAGCAGGCGCTTGGCTTCCTCGATGCGCAACTGCGTCAGATACTGGTTGATGGTCGCTCCCATGTCCTCCTTGAAGATGACGCTCAATCGGCTCGAACTGATGCCGATGAAGCGCGCCACCTGCTCCACCCGCAGCTTGGAATCGGCAAAGTGTTCCTGCAAATAGGCGATGGCTTGCTTCACCTCGGCGCGCTGGGCGCGTCCGCTCTCCCGCGATTCGCCGTAGGCGAGGCACAGACCGTCGAGATAGCGCGCGCAGTCCTCCAGATCGTAGCAGGGCGCGCCCGTCCACGGCGAACCCAGATGACGCTGCAGGCGGTCGTCCAGATAGCGCAGCACGCGCAGGCAGCTCTGCCAGCCGATGCGCGCGTCCGGCTTGGGGCAGATCAGCGCCCGCAAAAAGGCGTGGCGCTCCTTGCCCTCGCGCCGCAGCATCTCCGAGATCAGCTTGTCCGACAGCTCAGGCTCTGAGGCGACCATGGGGCGCTCATCCCCCAGCGGCAGCACGCTCTCCGATCCGGCGAGGAACATCTCCATGCGCAGCGGCCCGCCCTCCGGCCCGGCGAGGCGGCGGGCGATCTGCGCAAAGGGCATGGGCGCGCTCGTGTAGGCGGCGCTGACGCGGCAGCCCACGCCCTCCGCCATCTTCCTGCGCAAACAGGCGCACAGGGATTCGATGCCGCCGTTCTCGCGGAAATAGCGGTAGCTCTTCATGTCGTTTTCCCATGTCACGGCGAGGATGGTGGACATGGAGAAGATCTTGCGGCTCTCGCGCAGTTCCGCGCCCAGAAGCCTCATCAGCTCCTGCTGCGCGCGCGCGTCGGAAGAGCGCGTCCACTCCCGCTCCGCGCCGAGTACGGGCCGTTCCCGGAACAGGAGGATGGCGTAGTGTTCCCGGGCAAAAAAGGCGCGCGTGCGCTCGTCGTAGTGTTCGTTCACATAGGCTTCGCCCTCGGAAAACCAGTCCGAAAGCGCGCACTGGAACACGCGCGAGGACATGGTGCGCTCCACTTCGATGCGCCTGCGCACCTTCTCCAGACAGGCTCCCAGCGTTTCTTCATTGAGTTCATCTTTGATGATGTAATCGTCCACATTGGCGTGCATGGCGCTGCGCACGTACTCAAAATCATTGTAGGCCGTGAGGAGGATGACGTGCGTGTCGGGGCTGACGCGCGCCACCTCGTCCGCCAGACGGATGCCGTCCATCAGCGGCATGGAGATGTCTGAAATGATCAAATGCGGAGAGACCTGGGTCAGCAGCTTCAGAGCCTGCTTGCCGTTGTAGGCCATGCCGGCGACTTCAAAACCATACCGCTGCCAGTCGATGAAATCCTTGAGATCATCCACAGCGAGCATGTCGTCGTCCACAAGCATCACTCTAAGAGACTGCATTCCCAGATCCCTCCGCATTGCAGAGCATGGGTTTCCGCTGCTCTAATAGGCGGCCTTGGCGCGCCGTTTGCGTATCGCCGTCTGTATTCTGCCCGAATTGGTGGAAATGGCGATCACCACGATCAGGAACAGGCCGGTGGCGATGTCCTGCGCCGTAGCGCTCATGCCCAGAGCGACCAGCCCGGAGAAGAGCGTGGAGATCATGAACGCGCCGATGAAGATGCCTACGGGCAGGGTCACGTAATCCTGTATCTGTATGCCGATGACCATCGCCATCAGCGGGTCGAACGACATCGACAGGCTCTCCATGTTCTGCTTGGCCGACATCGAGGAGGCGTAGCTGATCTGGATTACCGCCGCGATGCCGACGAAGATACTGCCGATAGTATACGCCAGAAACTTCGTGCGGTCAACGTTGATGCCGTTGCCCTTGGCGATGAGTTCGTCGCCGCTGATGGCGCGCACGTTGTAACAGAACTTGGTCTTGGAATAGATCAGCGCGAACGCCACCAGCGACAGGGCCGCGACGATCAGGTTCCAAGGCGTGCGCCCCAGCACGCACAGTTCGGAATCCACCTGCAAAAAGGCCGCGCCGTCGGTGATCTTGAAGCCGATGACCTCAAAGAACATGGCCACCACCAAAGCGACCACCACCGAGGGGATCTTGCAGAGGCAGTACACCGCGCCGACCACCGCGCCCAGCAGCACGCTGAATAGCACCGTGAGTACGAACAGACCGGCGATGCCGAGGCCGAAGCGCTCCGTGAGCAGGGCGGCGAACATGCTGGAGGCGATGATCCTCGAGCCGATGCTCAGATCGAGGATGCCCATCGAGCGGCCAAAGAGCATGCCGAAGCCGCAGATCATCGGAATGAGCGACTGGGTGAGGATGGTCCGCAGCACGGCAGCAGAGCCAAAGTTGGAGGGTGCCGACACGTAAAACGCAAGATACAGCACCAACGGCAAAAGCAGCGTCAGACCAATTCCCTTGATCCGCTTTAACAATGTCAACACCCCTTCAGTCAATGGTAAGTTCGTTGCTTATTCGACGATGTCCTGATGGCGGGAAACCACGTCGTCGAGGGAGTAATTCGCAGCCAGTTCGGTGAGGGATTCGACCGTCACCTCAGGGTTGACGAACTTGAAGAAATACTCGTTGAGTTCCTCGGCGGTATAGGTGGCCACGCCGCTCTCGCAGTACTTGAAGTAGTTCTCCACGTCTTCGACGCTTTCCAGATACATCTGGTTCACGCGGATGGAGACAGGTTCCTCGGAAAGGGGCGTACCCTGCAGGTAGTTCACGACCAGAGAAGCGCAGAACATGGCGTCGGTGACGTTGAAGCCGCCGCAGGCGGAGAGCATGTAGCCGGTCTCAAAGGCCTCTTCCATGCCTTCGGGGAAGTCAATCATGGTGATCTTGACGTCCGTGCGGTCATACTCGTCCAGCAGGGTGGTCAGGGCCGGCAGGATGCCGTAGGTGAGGGTGCCGGCGGCGATGAAGATGCCGTCCACTTCGGGGTGGGTGGTCAGAACGCTCTCCACGGCCTGCGCGGCATCGGAAGCCTGCGGCACGGCGCGGAACTCGCTGATGACGTTGATGCCGAACTCCTCGCAGGCGGCGTTCATGCCGGCCTCGCGCTGGCCGCCGGTGGTGTCGCCCAGAGCGGTGGAGAAGAGGATGATGTTCTTGCAGCCCGCCTCGGCCATCTTCTTGGTCAGGGTGTAGCCGGCCAGGTACTCGTCCTCATAGGTGTTGCCCAGATAGTAGGGCGAGGCTTCGATCTGCGCCTTGATGTCCTCGTCCAGAATGCTGCGCATGTAGATGGCCCAGGGGATCTGCGCCTCTTCGCACATCTGGCTGATGCGGGGCAGCACGGAGTCGGAAGCGGGGATGACGATCAGGCCGTTGACGCCCGCCGCGATCAGCTTCTCATAGGATTCGATGTTGCCTTCCGGCGTGAGGGCGGCGTTTTCCACCATCAGTTCACCGTTGGCGGTGGTGGCGACCAGAGTGACGTTGGACTGGGTCTGCTCCTGCATCTGGTCGATCGTGGTGGGCATGCGCATGCCCAGCAGGAAGCGCTTGAGTTCCGTTTCCTCGGCAAACGCGGAGACCGAGCCAAGGCACAGGGCCAAGGCCAGCAACATGACGAGCAGCTTTTTCATAGTGTCCTCCTTATTTGATGTCGTTCTGTATTTCCGGGGCGCGCTCCGGCGCGATTCTCCGGCCGGTCGAGCCGCGTCAGTGCGCCCCGGAGATGACCCGCTCGCGCGGGACTCTCCCGATTATTTGATGACGGCGAGGTTCTTGCGGTCGAACGAGGAAGTGACCGCCACAAGGAAGATCACGCCGCGGATGAGCTGTTGGTCGGTGGCGGAAAGGCGCCAGAGGGTCATGCCGTTGGAAAGCACGGCCATGATGAGGCTGCCCAGCACCACGGCGCGGTACTTCGTGCCCGAGCCGCCGGAGATGGGCATGCCGCCGATGAGCAGCGCCAGAAGCACATTGAACTCAAAGCTGGAGCCGGTGTTGGCCGAGACCGACGCGGCGCGCACCAGAAAGAAGAAACCCGCGATGCCCGCGCACACGCCCGCCACCACGAAGGCCGCGATGCGCATGCGATCCACGCGCACGCCGGACTGGGCGGCCGCCTCCGGCCGCGAACCGATGGCCTTGGAGAACTTGCCGAAGCGGTAGTGGTTGTACACCACGCCGCAGACGAGCAGCACACCCACCATGACGATGATCTTCAGCGTCTGGTTTTCCAGCGACATCATGCTCGCCGGCAGGCTGACGGCGTTGAACTCCAGCAGCACGCACTGTATGCCGCGAAAGATGTAGGCGCTCGACAGCGTGGTGATGATGGCGGAGATGTGCAATTTGGCGTGGACAAAGCCGTTGAGCAGGCCGCACAGACCGCCCACTACCAGCCCCGCCAACACGGACAACACCGGCGAGACATGCGCCGCGTAGCCCGAGACGGCGGCGGCGAAACCGGCGATGCCGCCCAGAGAGAAGTCCAGATTTCCCTGCGCCATCAGGAAGGAAACGCCCGCCGCGCCAATGGCGATGGAGAACATGTTGTTGAAGATAGAGCGGATGTTTCCCGTCGTCAGCAGGCGTCCGGAACTGATGATCTGGAAGAACACGACGATGATGACCAGTATGCCCACCGGCACGACCGTGGAAGTCAGCGATCGCAAAGAGCGTTTGTTTGTCTTTTCCATGCCCGTCTTTCCCCTTTCGTCAGATCATCGCCCGGATCAGGTCCTGCTCGGAGAACGCCTCGCTGTCGCGGAGGAACTCGCCGTTGACGCGGCCGTCCTTGAGGATGAGTACGCGGTCGCACATGCCCAGCAGCTCCGGCAATTCCTCCGAGATCATCAAAATGGACTTGTTCTCCGCCTTGAGGCACTCCATGATCTGGTAGATGGCCGCCTTGACGCCGATGTCGATGCCGCGCGTCGGGCAGTCCATGATGAACACCTCCGTACCGTTGGACAACCATTTGGCGAAGATGACCTTCTGTTTGTTGCCGCCGCTGAGGCTGCGGATGGTGTCGCCGATGGAGGAACGCTTCACGTTCATTTCGTCGGCCCACTGGTTGGCAAAGCGCTTTTCCCTGCGGTTGGAGATGAAGCGGAACTTTTCCAGCAGCGGGAAAGCCGTCAGGCAGATGTTGTCGCTGATGGTGGCGTTGGTCATCAGCGCCTCGATGTCGCGGTTTTTGGACATGTAGCCGATGTGCGCGCGAATGGCCATCGTCGGGTCGGTCACGCGCGTCTTTTCCTTGAACAGCACCTCGCCGCCGTCCGGCTTGAGCGCGCCGAAGAGCAGCTTGCCCAGTTCGTGCATGCCGCAGTCGGTCAGGCCGCCCACGCCGAGGATCTCTCCCCTGTGCAGCGCAAGGGAAACGCCCTTCACCGTGTCGCTGCGCAGGTTTTCCGCCCGCAGGACCACTTCTTCGCCGTAATGGCGTTCGCGGTCGGTGCGATAGTAGGTGTCGTCGATCTCGCGGCCCACCATCAGGTTGCGGATGGCGTGTTCGGTGAACTCCTCGCGGGGAAGCACCGCCGTCAGTTCGCCGTCGCGCAGCACGGTGATGCGGTCGCACTTGTCCATGACCTCTTTGAGTTCGTGCGAAATAAAGATGACCGAGCCGCCCTCGTCGCGGTGGCGCTCGATGAGGCGGTAGAGTACGTCGCGGCCCGTCTTGGACAGCGCCGTGGTCGTCTCATCGACGATGATGAGCTTCGGCTTGCGGTAAAAGGCGCGGGCCAATTCCACCATCTTGCGGTCCTCAAAGCTCAAATGCTTCGTCAGTTCGCCGGGGCGGATGTGCGTGGCGCCGATGGCGTCCAGCGCCTTTTGCGCCTCCTGATTCATGCGGCGGTTGTCCACCAGACCAAAGCGGGTGAAGGTGTCCTCCTCGCCCAGAAAGATGTTGGCCGCCACGGTGACGGTATCGACAGTACTCTGTTCCTGCACGATCATGCACACGCCCAGCTTGTTGGCCTCGATGACCGTCTGCGGGGCGTAGGGCTTGCCGAGGAACTGCATCTGCCCCTTGTCCGCCTTGAGCAGGCCGGAGATGATCGAGGAAACGGTCGATTTGCCCGAGCCGTTCTCGCCGATCAGGCCGCAGATCTCTCCCGGCAGGATGTCAAAAGAAATGTCCTTGAGCGCGTGGGTGCTGCCAAAACTCTTGTCGATGTGTTCGACCCTCAACAGAACTTCTCCAGCATTGTGATTCATACGCATTTCCCTCGCTTGTTGATGCTCCCATTATAACAACCCGACCCGAACAAAAACATCAAAAATCCTTTTATTTTATCATTTATCCTTTTGAGTATCGACATATTCAGCAGCAAATGAATATATTTCCACGATATGATATAGCAAAACTGCCCAAACTGCGTACTTATCCCACCAAGAGCAATGCGCAAAAGGCCCCCAGCCGGAAGGAACGTTGCGTATCGCCCTGACGGTCTTTATCCGCCACGCGATGGAATATCCTTTTTCTCCATGATATATCCACAATTCCGTGCTATACTCCTTTAGGGTGATCGAAGCATGAAGAAGATACTGATCGTGGAAGATGAGCCGGACATTCAGGAGTTGTTGCGGACCTATCTGGAGGATGCCGGCTATGAAACGGCCGTGGCCGGCGACGGCGTGGCCGCGCTGGATATGTTTCACGCGCAGCCCTTCGATCTGGTGCTGTTGGACGTGCTGCTGCCAAAGATCGACGGTTTCGGCGTGTGTGAATTGATCCGCCGCCAGTCCCAAGTGCCCATCCTCATGCTCACCGCTCTGGATGGCGAGGCGGAACAGTTGCGGGGCTTTGGTCTGGACGTCGACGACTATGTGACCAAGCCCTTCTCCATGCCGGTGCTGCTGGAGAAGATACGGGTCATCCTTCGCCGCCGGGGCGCGGAGACAGAGCCCCGCAGGCTGCGTTACCGCGATCTGGTGCTGGATCTGGACGCCCGGGAGGTGCTGGCGTCGGGGCGTCCTCTGGAACTGACGGCACGGGAATTTGACCTGCTCCATACACTGCTCCGCGCTCCCGGTCGGGTCTTCACCCGCGAGATGCTCCTTTCCAAACTGTGGGGGTACGACTTTTTCGGCGACGAGCGGGTGGTGGACAGCCACATCAAGAATCTGCGGCACAAACTGAACCGCGATTATATTGAGACGGTCAGGGGGGTGGGCTATCGTGCTGCGAAGGAAGGTCGCTGAAAGCCTCACGGCGCGCATCTTTTGGATGACCACGCTGATCTTGCTGCTGGCCGGGGCCATGACCTTCGGCCTCATCGCCTGGGCCACGCCCAGCACCTACACCGCCGTGGTCAGCGACGACCTTGCCCGGCAGGTGGACGAACTGGTGGACGAGCTGGCGGATACCGCCCTGCAGGAATGTGGTCCCGTGCTGGAAAGATTTCTCCACGCCTCCGGCGCGCAGGCCATGCTGGTGGGGCCGGACGGGCAGATCGCGGGCACGGGGCAGTGGGTCGCCGTGGAGCCTGCGGCTGCGGGCGAAAACGCGGTCACCGGCACATCCGCGGGCGAAAGCACGGTCACCTACTATACCCGAAGCACGGCGGAAGACACGGTGAGCGTCACCGCCTCCGAGCAGGCCGCGCTTGCTGCCGAGGTGCGCTTTGCCGACCAGCCCGGGTTCTACGCCCTCTATGTCACGCCCCGGGTGGAGGCGGAAAATCTGGCGGTGCGGGCGCTTGCGCAGATGGCGCCCTGGCTGCTGCTTACGCTGCTGGCGTTTTCGCTGATATGCGCGTTGATCTACTCCCGGACCATCACCCGGCCCATCGTGCGCCTGAACGGCATCGCGGGGAAGATGGCCCGGCTGGATTTCGGCTGGGCATGCAAGGAGCGGCGCAGGGACGAGATCGGCGCGCTGGGGCGCAGCCTGGATGCAATGGCAAAACGCCTTTCCACCGCCCTTGAAGAGCTGAAAGAGGCCAACCTGACACTGCAAAGGGAGGTGGAACGGGAGCGGGAACTGGACCGGCAGCGGACGGCCTTTTTCTCCGCCGCCTCCCATGAACTCAAGACGCCCGTCACCATCCTCAAGGGCCAGCTCTCCGGGATGCTGGACGGCGTGGGCGCTTATCGGGACAGGGACAAGTATCTGCTTCGCTCCCTGCAGGTCGCGGGGCGCATGGAGCGCCTCATCGGCGAGATGCTCGCCATCTCCCGCATGGAGACGGGCTCTGCGGAGGTGCGGCGGGAGCGCGTGGATCTGTCCACCCTCCTGGACCGGCGGCTCATGCAGGACGATGAGATGTTCCGCTTGAGGGGGCAGCGGCTGCTCTCCGATCTGACGCCGGGCGTGTCTGTCGCCGGGGACGAGGCCATGCTGGAAAAGGTCGTGGGCAATCTCCTGTCCAACGCCGCCCTCTATTCCCCGGAAGGGGCGCAGGTGCGGGTGTGGTGCGGCAGGCTGGAGAGTCGCCCCGCCTTCACCGTGGAAAACAGCGGGGCGCAGATCAGCGCCGACGCCCTGCCCCACCTCTTCGAGCCCTTCTACCGGGCGGAGGGCTCCCGCAGCCGCGCCACCGGCGGCAGCGGCCTGGGGCTGTATCTGGTGAAGATGATACTGGAGCGGCACAGGGCGGAATGTCGCCTTGAAAACACGGCGGAAGGGGTGCGCGCGACGGTGACCTTCCCCGCGGGAGGAAGCGTCGGTTGACTCTGCCGCAGCAGTGCTTTCAACGTGGACAAAGGCCATGTCAACCTCCGATCGGGGGCCTGACATGGCCTTTTTGCGCGCCTCCATACAAAATACACGCGCGCTGCAAGTCCGCTCCACATCGCCCTGCTATCCTTTTTGCATCCCAAACAGAAAGGAAATGGCGTTATGCAGATCGACATTCAACAACTCAGCATGACCTACCCCAGCGGGAAACAGGCGCTCAAGGGCCTGGACCTCGCACTGAAAAGCCCCAGCCTCATCGGCCTTCTGGGTCCCAACGGGGCGGGCAAATCCACGCTCATGAAGCTGCTGGTGGCGGCGCTGGAGCCCACGGGCGGAACCATCCTGGTGAACGGGCAGCCTCTTCGCAAAAACGAGCGGATGCTGAAAGAACAACTGGGCTATCTGCCGCAGGACTTCGGCCTTTTCGACGAATTGACGGTGCGGCAGTTTCTCGACTACATGGCCGCCCTCAAGGGCCTGCGCCGCCCCAAAACCGCCATCGACAAGGTCATCGGCATGGTCGGCCTGCAGGAGAAGTCCAAAGCGAAGATACGCACGCTCTCCGGCGGCCAACGGCAGCGGGTGGGCATCGCGCAGGCGTTGCTGGGCGAGCCGCCCTTCCTGATCTTCGACGAGCCCACAGTGGGGCTGGATCCGGAGGAGCGCATCCGCTTTCGCAACCTCTTCTCCCGCACCGCGCAGGACCGTCTGGTGCTGCTCTCCACCCACATCATCGAGGATGTGCAGTCCGTGTGTGACCAGATCGTCGTCATCGACCACGGGCGCATACTCTTTGCCGGCACGCCGGAGGGCCTCATCCGGGCCGCGGAGGGGCACGTGGGCGTCTTCTGGGAAAGAGACGCCGGGCGGGAAGCGGGGCTGCAGATCACCGCGCGGGTGAACACCAGCTCCGGCATCCGCTGCCGCGCGGTGGCGGATACGCTCCCGGCCTATGCCGAGCCGGAAGAGCCCTCTCTGGAGGACGCCTATCTCTATATCATCCATCAAAACGCAGGGGAGGCAGCGCGATGAAGGTCCTTCGTCTTTTCCCGCAGGAATTTTTAAGATCGCTCCAGAGCCGCCTTGTCTGGCTGGTCATGGCCCTGACCATCCTCTCCCCGGCAGTGGGCCTGTTCCTCTATAAGCCGGCTACAGCGAGTACCATGCTCTCCATGTACCTCGCAAACCCTGCCATCGCCGGCGGCGCGGTGGGCGGCGTCCTCTTTGGCATACTTGCGATCCACGAATGGGATCGGACGGCCCGAAACCGTGTGGACGTCCTCACCGACGCGGTGGTCTCCCCGCTGATGGCGGCCCTGACCCGCCTGCTGGCCTTGCTTGCGGTGGCGGTGCTGACGGCGGCCCTTGCCATGCTCGTCTGGCTGCCCGTCAGCAGGGGGCTCATCGGCGCGGTCTTTGATGGCGCAGACTATGCCCTGGCCTATCTTTTGCTGATGGGCGCGGCCCTGCCGCTGGGCATACTGGCCGCCTCTTCCGCCTATCAGTTCACCCGCCGGGCGGACCTTTCGCTGGTGCTCTTTGCCGCCTTCGCCGCTCTGAGCCTGACGGTATGGGCGGGCGACTGGCAGCTGTGCTGGCTCAACCCCTGCGTCTGGGCGCTGTCGGACGATTTTTCCAACTTCCGCATCTTCCGCTCGGTGGCCTGGATGCGCCTTACCTGGCTGGCGGCGCTCTCCGGCGTGTGGACGCTGTCCTGGCTCTGCGTCCGCCAGTGCGGCAAGGGGGCGCTGGGCTCCCTCGCCCGAAGCGTCCGGCGCGCCTGCCGCCCGGCCGTGGCCGTTGCGCTGCTGGTCTGTTCCGGCACGGCCTGGGCCCTCCAGCCCTTCATCGACCGCAGCAACCCGGACCTCACAGTGATGTCCTTCTATGAAATTCCCTACGCCGAGGGACTGGTGTGTACCGGCCGCGGCGCGCAGGTGTTCCCGGACACGGCGGCGGGCACGGTCTCCGGCAGCGCGTCCTACCGCTTTCAAAACACCTCCGGGGCAGAGCAGACCGTGGCCTTCGGCATCGACCCCGGCTATGCCATCTCCAACGTGCGGGCGAACGGCGCCGAGGTCCCCTTCTCGGTGAGCGATTATCAGGAGTACAATGAGGCGCTGCTGGAGGTATCACTCCCCGCCGACGAACAGGTGGAGCTGACGCTGGACTACGGCGGCTTCCCGCAGGAGAGCATTCCCGCCATGCAGGGCGGCAAGGAGATCAGCGCGGAGTACCTGTGTCTGGAAAACGCCACGCTCTACCCGCGGCTGATGAACGTGCTGCCCGGAGAAAACGGCTATCCCGCGACCATCGACGTCACCCTGCCCGCCGCCATGACCGCCATCCCCTTCGGTGCGGGCGAAGCCCAGGTGGTGGCGGAGTGCGACGGCATGAAGACGTGGCGCTTCGTGCAGGAAAGCGCCGGTGGCATCCTCTACGCCGGGGATTATGTGATGGAAACCATCCACGCCGGCGGCATGACCATCGAGTTCTGCTATGGCCGCAAGCATCAGGCCGTCATGGAGGAAGCCGGAGCCGTGGAGGCCGTTAAACAGGTGGTGGAATACTGCGCCACGCGCTACGGCCCGCTCTCCTTCGGCGCGGGCGAGACCCTGAAGCTCATCCAGAGCCGCGTGGCCGGCGGCGGCTATGCCGCGGGCGGCGCGAGCCTTCTGGACGAGGCCGACTTCACGGCCGCCAACCTCTCCAACGCGGAGAAAGGCGGCGGCGCCGGCGAGGTGATGATCCACGAACTGGTCCACCAGTGGTGGGGGCTTGGCAACATGTTCGACACCGCCGACCCCAACAGTCCCTGGTCTGCCGAGGGGCTCACCTGCTACACCACCTACCGCATCGCAAAGCAGCTCTACGGCGAGGACTATGCGCGAACGCACTATGTCGAGCCGTGGCAACAGGCAGTGGACGACTACTACCTCAACTTCTACGTCCGCCACCCGGAGTATCTGGAGCGTCTGCCCGAGGCGCAGCGCCTGCAGATCTCCAACAGCCTTTCCCAGATGCGTCAGTACTGCGAAATGCCCCTGAAAATACTGAAAGCGGAAAAACTGGTGGGCGGCGAGGCGGCCATGGATCAGATATTGCATGCGCTGTTCAACCGGGAGCTGGATCCCATGTACCCCTACCTGACGTATGAAGAATTTCTCGACGCCTGCGGGCTGACGGAGGAGGCGCTGGACCTTGCGTAAAATTTTCCAATATGAATACCGACGGCTTTTGCTCAACAAGTTCTTTGCCGGCCTCGTGCTGGTGCTGCTGGCCTACGGCGCCATGGTGCTGGAGAGCGCGACCATCCTCGGCGTCTCCCACACCGCGCCCTTCTCCCCCTGGAGCTTTGGGGACTATCTCAGCCGGATGTTGCCCCTCTTGTGGGTCGGGGCATCGTTCTTTTTGACCTTCTTCACCTCGGGCAGGGCGCGGCGGGCGATGGCGCTCACCGACGCCGCCCCCATGGACGCCCGGCGCTACGCCTGGGCCCGATGCGCCGCAGCCCTGGCGGGAACGGCGCTGCTGGCGCTGTGCTGCCTTTTGGAAGCGGCAGTGTTCTATGGCCGCTACTTCGGCTGGTATGCGTGGGGCAGCCTGCTGCTCCCGGCGCTGGCGACTCTTGCCCCGACGCTGGTGTTCGCCCTGGGCTGCGGCTGGCTGCTGGCACGCATCCGCCCCTGGCTGCTCTATCCGTGGATGCTCCTGCCCTTTGCGGTGTCGGCTCTGCCCCTGCCCGAGGCGCTGGGGCTGTGGAACGGCAGTCTCTTCACCGCCCTCCCGCTCACTCTGGGGACGCTGGACCCGACGTTCACCCTGCCCGCCGCAGCCGTCGTCGCCCAGCTTGTCCTGCTCACGGCCGGAACAGCGGCACTGTTCCTTCGGCCCGGACGACCGGGAAACAAACAGACCGCACGCAAAGCCTTGGAGAGCGCATAAAGGGATGACAATGGACAGTACCCGTTGCAACGGGCAATAGAAAAGAGAGCCTCCTGCCGTAGAATGGGAATTACGGCGGGAGGTCTTCTATATGGTGAGAAAGCGTATCCCGGCAGGCGCCATATCTGCCAGTTCACCAAGTCGCTGGCGGGCTGAACATCGGCGAACCATGTCCGCCCATCAAACGGGAGCAGCTGCTGACTTAGAGTTGTCAGCGATCTGCATCCACATGAGAGGGTCCCCTGTTTTGCTTTGCTCAACTGCCTAAAGGCACCAACAAAAGATCCGCTCCCCCGTCCTGCGGGGAAGCGGATCCTGTATCCATGGGCGTTGCTGGCGCCGGTTTTGCGGTTTTGCGTTCTTCGCGGCCGCGGCGGGCGTCAGGCCTTGAAGGCGGGGTTCGAGGCGTTCATCACGTCCGGCAGATCGACCTCGTAGAGGTGTTCGAGCTTGAAGCCGTTGGCCTTGAACTTCTCGTAGTCGAACGCTTCCAGCTCGTCCACGGCCAGCTTGTGGAACTCGTAAAAGTTCGGCCACCACTCGTAGCCGGTGCCCAAGTCGTTGCTCAGGAACGCCTCGGCGATCTCGATGCCCATCTGCGGCGCGACATAGAAGCCGCCCATCGCCAGCACGTTGCAGTTGTTGCCCGTGATGCAGCGCAGGCCCGCGGGAACGGATTCGACGACGGCCGCGTGTACATGCGGACACTTGCTCGCCGCGATGTGGATGCCCATGCCCGTGCCGCAGAAGATCAGCGCGCGCTCGTATTCGCCCTCGGCAATCTTCGCGCCCACGCGCAGGCCGATGCGGTGGAACATGTTTTCAGGGCCGTTGTCCTGTTCGTTCTTGACGCCCAGATCCTCGATCTCCCAGCCCTTGGCGCGCAGATGCGCGCAGATGGCCTCTTTGAGCGGGTAGCCCGCGAAATCCGCGCCGACGACCAGCTTCTTGTCCTTGATGGTCTTCATATTGGGATTGTTGACGATCTTCATGGGAAAACCTCCTGTATCGCGTAAACATGTTGTCGGGAAGACAGGCAGCGTCAAATGAGAAATTCGTCGGACTGCTGCTTGTCCATGAGATAGTCTGCCGCGTTGTATTTGGTGATCAACTTGGTGCGCACCTTGTAGAACTCGCGCGTGGGCTTCTTGCCGGAGAGACAGCATCGGCCAAGGATCGTCATCGCGTAGTAGCTCTGCCAGTAGGGGTCCTGAAAGGCGCATGCCCGGCAAATGTCCATGTCCATGAACGGAAGCACGTCCGCGTTGATGTCATAGCCAAAGACCATCGGTCTGCGCCCCTGCGGCAGCGCCGCGGCAATGATGCTCGCCTTGTCGATGCCGATGCCGCTGGAAAGGAAAATGGCGTCTACATCTTCCTTTCTGCGGATGAGCATGTCGTTGAGCTTTTCTTCGACGACGTTTTCACTGTCGTAGTAGTTGTCCTGCAGAAAACGGACCGACGGGTAAAGGCTGGCGATGGTATCCATCACGCCCCGGCAGCGCAGATCGTGGGAAGTATTTCCCGGAAAGCCTGTGAGGATGGCGACGAGCGGGTCCTCGCGATCCAGGCATTGGGAGATATAGCCGCCGATCAGCATGCCGGCCCTGTACGGGTTCTCGCCCACGTGGAAAAGGCGCCTGGAATTGGGCGTGTCTGAGTTGAACGTCGCCACGGTCTTTCCCTGGTCGGCCATCTGGTCGATCCATCCGCCGATCTCTTCAGAGCCGGCATTGATCAAAAACGCGTCGAAGCGCTCGGGTTCGATGCCGGAAACGACCTCCATCTGATCCCGCGCGGACAGGGAATGGGAAAGCAGGAACTCGCCGACAATCCCGTAATCGTCCATCTCGCCCAGAGCATCCTCTATGCCATGACGCAAATGGTCGCAAAACTGGATGGGCGTATCCGCCATCACGATGCCGATGCGGATCTGCCGCTGGCGTTTGAGCGCCTGCGCGGTCCTGTTCGGCGTGTAGTTCATCATTTTCGCGATCTTGAGAATGCGTTCCTTGGTGTCGGGATTGATGCGGCCCCTTCCATTCAACGCCCGATCGACGGTTCCGATAGAAACATTCGCCATCTCGGCAATGGTCTTTACCGTGACACGCTCCACTATGCCCTCATTCCTCTTCGCTGCCATCATTGCTGATGTTTTCTAACTCCTTTCGCCAGCATGGCCTTGAAATCCTTTGGTAGCCCCGGTCATTACGGTTTTTTAATACATCCGGCGGCCATCCCTCCCTCCATCACCGGCGGACAGTAAAAGCTCTTTGGATGGCGACGGCCTTCTCCGGCGCGACACAGGCCGTTGCCCTCAAGCAAGCATCTGTTCCCGCATCAAGCGAAGCTCTTGCGCGTGACACAAAGCGATAACGTACACGCATTCCATAATTATTATCGCACCAGACAGCCAAAAAATCAACACCCACAGAAAAAGTTTATACGATATGTGCAGTAAATTGGCATAAATATATATCATTTATATCAACTTTTCATTGAAATAGATTTGCGATTGACAGAAATGCGCGCGGATGATACAATTGCGTTATAGCGTTAACGTACACACACAATCATTCAAGGCGCAACGGATGGCGGCTTGTTCATCAATGAAAAGCTGCGTCTGTTGCACATGTGGAGCAAGAACACGATCTTGATAACGGAGGAGAGCCATGAACAATCACATCACGTTTTCACAGGTATGCAGAATGCTGGACGCGCAAAAGTTGGCCTACGAGGTCCTGGCGCTCGGCAACGACTGGAAAGCGATCATCACCCAGTACAGCGGCCGCCTGCTCGGCCCCTTCAAGGGGGAAAACGGCGAGAGCGTGCTGTGGGTGAACGCCGCACTGAGTGACGAAGCAGCCTTCCGCGATTTCGTCCGGGAACGGCGCCTGCACCTTGGCGGCGAGCGGCTCTGGGTAAACCCGGAATTGAAGTTCTACTGCGAAGCGCCGGAGCTGTTTGACGCGACCTATACGGTGCAGCCCGAGATCGATCCCGGTAACTACGCGCTGGAGCGGCAGGGAGACAACGTGTTCCTGCGGCAGGAAACGACGCTCAGAAACCTGAACGAAGCCGGCGAAAAGCGCTTTTCCATCTCCCGCAGGTATTTCGCCGCGCCTGACCCGCTCGCGTCCGTCCGCTCCCTGCGGGACATACAGGTCGATTCCTGCGGATTTGTTCAGGACATTGAGCTGCGGGACAAGTCGCCCGAGGCAAAGCTCTACCTCGAGCCATGGGTGCTTACGCAGGTCAATCCCGAGGGCAAGTTCGTCACGCCGTATTTCGGCGATTTTGAATTTGTGGATTACTACACGCCCGTAAAGGAGATGCAGCGCGTCTGCGACGGCTATGTGGAGCTGGACGTCACCGGGGCGCGCAAATACAAGGTGGCGTACAGGGCTGCGCAGACCTTCGGCCGCATGGCGTTTATCAAGCGCTGGGGCGACGGATGGCATCTGATGGTGCGCAACTACTACAACGACCCCTCCATCCCCTACTGCTCCGAGCCCTGGGGAGAGCTTGGCAACCGCGGATGTTCCCTCTACTACTACAACGACGACCTTTCCAACGGCGGCTTCGCCGAGTTTGAAAACAGCGGGCTGACGATGGGGCTGGACGCGAACCGCAGCGTTTCCACGAACACGACGTCCCTGTGGTTTTTCTTCGGCGGGCAGGTGGAGATCGGCAGGATCATGCGCTGCTTGCTCGGCATCGACTACAGGTTCTGAGCGCTTCGCCGCGACGCATTGAACGGCCGGCTGAGAAAGGAGCATGGGCAATGGACCCGAAGATCTACTTGGCGATCGACAACTGTTTTGCCTCAAAGCGTTGGACGCAGCCGCGGGAATGGATGCGCGTCATCCGCGAACTCGGGCTGACCGGGGTCGAGGCCAGCGCCGACACGGAATGCGATCCGCTGTACATGGGCGAGGAATTTACGCGGAATTGGATCAAGGATGTCAAGCGGCAGTGCGCGCAGACGGGCTGCGTGGTGCGAAACGTCTATTCCGGCCACGGGACCTATGCCACCAGCGGCCTTTCGCATTACGACCGGCGCGTCACCGAACGCTTCAGGGATGCGTGGATGAAGGCGCAGATGGACACCGCGCGGGCTTTGGGCGCGGGCTTCGGCTTCTTCGCCCACGGTTTTGATGAAACGCTGCTGCAGGATGACGCCCTGTACGCGGCGAAGCTGGACGAACTCTACGATACGCTGGCGGAGCTGGCGCGCTATGCCAAGCAGACCGGCGTGCGCTATGTCGGCATTGAGCAGATGTATTCGCCGCATCAGCCGCCGTGGACGCTGGAGGGCATGCGGGAATTGTTTCAGGAGGTCTACCGCCGCGCCGGCGCGCCCTTCTATGTCACCCTGGATCTCGGGCATATGAACGGGCAGCAGTACTTCTTCCGCCCCAGCGCCGATCAGGTGCGCGCGTGGATCGGCGAAGCGCAGCGCGGTACGCCGCGCCGCCGCGTCTGGCTCGGCAGCGAGAAGGCGCACGCGCTGTATCAGGCGGCCATCGCGAAGAAAATGGCGGAAGACGAGGCCGTGGAGAAGATCATGGAGGACGTCGCGCAGCATCCGCATCTGTTTTCGCAGCCCTGCGATTGGAGCATCCGCGAATGGGTGCGCAATTACGGGTGCTATTCCCCGATCATGCACCTGCAGCAGACAGACGGAAAGTCCTCTCCGCACTGGCCGTTCAGCAAGGAGTTCAACGCCAGGGGCGTCGTCGATGCGCGGGAGGTGTTCGCAGCGCTGGGTGAGGCGTTCGCGCGGCCGGACGAGGGCGGCATGCCGCCAAAGTGCGGCGAGGTCGTGATGACGCTGGAACCGTTCATCGGCACTGCGGGAAACACCTATGACCTGCGCGCCGATCTGGACATCTCCGTTCGCTATTGGCGCGAATGGATCCCCCGCGACGGCATGCCGCTCAGCGAGATCCTCAAAAGCCGCGGTCTGGTATGACAGAGAGAGGCAACGACCCATGAACGCGCTGAAGGCGTGGAACGAGGCTTGCCAGCGCTGTCTCAGGGTCTGCAAAGGCATGCGGGGCGGATCGTCCGTGCCAGTCTGCACCGGCTGCAAAGTTCGATGAAAGCGGGATTGTAAAAACAATGAAAAGGCGCAAAAAGCTCCATCCGGCGTGGTGGATGTTGGCGGGGTGCATACTGCTGCAAGCGGGCACGACCGGCATCCTCGCCAACTGCCAGTCGGTCTTCTACTCCTCGATCAGCGGCGAATTGGGGATCAGCAACGGCGCAATGTCGCTCTTCAGCACCATGCGCACCTGCGCCATCGCCCTGGCTGCGTTCGCGCTGCCCGTGCTGTACCGCAAGGTCAAACTGCGCGCGCTGCTTAGCGCGCTGTCGCTCCTGGCCTGCGGCTTTTTCATGATGGAATCGCTTTTCAGCGACATCCTCCACTGGTATCTGATCGCCATCCCCTTTGGCCTCGTCTGCGGCGGACTGGTCACCGCCCCCGCGACGCTGGTCATCAACAACTGGTTCCGAAAGAAGGCGGGGCTGATGCTGGGCATTGCGCTCGCCGCTTCCGGCGTGGCCGGGGCGATGATCGCCCCGCTGTGCAGCAGCCTGATCCTCAGCCTCGGCTGGCGCACGGCGATCGCGCTGGTCGGCCTGCTGGCGCTGCTTCTGCAACTGCCGGCCACCGCGCTGATCCTGCGCCTCACGCCCCAGGAGGTCGGATGCGACCCGTATGGCGCGGAGGAGGGAGACGAGGCCGCCGGGAAGGCGGACGGGGCGGCGCAGGCCCAGATCAGCCCGCTCGCCAGCCGCGCAAGCGTACGGATCTTCTGCGCGCTGCTGGTGATCCTGCCCTACAGCGTGATACAGACCTCCTACCATTACACGCTGTTTGCTGAACAGGAAGGGCTTGGTCTTGCCGTCGCGGCCAACTTCACATCGCTGTGCATGGTGGGCAACACGGCGGGAAAGCTGCTGCTTGGCGTAATCAACGACCGCAGGGGCGCGTGGTCCACCACCATCACGGCGGAGATCGTCATCGTCATCGTCATTTCCATGATCCTCTTTGGCAGCGGGACCAGCAACGTTCTCATCCTCTATGCCGCGGCGCTGCTGATGGGCCTGTCCTATTCCCTGGGGGCGATGCAGCCCGCGCTGCTTGCGCGCCAGATCTACGCCGGCCAGTATACCAAGCGTTACAGCCTGCTGCTGGCGGTGGGCACGCTGTCCGGCGCGCTGATCGACCTGAGCATCGGCGTGGCTTCCGACCTGCTGGGCAGCTACCGGCTGATCTTCCAACTGCTGGCGCTCCTCAATGCCGCGGCCATTCTCATCGCGGCGCTGTTGGGCGCTTGGGAAAAGAAGTCCCGCGGCTACTGCCCCATGCCGACGGCAAGGCCGACAGACTGACGGCGCGCTGAAGGCGCGAACGGGCCAGTGAAGGCAAGGATCGTCCCTGACAGGTCGTCGGGGACGATCCTTTGCGCCCGCGACGCACGACCGGGCGGTGGGAACGGCGCGGCGAGCATCCCACGCGGAGCGACTGTACCGCCGGAGCGTGCGGCAACGCCCTTCTGCCGACTGGCGTTCCCATGCGCTTTGGCACGCCGCGACGGCCATCCGGCAACCCTCGCCGCCCTTTGCGAAACATCCACAGTCATTCCCTTTCGCGGCGCAAAAGCGCGCTTTCGCGGCGTAGCCGGCGCTTTTCGCACCGCCGCTTGCATAATGTGAAGCCCCGCCTTCATTTCGGAGACGGGGCTTTCGTGCTGGCGGGGGCCGGGGCTTCGCGCTTGATCACGCGGTGCGCTTTTTCCGCTTCATGCCCTTGAGCTTATTGCCGATGTCGGAGATGTTCACAAGCACGGCGACGAGGATGAGGATACCGTTGACGACATCCTGCACAAACTCGGACATGTTCATCAAAGTCATGAAGTTCAGGATCGCGCCGAGGAAGATCAGGCCGATCACCGTGCCCCAAATGCTGCCGCCGCCGCCATCGAGGCTGGAGCCGCCGATCAGCACCGCGGCGATACACTGCATGGACCATTCAGAGCCGTAGGTGGCGTTGCCGGCCATGACCTGCGAGCAGAGCATGATGCCCGCCAGCGCGCCGGTGAACTGCACCGTCATGGAGGCGATGTAGCGGTATTTGGTGACGTTGATGCCGGAGAGGCGCGCCGCCTCCGCGTTGCCGCCGACGGCGTAGATGCTGCGGCCGGTCTCCGTCTGATTCATGATGATGTAGAAGATGATGGCCAGCACGATGAAGGCGACCGCCGAAGTCGGCACGAAGCCAAACAGCTGATACGAGGCCAGGTTGTTGAACCACGCCGGGACCACGACCTTGGGATAGCCGCCGGAAATGATGCCTGCGATGCCGCTGACGGTGTAGTTGCAGGCCAACGTAACGATGAAGGGCGGCATGCCGAACCGCGTCACGAAGAAGGCGATGAACGCGCCGACCAGCAGCGCCGCGATGAGCGCCACGAAGATGCCGACGATCGCGCCGACTGTGATGCTCTGGCCCGCGTCCTGAAACAGTTCGCAGGTCGTCGCCACCAGCACCGTAGCCAGGCCGGAGGTGGAGCCGACGGAGAGGTCGATACCGCCGGAAGCGAACAGCATGCACATGCCCAGGCCGATGATGCCGTAGACGGAGATGTTGCGCACGATGTTCACCCAGTTGCGCGCCGTCAGGAAATGGCTGTTCAACAGGCTGAAGACCACGATCATCAAAACGAGGATGATCTCCAGCATCCTCCTGCGCAGGATCAGCGCCATATCAAATCTCTTGGCATTTTCGCTCATGCTTCGTTCCCTCCCATGCAAAGTGAGTAGAGTTGGTCTACCTTGACGTTATCCGGCGATACCTCGCCTACGATGCGGCCATTGCGCATGATGAGGATGCGCGTGCAGACCTCGATCAGCTCCTCGAGTTCAGAGGAGACCATGATGCTCGAGATGCCCTGACGGCTCATATCCCAAATGATCTTGAATATCTGCTGCTTTGCGTTTACGTCGATGCCGCGCGAAGGCTCGTCGAAGAACATGATCCGGGGGTTCGTGTTCAGCCACTTGCCGACGACGACTTTCTGCTGGTTGCCGCCGGAGAGCGAGGTCATGCGGTTTTCAAGGCCCGCGATCTTGATTTGCAGATCGTCCACCTGCTTTGCGGCCATTTCGCGTTCCTTGCGCTTGCTGACGAGGCGGCCGCTCTTTGCCGCCGGGTAGTTGGCCATGACGAGGTTTTGCAGGATGGTGGCGTTGAGGACAAGGCCGTCGCGGCCGCGGTCTTCCTGCACCATGCCGAAGCCCAGCGCCTTCATCCGCATCAGCGAATGGTTTTTGACTTCCTCGCCAAAGGCGTAGATCCTGCCTGAATCGAACGGGTCGGCGCCAAAGATCGAGCGCAGCAGTTCCGTGCGGCCCGAGCCGAGCATGCCGCCGATGCCAAGCACCTCGCCGTCGTGCAGCTGGAAGGATATATGCTCGAACTTGCCCTCGCGGCAAAGGTCCTTCACTTCCATGACGACGCCCTCTTTGCTCTGGACGTCCGCGGGGCGCGTGGGGATCACCACATCGCCGAACATCATGTGGATGATCTCTTTGCGGTCGGTCTGCGGCAGCGGCGCGGTGCCGATGTAGCAGCCATCGCGCAGGACAGTGCAGGTATCGCAAATCTCCCACAGTTCGTGCAGGCGGTGGGAAACGTAGATGATGATGAGCCCTTTGTCCCGCAAGCGGCGCAACAGCTTGAAGAGAACTTCGATCTCCTTGTTCGCCAGCGCGGAGGTCGGCTCGTCCAGCTGCAGTACCTTGGGCTCGAAGCTCATGGCCTTGGCGATCTCCACCATCTGCTGCTGGCTGATGTTGAGTTCAGACACATAGCGCTTTACCGGAATATCGACGCCCAGATTGTCCAGCAGCGCTTTTGCCCTGGCGTAGGTCTGTTTCCAGTCCACCAGGCCGTTGGATTTCTTGGGCAGTCTGCCGATGAGGATGTTCTCCGCCACGGTCAGGCACGGCACCAGACTCATCTCCTGATGGACGGTGACGATGCCCTGCGCGAAGGCTTCCGAGGGCGCGTGCAGCTCGAGGCGCTTGCCATCCAGATAGACTTCGCCCTCTGTCTTTTCCACGACGCCGGCGAATATCTTCAAAAGCGTCGATTTGCCCGAACCATTCTTGCCGATCAGCGCGTGTATCTTGCCGCTGTCAAAGCTCGCAGTAACATGGTCCAGAGCCACGGTGCCCGGATACAGCTTGACGATCTCTTTTGCCTCCAGGAGGCTCATGGTCCTCACCTCTTTCCTTTATCAGAGATGGCCCGCGCGATACGGGCCATCTCCATCCACTTGGGGCAGGTCTGCGTCAGCCGGCAAGCTCCTGCAGCCAGGCCTTGTATTCGGCGACTTCCTCGGGGTTTTCCGCCGTGAACAGGCGGGGAGCGATGTAGCTGTCTTCGGTGGCTTTCTCCTCGATGCCGAGCGCGACGCGCAGGGCATACATCATGCCGTCGTAACCCATCGCGTAGCCATCCTGGCCGGCGGCGGCGAGAAGCACGGGGTTTTCTTCCATGAGCAGATCGCAGATCTGTTCGCTGACGTCGATGCAGAACACCTTCACCTGATCCTGCAAACCTGCGGCCTTGACGGCCATGACCGCGCCGATGGCGGAGCCTTCGCAGTCGCACCAGACGACGTTGATGTCGGGGTTGGCGGTGAGCATGTCGCCGACGACCTGCAGCGCCACATCCTGCGTGTAGCCATAGCCGCGGGCGGCCACTTCATACTCCAGGCCAGCGCCGGCAATGGCGTTGACGAAGCCCTCGTAGCGCTGCTCGATGGGGGTCGAGCCTTCCTTGACGCTCATCGTGCCCACGACGATCTTTTCGCCCGGCATGTTCTCCGCCAGCCATTCCGCGGCATAGTCGGCAGCCGTCGCGGCAAGGGCCTCGTTGTTGGAAGAGAACTGCGCGCTGAGGAAGGCCGTCGCCTCGCCCAGCTCCTGCGCGGAGTTGACGTAGACGACCGTGATGCCCTGGTTGGCAAGCTGCTGGAAGACGGCGTTGGAGCCCTCCTGGCTCGCCGGGGAGGCGCAGATCGCGTCGATGTCCATGGAGGCGTAGGTGTTGACCAGTTCAAATTCCTTGGAAGCGTCCAGATTCGAGCAGCCGCGGTACATGTAAGCGCCGGTGTCGTCGCAGGCGGCCTGCATGCCGGCCGCGATCATCTGGCCAAACTGGTCCTCGGTGTGGATGATGCCCGCAACGGTGAGGTCAGAGGCGTCGGGAAGTTCCTCCGCGAACGCGGAAGCGGTGAACGAGAGCGTGAGGAGAACCGCAAGAGCAACCAGCAAAACTTTTTTCATCACTTTACCTCCATTTTTTGTTCCTGTTGTCCTGTGCAAAGCCGCGATCGGCTCAACCCATCATGCCAAAGAGCAACGGCGGGACGTTGCGGGGCGTCACCGGGCGGACAGTGGTCTTCTCCGCCACATACACCCATTCCTGATAGGACTGGGAGATCAGCGGCAGCGTGCCGTCCTCATCGACCTCGGTGACGTACAGTTCGATCTCCTCATCGCGGACGTTGTCGTAGGCGAGTACCACGTAGCGGTCGCCGGGCGTGAGGTTCTTGAACTTCATCGAGAAGGCGTAGTTGATACCCTTGAAACCGTTGTCTCCCGCGCAGGGCACGGGCACGTAGGCGATCAGCATCTCGCCCGGTATCTCCGCGCAGGCGGGCTGATAGAAGGGCTCGACATCGTCAAAGGTGGTCAATTTGTCCATCGCGGGCTTGAACTCCCACCACTTGAAGCGGCCAAGCCACTTGCGCGCCGCGCCGACCTGTTTGCCGCCGGGGAACTGGCTGGCTTCCTGCCAGGTGTGGTAGCCCCAGGTCATGCCGTAGGCCGAGGGGCCGAAGGGGTCCTTTTCGTGGCTTGCCGCCCAGACGCCCTGCGCGCCATAGGTCCAGCCCGCGCCGCCCTTGAGGATCGTGTTCCAGAAGATCATGCGCTGGATCTCCGGGCCGCAGTTGTTCATCATGCCCTCGTAGCAGGTCTCGCCATTGATGACTGGGCGGGGCGGATCGAGCTTGACGAGCGGCTCGACGAAATTGACCGCCTTCGTGATCGCCGGATGGCTCTGGGAATGCGTGCCCTGGAACATGACGATGTCCAGCTTGCCCTGATTGGGAAGGCCCTTTTCCGGCATGACGCCAGCCGTCTCGTGCGCCAGCGCCGTGCGGTGGTAGGGGTCGATCTCCAGAAGATAGTCCAGGACCTGGGCCCAGTCGCGCTTGCGCTGGTCGCCGGCGCTGTGCGCGTCGTTGGGGTCCTTGGTGTCGCCGTAGTAGGCGGGCATGCAGGTCTCGCCGCCGACGTTCCACATCAGGGGATAGCAGGCGTAGCGCGCCACCATGTAGCGGTAGTGCTGCTTCATCTTTTTGACGCCCAGCTCCTTCATGTAGAAGCCCCACGAACCGGCCAGCAGCGGAACGAGGCCGGCGTTGACGATGGCCTCCATCTTGACGTCCGCGGAATCGTAGAAATAGGGGTTGATGCGCGCCCAGTTCGCTTCCCAGCAATAGCCCTCTTCGTTTTTGCCGCGGCGATCGTAAACATGCACGTCGCACCACAGGCCGTTGATGATCTGGATGACGCTGAAGCCCTTTTCCGCGCGGTCTTTGGTGAGATACTCGATCTCGTCCTTGCCGTTGACGCGGCTGGAGAAGACCATCCACCACGTGTCGCCCAGCCAGAGGAAGGGTTTGCCGTCCTCGTGCATCAGGTGATGCCCGTCGGGCATGACGCGGATCTGGCCGTACTTGTACAGGGGATTATTGCCCGTATAGGCGCCGATCTCCAGTTCGCCGCATTTGCCGTGCAGGCCCTTGTCCTCCGGGTCGGAGCAAACGCTCTTCCAGGTGTAGCGCCCGACATCTGGAGCCGCGAAACGCACGCGCCAATTCGTGCCGCCACCCCAGAAGGCAGGAACTTTCCATTCATTTCCCTGCTCGTCGGCGAGGATAACATCCAGTTCGACTTCGTTGAAGGGGTCTTTGTGCGCTTTTTGAGAAGTGAACGACCATTCCAGCGGCACACGCCTCTGCCCTTTCAAAAGCTCCATCCTCTCTACCTCCTGCTTTGTCATTTGCGTGTTCGTTAACGCTTAACTATATGCTATCACCAAAAATCAGTTCTGTCAATAACATATCCAAATTTCAACCTATTGCAAAAATATTAGCTGTAACTTATGGGCATTTAGGCATATAATATGCTGAATATTCCCTTGGAGCGACATTCAGACCATCGTGAGGTGGCTGGCTCGCGAGTATTCCTTTTGCAAATGAGTTTTCGTTAACGCACATTTGCAGCCCCTGCGGACACAGGCGGCCTGACAACGAAGCCAGCTGCCGCGCATCGTCTCACAGGGGTCAAACGGCACTGTAAAAAAGCGGATCAATACATATTTCTCTGTGACGTCCCGTTATCCTCTTTGCGGGCGGAAACTGTTGCAAAGGCGGGCGATGCGCCCTTCTCATAGGTTGAGCGGCCCGCTTTTTTCGCGGCGTGGTTGGCGTGGCCGCGGCGCTGAAACGCCCGCGCCCCTTGCGGGCAAAAGAAACCGCCGGCGCCGACCATCGTGGTCTTTGCCGGTGGTTTCCCGTAAAGGTTCTGACTGCACTCGCTCAGCGCGCGATGAACGCGCGCTCCGTATCCAGCAGATACGGCGAATAGCGGCCCGCAAGGTTGCTCATGGGCAGTATCTCTTCCTTGAGGCGAATGCCCAGTTCTTCCTGCATGTAGGCGCGCCGGCGCATGAAACGATCCCACAGCTGCGGATAGCGGCCGCGTATCTCCTCGCGCAGGGCGGCGTCGGCGATGCAGATGCCATCCTCCGCGTTGGGCGCGACATAGGGTTTGAACGAGGGGATGATGTCCATCTGCACGAGCATGCCGCTGCCGAATCTGGCCGTGCTGCCGGGGGCGATGCCGGATGTGAGCCATTCTTCGTAGGCGATCATATGGCCGGGATTGAGCGTCCAGCCGAACTTCTGCTTGGGAATGAGGCGATCGACGGTATCGTACAATTCTCCGCCGGTCACGCCGATGCCGATCTTCTCATACCAGGCGACGACCGCTTCGTAATACGGCATGGCGACCCGTTCGGCAAAATCGCGCTGCGCAGGTTCGATATCCTCCGCCGCATAGGCGGCGTATCCGCCGCGGCAGCTCAGGCCGCCTTCAAGGCCGACCGACATGGAGATGGGGTCGCCCTGCTTGATCGTGCGGAATCCCGGACTGACAAGGCCCTTCCAGGCGTTTTCGCCAGAGGAGAGCATCACGTGGCAGCTCAGTTGCTGCCCATAGACCTTGTACGCGCCCGCCGCCTCCGCTTCGCGCATGCCCGGACGCAGCGATCTCCACGCATCGCACACGCACTGGGACGCCAGCGCGGCGCCGTATTCCAGATAGGCGATCTCATCGGCATCGTTCACGAGCCGCAGGCCGTCGCGCGGGTCGATGAGCAGGCCCGTGGCGTTCACGATATGCTCTCCGACGACATTGCGCAGAGCTTCAACGATGAACGCGCTGACGCAGAACATATGGCGATGATCCCTGCCGAACGCTTCCGTGAAGAGCTTCCAGCCGATCAACCCTACGCGCAGGCCGCTTGCAAGCCCTGCTTCGCGCAGACAATCCTCCATGGAAACGAAGCGGTCCGCCGGCTGGCCCGGCAAAGACAGCGCCTGGCACAGCACGAACTTGACGGGAATGCGCGCATAGGCGGCCATGCAGGCGCACTCGTTGCCCAGGATCACCGCGTCTTCCCTGCCCTCTTCGCGCCAGATAACGGCGAGGCCCTCTTCAAAGCGCGGTTCAAAACCGATAAAGTGCTTGAAATTCGCATAATGTTCGCGATCCGCGTAGATCACGGCGCAATCCAGATCTTCCCGCGCCAGACGCTCCCGCAGGGCGCGCACGCGCTTTTCAAAACATGCCTGCGGAAGTTCCGGGCGCACCTCCGCCCGCCCGATCTCCGGCCAGGCGACGGAACTCAATGATACTCTGTTCAAGCTGCGATCCCCCTTGTTGCAATATTCTGTCGGTTCATTTTTCCTGCGAACACCATTCGCTGCAGGCGGCCGCGAGCGCCTTGGCGCAGTCGTAAAGCTGCCATGCTTCGCAGATCTCATTGCTGCGGTGCGCACTGAATATATCCCCCGGGCCATAGCACACGCAGGGCGCTCCATTCAGCATGCCAAACCAGCCGCCATCGTAATGGAAAGTCATGCCGGACAGCCTGCCCCCGCCGTTGATGTCCTGCACATTCTTTTGCAGCACTTTGACGAACGGGTGATCGGGAGCGATCTCGCAGCAGTCCGCGTCGAGCTTCCAGACGATCTCCACGGGATTTTCGCGCAGCCACGGGTCCGCCTCGCAGACGCGGCGCAAATAGTCTTCCACCTCGGCGCGCACGGACATGGGCAGATTCTGTTCGTTCTGCTCGTGCGGGAGGGACTGGATGTCTAAGCTGATGACGCACTGGCCCGCATAGCTGGAGGGATGATGGCCGCCCTTGATCATCGAAACCTTGACCTGGCAGGGATCGTGGAGCAACGGATGATCCTTGTCCTTGCGCGTGCGCCAGTCGGCATTGAGCCGGTCAATGGCGTCCATGATGTAGCGCGCCTTTTCGATCGCGTCCACGCTGTCGCCCTCGCGGAAATCGCCGGGCGTGCGCTCCAGATGGCCGGCGCGGCCCTTGACGATGATGTCCGCGAAAGCGATCGCCCGGCAGACGAGCGAGATCATCGTCGCGCCCGTGCCTTCGCCCATCACCACCACATCAGGGGCGATATTGTGCTTCTTCATCCAATCCGCCGTCGCCAGCGTTCCCGTGCCGCCAAACTCCTCGCAGACCATGCTGTTGAACCAGATATCGCCTTTGGGACGCGCGTCGCATTTAACGATGGCCTCCATCGCGAACAGCGCGGCCGCCAGCCCGCCGAGCATATCCGTGGCCCCGCGGCCATGGATGATGCCGTCCTTGACGATGCCCTCGAAGGGCGGATACTCCCATTCGTCGGCGTCGGCCGCGCCGACCACATCGCAGTGGCCGCTCAGCAGCACGGAATGCGCGTGCTGCGGGTCCGTGCCGGGCAGGCGCGCCAGCAGATTCGGGCGGCCGGCAAAACTCACCGCGTCTGAACTGCCGGGCATATAGCCGGGGAGATACTTGTAGGCTTCCAGCTCCTTGAAATCCACCGGTATCTCATAAACTTCGCAGCCGAGAGATTCCAGCTTCGCCTTGATCAGCTCCTGCACGTCATGCTCTGAACAGTTTGGGTCAAAGCAGGGGTTGACGGGCTTGCAGCGGATCATTTCCGAGAGCAGTTTCGCGGCCTCTTCTTTGTGCGCCTCAATATAACGCAGCAATTCTTCTTTCACGCAAAACGACCTCCTTACGCAGCGTTTCGGTTTTATTTCAGCGGCTCATGCTTGATCGTCACAGCGACGGCCAGGATGATGACGAGACCGCTGATCATCATTTGTTGATGCGTGTCCAGCCCATACATGACGAGGGCGTTGTTGAGCATGCCAATGAGGATGGAGCCAAAGACCGCGCCGGCAATGGAAGCCTTGCCGCCCGCCATGCTGGCGCCGCCAAGCACCGTGGCGGCGATGACGTCCGTGCCGCTGGTCTCGCCCAGGGAGTAGCGGCCGCCGCCGAAGCGCCCCGTCCACAAAATGCCCGCCAGAGCGGCAAGCACGCCGGATATGATCATCACGGCCATCTGCACGCGCTCGATGTTGATGCCCGAATACTTCGCCGAGCGGGCGTTGCCGCCCACGGCCAACACCTTGCGGCCAAAGCTGGTCTTGTTCAGCACGATCCAGCCAATGACGCAAATGACGAGCATCCACACGAACAGCACCGGGACCATGCCGATATTGCCGCCGCCAAAGATGTTGATGAACGTTTCATTGACGATGGAGATCGCCTTGAGGTGGCTGATGGTGCGCGAAGCGCCCTGCCAGATCATCTGCGTGCCCAGCGTGGCCAGAAAGGCCGGAAGTTTCAGATAGGCGATCAAAAAGCCGTTCACCGCGCCGGCGACGAAACCGACCGCCAGGCCGACGAGTATGGCCGGCACGATGCCCCAACTGTTGAGCGCCATCGCGGTAAGCACCGAGGAAAGGCCCACGACATAGCCGATCGAAAGGTCGATCTGTCCAGCGCCGATCACACAGCACATGCCCACGCTCATGACAGCGGAAAGGCAGGTCTGGCGCAGTATGTTCATCAGGTTGTTGGGGTTGGCAAAGCCATTGCCCACATTGCGCAGCGTTATCGTGAAGATCAGGAAAAAAGCGACGAAGGCGATATAGACCGTGTAATCGCGGATATTCATCTTCCGGGTGCGCCCGCTGGCGCCTTCTGTTTTCATCGTGCGTATTCTCCTTTCGATGGTCACTGGATCGCCGCGGTAAGCTGTTCCTGCGTGATGTCTCCCTCGCGCTCGTTGAGCATTTCGCCAACGATCCTGTGCCTGTGCATGACCAGCACGCGGTCGCAGTTATAGGCGATCTCTTCCAGCTCCGAGGAAACGAAGATCACCGAGCCGCCTTCCTTCTTGAAATCGTTTACGATGCCCATGATCTGCGCTTTTGCATGCACGTCCACGCCATAGGTGGGGTCATCCATGAGAAGTATTTTGGGATGCGCGCCCAGCGCCTTCGCGATGACGATTTTTTGCTGGTTGCCGCCGGACAGGCTCTGTACCTGCGCTTCCTGCCGCTCGTATTTCACCTGAAGGTCCTGCAGCAGCCGGCCCACCGTCTTTTTGCCCCGCTTGTCGTCGAGCAATCCTCCCGAGCCGCGCAGGCTCTTCAACCATGGCAGCGTCACATTGCGATATATGCTGTGTTCCAGGCTCAATCCCTGCGTCTGCCGGTTTTCGGGGATGAGGAATATCCCCGCGCGCACCGCGTCTCCAGGCTTTTTCAGCGTGAGCCTGCGGCCATCGAGCAGTATCTCGCCGCCGGTTTGGCGGTCCAGGCCAAAGAGTATGTGGAAAAGCTCCGTGCGGCCGCTGCCTTTCAGGCCGGCGATGCCCAGCACTTCTCCCGGGTACAGCTTCAGCGATATGGGCGACTGGAGCGTGCCGGAAGTCACATTGTTCATTTCCAGCAGCGGCTTTTCCCGCGTGATGTGCGCATAGGTATGCTGCCTGACAAATTCGCCCGAACTTTCGCCGAGCATCGCGCTGATGATGTCATTGAGCGTAACATCCTTCACATCGCTGCTCATCACCAGCCTGCCATCGCGCAAAACATCGACGCTGTCGCAGTTTTCCATGATCTCCTTGAGATGATGCGTGATGAATACCGCGGAGATGCCCTCCTGCTTGAGCTGGCGGATGATCGAATAGAGCTTGCTGGCCTGTTCCGCTTCGAGCGCTGCGGTCGGTTCGTCCAGGAGCAGGATCTTCTTTTCCCGGACGATCTGTTTGCAGATCTCCACCATCTGCATGTCGGATGTGTTGAGATTGCCGACCCGCTCCAAGGGGTCGATGTTGATGCCATATTTATCAAAGAGCGCCCTCGCTCTGGCGATACACTGTTTTTTGTCGATGAGCAGTCCTTTGTGCGGCTCATCGTTGAGGAACATGTTTTCCACCACGCTCATATCCGCGATCAGGCTGAAATCCTGATAGACCATGCCGACCGTCTGGCCGCGTTCCTGCATGGGCGCGGAAGGTGGTATCTCCTTGTCAAAGATGCGGATCGTTCCCGCGGTGGGCGTGTGGAGCCCCTGTACGATCTTCAGCAGCGTACTCTTTCCCGCTCCGTTTTTTCCCACCAGCCCCTTGATCTCGCCGGGACGGAGCGTGAAATCCACATCGTATAGCACCTGCAGATCGTGAAACTTCATGTCCAGATGACGCAACTCAAGCGCGTAGGCGCTTTCCGCCATGCCTGTCACCCCTTTTTTGTGTTTGAGCGAAACGCCTGCGCGCCGCCTTGACGTCTGCGCAACGAAGCGCCAAACTACGCTTTTTTGTAGCACACCGCCGGGATCCATTCCCGGAAAGCCCGGCGGTGTGCGGGCATATCTTCCTTGTTACTCCGCTTCCGTCGCGGCCGCCGTGCGCTCGTCAAGCACGGTCTTGATCTCCGCAGGCAGGTCTGTGCCGAAGCCGCCCTTCCACTCTTCCTCGAGGTTGTCCACCGTGGCCAGCGTGACCGGGTTCAGGTAAGAGGAATACTCAAATTCCTTCCCCACTGCATCGCACGCGGCGATGACGCCAAGCAGCTGGCCCAGCACCATGGGACGGTCGACCGCAAAGGCGCACATGTTGCCGCCCTGCACCATATCCAGCACGGCCATGGAGTTGAAGTCGTTGGTGACGATCTTCAGATCGGTCATGTTCAGGCCGCGCACAGCCTCAAGGGCTTCGGTGGCCGGCTCAACGAACGTGCAGTAGAGGCCGTCCAGATCGGGATGGCGGGTGAGCAGCGCAGAGGCGACCGTGCCCGTATCAGAGACCACTTCGATGCCGGCAACTTCCACAAGCTCGATGTTCTCGTAGGTCTGGATGCGCTCCACGAAAGCATCGTCGCGGGTGTTGGCGACCTGGTTGACCGCGGACATCGTGATCGCGGCGACCTTGCCCTCATAGTTGAGCGCCGCGGCCAGAGCGTCCGCGCAGAGGATGCCGTAGGAGGCGAAATCCTCATTCTGGGAGGGCAGGCAGTCCACGCCGGCCTGATAACCCGTGGGGTAATTGCCCTGGAAAATCAGCTTGATGCCCGCATCGCGCAGAGGATCGTAGGACTCGGCGGCGATATCGACTTCCTGCGCCTGAGAGACCACATAGTCCACGCCCAGCGCCATGAAGTTTTCCAGATTCTCCTTCTGCACGGCCGGATCGTTTTCGCACACGGCCAGACCGGCGATCTCAATGTTCAGATCGTCGCAGACGCTCTGAAGCCCGGTCAGGACGCCCTGGCTGAACTCAGATTCGTTCGGCATTTCGTAGGCCAGGCTCAGGCCCATGCCGCGGACCTGCTCTTTTTCTTCTTCCGTCAGCACCAGATCCGTATACCAGCCGCACGCATCGCCATTCATGCCAAGCACGTCGATCGTTTCGGGCCGTTCCACGGGATCCTCAAAAAACGCGAACGCATTCGCGCAAAGGCCCAGGGAAAGCGTCAGGACCAACAACAGCGCAACCAGTTTCTTCATGTTTTTTCCTCCTTGATCGTTCTTCAATGCGGTATCTATCGTTTTGTTAATTGTTTCCAGAAAGCAATTAATTAGGCTTAAAAATTCCCTCCCTTCGTTCTGCCGCTTTCTGGAGCTACGGATATACTTTTGTTTGCTTTTCGGATTTGAGAGCGCTTTTGCGGATCATGACTTCCGGCAAAAGTGTATCGCTGAAAAAAACCGACGCCGCCGCCAATACGCGGCTGCTTTCGTTATCCAACGCCGAGCGGTAAAAATGAAAATCCACGTCCTTCGGGAGCCAAAGCATCTCCCTGCTGCGGATGCGCAACAGGTCGAACAGTTCCGGCCAGAGATCAAAGAGCCTGCCATAGGCGATAATCGCGCCGGGATTGTAGTAGTTGATGATGTTGGCAACGGCCTTCGAGAGGTATCGCACGGCCTCGTCGAGGATTGCCTGTACGCCTTCATCGCTTCTGCGCAGGCGCATGATCTGCTCTATCGGCATGCCCAGGCGCGTCTCCAGGCCGGAAATGCACGTATACGCCTGCAAACAGCCATTGCGGCCGCAATCGCACCGCACGCCATTTTCCACCGCCAGCGTATGGCCGATCTCCCCCATCACGCCGTTCGAGCCGCGCAATACGCGGCCATCCAAAACATATGCCGCGCCCAGGCCGCTGCCGATCTCAAGGACGAAAAAGCTGTCGTTGTCTTTTCTTCCGCCGAACATGGATTCCGCCGTAGCGATGGCCTTGACGTTATTGTCCACCAACACTTCGATACCCAGCAGGGAGCGCAACCTTTCGCGCAAGGGGAACGGATGCCAGTGCAGCTGAGGCGTCACTCTCGTATGCCCCTCGGGCCAGTCGATGATGCCGGGGACCACGACCCCCATGCCGATGATCTTCTCCCGCACGGACGCGTCCAATTCGTCCAGCAGGCGGCGATACAGCTTCAGCACGGTCTGTACGACATTTTCCGGGTCTGTGCCATCAAAATCAGAGGTGCGCAGCGTGCGGATCACTTCGCCCTGCACGTTGATACAACCGATCACCACTTCGTCGATGTCAATGTTGACGCCCAGAGCATACATACAGTCCTTGCAAACAGAGAGCATGATCGGGCGGCGGCCCACGCTGTCTACGTCGCAAACGCCAACTTCTTCGACCATGCCCGTCTCGATCATGGAATTGACAAGGCGCGTGATCGCCGTAGCGCTTACGCCGATCCTCTGGCTCAACTCTGAGCGGGAGATAAGTTCATTGACCCGAATATAATTAAAGATGACCTTTTTATTGTAGCTGTGCAAAAGCTCCATAATATGATCGCTTTTGTACATGCGGATGACCTCATTCTCTTTCGTATTAATTCCTTGATGTCATTAATTATAGTTTTTATCCGGCGATTTGTCAAGCGATTTTTCTGTTGTCAGAGTATTTTATACCGTAAGCATAAATTTCATATGTTTATTTGCCGCATTTTATCCATAATACAAATTGCGCGCTTGATTTTTTGCTTTCTGTGAATTATTATAATGTACAGAGGAGGTATGCCGTTATGCGAAGAACACTGATCCATTGCGGAACGATCATCACCATGGATGCCCAGAATACATTGCTGCGCGATGGGTACATCGGCATCGAAGGGCAAAACATTGCTTTCATCACCCAGGAGCGACCTGAAATTGAAGCTCCCTACGACGAAATGATCGACGCGACGCAGATGGCCGTATTGCCGGGGCTCATCGACATACACACGCACGTATGCGGCTCCCTCTTCAAGGGGATGCTCGAGGATCTGCCGGACGGCTTTTACAAAGCGGCGCTGCCCATGGAGGACCAGCTCACCCCGGAGCGCATCTATGCCTTGAGCCTGTTGGGCGCCAGCGAATGTCTTCTGGGCGGGATCACGCTGATCAACGATCTCTATCACGGGATGGACAGCACCGCCCGCGCGGTCCACGCGCTGGGCATGCGCGCGGTGCTGGCGACAAAGATCTTTGAAACGGATCTTGCCCGCCTTCAGTACCGGGATTATACGCGCGATCCCGACGCCGGATGGCGCAGAGTCGAAGAAAATATCGCCCTCATCGAAACGTGGCACCAGAAGGGCGACGGGCGCATACTGTGCAAATTCGGCCCGCACGCCACCGATACGGTCTCCTTGGAGTTGGCCGGAAAGATCGCGCGCCTTGCGGAGACCTATGGCGTCGGCTGCCATATCCACGCCGCGCAAATGCCACAGGAGGTAGATTTCCTCCGCGAGACCTATGGGCTTACGCCCATCGAGTACCTGCGCGAAAGCGGCCTGCTGCGGCAGAACACGACGATCGCTCATTGCCTGCACATCACACCGGGGGACATGGCGTTGCTCGCCGAATCCGGCGCGATGCTGGCGCACTGCCCGGATATGAACGGCAATAAAGGCGGCCCTCTCGCGCCCATGCGGGAGATCTATGCCAAGGGCATCTGCGTCGGTTACGGCACCGACTGGACCGGCAGCGATCTTTGGAGTACGATGCGCATGGGCGTTACCGTCGGCCGTCTCCTGGGATGTGCGCAAACGGAACGCAACGCACTGGACGCTCTGCGGCGCTGCACGATCCTGCCCGCCAGGCATTTGGGGCTCGACCATCTCATCGGTTCTCTGGAAGTGGGCAAGCGCGCCGATCTTGTCATGGTGGATCTGCGATCTCCCAATCTCTGCCCCATGGGCGATGACCCCATCGCCACGTTGGTGTACAACGCCAATTGTCACGACGTACACTCTGTAATGGTCGATGGAGAAATGCTCGTCAAGGAGCGTCAACTCACGCGGCTTTCGCTCCAGGACGTGCTGCGCGAGGGGCAGCGCGCCGCCGACGCCATCCGCGCAGACGCAAGCGTCTGACGGCCGTTCTTTCGACCTCAGCGGCGCATTTGGACGCAAAAGCGGCGGCACGGCGTTCTTTCGCCGTGCCGCCGCGCATGCCGTTGGCAAAGCTCTGTGGGCGGTCTGCCGATGACGGTTCGAGCTGGAGGCCCGCGGCCCCTTTGTGCCGCGCGGTTCCATATTTGACCCCTGCGTTTGTCTGGAAACGCAGGGGTTTGTCATAGCATGTTGGGCACGGGCTAGTCCTTGCCCGGCAGGGGGATGTGGTCGAGGCTCACCAGCGGAACGCCCTGGTATTCCGTGCGCTCCTGTCCCTCCGTAAGCACGCAGGCGATGACCGCGATCTCCACGCCGATCTCTTTGGCGAGGGCAAAAGCCGCCTCGATGGTGCCGCCGGTGGAAACCACGTCGTCCAGAAAGCACAGTTTCTTGCCCTGGAAATGGCTGTACTTTTCCCTGCCGATCCACAGCTCCTGCTGCCCATGGGTGGTGATGGACTGCACCGTCACGCCCTTGGGGTCGATCATGAAGCTCTTGCGGCTCTTGCGCAGCTCCAGATAGCGCGGGAACTTGGCGCTGATGGCCTGGGCCAGACCGCAGGACTTGGTCTGCACCGTCACGATGCCGTCGAAGGCGTAGGGCTCCAGCTTTTTGAGAAGCTCGCGCGCCGCCACGCGGTTCCATTCGGCCTCGCCGGTCATATCGAAGGAGTAAATGCGAAAGCCGTCGCCGATGTCCAGCAGCGGAAGCTCCACCGCGTAGTCCGGCGCAAGATGGATGGTATGGGTCTGAGGCCAGTTCTGCATAGCGCGCCTCCTTATACCAGACCGACGTACACGCCCAGATAGCGCACCAGCACGCCCACCACCATGCCGAGGAAGGGGTTCTTGCTCCACGCGGTCACGCCCAGGGCGATGTAGCCGCTCATGGCGTTTTCGCTGGTGGTGACGGTGACGAGGTTGGGCGCGAAGGTCATGGCGATGCCGATCACGAGCAGGAAGCCGGAGATGCTCTGCGCGGGCAGGTACTTACCCAGACGGCCGATGAGGCCGAGCAGCACGAGGATGCCCATCACCAGCATGAAGACGATGCCGCAGATCACCGGCCAGGGCGCGCCGGCCGTGCCGGAGATGATGGCCTCGATCGGCGGGCCGCCGAAGATGGCGCTGGGAATGTCCGCCAGAGAGTTGATGATGGAGAGATGGTCGAAGTTCTGCGTGGTGGCGGCCATGCTCGCCGTGATGCCGCCAAAGGAGATGTTGGCGCCGATGTTGAGCATCATCAGGCTGAGCGCGCCGAGAATGACGGAAAGGTTGATCGTGGGCTTGATGACGTTGAAATCGCTCCAGTATTCCTTCTTCCAGAAGCGCCACTCCGCGCTGACCTCGGGCGCCTCACGGCCGGGCTCCACGAGGGTGGAGAGATCCACGCGCCGCTTCTGCAGCAGCAGGAAGTCCGCGGTGGAGACCACGACGGAGATGAAGATGGTCCAGACCACCTTGTTGGCGTCGTTGAGGAAGATGGCGTAGGCGAGGATGGCCGAGACGATGGACACCAGCGTGGTGCGCTTTTCCTGCCCGAACATGTCCCACGAAACGCCCGCGAGGATGAGGCCCACGCCGCTCATCATGCCGGCGACCACGGCGGGACCGGCGAACTCGGAGATCTTCGTCACGCCGCCGCACAGGCCGAGGATGATCATCAGCACCGCCGCGAGAAGGATGGAGCTGACGTTGTTGCGCAGATCCTTTTTCACGCTGGCCACGGTGATGGTCTCCGCCTGACTGGAAATGGGCGTGACCGAGCCGGTGAAGAGGTTGCCGAACGCGCCGACCAGATAGGCAAGGCCCGCAGGCTTGAGCGCGAAGCCGCGCGCCTGCGCGTAGAGCAGCTGCGGCACGCCGTTGATGATAACGGCGACGACCGCCAGAATGAAGGGGCCGATGTTCTGCCAGAAGTCCAAGGAGATCACCTCATCGTATAAGATATGGGTATAGTATACACTATCTTCCATGAGATACAATGAACTTTTGGAAAAAACGCGCTAAAATATGGCGGATTTGTGGCATATACCGAAGGAATTTTCCGCAGCTTTCCACGACACGCCGGCAGTCGCCGCGGCAGGCGTCGCCATGGCGTCCGCTGCGGGCGAAGTGTTTGTCGCTGTCTTGAACGGCGAGGCCGGCGGCATGTCGCGCGGCCTGTTGGGTGGTCTTTTCAGGCAAGATGACTTTCACGCGGCGCCGAAAGGTTTCGCGGATGGGCTTGGGGGGATGATTTGAAACAGTACAGCTTGCAAACAGGCAAGGGTGAAAATCTCCAAACAAAAATCGCCGCTGATGTTTTGTATCAGGGCGATCTTGCGATTTTGAGTTTTGGCTGCGTTCCATGCGTTCGCGGGGCGCGGCCTTGCTTTTTCAGGACTTCATCGTGAAGCCCTCTTTTTCAAATACGGCCATCCAGCCCTTGAGGCGGTTGAAGAAATCGGCGTTGGAGCTGGTCTTTTCCATCATGCCGATGAGCTGCTCGGCGGTCTCCTGCGGGTTGCCGCCGGAGAGCAGGCGGCGTATCTTCAGCGCGCCTTCCAGTTCCTGTTCGTCAAGGAGCAGTTCTTCGCGGCGGGTGCCGGACTTGAACATGTCGATGGCCGGGAAGATGCGCCGGTCGGAGAGCTTGCGGTCGAGGTGCAATTCCATGTTGCCGGTGCCCTTGAACTCCTCGAAGATGATGTCGTCCATGCGGCTGCCGGTCTCGACCAGAGCGGTGGCGATGATGGTGAGGCTGCCGCCGTTTTCGATGTTGCGCGCCGCGCCGAAGAAGCGCTTGGGCTTGTGCAGCGCCCCCGGGTCGAGACCGCCGGAGAGCGAGCGCCCGGTCGGCGGGATGACGAGGTTGTAGGCGCGCGCCAGACGGGTGATGGAATCGAGCAGCACCACCACGTCCTTGCCCTGCTCCACGAGGCGCTGGGCGCGGTCGAGCACCATCTCGCTGACGCGGGTGTGGTTCTCGGGGGCCTCGTCGAAGGTGGAGTAGACCACTTCGCCCTCGATGGAGCGCTTCATGTCCGTCACCTCCTCGGGCCGCTCGTCGATGAGCAGCACGATGAGGTGGACGTCCGGGTAGTTGCGGGTGATGGCGTTGGCGATCTTTTTAAGCAAAGTCGTCTTGCCCGCCTTGGGCTGGGAGACGATCATGCCCCTCTGACCCTTGCCGATGGGCGCGAGCATGTCGATGAGGCGCAGGGCGAGGTCGCTGTGGCCGCTGGGGTCCTCAAGGCGCAGGCGCTCGTCCGGGTAGATGGGCACCAGCGATTCAAAGGGCTTGCGCCGCGCAGCCTTCTCCGGCGCTTCGCCGTTGATCTCGCTGATGTAGATCATGGCATTGTAGCGGTCGCCCTCGCGCTGCGGGCGTGTCTTGCCCACCACGTAGTCGCCGTTGCGCAGCCCGAAGCGGCGGATCTGGGCGATGGAGACGTAGACGTCCTTGTTGCCGGGCAGGTAGTTCTCGGCGCGCAAAAAGCCATAGCCCTCGGGATGGACTTCCAGCACGCCGTAGCCGTCCATGCACTCGCCCGTGGCCAGCATCTCCGGCACGCCGGGGTTGACGGCGTTGGGATCCTGCACGTAGGTGTTCTCGCGGCGCGGAGCGTACTCGCGCGGGGCTGTCGGGCGCTGGTAGTCCTGGCGAGGCTGGTAGTCCTGGCGGGGCTGGTAGTCCTGCCGGGGCTGGCCCTCCTGACGGTCGAAGCGGCGCGGATAGTCCGCGCGCGGGGCGGCGTCCTGCGCGGCGCGGGGGGCGGCGCTGCGGCCAAACTCGCGCGGAACGCGCTGCTGGCCGTCGTAGCGCTGGCCGTAGCGCTGGAAGCGCGGGTTGTAGGGGCGGCGGTCGCCCTCCTGCGCAGTCCGCTGGCCATAGCGCGGCGCGTAGGCCGTCTGGGGGGCGGCGTTCTCCGGCGCGGAAGTCTCGCCCGCCGGCTTCTCCCCCACTGACGTTTCCTCGCTCGAAACAGCGGCGCGGGGCGCGTGGACACGGCGCGGAACGGTTTCCTGCGCTTCAGTGGGCGCGGGGATGTTCTCCGCCGCCGTTTCCGTCGCATGTGCGGCACGGGATGCGCGGGCGCGGCGCGGGGCGGGTCCCTGCGCTTCGGTGGGCGCGGGGATGTTCTCCGCCGCCGCCTCCGTCGCAAGGGCGGCGCGGGGCGCGCGGGCGCGGCGCGGGGCGGGTGCCTGCGCTTCGGTGGGCGCGGGGGACGGCTCCGCGTTGGGAGACTCCTTCCCGGGCGCGTTCGACGGGACGATGGCTGTGGGCGTGATCTGGACGGCGGGCGGCTCCGACGCGCTCATTGCCTCGGGCGCGGACGCCGTGGGCACGCTTGCGGCCTCGGGGACGGCTACCGTGGGCGCGAGCGCCGTCTCAGGCGCGGACGGCTGGGGCGCGGCCTCGGGCGCGGCGGCGGTCTTTCTGCCGCGTGCGCCGCGCGCGCGCTTCGGGGCGTCGGGCGTTTCCGCGCTCCGGGGAGCGGCGGGAAGTTCTTCCTTCTCCCCCCCGCGCGCGCCTTTCCCGCTCCCGGTCCTGCCGGAACGGGGGCGCGCCCCGTCCTGCGCGGTCTCGCGCTTGCGGCGCGCGGGAGCGGGCGCGGTTTCGCCCTGCGCCGCTTCGCCGTCTGTGGGCTGCGCGCTCTCCGCCGCCTTTTCGGGCGCGGCCTTGCCCGCCCTGCCCCGCCGCGCGGGTCTGGCCTCCGCCGCCTCCGGGGCGGCCTTGGCGCGCTTGCGGCGCGTGGGAGCGGCTTCGCCGTTCGATGCCGCGTCCATGAGCGGCGCGGGGCGTTCTTCGGAGGTCTCCGGCGCGGACGCGGGTTTCTGATCCGGCGCGTCGTTGGGCGCGGGAGACGGCGCGGCGGCCGCTTCCGCTGCCTTGCGCGCGGCGCGCTCGTTGGCCTGCGCGGCGGCGGCGAGCTGGCCTTCCAGCACCAGTTCCACCAGGCGGCTCTTGGGCGTGCCGGCGGGAACTTTGACTTTCAGCTCTTTCGCAAGCTGGCGCAGCTCGACGACGGTCTTCATATGCAGCGTTCGATAATCCAAGAAATGACCTCCTTCAAAAAGGACGGAAGAGGCGCGCGAAGGGTCAGGGCAGCACGGCTACGGCGATGTCGCGCGTGACGGCCTGCTCCACCCAATGCTCAAAATGATCGTAAGGCCCGCCTTCGAGAACGCGCAGGCCGGCCCCGGCGAGCAGGGCGCGCACCTTGCGCGCGGGCAGCGTCTGGGCGTTGAAGGAAAGGGCGATGGCCGCGCCGCGCTTGAGCGTTTCCGCCCACGCGGGCAGGGCGAGGCGCAAAAGCGTCTCCAGCGGCATATTGGAGCCGTGCTGTACGCCATAGGGCAGGTCGGCGCAGAGAAGATCGAACTTCGCCGCGCCAAAGGCCTCGCGCACGCGCGTCGCGTCCACTTCCGCGAGACGCAGCGCGCCTTCGGCGAGCGCAAGATCCGTATACGGCGCGCTCTTTTTGCCGCGCAGCGTCAGCGAGCCGCGCCTGGTCGTATGCTTGAAGCGGTGGTATTCCAGATAGCGCTTGAAAAACTGCTCGGCTTCGCGCAGGGCCGCGCGGTCTATATCCGAACCGACGACATCCCAGCCGCGGTTGAGGGCCACGAACAGCGCGGTGCCGCGGCCGCACATGGGATCGAGAAGATGCGCCTTTTCCGGCATGTTCCCCGCCAGCCAGGCGAGATTGATGAGCAGCTGGGTGAAATTCTCGTTGGTCTTGCCCTTGTATTTGAGGATGCCGGGAAGGTCGCCGCCCACGCGGGGCGCTTCGCGGCCCAAAAGCGGCAGAAGCGCGCCGTCCTCGCGGCGCTCAAAGAGCGCGTAGAGCAGCGAATGGCGGGAAATAACGGTCGCCTCCGCGTCCGCAAGCGGGCGGGCGGCAAAATCCAGCGATGGAAGGCCGGCGACGCCGCCTTCTTCCCATGTGTATTCCATGCCCAGGCGCGAAAGCATCACTTCCAGCTCCGCGCGGGCCAGTTTTTCTGTTTCCACCTGATAGCGCGCATTGGCATGCGGCCACAAAAGCATGGTATAGTGCATATCAGACTCCGGCGCCGCCCGGGCGGCGGCGCGATGCGACGGGCAAAGCGCTTCGGCGCGCTGGGGAGATGTACGAAAAAACTTCTATGCAGAAGCATGCCTGCATATGACAGGCAATGGAAAAAGCGCGCCGACCGTTGCATGCGAAAATGCGGCGGCATATTTCTCTGATAGAATTGCAAAACGGCTATCCGCAGTATGGGCGGCAAAGGCGCTGCCGCGCAGAAGGCCAATTCCGGACCGCAACCGCGACGGGAGAGCGGGCGGCCCTGCCTGCAAAACAGAAGTTTGCGCCGAAACCGGCAAAGTTGAAAGCCGCCCCTTTGCAACAGGGGCAAAGGAGCGGCTTTGGGCATCAATACTTGCGCTTGCGGGCTGCCTCCGCCTTCTTCTTGCGCTTTACGCTGGGCTTCTCATAATGCTCGCGCTTGCGGGCCTCCGCGAGAATACCGTCGCGCGCGGTCTTGCGCTTGAAACGACGCAGGGCGCTCTCCAAGGATTCATTCTCCTTGACGCGAATTTCAGACATGTGTTTCCCTCCCCTCGCAGGTGATGGCAAATGCCAATGAGGCGCGCGGGGTGCGCCACATAAGCTATTATACTCCACGGACTATGTAGCCGTCAAGCGAATATCGCCCCCTGCAAAGTTATTTTTCAGATTTAATTCGGTCCTGCCACAGTTATGCCATGCTTTCAGAGAGCTTGTCCCCACCCAGCAGGTGGAAGTGCAGATGTTCGACCGACTGCGCGCCATCGCGGCCGCAGTTGGTCACCACGCGGAAACCCGAGACGGAGACGCCCTCCTGTCGGGCGACCTTGCCCACCGCCTCGGTGACGGCGGCGGCGGTCTGCGCGTCGCATTCGAGGATGTTGCGCATGTGCTTTTTCGGCACGATCAGCACGTGTACCGGCGCCTGCGGGTTGATGTCCCGGAAGGCAAACACGTGTTCATCCTCGTACACCTTGTCGCTGGGGATCTCCCCGGCGATGATCTTGCAGAAGATGCAGTCCATAACGTTCACCTCCCATCAATGCAGAAGTTCCCCGCGCGCGAGCGTTCCTTCCCGCGCGCATATGCGCACCCGGCAGAGCTGACCCGGCCGGGCTTTGGCCCGCACGCGCACGTACTGGCCGGTGTAGCCCTCCGCTTCCGCTTCGCCGGCGGCGGTCTCAAACAGCACGTCCTGTACTGTTCCCACCAATGTTGAGACGTAATTTTCTTCCAGTTGGTTCCCAAGCGCCAGAAGTTTTGCCGCGCGCTCGTGCTTGACGGACTCGGGCACCTGATCTGGCATGGCGTCCGCCGCCGTACCCTTGCGCCGCGAATAGGGAAAGACGTGGATGCGGGCAAAGCCGACGGCGCGGACAAAATCAAGCGTTTCCTGCGCCTCCTCGTCCGTCTCGCCGGGAAAGCCGGTGAGTACGTCCGTGGTGATGGCGCAGCCGGGCAGGTGTTGGCGCAGGCGTTCGACGGCGCGCATGTACTCCTCTGGCGTGTAGCGGCGGCGCATGCGGGCAAGCACGCCCGCCGAGCCGCTCTGCATGGAGAGGTGGAACTGCGGCATGACGCGGCCCAGCTCCGCCACGCCGCGGGCGAACCCGTCGGTGACGGCGACGGGTTCCAGGGAGCCGAGGCGCACGCGCGGCACGGACTCGGCCACGGCGCGGATGGCGTCCAGAAGCGTATCGCCCGTACCCCGGCCATAGCTGGCCAGGTGGATGCCGGTAACGACGATCTCCGGATAGCCGGCTTCGGCGAGGCGGCGGGCTTCGGCGCGCACATCTTCCAAGGGCATGGAGCGCACCGGACCGCGCACCGTGGGGATGATGCAGTAGGCGCAGTAGCGGTCACAGCCCTCCTGTATCTTCATGGTCGCGCGGGTCTTGCCCTCGTGCCGGGTGACGAAGAGGTGTTCAAACGACGCGCCCCTGAGCGGAGCGACGGCGTTGACGGGACCTTCGCGCCGGGCGCGCTCGAGCAGCTCCACCACTTCGGCGCGGCGCTGCACGCCGATGACCAGCGCCACATTGTCCATTTGCAAAAGCGCCTCCGCCTCGCGCTGGGCGAGGCAGCCGGCGACGATGATGGCGCAGCCCGGATGTTCGCGCGCCACGCGGCGGATGAGTTTTTTCGATTTCTGGTCGCCCGTGCCGGTGACGGTGCAGGTATTGATGAGGTAGACGTCGGCTTCGGCGTCAAAGTCCACGGCCGTCCAGCCGGCGCGTTCAAAGGATTCGCGCATGGCTTCGGTATCGTACTGGTTGACCTTGCAGCCGAGCGTGTGAAAGGCGATGTTGCTCATATCTCCCCCATGATGGCCATGATGATGGCGGTCGCGGCGAGCGCGGCGGTCTCCGTGCGCAGTATGCGCGCGCCGAGGGTGACGGTTTTCGCGCCGCTTTCCGCGATCTCCCGGGCGCTGATGCCGCCTTCGGGGCCGATGAGCAGGCCAATGTCGGTGCAGGGCGGCAGAGCGGTGAGGCGGCCGTCGGTGGCTTCCTCCCACGGGGCGACGAGCCGTTCACGCGCACGCATGTCGAGGACGGCCTTTTGCCACGGCATGGGTTCTGTGATCTCCATGGGCAGGGCGCGGCGGCACTGTTTGGCCGCCTCGCGGGCGATCTTGCGAAGGCGCTCGACCTTTTCAAAATGGCGCACGGAGCGCTCCATCTCCACCGGCACGAGGCGCGTGACGCCCAGCTCGGTGAGCTTTTGCGCCAGCAGTTCCAGCTTGTCCGCCTTGGGCACGCCCTGATAGACGGTGAGACGCAAACGCGGCTCGTTGGAGGGCAGCGTTTCCAGCAGCTCCACCGAGCCTTCTTCTTTGAGGCGCGCGCGGAAGCGCCCGCCCGCGCCGTCGAGGGCGACGATCTCATCCCCCGGGCGCAGGCGCAGCACCTTGGCCGCGTGGCGGGCGTCCTCCGGAGAAAGGCGGCCGCCCTCTATGTAAAAGGCGTTCACGGCCGTTTGGCGGCGATGGCCGTCCATTCGCCGTCGTCGAGGATCTCCAGATCTTCATAGCCCGCCGTTTCCAGCGCGGCAATGACTTCGCCCTTCTTTTCGCGGGCGATGCCGGAGCAGATGAAGAGGCCGCCGGGCAGTATGTGACGCTTGACCGGGCCGCAAAGGGCGATGATGACGTCGGCGATGATGTTGGCGACGACCACGTCCGCGGCCTCGTCCACGTGGTCGAGCAGGTCTCCCTGCTGCACGCGGATGATCTCGGCAAAGCCGTTGTTTTCGACATTTTCCTTCGCCACGCGCACGGCCACGGCGTCCAGGTCGATGGCCAGCACGTCGCGCGCGCCCATATGGGCGGCGGCGATGGCGAGGATGCCCGTGCCGGTGCCGAGGTCGATGACCTTCTGGCCGGGACGCACGTGTTCCTCGACGAGGCGCACGCACATGCCGGTGGTCTCGTGGGTGCCGGTGCCAAAGGCCATGCCGGGGTCAAGTTCGATGATGTGGTCGCCCGCCTGCGCTTCGTAATCGCACCAGCTGGGCTTGACGACCATGTGCCGACCCAAGCGGATGGGGGTGAAATCCTTTTTCCAGCTCTCGGCCCAGTCTTCTTCATCCACGGTATGGGTCAGCACTTCCAGCTTGCCGAGGTCAAAGGGCAGGTTTTGCGCGCGCAGGCCGGCAAGGCCCTCGCGGATGGCGGCCATGGCGCTTTCCAGTTGCTCGTCCACGGGGTAATAGCCGGTGACGCGCACATCGTCGCCAATGCGCTCGGCAATGGCTTCGTCGATGATGTCCCACTGGCCCTCGGGGCGCTGGTTGGCGTAGACGTCGTTCTTATCCTCGATCATCACGCCCTTGCTGCCGGCCTGCTCGAGGATGGCGGAGACCATCTCCGAAGCCTGCGTGGTGGTCAGCACCGTTACTTCCGTCCACTGCATTTACGAATTTCCTCCAAACGCTTCCTTGACACGGTCAAAGAAGGACTTTTTCTGCTCGTATTCCTGACCGGTGACGGTGCCGTCGAACTGGCGCAGGAGGTTCTTCTGCTTCTCGGAAAGGCGCTTGGGGATCTCCACCGTGACGGTCACGTAGAGGTCGCCCTTGCCGTTGCCGCGCAGCGAGGGGATGCCCTGTCCGCGGATGCGGAAGGTCTGGCCCGGCTGTGTGCCCTCGGGGAAGCGGTACTTGACGGGCTTTTCCAGCGTGGGCACATCGGCCTCGCAGCCCAGCGCCGCCTGCGTGAAGGTGAGCGGCATTTCCAGATAAAGGTCCGTGCCGTTGCGCTTGAAGAGGCGGTGCGGGCGCACGGTGACGACGATGAGAAGGTCGCCGGCCTCGCCGCCGCGCTCGCCCGGCTCGCCCTGACCGCGGATGGTGACGATCTGGCCGTTGTCGATGCCGGCGGGGATGCGCACGGTGCGGCGCTTGGAGGTGCGCACCTTGCCGCGCCCGTTGCACTTGGGGCAGGGATCGGAGATGATCTGGCCCGAGCCCTTGCAGTTCGGACAGGTGCGCACGTTCTGGATGGCGCCAAAGGGCGTGTTGGAGGTGGTGCGCACCTGGCCCGTGCCGTTGCAGGTGGGGCAGGTCTTGGGCTGCGTGCCGGGCTTGGCGCCGGTGCCGTGGCAGTTTTCGCACGTTTCGTCGCGCACGAGGTTGATCTCCTTGTCGCAGCCCTTGGCGGCTTCTTCAAAGGAGATGGTCATATCGTAGCGCAGATCCGCGCCGGGGACCGGGCCCTGCTCGCGCCGGGCGCGGCCGCCGCCGAAACCGCCGCCAAAGAACGACGAGAATATATCTTCCACATCAAAGCCGCCGAAACCGCCGAAGCCGGAGAAATCTCCATAGCCGCCGGCACCGCCCGCGCCCGGCTGCTGATGGCCGAAGCGGTCGTACTGGGCGCGCTTCTGGGGGTCGGAAAGCACCTGATATGCCTCGTTGACCTCCTTGAATTTTTCCTCGGCGTCCTTGTCGCCCGGGTTGACGTCCGGGTGCAGTTTCTTGGCCAGTTTGCGGTACGCCGCCTTGATGGCGGCCTCGTCGGCCGTGCGCTCGACGCCAAGCACTTCATAATAGTCGCGTTTTGCCAAGGGTTTCCCCTCCCTCTATGTGAACGGCCCGAAGGCGGAGGCGATACCGCCTCCGCCCCGGAGCCTTAACTTCTTGCCGTCCCGGACAGGCTCCGGGGCGCATTTCGCCTCGCGGCGAGATCACTTGTTATCGGTGAAGTCGCTCTCGACGGTGCCGTCATCGTTGGCGCCTCCGGCGGTGTAGCCGCCCTGCGCGCCGTTCGGGTCGCCGCCCTGCGGGTTCTGCTGCTGGTAGACCTTGCCGAAGATGGCGTAGGTGGCCTGCGAGAACGCGTCCATGGCGGACTTAATCTGCGCGGCATCGTTGCTCTCGCGCACCTTCTTGAAGTTGCCCAGTTCCTCTTCCAGCTTGGCCTTGTCCGCCGGGTCGAGCTTGCCTTCCATTTCCTTCATGGTGCGCTCAGTCTGGTAGATGAGCTGGTCGGCGCGGTTGATGGTCTCAACTTCGTCCTTCTTCTTCTTGTCCTCGGCGGCGTACTGCTCGGCCTCGTGGACGGCCTTCTTGATCTCCTCCTCGGACATGTTGGAAGAAGCGGTGATGGAGATGGACTGCTCGCGGCCGGTGCCCAGATCCTTGGCGGAGACGTGGACGATGCCGTTGGCGTCGATATCGAAGGTCACTTCAATCTGCGGCACGCCGCGCGGCGCGGGCGCGATGCCGGTGAGCTGGAAGCGGCCCAGCGTCTTGTTGTAGGCGGCCATTTCGCGCTCGCCCTGCAGCACGTGGACCTCGACGGAAGTCTGGCCGTCCGCGGCGGTGGAGAAGATCTGCGTCTGCTTGACCGGGATGGTGGTGTTGCGCTCGATGAGTTTGGTGAACACGCCGCCCATCGTCTCAATGCCCAGAGACAGCGGGGTGACGTCCAAGAGCACGACGTCCTTGACGTCGCCGCCGAGCACGCCGGCCTGGATGGCCGCGCCGATGGCCACGCACTCATCGGGGTTGATGCCCTTGTAGGGCTCCTTGCCAGTGACGCGCTGCACGGCTTCCTGCACGGCGGGGATACGGGTGGAGCCGCCGACGAGGATGACCTTGTCGATGTCCTTGGCGGTGACGCCGGCATCCTTCATGGCCTGATTGAGCGGACCGATGGTCTTGTCGACCAGATCCTGCGTCAGTTCGTTGAACTTGGCGCGGGAGATGGTGACGTCCAGATGCTTGGGGCCGGTGGCGTCCGCGGTGATGAACGGCAGGTTGACGTTGACGCTCATCAGGCCGGACAGTTCGATCTTGGCCTTTTCGGCGGCTTCCTTCAAACGCTGCAGGGCCATGCGGTCCTTGCGCAGGTCGATGCCGTTTTCCTTCTGGAACTCGGAAGCAATGTAGTCGATGAGGCGGTTGTCGAAATCGTCGCCGCCCAGATGGGTGTCGCCGCCGGTGGCCAGCACTTCAAACACGCCGTCGCCGACTTCCATAAGGCTGACGTCGAACGTGCCGCCGCCCAGGTCGTAGACGAGGATCTTGTGGGCGTCGCCCTTGTCGAGGCCGTAGGCAAGCGCCGCGGCGGTCGGCTCGTTGATGATGCGCTCGACCTCGAGGCCGGCGATGCGGCCTGCGTCCTTGGTGGCCTGACGCTGAGAATCGGAGAAGTACGCCGGCACGGTGATGACGGCCTTGTCGACCTTCTCGCCCAGATAGCTCTCGGCGTCGGCCTTGAGCTTCTGCAGGATCATGGCCGAAATCTCCGGCGGGGTGTAGGACTTGCCGTCGATGTTCACTTTATAATCGCTGCCCATCTGGCGCTTGATGGAGATGATGGTGCGGTCCGGGTTGGTGACGGCCTGGCGCTTGGCGACCTGGCCGACAAGGCGCTCGCCGTTCTTGGAGAAAGCCACGACCGAAGGCGTGGTGCGGGCGCCCTCCGCGTTGGCGATGACGGTCGGCTCGCCGCCCTCCATGACGGCGACGCAGGAATTGGTGGTGCCAAGGTCGATACCGATGATCTTGCTCATAATAGATCCCTCCTGAATGGATGCGAAATTGCCTGGTTGGTTGTGATGTTACTCCTCAACGGAGACTTTGACCATCGCGTAGCGGATGATCTTTTCCTTGACCCGGTAGCCCTTCTGGAACACTTCGATGACCTTGCCCGGGTCGTCGGTCACCTCTTTCATCACCGCGTGGTGCAGTTCGGGGTCAAAGGCCTCGCCCTGCGCGGGGATCTCCTCCAGCCCGAATTTCTTCAGGCTCTCCAGAAGCTGGTTGAGCGTCATTTTCACGCCCTCGAGCAGCGGGCTTTCCTCGCCCGCGGCGATGGCGCGCTCCAGATTGTCGATGACCGGGAGCATGGCCCCGATCACTTCCTCCACGCCGTCGGCAAAGCCGTCCGCGCGGGAGGTCTGGTTGCGGCGGCGGAAGTTCTGGAAATCCGCCTGCGAGCGGCGCAGCTGATCGAGGTATTCATCGCGCTGCTTGACGGCGGTTTCCAGTGCCGCGCGCCACTCGTCTATGGAAGCCTCTTTCTCCTCCGGCTGTTCCCCGGCCGTCTCCCCGGTGTTCTGGGGCTGTTCGGCGCTCTGGGGGGCTTCCTCCTCCGTCACCGGAGTTTCGGGATTTTTGTCTTTCTTTTTCATGCCGTCCTCCTACTTGTTGTCCGAGAGCAGTTGGCTGATCGCCCGGCCCATGAAGCCCAGCACCGTGACCACGCGGCTGTAATCCATGCGCGTGGGCCCGATGATGCCCAGCGTGCCGGTGGACTGGTCGCCCATGCGGTAGCTGGCGGTGAGTACCGAGCAATCCGACAGTTCCGGGACGCCGTTTTCCGGGCCGATGCGGATGGTGATCTCCATATCGCCGCCCTCGCCCATCACCTTGCGCAGCGTATCGCGCGATTCCAGCACGGACAGGAAGTTCTTCGCCTTGTCCACGTCCGAATACTCGGGATAGTTGAGCAAATTGGCGCTGCCGCCGACATACACGTCGCGGTCATCCACGGCGGCGATGTTCTCCTCGATCACCTGCATGGTCTCGGCGAGCAGCTTGCGCTCGTTGCCCATATCGCGGATGATGTCGGCGAAGATCTGGCGCACGGACTCGATCGGCTGCCCGGCAAGGCGCTCGGTGAGCATGCGCGAGATGCCGTAGAGGTGGTCGGCGCTCAGGTCCTCGGGGATGTTGATGATCGCATCCTTGACGATGCCGGCGCTGGTGACGATGACGAGCATCGCCGTGCCCGATGAGACGGGGACGATCTGCACGTGGCGGATGCGCAGAGAGCCGATGTGCGGCGCGACCACGACGGAGGTGTACTTCGTCGCGTCCGAGAGTACGCGGGCCGCGCGGCGGATGACGGTTTCCACCTGCCGGGAGCGCGTCTGCATGTGCTGGGCGATCTTCTGGCGCTCCTCCCCGGAGAGCTGACCGGCTCTGAGCAGTTTGTCCACGTACAGCCGGTACGCTTTATAGGATGGAACGCGCCCCGCAGAGGTATGCGGCTGGGCAAGGTAGCCCAGCTCTTCCAGATCGCTCATCTCATTGCGGATGGTCGCGGGCGAAAAACCCACGCCCGCCTTGCGCGAGATCGTGCGCGAGCCGACGGGCATGGCGGTGGTGATGTAGTCGTCGATGATCGCTCGCAGGATGAGGAACTTTCTTTCGTCCAGACCCATGACCACGCCTCCCTTCCGGTCGCTGTTAGCACTCAACGGCGGAGAGTGCTAACGCATGGTCATAATGTACCATTCTCCGGCGATTTTGTCAATAGCGGGGCGGGCATGGAGTTGTAAAATTTTTGATAACAATTTGAATGTTGATGCGCAGTTACTGCATATTGTGTGTGTTTCTGCGCACAAACGCGCTCATATCGGCGTTTTCAGCGAGAGGAATTGCATATTTATCCGTTCTAAGTGGCCCCAAAGGCGCGCAAAGGGCGCACCGCGCGAGGCGATGCGCCCAAGAAGCAAATCAGGGCTGCGCGTGCCGGTGCAGGCGGGCGGTGCTGCCCTTGACCTTGAGGATGGGGTCGAAGACCAGCGGTTCGTCGGAGACGGGCTGGTTGTTGATCTTGGCGATGAGGCGCTCGACCACGCCGGCGGCCATCTGGGCGATGGGGTATTCGAGCGTGGTCAGCGGCGGGTCGATGAGGTCGGAGAAGATGAGATCGTCGTAGCCGACGACGGAGATGTCCTCCGGGATGCGCAGGTTGTAGTTGCGGGCCTGCTTGTAGACGCCGTAGGCGGTCATGTCGTTGAAGGCGAAGATGCCCGTGACCTTTTTCCCCAGCAGGTAAGGCAGGGCGCGCATGCCGCTGTCCACCTCCCAGTTGCCCTCAAAGACCAGCGAGGGGTCGTAGGGGATGCCGGCTTCCTGAAGGGCGTCGCGATAACCGCGCAGGCGGTCCTTGCAGTTTTCATAGTGCATGCTGCCGGTGATACAGCCGATCTGGCGGTGGCCGAGGTCGATGAGGTGGCGCACGGCCAGCAGGCCGCCCAGATAGTCGTTGGGCAGCACCGCGCCGGCGGCGAACTCTCTGGGCACGCGGTCGGTGAGCATGACAGGGATGCGCATCTCCTTGACCGTCTGCATGCACTCGAAGGTGTCCTGCGGGTCGGCAAAGAGGGATTTGGTGAGGATGACGCCGTCCACGGCGCGATCTTCAAAATCGCAGAGAAAGCGCACGGTGTCCTGCAGATCGTTGCGGGCGACGCGGATGATGGTGGAATAGGAAAGTTTCTCTGCCGCGCGCTCGATCTGTTCGCAGTAGGCGGAGTGGAAGAGGTTGGTGATGTCCGGGATGATGAGCCCAATGGTATTGGTCTTGCGCGTGGTCAGCGCCACCGCCATCTGGTTGGGGCGGTAGCGCATCTCTCTGGCGGCGTTGAGTACGCGCTCGCGCGTGGCCGGCGAGACCGGGGCCTGCCGGTTGTTCATGACCAGACTCACCGTGGCCGGCGAGACGTTGGCCGCCCTTGCTACATCTTTGATCGTCACTCGCATTGGCTTCCCCTGCCCGTTTTGCTTGATCGCGTTTTTTTGAAGATACGGTATCATGGTATCACATTTGGCTTTTACTTGTCAACGCCGGATGTGGCCGTGTAAAATTCCCGCGACCCCTTGAACGCGCCGCCTTCCTGTGCTATAATACATGTTGCATGACCACGCGGATGCCGGTCCCGCCGGAGGGCCGACAGTCCGGTGACAAAGAGGTGAATACCATGAAGGAAAATATCCATCCGAATTACGGCAAGGCTGTCGTCCGCTGCGTTTGCGGCGAGACGTTCGAGACGGGTTCTGTGAAGAAGGAACTGCGCGTGGATATCTGCTCCAAGTGCCATCCGTTCTACACGGGCAAGCAGAAGCTGGTGGACAGCGGCGGACGCGTCGACCGCTTCAAGAAGCGTTACGGAATGTAGCCATTCAGAAGCGCCGGGAGAGGTTTATCCTCCTCCGGCGTTTTCCTATGCTTTGGAGAGGTTATGCTGGCGATCGCATGGCGCGCGCAGGCCGCGCGCAGACTGGAAGCGGCGGGCAGCCCCGACCCCATGGCCGACGCGCGGCTATTGAGCTGGGGCGACAGCCTGCGGGAGCTTGCCCCGGAAGAGGTGGAACGCCTGGAGGCGCTGCTAAAGCGGCGGCTGGCGGGCGAGCCTGTGCAGTACGTTTTGGGCAGCGCCTGGTTCATGGGGCTGGAATTTTATGTGGACGCGCGCGTGCTTATCCCCCGGCAGGACACGGAGGCGCTCTGCGAGGCGGCGCTGGCGTTTTTGCGGGGCAGGCCCGCGCCGCGCGTGCTAGACCTCTGCGCCGGCAGCGGCGCCATTGGGTTGAGCCTTGCAAAGCTGTATCCACAGGCGAAGGTCACGCTCGCGGATGTGAGCGCGGACGCCTGCGCGGTGATGGACAAAAACCGCCGCCGTCTGGGTGCGGAGGCGGAGATCGTTGAGGGCGATCTCTTTGCGCCGCTGGCAGGGCGGAGGTTCGACCTCATCGCCTGCAATCCCCCCTACATACGCGCGGGGGAATTGGACAGTTTGCAGGCCGAGGTGCAAAAAGAGCCGCGGCTGGCACTGGACGGCGGCGCGGACGGGCTGGACGTTTACCGCCGCATCTCCGCGACGTACAAAGACCATCTCGCCGCCGGCGGGGCGCTGTTTTTGGAGATCGGCTGGGACGAGGCCGAGGCGGTGCGCGCGCTGTTTGGCGGCGGGCGCGTTTTGCGCGATCTGAACGGGCGCGACCGCGTCATCGAGATACGGGAGTGAAAGAAACGCAATGGAGAGAAGTCATGCCGAACAGGCGCGCATCCTCGCGCAGTTGGAAAGCGTGGAGGCGCGCTACGAGGAATTGTCCATCCGCATCACCCTGCCGGAGGTCATCGCCGACACGCAGCTGTTCGCCAAGCTGATGCGCGAACACAGCGACCTTTCCGAGCTGAACGACATCGCCAAAAACTGCCGCGCGCTGGCGGAGCAGCTCGACGAGGCGCACGAGCTTTTGAACGACCCGGACATGGCGGAGATGGCGCGCGAGGAAGTGGAAGAACTCGATCCGAAGCTGCGCGAGGCGCTGCACGCGGCCCGCGTCGCCATGCTGCCCAGGGACCCGGACGACCGCAAGAACGCCGTGCTGGAAGTGCGCGCCGGGGCGGGCGGCGACGAGGCGGGGCTGTTTGGCGCCGAGCTTCTGCGCATGTACCAGCACTACGCCGACCGGCAGGGCTGGAAGTGGGAACTGATCGAGGACGGCTCCACGGAGCTGGGCGGCATCAAGGAGAGCGTGGCCCTCATCTCCGGCAAGAACGTGTTTGAAAAGCTCAAATTTGAGAGCGGCGTGCATCGCGTGCAGCGCGTGCCCGTGACGGAGAGTTCCGGGCGCATCCACACCTCCACGGCCACCGTGGCGGTATTGCCCGAGGCCGAGGACGTGGAAGTGGAGGTCGATCCCAACGACCTGCGCATCGACACCTACCGCGCTTCCGGCGCGGGCGGGCAGCACGTCAACCGCACGGACTCCGCCGTGCGCATCACCCACATCCCCACGGGGCTGGTGGTGACTTCGCAGGACCAGCGCTCGCAGATACAGAACCGCGAAAAGGCCATGCGCGTGTTAAAATCGCGCCTGTACGAGATGGAGCGCGAGAAGCAGGAGGGCGCGTATGCCGACCGCCGCCGTTTGCAGGTGGGCACGGGCGACCGCTCCGAGCGCATCCGCACCTACAACTTCCCGCAGGGGCGCGTGACCGACCACCGCATCGGGCTGACGCTCTACCGCCTGAGCGACGTGTTGGAAGGCGACCTCGACGAGATCATCACGGCGCTGACGCTGGCCGAACAGGCGGCGCTGATGGAGAAACAGCAATGAAGACGGAACTTCTCTCCCCCACGCCCGAGGCGCTTTCGCGCGCGGGCGAACTTCTTCGCGGCGGCGAGGTGGTGGGCTTCCCCACCGAGACCGTCTACGGATTGGGCGCGAACGCACTGGACGCTTCGGCGGTGGAAAAGATCTTTGCCGCCAAGGGGCGGCCGGGCGACAATCCGCTCATCGTCCACATCGCGGCGGCGGCAGAGCTTGCGCCGCTGATCGCCGGGGAGCCCGGAGCGCAGGCGCGCGCTTTGATGGACGCCTTCTGGCCCGGGCCGCTGACGCTGATCTTTCCAAAGAGCGGGAGGGTGCCCCTGCGGGTGACGGCGGGGCTTGCCACCGTGGCCGTGCGCATGCCCGCGCACCCGGTGGCGCGCTCGCTGATCGAGGCGGCGGGCCTGCCCATCGCCGCGCCCAGCGCCAACCGCTCCGGGCGGCCCAGCCCCACCACCGCATTGGACGTGTTGGAGGACATGGATGGCCGCGTGCCGCTCATCCTCGACGGCGGGGCGTGTCAGGTGGGCGTGGAATCGACGGTGGTGGACCTGACGGGCGGCACGCCGCGCGTTTTGCGGCCCGGCGGCATCACCCGCGCGCAGATCGAAGCAGTGGCCAACGCCTGCGAGATCGACCACGCCGTGCTGCATCCCCTCGGCGAGGGCGAACGGCCGCGCTCGCCGGGCATGAAGTACAAGCACTACGCGCCGCAGGGCGAAGTGACGGTATTTCGCGGCGAGCGCGCCGTGGAGAACATCATTTCCCGCTACGACGCAAGCGAAGACGCGCTCATTCTGGCGCTGGAGGGCGACATCCCCCGCTTTGGCGCGCGTCGCTGCCTCTCCCTCGGCGCGGACGCGGCGAGCATGGCGGCGCGGCTGTTCCACGCCCTGCGCGAAGCCGACCGCATGGGGGCGAAGGTCATCCTCTGCGAGGCCGTGGAGCCGGAGGGCGTGGGCCTGGCGGTGATGAACCGCCTGCTGCGCGCCGCCGCCTTCCGGGTGGTGGAGTAGGGCGTCTCTTGCATATGAATGGACGCGAATGTCCTTCCTCTCATCCCACTTTCTTAGATAGTTTGTGCGTCGCCATCCGTATCGTAGAGATGCGAAAGGTGACGCACGGTCTATCTATTCTCGCCGTTCAATCACAAGCCTTACGCACGGCTCGTTGCCAGCCCGCATAGAGCGCATCCGCTTCCTCCCGGGGCATCTTCGGTTCAAAGGTACGGCCCGATTTGCGCAGTTTGCGGATATCCTCGCGGCTTGCGAATACGCCGCAAGCAAGACCGCCCGCCGAGGCGGCTCCCAGTGCAGAAAGTTCCTCGATCTGATTGCGCACCACACGCACACCAATAATATCGGAAACAAATTGCATCAGGAACGCATTGTTGGTTGGCCCGCCATCGACACGCAACGCCTCAAGACGGGTGCCGGCATCCTCGAGCATGGGATCCACGACATCGCGTATCTGGTACGCGATAGCCTCCAACGCAGCGCGAACGATGTGGCAACGGCCGCTGTTTCGCGAAAGGCCGCACAACAGGGCGCGGGCATTGCTGGCATAGTGCGGCGCGCCAAGGCCCGTAAAGGCGGGCACCAGATATACGCCCTCATTGGAGGGTACCTTGGTGGCCATCTCCTCGGATGCCTGCGCATCAGGCAGGATGCCCACTTCGTTCTCCAGCCATTTGAGGGTATCTCCCGTAGCATTGATGTTTCCTTCAAAGACATACTCGACCCGACCAGACATGCCCCATGCGATGGACGTCGCCAAGCCCTTCGAAGAAAACGCTGGCTGTTCGCCAATGTTCATCATCACGGAAGTGCCAGTACCGAAGGTCGCCTTGGCCGTTCCTCTTTCCCAGCACTGTTGGCCGAACATGGCGCCATGAGAATCTCCGAGTACGCCCGCAACAGGGATAGGCCTATCGAAGAAGCCTTCAAGAGTCGTCATGCCAAAGACACTGTCGCTGAAACATACCTCCGGGAACTGCACATTTTGCAGACCAAAGAGGCGGACGAGGTCTTTGTCCCACTGGAGCGTGTTGATGTTGAACAGCATGGTGCGCGAGGCGTTGGAATAGTCCGTGCGGTGTTTGCCAGTCAACTTCCATATGAGCCACGCATCCACCGTTCCAAAGAGCAGTTCCTGACCGGCGGTATCGACGTTTTCGACGATCCAAGCGGCCTTGGCGGCGCAGAAATAGGGGGAGAGTACCAAGCCCGTTCGGTGGGCGATCTCCGATTGCATATCCGCGATGCAAGGGCGCTGCGCGATCTGTGCAGCACGAGCGCATTGCCAGACGATGGCGTTGTAGGTCGGCTTGCCAGTTCGGCCATCCCAGAGCAACGTCGTCTCACGCTGATTGGAAATTGAGAGGCAACATATCTGTGCCTTGTCGATGCCCGCGGCATTCACTACATCGCGCACGGCTCTGAGGAGGTTTTGATATATCTCCTCTGGATCGTGTTCCACCCAGCCAGGCTGAGGGTATATCTGCTGGTGGGCACAGTCGCTGCGCGCCACCAGCAGAAGCTGGTCATCAAAAAGGATCGCCTTTGTGGAGCTGGTAGACTGATCTACAGCAAGCATGTACCGCTTCACGAGCCGCGCACCTCCTCTTCAATGATGCGCGCTGCGTTTTCGGCGGTAAGGCCATAGTGCGCGAACACCTGAGCGCTTGTGCCGGCGATGGCGGGCTCATCAGGAACGGCAAGCACACGTACCCGCGCTTTTCCTGCCTGTGCGGCTACCATGCACACGCGGCTGCCCAGCCCGCCATAAAGGCTATGCTCTTCCATGGTGAGTACGATGCCCGTTTCGCAGGCTGCGCGTACCGCCGCCTCGTCAAACGGCTTGATCGTGTGCATATCGAATACGCGGACACGGATGCCTCGCTCGTACAACAGCCGCGCAGCGCACTTGGCGGGATAGACCATCTCGCCTGTTGCGATGATAGCGGCATCTTCGCCTTCGCAAAGCTGGGTTGCCTTGCCGCGCTCGTAATGCGTTTGGCCGTCCTCATATACGTCTTCGACCGCATTCCTGCCGATGCGAAGATAGGCGGGACGCGGCGTGCGCATGAGATCTTCGATAACAGCGACACTCTCGAAGCGGTCAGCCGGAAGGATGACATCAATGCCAGGGATGGCGCCAATGGCGGCAATGTCCTGCAGACTGTGATGCGTCATGCCCAACGCGCCGTAACTGAGCCCTCCACTGATACCATACAGCACCACCGGCATGCGCGAATAGGCGACATCGACCTTTATCTGCTCGATGGCACGCATGGAGAGAAAGCTGGCCGGCGAGGCGACAACTGGCTTTTTGCCCATAGATGCCAAACCGGCGGCTATGCCGACGATATCCTGCTCTGCGATACCTGTCTCGACGTGCTGTTTTGGGTATGCCTGCGCAAAGGGAGCAAGGCTTGCCGAACCGCGAGAATCGCTGGTGAGTACCATGATATTCTTGTCTTCGGCAGCAAGACGCATCAGCGTTTCACAGATCGTCTGGCGATTCGTGATCTTCTTTTCGTTCATTTTGCTCCCCCCTCGTCCAGTTCGCGCATGGCGAGCTCGAACTGATCGGCGTTGGGCACACCATGGTGCCACTTGGCCTGTCCCTCCATGTAAGAGACGCCTTTGCCTTTGATCGTGTTTGCGAGTACCAGTACAGGCCGACCCGGGACGCGGTGCAGGAGCGCCGCGCGTATCTGGTCGATGTCGTGACCATCGATCTCTACGACCTCAAAGCCGAAAGCCCGCCATTTATCCGACAGTGGCTCAAGGCGCATGACATCCTCCGTCTTGCCCGTGATTTGCAGATGATTCCGGTCGATGATGGCCGTGAGGTCATCCAGCCCATAATTGGCCGCAGCCATAGCCGCCTCCCAGATCGAGCCTTCCGCCTGTTCGCCATCGCCCATCAACACGTAGACATGCGCAGGTGAATCATCCGCTTTCGCAGCCAGCGCCATGCCCACACCTACGCTCAAACCGTGGCCAAGCGCTCCGGAGCATATCTCCATGCCTGGTATCTGGTTGTTGGGATGACCGATAAGCTTGGAGCCAAACGCCGAATATTCTCTCAGTTTCTCCTGCGGAAAATAACCCTTGTCTGCGAGAATAGCCAGATAGGTCTCAACGCAGTGACCTTTGCTCTGCACATAGCGATCGCGATCACGCCACTGCGGGTTTTGGGGGTCACAGCGCAATACGTCATAAAACAGGACCGTGAGGATGTCTGCCTCCGACATGTCGCCGCCAACATGTCCTGCATTTCCCGAACGAATGATCTCCAGCGTCAGCTTGCGTATCTGACGAGCTTTCTCGATCAATTTTGTATTTTCCACATATCCCATCTCCTTTCGTTCGCGACCCCAAAGCCCCTGCGAGCAGGGGCTTTGGGCGGACACGCCATCGCGGATGCCGACGAACATTACATCTTGATGACGGCTTTGATGACTTCGTCCTTGTGCTTAAGGCTGTATTCAATGGCCGCGATGCAATCGCTGAAATCGAATACATGAGAAACGATCTTCTTGAGCGGGATGATGCCCGAGGAAACAGCTTTGATACACTTCTCCCAAGTGTTTCGGTAGCGGTAGACGGCGTAGATGACGCCTTCCATAGCGTTTAGCGTAGCGATATCCAGTTCCAGCACCGGCTCGGGTGAAACGCCTACCAGCGTCACCTTGCCAGCGCGCTTGATGAGGCGGCATGCCTGCAACGTAGTCACACGGTTGCCCGCACACTCGTAGACCTGGTCGGCACCACCGCCAGGAAGTGTCCGCGCAAATTCCTCGATGCTTTCGCGCGTGCTGTTAAATACGCGGGTGGCGCCCACTTCCATGGCTTTTTCCAAGCGCTTGTCAAGTACATCGGTCACATATATCTCTTTTACGCCACGCGCTTTCAGGCACATCACCGTGCAAAGACCGATGCAGCCGCTGCCAAGCACGATGGCCGTCTCACCGACTTTGGCATCAGAGAGTTCGGTGGCATGAAAGCCTACGCTCAACGGCTCGATAAGACCGCCTTCCATCGTATCCATGTTATCGGGCAGCTTATAGCACATGGACGCCTTATGCACGCAGTACTCCGCGTTCACACCATCGCGCTCGTGCGGGATAGCCAGCATCTTGATGTGTTTGCAGAGGTTGTAGTGCCCCTTCAGGCAGTCCTCACATTCACCGCAGGGTACAGCGGGCTCAATAGAAACCTTATCACCGATGCTGAACCCTTCCACCCCATCGCCAATGGCTGTGACTACGCCGCCTGGCTCATGGCCGAGGGCGAGCGGGCCATCCAACTCCCAGTTTGCCAGACGTCCTTCCTGGTAGAAGTGGAGGTCCGAGCCGCAAACGCCAACATACTCCAGCTTGATCTGCAACTCGCCCGGTCCGGGCTGGGGAATGTCGCGCTCCACCCATTCCATCTTCTGCTTGCCTGTTAGTACACACACCTTCATTTTGCCTTCCATTTCTTTTGCCCCTTTCTTACGCATCATCGCGCATTATCGTCGAAATAATTTAGTTACAGCATATTTCAGACCAGATACACTTGAATATCGTTTCTGTTGTCTATGGTTTTGTCCATTCCATCGCAATTATTATACTAAATAATTTAGTTTCTGTCAATAATTAATTTATAAAAAGTGCTTGGCATTTATCGCTCACGCATGGGAAAACACAGATGCACGCCAGTGGCAGCATCGCAGAACGGCGAATATGATCTTATGGGTGAAAAGATACCTTGAGCATTGGGGGCATAAAAAGAATCACACGGAAACAGGCGGCAGGGGCAGCGGATGAATGGCATCACGCTACCGCCGCGCTCACCCCGTCCCGGCTCAGCCGTTATTGCTCTCTCGGCTGCATACGCTCTCGCGCTCCACGAGGATAGTACCGATCTCGATCTTCACCGCATAGTTGCGTTTTGTCGCGATCTTATCCAGCAACAGATCAACGCAGTTGTTGCCAAATTCGTCCTTTGGGACCATCATGGTGGAGATCGTCGGATCGGACATGGATGAGATGGGGCGGTCATCAAAACCTATGAGCGATATGTCACGCGGAACCTCCAAGCCTGCATCCTGAATGCCCTTCAGCGCCCCACAGGCGATCAGGTCATTATCAGATACAAAAGCCGTCGGCAACTCTTCCGCGGACTGTATATAGTCATACATGCCTTGCCTTGCCTCAAAGTCTGAATAGCCGACAGTCGCCACATAGCGTTCGTCAAATGGAAGAGAGAACGCTTCTAGAGAGAGTTTGTAGGCAGCAAAGCGGTCAGAGAAACTGTTGATACCGACCCTGCTGCGAATGTAGCCAATCTTGCTGTGTCCTCGGCGAGCAAGATAACTCACAGCACTGCGGATACCACTGAAGTTGTTGATGGAAACAGTATCCACATCGTTGACAGAGAAGGAATTGTCCAACACGACGAAGGGATAGTGGGACGCCTTGAATGCCTGCAGGTCTTCATAGATCATCTCCACGGCGAAAATGATGAAACCCACGCACTTGGAGTTGCGCAATACGCTCGCCTGCTCGCTGGCAGGCATAGCGCTGCTCATATACAGCACCGTGAGACTGTAATCCTTGCTCTTGAGCCGCTCGGTGATGCCCTCCAGGAAGTAGGAGAAGAATGGCGATTCATCGACGATATTCCCCTTGCGCTTATAGACGACGAACCCTATGCTGGCCCTTTGCGCACTTGTCTCCCGCAGGAGATGGCCGCAATCCAGCTCACGGATCTTTTGAATGATCTCCGCCCGTTTGGCATCACTGACTCCAGGCTTGTTATTAATGACAAGCGACATCGTCGACGTAGAAACGCCCAACATCTTGGCAATGTCCTTCGCTCTCAACGGCATATCGTTTCACCCGATACTCATACATTTTATGTTTCTAAATATATTTTACTAAATTTAGCAAATCTTGTCAAGGGTCGTATTTGCTTTTGCCATCTATCCTTAGGCGGACAAAAGGCAGCAAAGGCAACACGTCAGTCCCTATGTTACAGCGCGCAGGGAACCCGATCACATCATACTGGTCTTCCCTCCTCTTTTCTAAAAACGCCGGGCGCGTCTGCGTCCTATGTGAGCGCAGGCGCGTCCCTCAAGTTGCGCTGCCTAGCGGGTGGGGCCTTCCTGCTCCACGGTGCGCGGCGCTACCCAGTCCAGCACGCGTTGTATCTGGCGATCCCACACCGCCCACTCATGCATGCCCGGCTCCTCAAAGTAGGTGTAGGGCACTTTGAGTTCATCCAGCTGCTTGCAGAAGAGCTGATTGCTCTCATAGAGGAAGTCCTCCGTGCCGACGCTGATCATCAATTCCGGCAACTTCGCTCCCTCTGCGACACGCCTTTTCAGCAACCCGGAAAGGTTATAGTCGGACTCTGCATATTCCTGATAGGTGCCGAAGCTGAGTACTTGATCGAGTACCACCCCTGCGGTGAAGGGGTCATCGCGCTCAAGCTGTGTAAGAGCGCCCGGCTCCTTGATCTTCTTGAACGCCTCGAAAGCCTCAAAACCATCAGAAGCCAACAACCCCGACTGGCTCGCAACCTTGCAGTACTTCTCCGGCGCTCGCAATCCAGCAAGCATACAACCGTAACCACCCATGGACAGGCCGGAGATAAAGCTCTTTTCCCGCGCATTGGAGATGCGGAAAAAGCGGTTCATGATCTCAGGCAGTTCTTCGGTGAGGTAGGTGTAGTACTTATAGCCAAACTTCTGGTCTGCATAGAAGCTGCGAAAGGCTTCGGGCATGACGATCGCCAACTGGCGTCCAGCGTTATAACGCTCCACGCTGGTGCGCCTTAACCAAATGGTGCTATCGTCGGACTTACCATGCAGCAAATAGAGTACGGGCAGCTCAGTCTTGCCGTCCCATACAGCGCCAGTGACGCCGATGCCCTGATCCGGTTCTGGCAGCAACACCTGCGCTGAGGTCTGCATGCCTAAAGACATCGAATAAAAATGTGCGCTCATCCACGCCATCGCTTTTACCTCCCTTTCTGATTCGCATCATTCCACCGTACTTCGAACGTTAAATCATACTTTGCCCGCTGCGGTATCGCCCTTGCGCACGCGTTTGGCGAGCCGCGGCAGTTTCTGGTAACTGTCGAAGCCTACGGCGAAGGCAAGGATGAGGCCCTGCACAACGCTCTGCCAGTAATCGGATATCCGCAGGAGCGTAAAGCCGTTGGACAGACAACTGATGAGAATGATACCGATGAAAGCCTTGAACATGGCTCCCTGACCACCAGAGATGCTCACACCGCCAGCCACGCAGGCGGTAACTACCAGCATGGGATACTGCGCACCAACCTCGACCTGACCACTGTTGAGCCGAGAAAGGAGTACCACGCCGGCGAGGAAAGCGCCAAAGGAGCTTATCATATACGCGGATATCTTGACGAACTGCGTGTTGATGCCCGAGAGGCGGGCGACCTCGGCGTTACTGCCTACGGCGTAGACATAGCGCCCATAATAGGTCTTATTGAGTACGAAGCTGGCAATGAGCATGACCACTACCATAAGGATGACAGGCACAGGGATGGGGCCGACAAAGCCTTGCCCGATGAATTTGATCTTTTCCGGCAGGCCATAGACTGACTTGCCGCCTACCATCAGCAGCGAAAGGCCCGAGACAATGGTCTGTGTCGAGAGCGTTCCGATGAGCGGCGGCATACCCGTCTTGGTGATCATCAAGCCATTGATGAAGCCGACCAACAGCGCCACCAGCAGCGCGACGAACAAGGCTGGCACGATGCCCAAGCCGAAACTCTCGTTGCTGGACATCAGCTTTGCCGCCAACAACGAAGTCATGGACACGACTGAACCGTTGGAAAGGTCAAAGCCTCCAACAAGAAAACAAAAGCACAGCCCAACGCCCATCAATCCAATGACCGCCGCCTGACGGAAGATGGTCATGATATTGTCAAAGGAGACAAACCGTGGATTGATCGCCGTAAACACAGCGACAAGAAGCACCAGCATGATAACGACCGCATAGTCGTTGATGATCTTTTTGACCTTGGCGGAATTCATGTCTTTCCCTCTTTCTTTGAATGCGTTGTCACCGCTCGCCCGAAGCAAGCGCCAAAATACGCTCCTGCGTGAAGTCCGGGCTGCCCGCCTCGACGGTGCCCATGATGGTACCCTCATGGAGGACGATGACGCGATCCGCCAGGCCCAGCACTTCTTCCATCTCGGAAGTGACCAGGACGATCCCGCAGCCGCGCGCGGTCAGCTCGTTCATCAGGGCGTATATCTCGCTCTTGGCGCCCACATCTATGCCACGCGTCGGTTCGTCGAGCAGGAGGATGTCCGTATCGGCGGCTAACCACTTGCCAATGACCACCTTCTGTTGGTTGCCACCGGAGAGGTTCTTTGCCGCAGTCATCAGCGAGGGCGTCTTGATGCGTAGCGAATCTTTCTGGTGTTCAAGCAGTTTTTTCTCCGCCCGGGCATTGATGACGCCAAACTTCGAGATATGCCGCAGGCTGGCGAGGCTGATGTTGTTGCGGATGGGCAGATCCAGCGCCGCGCCATGGTTCATGCGATCTTCAGGCACCATACCAATGCCTTCGGCAACCGCCCTTTTGGGCGAGCGTACGCGGACCTTCTTCCCCTTAACGTATACAGAGCCGGACTCCGCGCGATCGGCCCCGAAGATCAGCCGCAAGGACTCCGTTCGGCCAGCGCCGACCAGACCCGCCAAGCAGAGTATCTCGCCGCGATGCAACGTGAAGGAGATATCCTCTACCAAACCGCCAGTGATATGCTCGACGCGCAGAAGCTCTTCGCCGCAGCGATGGTCGCGGGCCGCGAATGTCTCCTTGAGCGTCCTGCCCACCATGCCCCGCACCAGATCGTCCTTGGTGATCTCCTTTGTGTCGTGTGTCGAGATGATCTCGCCATCGCGCATGATGGTGACCAGATCGCACACCTCGAAGATCTCATTGAGGCGGTGGGAGATGTATATGATGGTGATGCCATCCTTGCGAAGTTTCTCGATAAGACCGAAAAGTATGCCTATCTCTTTCTCCGTGAGCGGCGCAGTGGGCTCGTCCATAACGAGTATCTTCGCGCCACGCACCAATGCTTTGGCGATCTCCACCATCTGCATATAGCCAACAGAGAGCGACTTCACTGGTTTACGGGGGTCGATATCTACGCCCATAGTGGTGAATATTTCCCGGGCGCGCCTTTCCATCTCCTTGAAATCGACCAAGCCCCGCCTGCCGGGAAAGCTTCCGAGGAACATATTCTCCATGACGGAGACATCCGGGGCGAGGTTAAATTCCTGGTAAATGACCTCGATGCCCAGTTCGCGGGCAGATGCCGGCGTCAGCGCGTTGTACTTCTTGCCGAAGATGGTGATGCTGCCGCCATCCTGATCAGGCGCTATCGCGCCCGAGAGCGTCTTGATAAGGGTGGATTTGCCCGCGCCGTTCTCTCCGCAGATGGCATGGACCGTGCCTTCGCGCACCTCCAGCGAGCAATCCTTGAGCGCGACGACGCCGGGATAGGTCTTGGTGATGTGATCGAACGTCAGCACCACATTTCCAGACATTCACGATTCCTCCTGCCAAATGGTATCTCAGCCACGGAGCAGCGCCCGTGAGGGCTGCTGCTCCGCGCCGCATCGTGTCGCAGTGATTTTATTCGAATATCTGCGGATATTCGTCCGCGTTGTCACGGTTGACGGGGTCAAGACCGAAGTAGCCACAACGGGATTCGGGCATGATGCCACGGCGGGCATTGACGCAGTTGGTGACCATGGTCTTCGTCAGGGTGTTGAGATCCATGAAGATGGAGCTGAAGTAGACATAGGGGTTGTCGCCAAGCATGATCTGCATGCCTTCCTTGGTGCAGTCACAGCCGAAGAGGTAGATCTGAGTGTCTTCACTGGAAGCCTTGCCGGCGGCCTGGAAGGCATTGTAGGCGCCGATCAGCGGGTTGTCGAAGAGGGCGACCATGACATTCATGTCGGGATCAAGGGTGAGCAGATTCTCCGTGTCCGTATAACCGCCATCCGTGTCGATGCCATAGACTTCGCCAACGATCTCCGCGTTGGGCAGCAGCTCGTCCAGAGCGGCCTGCAGGCCCTCGCCGCGCTCCTTGGCCCAGGAAGCGGTGTCAAACTTGAAGACGCCGATCTTGGCCTCGCCGCCGAGGTTCTCGTTGATGTAGTCCGCAGCCATCTTGCCGATGGCGTAGCCGATGTCATAGCCGACGCCGTAGTAGGCGAAGTCGCAGATGTCCATGTCGACGTCCCACGCGCAGGTGATGATGCCTGCGTCATTGGCGCGCTGAACGGCATCGCGGGTCGCTTCAGGGTCGTTGTTCTGGAAGATGATCACATCGACGCCATCCGCGGTGAAGTTTTCAATACCTGAGACCAGCGCGTTGATGTCGCTCTCGTAGTAGTACTCGATGATCTCGCAATTTAGCGGCTCCTCCAGCGTGCGAGCATGGCGGATCATGTCGATGAAAGTCTGATGATTGGACGCCGACAGCAGGATAGCGACCTCGATGGTGTCCTCCTCCGTCTTAATGCCCTTCGCTTTCGTGGACTCGCGCACGACCGTGTCCGCTTCCTCCGCGAGAGCGAACGCGCAGGTCGAGAGCGCCAGCACAAGGACCAGCAGACAGCACAACAGTTTCTTCATGAATGGTTCCTCCTTTTATTTTCCGGGCGCAGTGCCCAAATGTTCTTTTTCAACGGGCGTCTCAGCGCAGTCCGCCTTCCTCTGCCTGCCTTACTGCCAGCGCTATGCAGGCTTCGCGATCCTCCTCCAGTAAATAGCCGTCATGGACCGCCTTGTCAGCCTGCGCGCTCACCAGTTCGCGGTAATGGTCAAGGGTACCATAGAGCCTTTGCAGTTTTTCCGCGGAATAGGGGAGTTTGCATCCAAAGAGCTTCATGCAGCCCATGTTCGGCTTCATCGGCGTCACGTCAGGAACATAGCTGGCTGTCGGCACATCCACGAGCGGCAGTCTCCAGCCAAATTTGGCATTGCCGCCCCCATCGCGCACATTGCGCAGTTGTGCATCCACGGCGATGCGCGGCACACGTAGCGGCGTCCTCCCCTCCTCCGCCCAGCCGTAAAGTTGGCGCAGGATGGCGTTAAAGGCAAATTCGTAGGGATAGTCATTGGGGTAGGGTTCACGTCCCACGTAAGCAGGGATGATGCCAATCTTATAGACATCTTCATCTCCGGCGTAATAGTCGATCATATTGTACTTATTGTCGTGCGTGGAACCGGGGATATCATAGGTCCGATAGAGATCGCCTGGTTCGTCGCTGTCCGGCTTCATAACTCGCACGAGCTTGGCCCCGGGCGAAAAATATGTAAACGCCAAGGCGGCATTTTCACTCTCGGTTTGTACAGCGATGAAAGGCTTATCGCTGTGCAACGGCGCCAGCGTAAAGGCTTCATCGGGCGGGACCTTTGCGGGTTCATACTGATTGATAGCCGTGAGCATACCCTTCATGCACCCACCGCCGGCGGCGAGGTAGCCATCATAAGCCTGCGTCTTTGCGGCAAAAGTGAGAACGTATTTGAACACACACGTCGACGACTGCGACCAGCCTGCCAGGTAGACGTACTTTACGGGGATACCCCCAAGCGGCAGTGCGCCAGAGCGGGCGCATGCTGCCAAGTCAGTGATCATATCCCAGAGAAGTCCATACTCGCTCTCCTGCTCCAGCTCGCCGCCGAGTTTCGAACTTTCAATGATCTCCCAAGGCAGTGGCAGTTCAGGGCGAGGATTGGGCCAGCGCAACGGCGCATAACGCTTGGCGTCGAACTTGCGCAGCGTCTTGAGTACGGCAGGCTTGCTGGTGAAGCCTACGTAGATGTCGCCGCCGCGGATCAGTTGTTCACTGGTCTGCATCCATATGCGGTCGATGTCCATCGTGGTCGTGGCGTTCATGATCTCAATGATCACGCGGCCGCTCGCACGGGAGATGTCCCGGGGCCGACGGACCAGCAGACGATTCACGTAGGGCGCATCCTCTACGATGGCCTCCAGAGCGCCCGTTGCTTCCGACCAGACGTTGGAAGTACCGTGGTAAAAGTACTCTTCCTCCACATAGCCACGATCTTCCAGCTTGCAGACGATAGCGGCACGGGCTCGCGGATGGGAAGTCTCTGTCGATGGTATCCATTCAAAGCGCGAGATCATAGCGTTGCTCCCTTCTCAGCGGGGCACTCACTGCATGCCGGCTTCGACAGCCAGCTGCACAGTGCGCCGCACCAGCTCCTCAGCATCTTCCGCCAGTACGAGTCCATCGTCCACCAGCGTTCGTGTCTGTCTTTCGACAAGGTCGCGATAGTGCGCCAGAGACGTGTACATCCTCTTTAGTGTCTCCACAGGAAAGTATGTTTTGTAACCATAGAGCGTACAGTCAAAAGCAAAGTCAGCACGAATGGGGATAGAGATGGGATGCCATGTGCATACGGGCAGATCTATGGGCGGCAATCGGTAACCGCCGACGGCGTTGCCATGTTCGTCCGTGCGGTTGGTCAGGCCATCTTCACAGACCTCGATGCGCGCGACCGATGGCGGTGCCACGCCCTTTTGTACCCAATCGTCCAAAAACTGCCAAGCCGCATGAAAGACGATCTCGTAGGGATAGTCATTGGGCGTGTCGGTCATGCCGGGGTTTTTGAGGATGACGCCAACACGCTGCTGGTCGTCACTGCCCCAGTAATAATCGAACATATTATACTTGGCATCGTGTGTAGAACCCGGTATCTCATAGCGGCGATATCGGAGCGTAGGCGTATCACTGTCCGGCTGCTGAGCGGCGCGCCCACCGATGCGCGCGTTCTCGCTCTCTGTATGTACGAAGATGACCGGCGCGGAGCAGGCCCGGATGCGCAGTTCTTCCGGGCTATCTCCGGCAGGCGTTTCTCGTTGGTTGAGGCCAGGCGCACAGGTATACGCCGCGCCACCGGCAAGATAGCCATCGAATACCGGCTTTTCCCTACCCACTTCATACATGGGCAGCAGGCGATTTATGTATGTAAGCATGTAGCCGCCCGACTGCGACCAGCCGGTGAGGTAGACTCGCGAAACTTCGATGCCACCCAAGTCTACCACGCCACCGCGCAGGGCATCTGCAAGATCGGTGAGCATATCCCAGAAAAGGCCATCTTCCATCCCTTCTATGGTATCGCCACCGCCGCAGTTGCCCGTCATCGTCATAGGAAAGGAGTGTTCCACAGGGTCCTTCCAACTGATGGGAGCGTAGCGCGCAGAATCAAATTTCTTCAGGGCAAAGGTGGTCAGCGATTTGCTGGTGATGGCCACGTAAACGTCTCCATGGCGCATGTGGTGATCTTTGCACAGTATCCACATGCGGTCGATGTCCATCGCCGTAGTCGCATTGAGTATCTCGACGATCACATTGCCGCTGGCCGCTGTCGCATCTGCCGGATATCGCACCATGAAGCGGTCCACATAGGGAACATCCGGCGTCTCAACGACGATCCCACCATCGGGCGATGAAGCGTAGACATTAGCCTTGCCATAGATGAAATACTCGTCTTCCCGATAGCCCCGGCGAGCAAAGTCACACTTATCCGCCGCAGACATGAATGGGCGTGAAGTCACCGTTATCGGTATCTGCACCAGTTTGTCGATCATTGTCCATATCCTCCCATTTGCGCAGGTCGGTTCAAAATGTCGTTCACGGATTCCATCAAATAATCCAGCGATTTTGCATAAATTATTTAATAAACAGAGTATATCATAAAGCCTTCGTTCTGTCAACGTGTTCCCACTAAAAATATTATTTTTATCCGTAATGCACATATTTTTCAATCATTATATCACTTTTAGCGCCAATATTCATTAATTTTAGTTGACCGCAACTGGAATGACTGCAATTTACGTATTCTATTTCAGATATATTTATCATTCGTAAGTAAAAAACGCAGCTGTCGCAGACAAAAAAAGCCGTCACATCGCGTGGCAGCGAAGCAATCAAAACCTGTTATCAGTGTGAGAGCTTTTCGTAGGCGAAGCGGGGAAAGTCGTCCTCTTCCACATAGATGGTGCCGCAGCGCCTGAAGCCCAGTTTGGCAAGCAGGTTTTGCATGACGGCGTTGTCCCCGTGCGTGTCGATGCGCAGATGGCCGCATTGCCGGAAAGCCCAGCCGATGCAGAACGCGCCTACGCCCTTTACGGAGCCGTCCGAGGCGATGCGGTGGATGACGCCGTAGGGGCTGTCGTCCTGCCACGCGCCGTCCTCGATATGGCGGTAGGTGGGCTCGATGTCCCTGCCCATGTCGAAGAAGAACGCGCCGACCACGCGGCCTTCATGGACGCAGACGTAGCCCTTTCCCCGCGCGATGTCCTGCCGGACGAGCGCCTCGGGCGGCCAGTTGGTCGGCCCCCACTGGTTGGGGTTGCCGTGCGCGGCCATGAAGGCGCGGGCGTGGGCGTAGATGTCCATCACGCGGGCAAGGTCGGCTTCGGTGGTATGGCGAATTTCCATGGCTACCCCTCCCACGGCTCGGCAAGTACGGTCTTCTGGTTGGTGTAGATGACGAAGCCCGGCTTGGCGCCGGCGGGCTTTTTTACATAGCGGCGGCGGGTCATGTCCACGGGCACCTTTCCGGCGCTCGCGCCCTTGGAGTAGCGCGCGGCGAGGCGGGCGGCCATGTGCAGCGTCTCCTCGTCCGGGTCGGCGCTGGCGACGATGACGTGCGAGCCGGGCATGTCCTTGGCGTGCAGCCACCACTCGTTGGGCTCGGCGGTGGAGGTGAGCTTGTCGTTTTGCAGGTTGTTCTTGCCCACGAGGATGGGGATACCCGTGGGGGAATCAAAGCGCATCGGTCTGGAGGGCTCCAGCTTCTTCATCTGCCGCCGGTTGTGGTTCTTGCGCACGTAGCCGTACTTTTCCAGTTCCTCGCGCAGTTCGGCCAGCTCGCTCTCCTCCTCGCAGGCGGAGAGGTTGAGCATCTGCCCTTCGAGGTAATCAAGTTCCTCCGTGGTCTTTTCCACCTGCTCGGCGGCCAGGCGCTTGGCCGAGCGCGCCTTCTGGTAGAGCTTGAAGTAGCGCTGGGCGTTCTGGCCGGGGGAGAGTTTTTCATCGAGCTGCACTTCGAGATCGGGCGTACCTTCCTCGTAGTAATTGGGGATGGTCACGCTCTTCATGCCCTTTTTGGCCAGGTGCAGACTGGCGGTGAGCAGTTCGCCCTTTACGCGGTATTCTTCCATGCGCTCGCTGCCTAGCAGCGCTTCCTGTTGCAGGGCCAGTTTGCGCTCGCAGCGCTCGATGTTGTTCTTCAGCACGCGGTGCAGCGCCGCGGACTTCTGCTTGATGCGCTCGGCGCGGTCGCGGGCGCGGTAGAAGGCGTCCATGGCCTCGGAGATGGTTTCAAAGCGCTCGCTGCGCAGGGCTGCACGGCTCAAATACGCAAAGGCCACCACGTCCACCGGCTCGCCGGTTTCGGCAAAGAGCAGCGCCGGGGCAATCTCGCTTTGCGCTTCCGCGAGGGCGCGGGCGACGGCGGGGGCGACGGCGGCCATGTCCAGTTCCTGCGTGTGCGCGTCCTCGTTGCCCGCGGCGCGGAAGGCCAGTTCGCGCGCCGTCTGCACGGAAAGGCCGCTGATGGCGCCCGCGATAGCCTTGTGGAGAGGGCCGCTCGCCTCCTGCAGGGCGCGGACGATGTCCGCCTCGGGCGCGTCAAAGGGCGTCTTGCCGTGGGCGGGCGGGCGCTCGTAGCGCAGGCCGGGCAGCACTTCGCGCACGGAGGACATGCTCTCCGTCACCCGCCGCGCGCATTCGAGGATGCGCCCTTCCCCATCCACGAGGATGAGGTTGGAGTGCCGCCCCATGAACTCGCAGATCAGTATCTTGCGGGCGCTGTCGCCCAGTTCGTCCAAATGCTCAAATTCGACTTCCAGAATGCGGTCGCCGTTTACCTGCCGCACGTCGCGCACGCGGCCGCCGGAGATGTGCTTGCGAAGGAGCATGCACAGCATCGGCGGTTCCAGCGGGCTGACCTTCTTTTCCCGCGTGATGTGGGCGCGGGCGCAGCCGGCGCTGGCAGAGAGCAAAAGCAGCTGGTTGCGGCCGTGGTTGCGCACCAGTATGTTCAGTTCGTCGCGCTCGGGCTGCGTTATTCTGTCCACGCGTCCGCCCACCAGCGCCTCATACAGCTCCCGCGTCACCAGCGAGAGCGTCAATCCATCCATCGGCATGGCAATATCCTCCAGTCGATGCTATTATATCGGAAATCATGGGATTGCGCAAGACGTGGCTTTGTGATAAAATGGCGAGGAATAGCCCCTCCCGCGCGGGAATACATTGGACTGAAAAGGACTTGCGTGAGGAGGGTGCTTGATGAGATTCACCGGGAAAGAGCGAAAGATGTACATGTTGGCGCTGGGGCTGCTGGTGGCAGCCATCGCGCTGGCCTGTACGTGGACGATGTGGTCGCGGCCCGCGAGCCAGACCTCGCAGGGCGCGCAGACGCCCTCGCCGGCGCCCTCGGAAACGCCCGCGCCGGAAGAGACGCCGCTGTCGGAGGAGACGCTCGCCCCGGAGGCGACGCTCGCCCCGGAGGAGAGCGCCGCGCCGGAGGAGACAGCCGACGCAGGCACGGTGGATACCGTGGTCTACTATCAGGACAACTACGGCTACCTCGTCCCCGTGCAGTGCAGGGTGCCCGCTGAGGACGGCATCGCCAAGGCCACGCTTTCGCTGATGGTCAAGTCCACCGCCAACGACATGCAGGCGGCGCGGCTTGGGCTACGCACGGTACTGCCGGAAAACATGTCCATGGATCTGGACATCGCCGGCGGGCTTGCCCGCATCGATCTGGGCGAAGAAGCTCTGGAGATGCCCGACGCGGCGGCGGAGAGCAACATGATCGCCGCCATCGTGCAGGCGCTGACGGAGTTTCCCACGGTGGAGAAGGTGGAGTTTCTCATCGGCGGGCAGAGGCTGGAGACGCTGCCGCACGGCACCAGCGTTTCCGGGCAGTTCACCCGCGAGGGCCTCAACCCCGAGATGGCCTCGGCGAGCATCGCGCTGGAGGACGCCGAGCCGGTGACGCTCTACTTCCCCGGCGACGCCAGCGACGTACTGGTGCCGGTGACGCGCATGGTCTACTCCGAGCCGGACATCAACACGGCGGTGGTGGAGCTGTGCAAGGGGCCGAGCGCCTCGAGCCCGCTGGAAAACGTGCTGCCCGCCGGCTGCGGCGTCATCGACGTAAGCGTCGAGGACGGGGTGGCGAAGATCAACTTCACCGGCGAGTTTATCGAGCTGGCCGAGAACAGCGACGGCGGGCGGCTGGCGCTGAAGGCGCTGGTGCTGACCTGCACGCAGTTTGAGGGCATCGAGGGCGTGGAGATCTATGTGGACGGCGAGCCTTACGATCCCGGCGCGGACACGCTGGCTCTGCCCGCCTGCGCCAATGTGGCCGAGGAGATCGTCGAAAGCGCCATACAGACGCAATCTTCCCTGATCTTTGAATTTGAATAAACGGAGGCTATGAAAATGAACGAAAGAGCTTCGGGCGAACTGCGAGAACTCACAATATATCCCGGCTTCACCGAGATGGCGGCGGGAAGCGCGCTGGTCTGCGCCGGGCGGACGCGCGTTTTATGCACGGCCTCCGTACAGGAGGGCGTGCCGCCGTTTTTGCGGGACACGGGGCGCGGCTGGCTGACCGCCGAATACGCCATGCTGCCCGGTTCCACGCCCCAGCGCAAGGCGCGCGACGGTGTAAAGAAGGACGGACGCGGCGTGGAGATCGGGAGACTGATCGGCCGCTCGCTGCGCGCCGCCTGCGACCTGACGCGGCTGGGCGAGCGCACCATCTACATCGACTGCGACGTGCTGCAGGCCGACGGCGGCACACGCACGGCGGCGGTGACTGGCGGCTTCGTAGCCCTGTGTCTGGCGGTCAAAAAGCTGCTGGACGAAGGGCGCATCGTTGATTCTCCGGTGGTGCGGCAGGTGGCGGCGGTGTCCGTGGGCATCGTGAAGGGCGTTCCCACGCTCGACCTCGACTACGCGCTGGACAGCCACGCCGAGGCCGACGTCAACGTAGTGATGACCCGGCAGCATGGCGAAATGGCCTACGCCGAGGTGCAGGGCACCGGCGAGGGACGGCCCTACCGCCGCGAGGAACTCAATGCGCTGCTCGACCTTGCGCAGGCGGGCGTGGCGCAGCTGATGGACAAGCAGGTCAAGGCGCTGGGCGAGGCCGCGGACGTCATCGGCAGAAAGCCGGTGCTGGTGCTGGCCACGGGCAACTTTGGCAAGGTCAAGGAACTGCGCGCCATGCTCGGCGACCGCTTCGACGTGCGCTCCATGCGCGAGATGGGCGCGGAGATGGACGTGGAGGAGACGGGCGAGACGTTTGAGGAAAACGCCCTGCTCAAAGCCGAGGCGCTGATGCGCGCGACCGGCTGCGCGGCGCTGGCGGACGATTCCGGCCTGATCGTGGACGCGCTGGGCGGACGTCCCGGCGTCCATTCGGCGCGCTACTGCGGCGTGCATGGCGACGACGAGGCCAACAACCAGCTGCTGCTCAAAGAGCTTGCGAACGTGCCCGAGCCGCGCACGGCGCGCTACGCCGCCGCCGTGGCTCTCTGCCGCCCGGGGCACGAGCCTTTGGTGACCTATGGCACCTGCGAGGGGGAAATTCTGCGCGAATACCGCGGCGAGGGCGGCTTTGGCTACGACCCGCTGTTTTTCTCCGACGACTTGCAGATGACGCTGGCTGAGGCCGCGCCGGAGGCGAAGAACGCCATTTCCCACCGCGCCCGCGCCGTGGAAAAGCTGCTGAAGCTGCTGGAGGCGGAAGATGCTTAGATACATGCTGCTCTCCGACAGCCATCGCGCCGGGAGCTGGCTCGCCAGGGCGGCGGAGGTGTACGCGCAGGGCGGTTTTAACGGCGTTATCCACCTGGGCGACGTTCATTCCGACGCGCAGCGCTTTGCCGAACGCACGGGCGCGGCGCTCCTGTGCGTGCGCGGCAACTGCGATTCTCCCCTCTGCCCCGCCCCGGCGGAGCGCGTGGAGGAACTGGGCGGGGCGCGGATACTGCTTGCGCACGGCGACCGCTACGGGGTCAAGACCTCGCTGACGCATTTGAGCTACCGCGCCGAGGAGCTTGCCTGTCAGGCGGCGTTCTTTGGCCACACGCACCGCGCCTTCTGCGGCTATGTGGGCGGGGCGCTGCTGCTGAACCCCGGGGCGCTGCGCGACGGCGCCTGGGCGGAAGTGACCTTTGAAGAGGGAAAGGTCGTTCCCCGCCTGCGCTCCCTGTGAGCGTGCGGCCCATCTTTAACATTTCGTATACATTTCTGTACAAACAGCGGACATTTGTGCTTGACAAAACCGCCGAACTTTCGTATAATTTTCCTTGAAGGCGCGTCTGCGGAGGCGCGCCGCCCGCGGGGACGGCCCGTGGGCAATCGAAGAAAAGGAGCTGTCATTATGAAGAAACTCGTGGCACTCGCTCTGACCCTGATCCTCGCGCTGGGCTGCATGGGCGCCTTCGCGGAGGAGACCACCGAGATCTACTTCCTCAACTTCAAGCCCGAGATCGCGGAAGTTTACGAAGAGATCGCCGCCGCCTACGAGGCGGAGACGGGCGTTCATGTCAACGTCGTCACCGCCGCCGCCGGCACCTACGAGCAGACGCTGCGCTCGGAGATCGCCAAGGCCGACGCCCCCACCATCTTCCAGATCAACGGCCCGGTGGGTCTGCAGAGCTGGAAGGACTACTGCCTCGACCTTGCCGACACCGAGTTTTACAACATGCTTTCCGATAAGACGCTGGCCGTGACCGAGGGCGACGCCGTATACGGCATCCCCTACGTAGTCGAGGGCTACGGCATCATCTACAACGACGCCATCATGGACAAGTACTTCGCCTCGGAGAACAAGTCCACCGAGTATACCTCCATGGACGAGATCAAGAGCTTCGACGCGCTCAAGGCTGTCGTTGAGGACATGACCGCCCTCAAGGATGAACTGGGCATTCAGGGCGTGTTCGCCTCCACCTCCATGGCCGCGGGCGAGCAGTGGCGCTGGCAGACCCATCTGCTCAACATGCCCATCTACTACGAGTTCCGCGACGCGGGCGGCGAGAACACCATCCTCACCGGTCTGGACGCGGCGGAGATCACCTTCTCCTACAACGAGAACTTCAAAAACCTCTTTGACCTTTACACCAACAACAGCGTCACCGCCAAGGGCCTTCTGAGCAACAAGACCACCAACGATTCCATGGCCGAGTTCGCGCTGGGCCAGTGCGCGATGGTGCAGAACGGCAACTGGGGCGCCAGCCAGATCCTCGGCGTGGAGGGCAACGTGGTCGCCAACGACGACATCAAGTTCCTGCCCCTCTACTCCGGCGTCGAGGGCGAGGAAGCGCAGGGCCTGTGCATCGGCACGGAGAACTACCTGTGCGTCAACTCCCAGGTCTCCCCGGAGAAGCAGCAGGCTTCCATTGACTTCCTGGTCTGGCTGTTCAGCTCCGAGACCGGCAAGGCCTATGTGAAGAACGATCTGATGTTCCTCTCCCCGTTCAACACCTTCGAGGACGACGAGATGCCGGAAGACCCGCTCTCCCGCGAAGTGCTGCGCTGGATGGAGATGGACGGCGTGACCAGCGTGCCGTGGACGTTCGCCTGCTTCCCCTCGGAGCAGTTCAAGAACTACGTGGGCGACGCGCTGCTTGAGTATTTGCAGGGCTCCATGGACTGGGACGGCGTGGTGCAGGCCACCATCGACGCCTGGGCCTCTGAGCGCGCTTTGACCGCGTAAACCGCTTGCGCAGGGGCGGAGCGCTTGCGTATCTGCGCGGCGCTCCGCCCTTGACTGTTCTTTTGACGATCATGGCCCCTGTTTGTCGGGGTCGCCGCGCGCAAATCCACTCTGCGGCGCGGCTGTGGCGGCGAACGCCCTTTTCCGCCGCCATATCGCCCGGATGCGGGCACTTTACCAAGAGGGGGATAGTATGCAAAGGACGCTTCGGAAGTTTTTCCCGCTGTTTGTCCTGCCGACCCTCATCGCGTTCGTCATCGTCTTTCTCATTCCGTTTCTGATGGGCATCTACCTGTCGTTCACGGAGTTTACGACGGTGACCGACTCCCAGTGGGTGGGGCTGAAAAACTACATCACCGCCTTCACCGCCAACAAGGAGTTTGTCAACGCGCTGTGGTTCACGGTGAAATTCGCGGTGGTCAGCGTGATCTCCATCAACGTGATCGGCTTTGCCATGGCCTCGCTGCTCACGCGCGGCATCCGCGGCACCAACCTGTTCCGCACGGTGCTGTTCATGCCCAACCTCATTGGCGGCATCGTGCTGGGCTGGATCTGGCAGATGATCTTCAACGGCATCCTCTACCACTATGAGATGACGCTTACCTTCAACGCCAGCTTTGGCTTCTGGGGGCTGGTCATCCTCATGAACTGGCAGATGATCGGCTACATGATGATCATCTACATCGCGGGCATACAGTCCATCCCCACGGAACTGTACGACGCGGCGGCGGTGGACGGCGCGAACGGCTGGCAGCGGCTGACCAACGTGACGCTGCCGATGTGCATGCCCTCCATCACCATCTGCACGTTTTTGACGCTGACCAATTCCTTCAAGCTCTTTGACCAGAACCTGGCGCTCACCGCCGGCGCGCCGTCGAAAAAGACGACCATGCTGGCGCTGGACATCTTCAACACCTTCTACGGGCGCGTCGGGTTTGAGGGCGTCGGTCAGGCCAAGGCGGTCGTGTTCTTTGTCCTCGTGGCCGGCATCGCCTTTGTGCAATTGTGGCTGACGCGCAGAAAGGAGGTCGACCAATGAGCGCTCCCTCCATCGCCAGGCGGCGCAGCCGCAATTCGTGGCTTTTGACCATCCTCATGGCGGTCATTTGTCTGGCCTTCCTCGCGCCGATCCTCATCGTTTTGATGAACTCGTTCAAGGGCAAGCTGTTTATCAGCACCGCCCCGTTCGACTTCCCCAGCAGCGAGGCGGGCACGTTCGTGGGGCTTGCCAACTACACCGAGGGCGTCCGCCTGACGGGATTTTTCCAGGCCTTCGGCTATTCGCTGTTCATCACCGTGTTCTCCGTGTTCTTCATCGTACTTCTGACAGCGATGACGGGCTGGTTCCTCGCCCGCGTGGAGAACAAGGTGACGCGCGCCATCTACCTTTTGCTGGTGTTTTCCATGGTGGTGCCGTTCCAGATGGTGATGTTCACCATGTCGAAGCTGGCCAACATACTGCATCTTGACAACCCCGTGGGCATCATCTTCGTCTACGTCGGCTTCGGGGCGGGGCTTTCCACCTTCATGTTCACCGGCTTTGCCCGCTACGTGCCGCGCGAGATCGAGGAGGCCGCCTGCATCGACGGCTGCGGCCCGGTGCGCACGTTCTTTTCCGTGGTTTTCCCCGTACTCAAGCCCACGGCCATCACCGTGGCGATCCTGAACGCCATGTGGATCTGGAACGACTATCTGCTTCCCTACCTGCTGCTCGGCTCCACCTACAAGACCATTCCCATCGCCGTGCAGTACCTGAAGGGCGGCTACGGCTCGGTGGACATGGGCGCGATGATGGCCGTGCTGGTACTTTCCATCGTTCCCATCGTCATCTTCTACCTCGCCTGCCAGAAGTACATCATCCGCGGCGTCATCGCCGGCGCGGTGAAGGGCTAGGTTTGGACAAAGGCATCCCCGCCACAGCTTTTGTGGCGGGGATGTTTGTTTTTGGAAGGGCTATGCTTCCAGCACGGCTTGCAGCGCCGCGTCTTTGCCGGAAACGTAGTCGGTCAGCGTGCGCTCCACTTCGATGTCCGGCATCAGGGAGCCGTCGGGTCCGCCGGGGAGCATTTCGAAGTATTTTGTGGAGTAGTAGACCGTCAGCGGCAGGTGTTCCAGCGTGAACGACTGTATCTCCCCATAGTGGTTGGCGCTGCCGCCGGTCGGCGTGCCGACGAGGGTGGCCCCGGCGCGCGTTTTGAGTTGCGCGGCGTTCATCACCGCCGAGGAGAAGGTGTTTTCGCCGATGAGCGCGTAGACGGCGAGGCCGGTCTTGTCCCGCAGGTCGGCGAGGCGGTCGATGAGCGGCTCCAGGATGGCGGAATTGCCGCCGCCGTTGTAGCGCAGGTCTACGCAGACCTTGGCGTAGTTTCCCGCGTCCAGTTCCGCCGCCACGTCCTCCACGAAGTCCGCCATCGGGTATTCCGGGTCTTCGGCGCAGGAATAGTAGCCGATCCAGAGCGTGTCGCCGTAATTCCTGTATTCGTAGAGGCCGGCAGGCTGTTCGGCGGCGGGGATGGCTTCGCGCTCGAGGAAGGAAAACTGCGCCGTGTACATCTCCTCCCCCACCAGCGCTTCGATGGTGGCGGTGTGCTGCGCGCCCTGCGCGTCCGTGAAGGTCACCTCCGCCTGTGATGCGTCATTGAGGATGCCCACGTAGCGCAGGCCCTCGGCGTCGGCGATGTTGGCGGCGAGCTGCGTTTGCAGGCGCACTTCGTTGTCGTAGCTGATGAGCGGCGTGAGGCGGGCAAAGACTTCGGACATGGGCACGCCCGCGATGGCGGTGATCTCCATGCCGAGGTAGTCCGCGTAGGGTTCGGTGGTGGCGAGCAGGTAGACCCTGCCGGAAAAGAGGCCGGTCTGCAGGGGCAGGGCGCGCAATTCCCCCTGCGCGTTGCCGCCAGAAAACCACGCCTGCGTGTGGGCGTCGCCCAGCGAGGCGGCGAGTTCGATGAGCGCGTAGCAGGCGGTGATGTCGTCGGTATCTTCCTTGCGCAGCGTTTCCGCCGCCGCCTCCACGCGCGCTTCCCATTCCTCGGGCGTCACCAGAGCAAAGAGGTCATAATGCCCTTCTTCCAAGCCGGCGCGCAGCGTTTCCAGATCGGAAAGCCGCTCTTCCAGGTTCGTCTCCGCTGCGGCGGGCAGGGCGGCGAGCAGCAGCGCCAGCGCGAGGCACAAAGCCGTTTTCAGCATGTTGCGAAACATATGGTTTCTCCTATCCGAACACATTTTGTATCTTCTCCCGCTCCGCCGCGCCCTCGACCCAGTTTTCCACGTAGCCGCAATCGCAGCAGACGTAGCGGATGACGGGTATCTTCCCCAGCAGCGTCACGGTGGTGGTGTAGATGTTGTTGCCGCTGGCGTAGCGGTTGGGATTGTCCGGCACGCGCGCGATATTCTGCGAGCCGCACTTGGGGCAGATGTGCGTGTTCTTCATCACCATTCCCTCTTTTCGTATGCGCGACAGGAAATGACGTAGGAAAGGGGCATGCACGCGATCACCGCCGCGAGCAGGACCAGATAGACCGTCTTGAACGGGAAGTGCGCTTCGGTCGACATACCGCTGAACGTACCGATGAGCACGGCCACGAGCACGATGAGGATATAGAAATTCACGCGCGCCTTTTCCGAGCCGAAGCGGTATGTCAGCGGCAGCAGCACGCATGGCCCGATCAGGCTGAAGACGAACATGCCCACAACCATCATCACAAACCCTTCCGCGAGCGCCGAACCGTTGCGCAAAACCGCGATCGCCTGCAATGCGGTCATAAGGATTCCCATGACGGCGATTAGCAGCAGCGACAGCAGGTACTTTTCCCGCACCTCGTCGCGCCGGCGGAGGGGCAACGTGCCGGCGTAGGCCGGCCAGTGGAAGCGCTCGTCGTAGGAAATGAGCGTCACCGGCAGGATGCCGAACATGATCGCTGGATAGGCCATGAAAAACAGGCTCTCCGAAGAAACGAACGACACTGCCGCAAACACCACGACGATGAGCAGATACGAGCGGCAATAGCTTTTCGCCATATACCAGTCCTTCAAAAACAGCGCGCGCATCAGCGATCCCCCCTTGCCATGTAGACGAACAGTTCTTCCAGCCCCACGGGCGAGATCGGCATGCCGGCGGGCACGCGGCTTCTCTCCACCACGGCCTCCACGCCGTAGGGCGAGGACTTGCTGCCCTTGACGGCGGCGCCGTCCAGTTCGGCAAGCTGTTCGCGGCTGACGTGGATGAGGCCGTATTTCTCCAGCAGCGCGTCCTTTTCATCGCAGAGCATCAGTTTGCCCCGGTGGAGGAAGGCGATGTAATCGCAGACCTTCTCCAGATCGCTGACGATGTGCGAGGAAAGGAGGATGGAGTGGCCCTCGTCGCGGGTGTAGTCCATGAAGATGTCGAGAATTTCATCGCGCGCCACGGGGTCGATGCCGTTGAGAGCCTCGTCGAGGACGAGCAGTCGGGCGTTGTGGGAGAGCGCCACCGCCAGCGAGAGCTTCATCTTCATGCCGCGGGAAAAGTCCTTGAAGGGCTTGTTCTCCGGCAGCGAGAGCTTTTTGAGGTTCTCATCGTAGGCGCGCGCGTCCCAGTTCTGATAGGCGGCGGCCATGATCCTGCCCGCCTGCCGCGCGGTGACGCACTCGGGAAAGCCAGCCTCGTCCAGCACCACGCCCAGTTCTTCCTTCACAGCGCGGCCGTCTGTATCCATATCGCGGCCAAGCACGCGCACTGTGCCGCCGTCCTTCCTGAGCATGCCCAGCAGGAGTTTGATCACGGTGGTTTTGCCCGCGCCGTTCTCCCCCACCAACCCCATCACGCAGCCCTCGGGCAGGGTCAGGGATACGCGGTCGAGGGTGAAATCCCCATAGTGTTTGATAAGGTCTGTGAGTTCCACAGCGTTCATACGGTCTCCTCCCCGGAGAGGACGTCGTAGATGTTGAAAACGTCCTCCCGCGTCAAGTCACAGCTGGCCGCCAGCTTGGCGACCTCGGTCAAATGCGCCTCGATGCGGCGCAGGTTCTCTTCGCGCAGCAGTTCCACGTTGCGCGGGGCCACGAAGTAGCCCTTGCCAGCCACGGCGTAGACATAGCCGGCCTGCAAAAGCTCGTCGTAGGCGCGCTTGGTGGTGATGACGCTGATGCGCAGGTCCTTCGCCAGCGCGCGGATGGACGGCAGGGGCTCGTCCTCCTTCGGGGCGCCGGAGACGATCTGCGCGCGCACCTGCTCGCAGATCTGCTCGTAGATGGGCGCTCCGCTCTTGTTGTCGATGAACAGTTCCATGGCATGCCTCCGTAACTTCTGTTCATATACAGTATATACAGTAGATACAGTTCTGTCAAGCCCCAAATGCTGGAAACGCGAAAAAAATTGCCGCGCACGGGGCGCGGCGCGGGGAAAGGGGGTGGAACTTACTTCATGAACTTGCGGATGAGCTTCAACTTGCCCTCGCCGTAGGGGTGGTAGCGCATGGGCAGGTCCAGCCAGGTGGACTTTTTCACGATGCTGCGCTCGTGAGTAAAGGTATCGAAGCTCTTTTTGCCGTGGTAACTGCCCATGCCGGAATCGCCCACGCCGCCGAAGGGCATGTGCGAGGTGGCGAGGTGGATGATGGTATCGTTGATGCAGCCGCCGCCGAAGGAGCAACTGTCCAGCAGTTTTCGCTCCGTTTCCCGATCGGCCGTGAAGATGTAAAAAGCCAGCGGGCGGGGGCGGGCGCGCACGAAGGAAATGACCTCGTCGAGCGTTTCATACGGCAGCATCGGCAAAATGGGGCCGAAAATTTCCTCCTGCATGATGGGGGAATCCGGGGAGACGTCGGCAAGCAGCGTCGGCTCGATGAAGCGGCGCGCGTCGTCATGGCCGCCGCCGAGGGCGATGGTCTGATTCTCCAGCAGGCCGAGGAGGCGGCGGTAGTGCTTTTCGGAGATGATGGTGGGCATGTTCGCATAGTCGCCGGTGGGGAAAAACTCCTTGAGGGCGGCGCGGAATGCCTCGACAAAGGGCTGCTGGACGGACTTGTGGATGAGGAGATAGTCCGGCTCCACGCAGGTCTGACCGGCATTCAATACCTTGCCAAAGGCAATGCGGCGGGCGGCGAGTTGGATATTCGCCGTTGCGTCGACGATGACCGGGCTTTTGCCGCCCAGTTCCAGCGTCACGGGGGTGAGGTGTTTGGCGGCGGCCTCCATCACCACCTTGCCGACGGCGACGGAGCCGGTGAAGAAGATGTAATCGAACTTCTGTTCCAGCAGGGCGCTGTTCTGGGCGCGGCCGCCTTCGACCACGGCGATGTATTCCGGCGGGAACGCCTCCCCCAGCACTTTGGCGATGGCGGCGGAGGTGGCGGGCGCGTAGGCCGAGGGCTTGACCACGGCGCAGTTGCCCGCGGAAATGGCCCCCACCAGCGGCGAAAGACAGAGCTGGATGGGATAGTTCCACGGCGAGAGGATGAGCGCCACGCCATACGGCTCCGGGGAGACGAAACTGTGGGCGTGAAACTGCGCCAGCGGCGTGGGCACGCGGCGCTCCTTCATCCAGCGGCGCAGGTACTTTATGTGAAAGCGTATCTCCTCCAGCACGAGGCCGTTTTCGCACATGTAGCTCTCCATGGGCGCTTTGTTGAGGTCGGCCCTGAGGGCTTCAAAGATGAGCGCCTCGTTTTTGACCAGCGCTTCGCGCAGCGACTTCAGCGCCGACAGGCGAAAGTCCGCGCCGCGCGTGGCCCCGCTTTCAAAGTAGGCGCGCTGGCGGGCGACCAAGGCGGAAAAATCCATACGCACACCTCCCGTGTCGGGTCGGTCATTCCCCCGCCTCGGCGGCGCAGGCACGCAGGGCTTCGGCGGGCGCGTTCGGAAGGGCGGAAAGCGCGGCGCGGCCCGCCGAAGCGCAGTTCAGCACCGGCGGGGCCAGCAAGAGCCACGCGGCTTTTAAGCAGGCGACGGCGTCCGCGCACGCGCCGGATGGTTCGAGGGATGCGAAGTAGTCCCGGGCGCGCACGGCCTCGGAAAGGGCGCGGGCGACGTCGCCGCCGGCGTTGGCAAAGCCCCAGAAGTGGGCGGCGGCCTCGGCAAGCGCCGCGTCGGGCGCGCCGGTATGGGCGGCGATGAGGTGTTCCATGGTCTGCTCCTCGCCGGCGGCGTGCAGCGCCTTTTCCATGGCCAGCAGGGCGCGGGAGAGGGCCTGCTCGAAACTGGCCATGTCCTCCAGACGGCGCGAGCCGTATTCGCGGTTGAGCGCCTTGCGGCGCAGGGCGATGAATGTGTCCAGCGTCTCATCGGAAACGCGGATCATGCGCGCGCCGGCTCCGGCGGTGACGTCCCTGGACATCAGCGCCCCGGCGGCAAAATCGTCCACCTCGGCGGACACGGCCTCGCGCAGGGCCTTTTCGTAGATGGAAAAGGAGCGCACGGTCTGCTCGATGGGGATGCCCGCGTCCAGACGGCGCTTTGCCAGCGCCATCACGCCGAGATCGTCGGCGGTGAAGAGCTTTTTGCGGCCCTCGCGCACGGGGACGAGGGCGCCGCTGTCCGTGAGCTGCGAAATTTGCCGGGCGGTCAGCCCGCTGCGGCGCGCGGCCTCGTTGAGCGGCACGCGCTCGCCTGGGTCGGGCGCGTCGGATTTGTGGATGGCGTCGAGCAGTTCCAGCTCCACCTGTTCCACGGGCGCGGACTCCATCAGCCGCTTGATGACGGAGAGCGGATAGTAGCGCTCGCGCTGCAGCCTGCGGATCGTGGCAATGGTGTTTACGCAGGCGCGGTCGTAATAGGCCATGTTCCGCCCGGTCTTGCGCGCCGGGCGGATCAGGCCCTCCTTGGCGTAAAACTTGACGGTGGTCAGGCTCACGCCCGCTTCCTTCGCCAGTTCGCCGATGCGGAGAAGTTCGCCTTGCTTCATCATTGGCAATCGAGGACGATCTTGATGACCTCGGGCGAGTTTTGCAGGGCGAGGCGGAAGGCGTCCTTGTACTGGTCGAGCTTGAAATGGTGGGTGACGAAGCCTTCGACCTTGTAGATGCCGTCGCGGATCCATTCCTGGGCCAGATCGAAGGTGTAGAGGCGGCGGCCCTGCCAGGTCTCCATGCCGTGGGCGTCCACGCCCACGAGGGTCAGTTCCTGCCACCAGACCGGCGTTTCATCGAAGGTGACGGCGCGCATGTGGTGGCCGATCTTCACCAGCGTGCCGCGGGCGCGCAGGAGGCGCACGGCGGTGTGGTTGGACCAGTCGCCGCCCACGCAATCGTAGACGCGGTCGAAGCCGCCGAAGAAGTAGCGGTTGCCGCCCATGCCGGTGTAGACGGGGCTGCCGCCGGTGGCCTTGGAGGTGGCTTCGTAGATCTCGCCGGAAAGCACGTGGTCCGCGCCCAGCTTTTTGGCGAACTCCTGCCGCGAGGGGACGCGCTCCAGCACCCAGACTTCGCAGTCCGGCTGGACGATCTTGATGGCCTGCACCACGCCCAGACCGATGGCGCCGCAGCCCATCACCAGCACCTTTTCGCCCTTTTGCGGGGGAGCGCACAGCACCGAGTGGATGGAGACGCAGGTGGGCTCGACCATCACGGCCTGTTCGTCGGTCAGTTCATCGTAGATGTGGGCAAGGCCGCGGGCGGGGTAGATGAAGCTGTCGCTCCAGCCCGCGCCGGTGGTCACTTCGCCGTAGGGCGAGGGCGCGCCGTAGTTGAGACAGAAGTTGTAGTCGCCCTCCTCGCAGTAATGGCAGCGCTCGTGGATGCCCTTGGTGTCGCAGCCGGCCATGTAGGCGCGGATGGTGACGCGGTCGCCCACCTTGAAGTCGGTCACGTCCTTGCCGACCTCGGTGACGACGCCGACGTTTTCGTGGCCCAGAAAGGTGCGCTTGGAGCCGGGGATGGGCTCGAGGGCGGAGTTGGTGCCGGTGGTGGCCTTGAAAAAGCTCACGTCCGTGCCGCAGAGGCCGCAGGCCACGTTGCGCACGCGCACCCAGTCGCCTGCGGGCAGGGGCGGGTCCGGCAGGGTCCTGTATTTGACGGCGTTGATGCCGGTGTAGAGCAGGGGCTTGCAGACCTTGGCCGCGGCCTTGGTCAGCAGCATGCGCGGTATGTCCTTGTCAAAGTAAACGGTTTTCACGCTCCGTTTCCTCCTTCAGTGCGGTTGTCGGTCCCTCCTCCCATTTTAGCGGTTTTACGCGCTCCTGTCCAGTCCGTTTATGTCAACATTCCCTGCAGGATGGCCATGTAGTCGTTGAGGTAGCAGGCGTATTCGGGGCTGCCGATGGTCTCCACATAGCCCAGTTCCACGGCCTTGACGAACTCCACCTGCTTTTGCAGCACCTTCATCGCCCCTTCGACGCTCTTGAAGCAGAAGTGGACGAACGGCGTGCGGCGCTCGTAGACGCCGTGGCCGGACTTGGAGTTGCCGGCCTTGACGCGCAGATAGCAGGCGATGGCGTTGGGGTCGCCGTGGTCGGCGACGGTGAACTGGTAGATGCGGTCCGGCTGGCGGCGGCAGAACTCCTGCATGTCCGGGTCGCCCAGTTTGTTGTACTTGGAAAGCGCCCGGGTGATCATGTAGAGGCTGCACTTGACTTTCAGCGCCTGCTTTTCCGGCGTTTTGGGCACGTTTTTGGGCGACATGATCATAAGGCCCATCAGGAGGGAGAGTATCCTGGGAAGCAGCAGGAGGTTGCCCCGGATGCCGGGCAGGGCGAGGCCGCCGCGCAGCAGGGCGTTCATCTTTTCGATGGAGGAAAACGTCAGCGCAAGGTCGGGCTTTTCCGCCGGACCCTGAATGACGTTCACATGCGGGCCGTCGAACACGAGGTGGCAGCAGAGCAGGTCGCCATCGTCGCGCGCGCCGAACTGCACGGTGGCGTGGAAGTTTGCAAACGACTTGCGCAGCTTGGGATCGTCGTCCAGAAGCACCTGCATGGTGGGAAAGACCGCTTCCAGAAACAGCCTTGCCGCCATGCGCTCCTGCGCGGATGCGGACATGCGCTCACCTCCTATTCGTCGTTCCAGTCCTCGTCGGGTTCAAATTCCATGCCCATCATCTCGCGCACCTTGTCCACCACGCCGTTGGCGTCGAGGCCGTAGTAGGCGTAGAGGTCCTCGGCGTAGCCGATGGCGGCGAAGGTGTCCTGCAGGCCGTGCTTTTTGAACACGCAGCCCTTGCCGGACTCGGCGATGACGCTGCCCACCGCGTCGCCCAGGCCGCCAATGACGTTGTGTTCCTCGATGGTGAGTATGCGCCGCGTGTCGGTGACGGCCTTCAGAATGGCCTCGCGGTCGATGGGCTTGATGGTGTGCATGTTGACCACGCGCACGGAGAGGCCGTCCGTCTCGGCAAGCACGCGGGCGGCGTTCATCGCCTGCAGCACGGCGATGCCGCAGCAGATGATGGTCAGGTCCGTGCCCTCGCGCATGGTGATGGCCTTGCCGATCTCGTAGGTGTAGTTGTCGCTCTCGTAGCAGGGCGGCTCGAACCCGCGGCCGATGCGGATGTAGACCGGGCCGGGCGTGTCCACGCAAGCCTGCACCGCCTTGGAGGTCTCGATGCCGTCCGCCGGGCAGATGACCGTCATGTTGGGGATGGCGCGCATGATGGCGAAGTCCTCGGTGCAGTGGTGGGTGGTGCCGGCGTGGCCGAAGGAGATGCCGGCGTGGGTGGCGATGATCTTTACCGGTAGGTTCTGGTAGGCGATGTCCGTGCGTATCTGTTCGCCGGCGCGCATGCAGGCGAAGATGGCCATGGTGGAGGCAAAGGGGATCAGCCCCGCCTTGGCAAGGCCCGCGGCGATACCGAACATGTTCTGCTCGGCGATGCCCACGTTGTAAAAGCGGTCCGGGAAGGCCTTGGCGAAGTGGACGATGGCCGTGGTCTTGGCAAGGTCGGCGGTGAGGCCGACGATCTTTTCGTTGTGCTTGCCCAGTTCGGCCAGCGTGCGGCCGTAGATCTCGCGGGAGGTCATGGTCGCCGCATCGTAGGCGTTCCAGTTGGTTCCGGTCACGACTGCCATATTATCCCTCCTTCAGGATCGAAGCCTTGGCGCGGGCGCACAACTCCGAATCGGCGGACGCGTAGTGGTAGACGACGTTGTTTTCCATGAAGTCCACGCCCTTGCCCTTGATGGTGTTGGCGAGGATGAGTACGGGCACGTCCGTGGCCGCCCATGCCTTGGCAAGCGCCTCGTCGAGCTGGTCAAAATCGTGGCCGTCCACTTCGACGACCTCCCAGCCAAAGGCGCGCCACTTGTCCGCGAACGGCTCCAGCGGCATGACGTCCTCGGTCTCGCCGTCGATCATGAAGCGGTTGCGGTCGACGATGCCGATGAGGTTGCCCAGTTTGAAGTGCGGCGCGGACATGGCCGCCTCCCAAATGCTGCCCTCGCAGCACTCGCCGTCGCCCATCAGGCAGACGGTTTTCCACGGCATCTTGCGCTGGCGCGCGCCCAGGGCCATGCCCACCGCCATGGAAAGGCCGTGGCCGAGGCTGCCCGCCGAGGCGTCGCAGCCGATGACCTTGTTGGAATCCGGGTGCATGGCAAAGGGCGAGCCGAAGTGGTTGAAGGTCTTGAGCGTCTCCTCCGGGAAGAAGCCGCGCTTGGCCAAAACGGGGATGAGTCCCGCCGCCGCGTGGCCCTTGGAGAGTATGAAGCGGTCGCGCTCGTCCCACTGGGGGTCGGCGGGGTTGACGTCCAGATACTTGAAGTAGAGGATGGTGAGGATGTCGATGATGCTCAAAGAGCCGCCCACGTGCGCGCCGCCGGACCATGCCATGACGTCGATGACCGTCAGGCGCAGCTCGCGGGCGATGTCTTTCAGTCTCTGTTTTTCCTGAGGGGAGAGGGCCATTGCGCATACCTCCTTTTTGCAGGGCGTGCGGCGGAAGGGCGTCGGGATGGGGCAAGCGGCGATATACGACGGGAAAGGAAGGGAAGATGCAAAAAGTGGAGAGTTGAACTATCCAGTTCTTATTATATCTTTTACGATGTGGGAGTTCAAGCGCATTTTGCACATTTTTGGAAAATTCGGCAGAATGCTTTATTTTGCGCCATACATTTTGCCCGGAAAAGACAAACGGCCGCCCCCACGCGCGTGGGAGCGGCCCTGGCATGCGCCGGTGGCTATTGTTTTTTGGCGCGATCGGTCTCGAGGCTGTCGATGATGGTGATGACCAGACCCTTGATGCTGTTTTCCGTGGTGCGGTAGGGCGCGATCCTCAGGGTGTAATACTGGCCGTTGGTGGCCACGACCTCGCGGTCGATGGGGGCGAGGGTCTTGAGGACGGTCTGGGCGTCCTCGACGATCTTCTCATAGGGGAAGGAGTGGGCGAAGATCTGGATGGAGCGGCCAACATCCTGCTCCATAAGCTGGAACTCGCGGCCGATGTACTCGGTGAACTTGCGGATGTTGAGGTTGCCATCCACGAAGAGGATGCCGATCATCGTGGAGGAGAGGAAGTTGGACAGGTCGTTGGTCATCATCGTCAACTCATCGACCTTCTGCTGGTACTCGGTGTTGACGGTGTAGAGTTCCTCGTTGACGGACTGCAATTCCTCGTTGGAGCTTTGCAGTTCTTCATTGGCGGTGAGCAGTTCCTCGTTGGCGGCCTGCAATTCCTCGTTGACGGTCTCCAATTCGCCGATGGTCTTGCGCAGGTCTTCCTGCGATTCCTGCAGTTCCTGCTCAAGGTCGGTGATGCGGCGGGCGGCGGTGGTGTCGATGTCGTACTTTTCGCGCACGCCCTCGTCGATATAGCTGCGCAGCATTTGCGGGGAGAACGATCCCGAGGCAGCGCGGAAGAAGGTCGGCTCCGTGCCCGGCATGGTGTAAATGTAGAAGCGGCGGTTGGCATCCTTGTGCGCCATCTCCAGAGCGTAATCCGCCTTGCGGAAGATGGCCTTGAACACATCGTCGTAAGCGCGGAAGACGTAGACGCCCACATAGCTCTCGATAGACTCCGCCGGGGTCTGCTCGTTGGCAAACCACAGGGCTTCGCTCAATGTGGCCGCCTTTTCCCAGACGACGCTGCCGGTGAGGTTGCCGGTGAGGAAGGCGGCGAAGCGGTTCTCGCCCAGATAGCCGACGATGTCCGTGATGCGGAAAAAGCGGGAAAGCAGGCTGGCGGCGCGCTCGGCGCTTTCCGTCATGTCCAGCGCCCTGCCCGCTTCGCGGCTTTCGACGCTGAGCAAAAAAAGCGCGCAGACATCCCGGGGGCCAAGCGTTTGCATGCGGGCCTCGATGTCGCGCATCAGTTCCTGATAATTTTGCATAAAATGTACCCCCCCCCGCAAAATTTTAACATTTCCGGGGAGAGCCTTACGCCATGTCCCTTCGCCCGCGCGAGGCGCCTCCGCCTTGCGCATATGCCGGTGCAAAGGAGCGTGCGCGCGGGGCATAGATAGCTTTTTTATGATACTTACCTATTATAACACACGGGGTGCGCCGGTGCAAGGGGCGCGCTGTATTTTTGATGCGTAAAATACAGTTTACCTCTCCCGGCAGCGCGCCACGGCACATTCAGGATTTCACCGTAGTTTCACAAAAAATCGGCAGAAAATTGCATGACAACGCCACAGACGCGCGCTAGAATATTGTTTGCTTCCGAACAATATCCCCCATGGGCACGGAAGGGAGGAAACGGCGTGGAAAAGGACTTTGGCGGCTGGATCAGCCTGCTGTTCCACAAGCTGCGCAAGCGCGTCAACGCGGAGGTGCAGACGCTGGGACTGACGGGCATCCAGAGCCACGCGCTGCACTACATACTGGTCAAGAGCGAGGAAGGGCCGGTGTATCAGCGCGACGTGGAGGGTGTGTTTGGCGTCAGCCGCTCCACGGTGACGGGCATGCTCCAGCAGATGGAGCGCGACGGTCTGATCCGCCGCGACAGCGTGGAAGGCGACGGGCGGCTGAAGTGCCTCATCCCCACACAGAAGGCCATCGAAATGGACGAGCGGGTGCGGGAATGCCTGCGGCGGGTGAACGAGAGCCTGACGCAGGGGCTGACGCCCTCGCAGCTCGACGCCTTCAAAGAGGTTGCCGCGCAAATGGCGGCCAATCTGGACGAGTGAACGCCCGTTCCCTTGACGGGCACGGCGCATGTGCGCCCCCAGGATGTTGACAAAGTCAACAGACTGGCAGAGCGATGAGAAAGCCTGCAAGCCAAGGAAGACAACTTGCATCCAAGGGAGCTTACATAGACGTAAGTGACCGCAGGATGCACGTTGGCTGACGCAGGAAGCAAAAATCGCCTCTGATTTCTGTTTTATCAGAGCGATTTTTGCGGTTGTGGGCTTTATCAGCGCTCTGAGGGCGCATGTGCGCCCAAAGGACACGATCGAAGGAGGAAAGTCTCACATGGTTAGGACCCTTGCTCGCAGCATCCGCGAGTTCAAGAAGCCGGCGATCATCACGCCGCTGCTGGTCACGGTGGAGGTCATTCTCGAATGTATCATCCCCTTCACCATCGCCAAACTGGTCAACGAGATGCAGGCGGGATGCGGCATGGACGTCATCATCCGCTATGGCGTGCAATTGATCGTCATGGCCATATTGTCGCTGGTGTTCGGCGTGGCCGCCGGCAACACCTGCGCCACGGCCTCCACGGGCTTTGCCCGCAACCTGCGGCAGGACATGTTCTACCGCATACAGGATTATTCCTTTGAGAACATCGACAAGTTCTCCGTCTCCAGCCTGGTGACGCGCATGACCACGGACATCTTCAACGTGCAGATGTCGTTCATGATGATCATCCGCGTGGCCATCCGCGGGCCTTTGATGCTGATCTTCTCCTTCATCATGGGCTTTGTCATGGGCGGACGGCTGGCGCTGATCTTCCTGGTGACCATCCCGCTTCTGACCTTTGGCCTCATCATGGTCATCCGCAAGGCCATGCCCATCTTCCGCCGCGTGTTCCGCAAGTACGACGCGCTCAACGATTCGGTGCAGGAAAACGTGCAGGCCATGCGCGTGGTCAAGAGCTACGTGCGCGAGGACTATGAAAAGCAGAAGTTCGCCGCCGCCGCGGAGGACGTGTGCAAGGACTTCACCCGCGCCGAGCGCATCATGGCTTTCAACAACCCGATGATGCAGTTCTGCGTCTACGCCGGCATGGTGTTCGTTCTGACCTTCGGCTCCTACGCGGTCATCAGCAGCCGCGGTCTGGAAGTGGCCGTGGGCCAGATGTCCGGCATCGTTACCTACAGTTTCCAGATCCTCATGAGCCTGATGATGCTCTCGATGGTGTTCGTGATGATCACCATGTCGCTGGAATCCATGGAGCGCATCGTCGAGGTACTCAACGAAAAGAGCAACCTCGTCAGCCCTGAAAACGCCATCACCGAGGTCAGGGACGGCTCCATCGACTTTGACGACGTGAGTTTCAAGTACTCCAAAAAGGCCGAGCGCATGGCGCTTTCGGACGTGGATCTGCACATACGCTCCGGCGAGGTCATCGGCATCCTCGGCGGCACGGGCTCGTCCAAATCGACGCTGGTGCAGCTCATCCCCCGCCTGTACGACGTGACCGAGGGCGACGTCAAGGTCGGCGGCGTGGACGTGCGCAAGTACGATCTGGAGGCGCTGCGCAACAGCGTGGCCATGGTGCTGCAAAAGAACGTCCTCTTCTCCGGCACGATCAAGGACAACCTGCGCTGGGGCAACCCCAACGCCACCGATGAAGAGATGCTCGAGGCCTGCAAGCTGGCGCAGGCGGATGAGTTCATCCAGCAGTTCCCGGACAAGTACGACACCTGGATCGAGCAGGGCGGCGCCAACGTCTCCGGCGGACAGAAGCAGCGCCTGTGCATCGCCCGCGCGCTACTCAAAAAGCCGAAGATCCTCATCCTCGACGACTCCACCAGCGCCGTGGACACGCGCACGGACGCGCTCATCCGCGAGGGTTTCCGCGAGTTCATCCCCGAGACGACCAAGATCATCATCGCCCAGCGCGTCGCCTCCGTGCAGGATGCCGACCGCATCGTGGTCATGGACGGCGGCCGCATCAGCGCCATTGGCACGCACGAGGAACTGCTCAAGAGCAGCGATATTTACCGCGAAGTCTATACGACCCAGAACAAGGCAGGTGATCAGGATGCAGAATAAGGAAAAGGCCGCTTCCCAGCCGCGCAAGACCACGGCCCGCGGCCAGCGCGCGCCCAAGGGCGTTCTGCGCCGCCTGTTGCGCACGCTGTTTGAGTTCTATCCCGTGCTTCTGCCGGTGACGCTGGTGTGTATACTCATCAACGCCATCGTCAGCGCCACGCCGGCCATTTTCATGCAGAACATCATCGCCATCGTCGACGATACCTACAAGAGCGGCGACTGGGCCTCCGTTTCCGGCAAGATCTTTGGCTTTGTCGCCATTCTGGTGACCATGTACGTGGTCAGCCTCATCGCCGGCTTCCTCTATACGCAGATGATGGCCATCATCACGCAGGGTTCCCTGAAGAAGATGCGTGAAAAGATGTTCGACCACATGCAGGATCTGCCCATCCGCTACTTCGACACCAACGGCCGCGGCGACATCATGAGCTATTACACCAACGATGTCGACACCCTGCGCCAGATGATCAGCCAGAGCCTGCCGCAGATGCTCATCTCCGGCGTGACGCTTCTGACCATCTTCTGCATCATGATGTATTACAGCGTCATCCTCGGCCTGATCGTGGTGGCAGGCGTGGTGTGCATGACCTTCGCGGCGCGCTACATCACCAGCCATTCCTCCAAGTACTTTTTGCGCCAGCAGGTGACGCTGGCCAAGGCCGAGGCCTTCATGGAAGAGATGATGACCGGCCAGAAGGTGGTCAAGGTCTTCTGCCATGAGGACGGGGCCAAGGAGGGCTTTGACAAGGTCAACGGCGAGATCTTCTACAACGCCCGCAACGGCAACCGCTTCGCCAACGTGCTGATGCCGCTGCTGGGCAACATCGGCAACGTCATGTACGTCATCGTGGCGCTGGTCGGCGGCGCGCTGATGCTGACGGACATCCCCAACATCAGCATCTCCGGCATGGCCTTTGGCATCAGCATCGTCGTGCCCTTCCTCAACATGACCAAACAGTTCGCCGGCGCCATCGGCCAGGTGTCCAACCAGGTGAACATGGTCATCATGGGTCTGGCGGGCGCGCACCGCCTCTTCGCCCTGCTGGACGAACAGCCGGAGACGGACGAGGGCTATGTGACGCTGGTCAACGCCCGCGAGAAGGAAGACGGCACCATTGAGGAGTGCAGCGAGCGCACCGGCATGTGGGCGTGGAAGCATCCCCACCACGACGGCACGCTCACCTACACCCGCCTGATGGGCGACGTGCGCTTCTTCGACGTCAACTTCGGCTACACGCCGGAAAAGACGGTGTTGCACAACATCTCCCTCTACGCCAAGCCCGGCCAGAAGCTGGCCTTCGTCGGCTCCACCGGCGCGGGCAAGACCACCATCACCAACCTCATCAACCGCTTCTACGACATCAACGACGGCAAGATCCGCTACGACGGCATCAACATCAACAAGATCAAGAAGGCCGATCTGCGCCACTCGCTGGGTATCGTCTTGCAGGACACCAACCTCTTCACCGGCACGGTGATGGAGAACATCCGCTACGGCAAGCTGGACGCCACGGACGAGGAGTGCGTCGCCGCCGCCAAACTTGCCGGTGCGGACGACTTCATCCGCCGCCTGCCCGAGGGCTACGACACCAGGTTGCAGGGCAACGGCGCCAACCTCAGTCAGGGCCAGCGGCAGCTGCTTGCCATCGCCCGCGCCGCCGTGGCCGACCCGCCGGTGATGATCCTCGACGAGGCGACAAGTTCCATCGACACGCGCACCGAGGCCATCGTGCAGCGCGGCATGGACGCCCTGATGCAGGGCCGCACCGTGTTCGTCATCGCCCACCGGCTTTCCACCGTGCGCAACTCCAACGCCATCATGGTGCTGGACCACGGCCGCATCATCGAGCGCGGCACGCACGACGACCTGCTCAAGCTCAAGGGCACCTACTATCAGCTCTACACCGGCGCGCTCGAGCTGGACTGAGCGCAAAAACGGCAAGCCTCCCACCGCATGGACGCGGCGGGAGGCTCTTTGCGTTTTGGGGATCGGGGTCAGAGATCGTCGGTGGGGCTTTGCGCGAGCAGCGCCTTGCGCGCCTTCCAGTCCGGCATGACCTGCGTCAGCAGCGCGTAGAAGCGCGGCGAATGGTTTGGACAGAGGAAGTGGCAGCACTCGTGGGCCACCACGTATTCGATGCAGGCGGGCGGCACCTGTACGAGCTTTTTGTTGAGGATGATGACGCCCTGGCGCACAAGGCACGTGCCCCAGCGCGATCTCATAAAGCGGGCGCGCAGCGCGGGCATGGGCACGCCCAGGGGCGCGAAGCGGGGACGGACGCGGCGCAGGGTTTCGGAAAAGACCGCCTGCGCCCGCTCGTCCACGAAGCGCCTGAGGGCGCGCGCGCGGGCCTTGGCGTCGTCCGCGCCGCGCACGCGCAGCAGCAGTTCCCCGCCCTCCACGACGGCGCCGGAACGCGGGGCTTCCTCCACGCGCAGAAGCAGCGTTTGCCCAAGAAAGCAGAAGCGCTCGCCGCTTTGGAAGAGGCGGGGCGGCGGGGCGCTTTCCCGGCGGGCAAATTCCCGCTGCGCGGCGCGGATGAACGCCTCTTTTTTGCGCACGAAATCGTCCACCGACGCGGCGGGCACGCCGGGCGCGGCGGAGGCGTAGACGCTGCCATCGCGGCGGACGCGCAGGTTGATGTTGCGCACGCGCTTGCGCTCCAATTCGTAGCGCACTTCGCCGCCCGGGCAGGAAATGGCGCGCATCGAGCGCGAACCAAGCCTGTCAGCCACGCGGAGCGTCCTCCAGCGACCAGCCCCAGTCGCCATGGTAGATCATCTGCCGGGTCATGCCGCCGTCGATGCAGATATTCTCGCCGGTGATGAAGCCGGCCTTGTCCGAGCAGAGGTAGAGCGCCATGTTGGCGATGTCGAGCGGGTCGCCGACGCGGCCGGCGGGCTGCTGGAGGGCGTCCGGCCCCGTGTAGCGGCGGAAGGAGGTGTCGATCCAGCCGGGCGAGATGGAGTTGACGCGCACCTTGCCCGCCAGACTCACGGCCAGCGCGTGCGTGAGCGCGGCGATGCCGCCCTTGGCGGCGGTGTAGCTCTCCGTCTGCGGCTGGCTCATGCGGTCGCGCGAGGAGGAGATGTTGACGATGGCCGCGCCGGGCGCGAAGTGGGGCAGAAACAGCTTCGTCAGGTAGAACGGGGCGCTGACGCCCACGCGCAGAGCGTAGTTGAACTCCTCCCAGGTGCATTCGTCGATGCCGCGCATGGGCGGCAGGGCGTTGTTGATGAGAAAGTCCACATGGCCGCATTCGGCGATCACCGTTTCGGCGAAGCGGCGCAGCGTGGTCTCGTCGGCAACATCGCCGGTAAAGCCCGCGCCGGGCTGTTTGTCGATGACGCAGACGCGCACGCCGTTTTTGCGGAACTCCCCGGCGATGCACCTGCCGATGCCCTGCGCGCCGCCGGTGACGACGGCTACCTTATCCTGAAACATGCGCTTCCCTCCATGGGCGTTTTTTGCCATATTCCCCCTCCCCCACCCGCTTTCCTGCCGGATGCGGGAAAAAACTTGACGGGCGGGGAGAAAGGGGCTATGATGGGAGCAGCTCAGGCGCATAGCCGGCGCGAAAACGGCTGATTTTGCCATAATGAACGCTATGTTCCTTCTTGCGGACCCTCCATTGGAGGGCTTTTCTCCCGACGACGCCCTGCGCTGGCTGGAAGCGGGCGTGGCGGATGATGCGCTGGCGGAGGCGTACGCGCTTGTCAGCGACCATGTCGCAGACCTGTTGTGGTCGCTGGGAGCGCACGACCCCTGGGCCGGGGAAGCCATTGGTCGCTGGAGCGAGGTCGAAACGGCGCTGATCGCGCGCATCCGCGCGCGGCTCATCGACGAGGGCGTGGAGCCGACCGAGGGCAGGGGCACGCGCGCCCTCGCCCGACCTTTCATGCGCCGTTTTGGCTATGAGGACGTGGGCGGAGTGTGGCGTTTGCAGGAAGAAAGCGCTTCACATCCGCAAAGCGCGGACGGTTGAACGCGGGGTGCCCTGCCCGCCACGAACTGCGGTTCTGCAAGTGCATGCGGATGTACTGTTTGGAAGATAGCCGCAAGCGGCTGGCTGTGTATCAGCGTCGATTCAACGACCACATTATGACCTGTATCGGGGAATCATGCAGCAGACAAGGCCATCCGGCTCATTGCGCCGGACGACCAAAGTCCATTATGTTTTCCTTACCACAGTCAAGGTCGGGTAGTATTCGCTTTGCAAATCTCTGCCCTTCCCCTGACTGTTCTCGCTCGCCTCCGTGTTGCCTAAGTTTGACGCCCGTACAGCTTCGTGGAGGCTGCTTTTTCGTTGTGCGCTTGATTTTCGCGCCGCATTTCGGTATGATGTAAGAGTGGGGGGAAGGCAGGAAACCACTGTCTCCCGCTTTCAGGGTCAGGCGCTCAGGTCACTTTTTCGAGAGCGGACCTAAGCGCCTTTTGCTTTATGGTTCGCCCTCATACGAGGGCGGGAGTTGAAATTTGTGAAGATATGCGGCGTCAGGGCTGCGTACCTTCTCGCTGCGGGGTGTAATTGCGCGTCGTAGAGCGTCTTGCGTTTTTTCTTCTGGTTGTATCCTTTATTTGCTGTTGCTGGTTCCGCTGCTTTTGCCTCTCGTATTGCTTATGTTTTGGCCGCCGACAGGGAGCTGTCGGTGGCTTGCTTGTGTGGGGGCTGAGCCTCGCGCGTGGTCGTATGGGGCGTTCCCTGTGATATGGCGGCGCGTGGGTCAGAAGTTTTCGGGGTAGAAGACGATGTTCGCCTCTTCCAGCCAGCTTTCGACGGTGGCGTTGTAATCGTCGGAAAGCAGTTCTTCCTCGGCGATGGCGCGCATCTCCGCGTCGGCAAGGAAGGTCTCGAAGGGGATGGGGCCGGGGGTAACGTCGCCTTCGTAGCGGAGGATGTAGACGCCCTCGGCGCTCTCGATGGGCTCCGAGGTGTCGCCCGGGGCGGCCAGCGCCATGGCCGCAGAGACGAAGTCCGGGTCGAGAAGCTGCGAGCCGACGCCGACGTAGTAGCCGTCCTCGCGGCCCACGCCGCCTTCGACCAGGTAGGGGTCGGCCCCGTAGGCGTCGATGAGGGCGTTGAAGTCCTCGCCGGCGTCGATGCGGCCCTGCACTTCGGCGACGGTATCGTCCAGGGAGCGGTAGATGGCCTCCATCTCCGAAAGCGCGGCGGCAATGGTCGCCTCGTCGCCGCCCAGCTCCAGCTGCGCGGTCAGTTCGCGCATGCGCGCGGCGTTTTCATCGCTGAAGGGAATGAGTATGCGCTTGACGCGGCGGTAGCCCTGCGGGTTCCAGAACACGGCCGCGCCGCCGAGGCGGTCGCTCTCGTAGCTCTGCGGGTCGGCGGTGTAGGCCATTTCCGCGTTGGCGATGGCCTGATCGTAGTAGGCGCGCAGGTCCTCGTCGGTGATCTGCACATCGGCGGTGACGGCGGCAAAGAGGCGGTCGCGCCAGCCCTGAGAGGTCAGGCTCTCGGTGATGCTCTCCAGCGTGGTGCCCTCGCCGGCGAGAAACTCCAGCACGGCGGCGCGGTTCTCCTCGTCGGTCTTGTTCGGGTCTGCCTGATAGGCGAGGTAGTAGTCCACCATCTCGTCGAGGCTGGCCTGCGCGCGCGCGTCGATCTGCGCCGCTTCCTCCGCGCTCGGCTCGTAGACGCCCAATTCCCGCGCCTTTTGGATGAGGATGGCGTCCTCGGTGAGGTTGCTGAGTACCTCGTTTTTGATGGTGTCCTCGTGGTCGTCCGGGTCCATGCCCAACTGTTCGTAGTAATAGGCGAGATAATCGTACTCGGCCTTGGCCTCGCTGACGGTGATGACGCCGCCGTCAAAGCGCGCGGCCAGCAGGCGGGCGCTCTCCTCCTGCGACAGAAGTTCCCGCAGTTCGGCGTTCTCCGCCTCCAGTTCGGCGACGCGCGCCTCCAGTTCGGCGATCCGCTCCTCCTCCGCCAGCGCCGGGGCGCAGAGAAGCGCCAGCGCCAGCAGCGCCGCCAGCAGTTTTTTTCGCATGGTCATCCCTCCCGTGGGCTGTTTTTTGCATTATACCACAAGCCGGCGCGCCCATGCGGCTTTGCCATCAAAACGTCCAGTTTTTATCCCACTACGGGTCACTTTTGCAGCTCCTTGAAGCCCTCGCCGAGGGCCTCGTGGACGTTCTGGACGATGACGAAGGCGCGCGGATCCACGGAATAGACGATGGAACGCAGGCGCACGGCCTCCAGACGGCTGACCACGCACAAAAGCATGGTGCGGCCCTCGCCGCTGTACATGCCCTTGGCCTCGATGGCGGTGACGCCGCGATCCAGCTCCTTGAGGATGCGGTCGGCCATCTTTTCGCCATGGTTGGTGATGATGATGTGCGAACGCGCCAGGCCCGGGCCTTCCAGCACCTGGTCGATGACCACGTTCATGACAAAGACGCTGATGAGGGCGTACATGGCCGCCGAGGCGTCGAAGACAAAGCCCGAGGCGATGACCACGGTGGCGTCCGTGGCAAAGAGGCAGACGCTGACCTTCAGCGCCGGGACGTGGCGATGCACGATGGACGCCAGCATGTCCGAGCCGCCGGTAGTGGCGTGGCCGCGCAGCACCAGCCCGAAGCCCGCGCCGCACAGCACGCCGCCGAAGACGGCGGAGAGCAGCACATCGTCGGTCATGGCCGGTACGGGCAGATAGTCCAGCATCAGCGAAAGGGCCACCGAGGAAATAAGCGAGCGCAGCCCGAAGCCCAGCCCCATCGAGCGCAGAGAGACGAGAAACAGCGGCACGTTGAGCAGCAGATTGACAAGACCTACGCCCACCGCGGGGACGAGGTGGTTGACGATCTGGCCGATGCCGGTGAAGCCGCCGGGAGCGACGTTGTTGGGGATGAGATAGAGGCGATAGCCGAGCGTGGCCAAAATAAGCCCCGCGGCGATGAGCAGGATGTTGAACAGTTCGTCGCGCACGCTGCGCTTCATACGATGGCCCTCCTTAAAGACAGTATATCCATTGTGGGCGCGGACCGGCGCGCGGCGGGCGGCATAGTATGGCCATGACCGGCAACGGTCCCGCGACTTTGCGACGCCCCGCGTCCAGAAAGGATGTTTCCCATGTATCTCAGACCGCCCTTTTGCCCGGGCGAGCGCGCGCCGGACGCCCCGATGGTACGTATGCCCCTGTTCGCCGACCGGCCCTGCGGGCGCAGGCCGCCCAAGGGCTGCAAGCCGCCCCGGCCCTGCGGCTGTCCGCCGCCCCCGCCGCCCTGCCCGCCCTGTGCGCCGCACGGCATCCCCGCCGCGCCGCCGGTGTGCGTGGTCAATCCCTTCGACCCCTGCGAGCGGGCCACAGTGCTGCTCTCCATCGACGAATGCGGCAATCTCATCGTCTGCGTAAAGCGCTGACGGCGCATAAAACGCCCCTCCGCGGAGCAAACTGACACTGCAAGCGCCCGGAACGCCTTCCGGGCCATCCGCGCCGGAGAACTCTTTGCGAAGGGGTGTTTTGGGTGTCGATGATGGAATGCGCCATGTGCCACCGCGCGGCGGACGCGCGCTCTTTGCGCGGCTGCCCGATGTGCGGAGCGATGCTCTGCGACGATTGCGCGGAGCGCGAACAGGGCCTGTGCGCCGACTGCGCCGCCGCCGGGCGCGAGGAATGAGCGCCTGTCCCTTCCCCGCGAAGCGCGCCTTCGCGGGGCGTTTTTACGCCTGCGCGGGCGCCGCGGCCTCGCGCGCGCGGGGGGACAGATCCATAAACCAGGTGTATTCGCCCTTCCAGCCGAGCTTCACCGTGCCCAGAGCGCCGTTGCGCTGCTTGGCGATGATGATCTCGGCGATGTTCTTTTCCGCCGTTTCCGGCTCGTAGTAGTCCTCACGATGGATGAACATCACCACGTCCGCATCCTGCTCGATGGCGCCGGATTCGCGGATGTCGGAGAGCATGGGGCGATGGTTGGCGCGGCCCGTGGGCGCGCGGGAGAGCTGGGAAAGGGCGATGACCGGCACGCCCAGTTCCGTGGCCAGGCCCTTGAGCGAGCGGGAGATGGCCGAGACTTCCTCCTGCCGGCTGCCAAAGCGGCCGGAGGCGGTCATCAGCTGGATGTAGTCAATCATGATGAGGTCCAGCCCCTGCTCCAGTTGCAGGCGCCGCGCCTTGGAGCGCACCTCGGCCACGGTGACGCCGGAGGAGGCGTCCACGAACATGCCGCTGGGACCGATGGCGATCATCGCCTCGGAGAGCTTGCCCCACTCTTCATCCGATATTTGCCCGCGGCGCACGCGCTGCATATCCACCTTGGCTTCGGTGCAGAGCATGCGCATGGCAAGCTGTTCGGCGGGCATTTCCAGAGAGAACACCGCCGCCTTCTTGCCCGCGCGGATGGCGGCGTTTTCAACGATGTTCATGCCAAAGCTGGTCTTGCCCATGGAGGGGCGGGCGGCGATGAGTACCAGTTCGCCCGCGTGCAGTCCGGTGAGCATGTCGTCCAGTTCCGAATAGCCGGTGGGCACGCCCTCGATGCGGCCATGGTTTTTGACCAGTTCCTCGATCTTCTCAAAGGTATTGAGAAGGATGGGCTGGATGGGCTTGAGCTGCTCGCCGCCCTTGCGCATGGCGATGTCGTAGATGGCGCGCTCGGCGTTTTCCAGTATATCGCGCGTCTCCCGCTCGCCCTCGTAGCTCATGTTGACGATCTCCTCGGCGGCGCGGATGAGCTTGCGCAGCGTCGAGCGTTCATCGACGATCCTGATGTAGGCGCGCACATTGCTGGCGGAGGGCACGGCGTTGACCAGTTCGATGAGGTACTGCGCGCCGCCCACCGCCTCCAGTTTGCCGCGGCTGGACAGCTCGGCGTCCAGCGTCACCAAATCGAGGGCTCGCCCCGTTTCGGAGAGCGCGCGCATGGCGGAATAGACCTCGCGGTTGGCGGGGTCGTAAAAATCATCCTCCGTGAGCGATTCGAGGACCAGCAGCGCCGCCTCGTTGGAGCGCAACATCGCCCCCAGCACCGAGCGCTCGGACTCGGGATGGTTGGGCATTGCGCGCGCTTCCCGCGCAAGCGATTCCATGTTACTTGCTTTCCACGGTGACGTTGATGAGCATGCGCGTGCTTACGCCGGCGGTGAGGCGCACGGTGCAAAGCACCTGACCGGCGGACTTGATCGGCTCCTCCGGCTCGATGCGGCGCTTGTCCACTTCCACGCCGTACTGCTCCTTGAGCGCCTGCGCCAGCTGCTCGTTGGTGACGGTGCCGTAGAGCTTGCCGCCCTCGCCGCCGCGCGCCTTGATCTGGATGACCTTGCCCTTGAGGGCGCGGGACTTTTCCTCGGCCTCGGCAAGGCGCACGGCCTCGCGGTGCTTTTCGGCGCTGCGGGCGCGCTCCACGGCGTTGAGCGCCTCGCTGGTGGCCTCGCGGGCCAGCTTGCGCGGCAGGAGGAAGTTGCGCGCGTAGCCGTCGGAAACTTCCACGATCTGGTCCTTCTTGCCGGAGCCCTTGACATCCTGAAGCAGGATCACCTTCATAAATGTATGACCTCCCTCTCGGTCTCCCGCGGCGGGCGTTCAATCCGCGTCGCCGTCGGAGCCATCGTCGTCATCGGAGCCGCCCCATGGGCCGCCTCCGTCAACATCATCGTTTGTATCGTCGTCGCCGCCATGGCGCGCGCGCCGCTTTTGCAGATAGCGCGTCACCGCGCCGTCTGTGGGGCTGAACAGCGATGAGAGCATGCCGTACAGAACGCTCAGATTCGCCGTCAGCGGCAAGAGCAGCAGCAGGGCGATGAGCAGGCGCCGCGCACCCGGGCGCATGGAGCGCAAGCGGCGCTCCAGAGAGCCGACCGCCTGCACGCGGAAGGCGAGCGCGGCGAGCATTTGCAGGGCCATGGCCACGCTCTGCGCCTGCGAGAGCGGCGCGAATTGAAACAAAAGCAGCGAAGATACGTAAAAGACCGTTGCCGCCACCGCCATGGAGGCGGGCAGGCGCCATTTATTCAGCGGCGTCCAGCGCAGCGCTTCCAGCGCCCCTTCGCGCACCAGACGGCGCAGGGGCAGCGCCGTAGCGAGCAGGCCCGTCAGCGCCGCGGAGGTGAGCAGCGTGCCCGGCACGCTTAGGGCCAGCGTGTTGCGCAGTGCCTCGGTGAGCGAGGCGACGCTGCGCGCGCGCTCGGCGGGATCAAGGAAGCCGAGCGAATAGGTGAGCAGGTTGAGCGCCTCGGGCGCGTCGCCGCCGTAGAACAGCGTAAGGAAGGAATCGAGCATGCCCGCTGGCAGGGCTTCCAGCTCGCGGCGCACCAGAGCGGCAAGGTAGTCCGCCAGATCCATGCCCACCAGATAGCGGGCCAGGCCCACCGTCAAAACCGCGCACAGCAGCCAGACCGGCAATGTGCGGCGCAGGGCCTCGAACAGCGGCGGCCCGCCGGGGCGCAATGTCCACAGCGTGAAGGCCAGCGGCGCGACCAGCAGGATAAATTCCAGCGCAGCCAGCGCCGCGCCAAAGGAGGCGTAGGCCACGCCCAGCTGCACGGCGCAGGAAAGCAGGGCCGCCGCCGCCCCGGCATAGGCATAGGTGAGCGCGGTAAGCACCGGCGCGAGGAACAGAAGCGGCGAGAGCGCCAGCATGTACTGCGAAGTCAGGCCGATAAGCACGGCCAGCAGCGCGCCCGCGATGAGCCTGCCCGGCGTGCGGCGCGGAGTTTTGATATCGACCAAGGGACATCCTCCAGATCGCTTTGCGCGGCCCAGCCGCGCGCATGTCCATTATAGCACGAAAGCGCGCATCCGTAAAGCGCCGGGGCGCGCCCGGATGATGCAAAAATGCCTCCACAAGTTTGGCTTTGTGAAGGCATTCAGGCGCTCGCGGGTTTGTCGCGCTTTACACCTGCGGCTCGGCGTCGTTCTCCACCGGCGCGTCCTCGACGCTGCGGATGGCCCAGCGCGCCATGACCATCTGGTTCTTGGCGGAGCCGACGGCCAGCGTCACGGTATCGTCCTTGAGGGCGACGATGGTGCCGTAGATGCCACCGATGGTGCATACGCGGTCGCCCGTCTTCAGGGCGGCGAGCATATCCTTGACCTTCTTGTCCTTCTTGCGCTGCGGGCGGATGAGCAGGAAGTAGAAGATGGCGACCATGGCCACCAGCATGACGATGGTGCTGATCATGCCGCCGGTCTGCGCAGCCGCGTCGGTCGTGCCCGTGGCGGCCGTTTCCGCCAGCGCTGTGAGAAGATTGTTCCAATTCAACATATTCAGACCCCTTTGCATATAGTCGATCGAATGCCTGAAAGACATTATATCCCAATTTCGCGGCGATTACAACTTTTTCTCTTCAATTAAGTGTGTCATTCACGTAAAAAGTTTCCCGGCGCGTTACCAGTTGTCGCGGCCATGGCGGGCGTAGAATGCCTCCGCCCAGTCGCGCAGGCTGTCCTGCTCGATGGCGGCGCGCATTTCCTCCATCATGCGGGTGAGGAAGCGCAGGTTGTGGATGGAGGCAAGGCGCAATGCGAGGATCTCCCCCGCCTTGAACAGATGGCGGATATAGGCGCGGGAGAAGTTTTTGCAGGCGTAGCAGTCGCAATCCGCATCCAGAGGGCCGAAGTCCTCGGCGTAGCGGGCGTTTTTCACCACCAGACGGCCATCGTGGGTGAAGACGGTGCCGTTGCGGGCCACGCGGGTGGCCAGCACGCAATCGAACATGTCCACGCCGCGCATCACGCCCTCGATGAGGCAGTCCGGCGAGCCAACGCCCATCAGGTAGCGGGGCTTGTTCTGCGGGAGGATGGGGTCGATGGCCTCGAGGATGTCGTACATGATCTCCTTGGGCTCGCCGACGCTTAAGCCCCCGATGCCAAGGCCGGGCAGGTCGAGCGCCGCCATCTGCCGGGCGCACTCCATGCGCAGTTCGCGCGAAAACGCCCCCTGCACGATGCCGAACAGCGCCTGATCCTCGCGCGTTTTGGCCTTCATGCAGCGCTCCAGCCAGCGCAACGTGCGCTTCATGGCATCGCGGGCGCGCGCCTCGTCGCAGGGGTAGGGCGAGCATTCGTCAAACTGCATGATAATGTCCGCGCCGAGCTTTTCCTGAATGGCGATGGACGTCTCCGGGGCGAAGAAGTGGCGGCTGCCGTCCAGATGGGAGCGGAACTCCACGCCCTCCTCGCGCACCTTGCGAAGGTCCGCCAGCGAAAAGACCTGAAAGCCGCCGCTGTCGGTGAGGATGGGCCTGTCCCAGCGCATGAAGCCGTGCAGACCGCCGGCGCGGGCAACCAGATCCTCGCCGGGGCGCAGGTGGAGATGGTAGGTGTTGGAGAGGATGATCTGCGCGCCGATGTCCTTAAGTTCGTCCGGGGTCATGGTCTTGACCGTGGCCTGCGTGCCCACGGGCATGTACACGGGCGTTTCGATGACGCCGTGGGGCGTGTGCAGACGGCCGCGGCGCGCGCCGGTCTGCTTGCAAATGTGCAAAAGTTCAAATTCAAAGGGCTTGGGCAATTTGCGTGTCCTCCATTGCGGTATGAAGCGCCTGCGGCGCAAAAAAACGGCGACCTGCGCGGGTCGCCGGAAAATGCCTGTCTGTCAGGCCGCGCGGCGCAGCTTGACGAAAAGCGCGACCGAAGCCGCGGCCAGCACGGCGAACGCTGCGCCCACCGGCAGGGAACTGTCGCCGGACTTGGGCACGGTATCGTCGATGACGCGGGCGGCGATCTCCATGCTCAAAAGCATATCGCCATTTTCATCGAAGGCGTCCATGCGGTAAATGCCGGAATCCTCCACGGCGGCGTTGACGATGTTGTAGACGCGCTGGTCCGCGCCGGAAATGGGCGCGCCCTCAAAGTACCACTGATAGGATGCCGGGGATACGCCGTCGATGTTGACTTCCATCGACAGATCCTCCCCCGCGTCCACCACCGCGTCCTGCGTCAGATGCGACACGCGCATGACGACCGTGGTGGAGATGACGCCCTCCGCCACAGCGCTGCCCAACATCAGCAGCAGCGCCACCAGCGCGAGAACGCGGAACGTCCTTCTTTTCACGTGCGTCTACCCCTTCCGCGAATGCCTCTGGCACCCGCATACTACGTTTTATTTTATATCAGTTTATGTCGAATTGCAACCATTTTGCATCATTATGCACAATTTCGGAAAAATATCGAAATTTCTTCATAATATGCTCCATGCTTTCGTAATGTTTCAATGCTAAAATGTAACAGTACCATTGGCATTCCCGACGCGCTTTTCCGGGGAAGGATACGATGGGACGCATTTTGAGCGATGGAGGGCATCATGGGCGGTATCTTGCTGCTGCTGGGATTCGAGGCGTGCGGCTATGTGCTTGTCGACGGCCTGTTCAGGCGTCGGGACGGCATCGTGCGCCTGTGGCTGGGGCTGACGGCGGGGCTTTTGATGATGATGTGGCTGCCGTCGCTGTTTGCCTACGCACTGAAGTTCACGGCGGCGGCACAGTACGCGGCGCTGGGGCTGGCGGCGGTGCTTGCCGCGCTTTCGCGCCTGTTTTTGCGCGAAAAGGCCGGCCCGGCGCGGCTGGAGGGCGAAAAGCGGCCCTTCTGCGGGGACATGCCCGCCTGGCTGCCCATCGCGCTGATAACGCCGCTGCTCATCCTCTCCATTTACCTGCAATACACGCACACGCTGCGCGAGGTGGACGGGGCGCTGCACGTGGGGCAGTCCACCTACGGCGACCTCTGTTTGCATCTGGGCATCGCCACGGGCCTGCAGGGAAGCGCCTATCCGCCGGAGTACACGCTCATTCAGGACGTATTGCTGGGCTATCCCTTTTTGATGGACGCGCTCTCGGCCTCCATGCTCTGTCTGGGCACGGGGCTGCAGGCGGCCTTTATCATCCCCGGCAGTTTGATGATGGGGCTGGTGTATCTGGGCTTCATCCTGCTTGCGTGGGAGCTGACGCATTCACGCGCGGCGGTGGTGGTCGCCTATCTTCTGATGTTCCTGAACGGCGGGCTGGGCTTTTTCTACGTGCTGGACGAAGTGTGGCAAGACCCGACGGCGCTGATAAACGTATTCACCGGCTACTACGCCGCGCCGGCGAACATGGTGGAACACAACATCCGCTGGGTGAACGTCATCTGCGACATGATGATCCCCCAGCGCACGCTGCTGGCGGGGTGGACGATGGTCATCCCGGCGCTGTACCTGCTGGTACTGGCCATGCGCGAAAAGAGCCGGCGGCTGTACGTCATCCTCGGCGTGCTGGCCGGGGCCATGCCCATGGTACACACGCACTCGTTCCTGGCGCTGGCGCTGATCTCGGCGGGCTGCCTTGTGTGGACGCTCGCGCACGCGGAGGACCGCAGAAAGGCGCTCATCGACTACGCCTTCTACGCCGGCATTGCCGCGGCGCTGGCCCTGCCGCAGCTACTCACCTGGGCCATCCCGCAGACGGTGGGCGGCGTGGCCACGACCGGCTCGCTCTCGCTGCGCTTCAACTGGGTCAACTTTGACACCGCCACCGGCCGGCTCATCGACGGCTACTTCTGGTTCTGGGTGAAAAACGTCGGCCCGGTGTACCTCGTGATGCTCCCGGCGGCGATCCTGTGCAAGGGCTGGAAGCGGGGGCTGGCGCTGGGCGCGCTGTTTGTGTACGCGGCGGCGGAGCTTATCCAGTTCCAGCCCAACGCCTACGACAACAACAAGCTGTTTTACGTGGCCTTTTTGCTGATGCTGCCGCTGGCGGCGCGTTACCTTGTAACTCTATGGGATCGCCTGCGTGGGCTGCCGGGGCGCTCGCTGCTGGCGGCGGTGTTCTTCATCCTCTCGCTGACCTCGGGCGTCTTGTCGCTGGGACGCGAGGCGGTCTCGGACTATCAGCTCTTCTCGGCGGGGGAAGTGGAGGCGGCGGAGTACATCCGCGACGAACTGCCCGCGGACGCCGTCTACCTGACCGGCGATCAGCACAACAACTTTGTAGCGGCGCTCTCGGGGCGGCAGATCGTCTGCGGCACGGGCAGCTACCTCTACTTCCACGGCATGAACTATCAGAAGGCGGCCCTGGACGCGCGGCGCATGCTCGAAGCGCCCGCAGACAGCCACGCCCTGTTTGAGGAATACGGCGTGGACTATGTGGTGATCGGCAACAGCGAGCGCTACAACTACGCGCTGGACGAGGCGTATTTTGCCGAAAACTGCGCCCTCGTCTACAACGAAGGCGGCGTTTCCATCTACGCCGCGCCGGAAAATGACGGGAATTTGCCGGAATGAGCGGGAAATGTCCCCGGTTTGCGCTTGACGATTGCCCCTGAAAGCGCATACAATGGATATGATAGGTAAACAACGGTGAAAAGCGCCGTGACGAATACGGAGGGATCGGTCATGAGCGATATGGATCACAGGAACGCGGAGCGCGACGCGACGTTGGAACACCTGTACGACATGCTGTTTCAGGCATGGCCGCTGATGCGCCGCAAGCTGCTGCCCTCGAGCGCGCAGCAGGCGGAGTTCGGCATGCCGCTTTCGCATGTGCAGGTGCTGGTGATGCTCGACCATCGCGGCTCGCTGTCCATCACGGAGATCTCCCAGAGCTTTGGCATCGCCAAGCCCAACATCACGCCACTGGTGGACCGCCTCATCGAGGAGGGGCTGGTGATGCGCGAGCGCAACAGCGCCGACCGCCGCGTGGTCAACGTGGTGATCTGCGAAAAGGGGCGCGAGCGCCTTGCCGACATCTACCGCGACCTTTGCGACAACCTGTTCGACTGGACGCGCACGCTCAGTTCGGAGGACATGGCCGCGTTCAACGGGGCGCTGGAGACCATCGTCCGCCTTCTGCGCAAGCAGCCGGAGGCGTGAACCAAAGCGGGGCCGTCCCCGTCCAAGAGATATACGAAGTTTTTTCTGGAGGTACGTTTATGCGCAACCAAGCCGCCTGGATACTGTTCGCCGCGCTTTTGATCGTCTGCGCGGCGATGCTCGGCGGGTGCAGCGCGCACGATGAGAGCGATGCGGCGCAGTCCGCGCCGGACCTCTCGGTCAACATCTCCGTCCCCTATGCCACCACCACGCCCACCGCCGTGCCCGAGGACCCGGATCAGCCCTTCTCCTTCGACGCCAACGGCCGGGTGACGGTACTCAACGAGCGCTGGATCGACGAGGGCTTTGTCTCCGCCACGAGCGACGACGAGGAGCAGACGGGCGGCTACACGCAGCTGCGCCTCGGCGATCAGGGCCAGCGCGTGCAGCAGCTGCAGATGCGCCTGCGCGAACTGGGATACTACCCCGGCGACATCTCCGGCGTGTTCGACACGCTCACGGAGCAGGCCGTGCAGCTGTTTGAACTGACCTACGGCACCATGCAGACGGGCATCGCCACCCCCAGTTTGCAGGAGATGCTCTTTGCCGAGACCGCGCCCGCGTACAGCGCGCAGAGCTACGCCGCGGCGCTGAACGGCAACTTCAGCGAATTGCAGCTGGGCGCCTCGGGCAGCAATGTGCTGGCCCTGCAGATGCGCCTGCGCGAACTGGGCTTCCCCATCTCCCACATCACCGGCTATTACGACCAGGAGACCGCCGCGGCGGTGAGCGCCTTCTTCCAGGTATACGGCAACGCGCCCAACAGCGTGGCCACCGCATCCATGCAGGGCGAACTGTTCACCGTGGACCCGCGCACCTATTCCGGCGCCACCCTCGCCCCGACGCAGACGCAGACGCCCAGCGGCGAACAGACGCTCTCCGAGGGCAACATCGGCTCCACCGTGGAGCGCATCCAGCAGCGGCTCATCGAACTGGGCTACATGCAGGGCGTCGCCTCCGGCACCTTCGACGCCGCCACCACCGAGGCCGTCAAGGCCTTCCAGCACGTGGTGGGCGTGAGCGAGGACGGCGTGGTCACCTACGGGCTGTACACGCAGCTCATCGCCAGCGACGCCCCCGCCTACGGAAGCCCTGAGGCCGAGGCCATCCGCCAAGGCGGCTACACGCTGTTGCAGGAGGGCGATTCCGGCGAGGCCGTGACGCGCCTGCAGACGCGCCTGGTCGAACTGGGCTACGCCAACGGCACGCCCAACGGCCGCTACGCCAGCGCCACCGTATCGGCGGTGCGGCTCTTCCAGCGCGCCGCCGGACAGGAGGAGACGGGCGTGGCCACCGCCGCCTTGCAGGCCCTGCTCTACTCCGCCGACGCCCCCGCCTACACCGCCTCGACGCAGACGACTACCGGCGACCGCTATTACCCCTACAACCTCGCCCTGACCGACCTTTCCGAGGGGTCCTCGGGCGAACTGGTGAGCTATTTGCAGACGCGCCTTGCGGAGCTGGGCTACTTCTCCGGCACGGTGGACGGCCAGTACGGCTCCGCCACCGCCACCGCCGTGCGCGCCGTGCAGGCCGCCATGGGCCTTGAGCAGACCGGCGCGGCCAGCGCCTCCTTCCAGGAGCATGTCTACTCCGAGGCCACGCCGCCCGCAGGCGTATCCATGTACGATTCCACGCAGAGCTTCTCCACGTTGCAAATGGGCGACAGCGACGAAGATGGCGAGACCATGGGCCCGGTGGAGAGCCTGCAAAAGCAGCTTTGGGAGCTTGGCTATCTGGACCGCGAAGCCGTGCGCGGCACGGAGGGCGAGTTTGGCGAGGCCACGCGCAATGCCGTCATCGCCGCGCAGCAGGCCATGCAGTACGTGCGCGCCGACGGCGTTGCCAGCCCCGAGTTCCAGGCGTTCATCTTCTCCCGCTACTGCGGCATGATCCGGAAATAGCCTTCCCGTGGGCGCAAATCCGACAAAGTATCGAAGATTTGGGCGCGAGGTTTGACGCGGCGGGCGCGGTCGTGTATAATGAAGTTGTTTGAATGTACGTATCAGCGAAAGGAGCGCCCTCCATGAGCCGCGAAGGTAGAAGTTCCCGCAACCGCGTGTCCATCCTCAGCTGGATGTGGACCATCGTTCTCGCCTGCATCCCCGGCGTGAACATCATCGCGATGTTTTTGCTGGCGTTTCTGTCCAGGAAGCAGCCCAAGCGCAGCTTTGCCGTGGCCTCGCTGATCTTGATGCTGATCGTGGCCATCCTCATCTTCGTGGCCTTCCTGGTCTTCCCCGCGGAGCTGCTCGCCTTTGGCGAATGGCTGCGCGACAGGACGCCCCTGCAGGGCGCGGGCACGCCGCTGGGGCTGTAAAATGAACATGGCAAAAGGAGCCGCCACAGGGACGGCTCCTTTTTTGCGCGCTACTGCGCCTCGCCCAGCAGCCACGCCACCGACACGCCCAGGGCGTCGGCGATGACGGGCAGTTCGTAATCCAGCACCTTGCGGCGCTGCCCCTCCAAGCGCGACATGCTGGCATCGCAGATGTCCATGCCGCGGCTTTGCAGCATCGCCACCAGCTGCCTTTGCTTGAGCCCCTGTGCCTTGCGCAGGCACATGACCTTTTCTCCGATGATGTTGCGCTCCCCAAGGGGCGCTATGCGCGGCTTGGACAATGTTCTCCACCTCTTGCGCTGGGATCACTTTCCAGTATAAGGGAGGTGGAATAAATTTTGATGCTGAAATTGCATTATATGGATGTTCATGCAAATTTCGCATTAAACGAGCGCCGCGCAGGCGCAGGAAATGGACGCAAAGAAGTACCGTCCCGCCCGGCTGCAAAGTGCGGCGGGCGGGACGGTACTGTGGATGGCGCGGCGGCCTCCGGGGGCTGTCAGGCCTTGGCGGACGCCTGCGGCTTCAGCGCCCAGATGGCCTCGTCGAGGCGGGCGGTGGCCTTGTCCAGCGTGGCGCGGTCGAAGCGGCGGCCGAGGTCTTCCAGCGACACGGGCGCGCCGAAGGCAACGCGCGTTTTGCGGAAGAGGCGGTAGGGGCCGTCGATGTAGGCGGGCACGACCTTGACGCCGGCGCGCAGGGCGATGAGCGCCACGCCCGGCTCCAGATGCGTGTGGGCGTTTTCGCGGCTGCGGGTGCCCTGCGGGAAGATGCCCACCACGTGGCCTTCATTCAACAGGCGGATGGACTCGCGCACCGCGCCGAGGTCGCTCTCGCCCCGGCGGATGGGAAAGGCGCCGATGGCGGAGATGAAGCCGCCGACGATGCGGTTTTTGAACAGCTCCGCCTTGGCCATGAAGTGCAGCCGCCGGCGCACGCAGGTGGCCAGCACGAAAGGGTCGCTGGCGCTGACGTGGTTGGAGCAGAGGATGTAGCCGCCCGGAGACGCGACGTTTTCCGTCCCCGTGGCGCGGATGCCAAGCACGAGGAAGTAGTAGGCGCGCACGAGGGGCTTGAGAAAGTCATAAAGCCAGGTCTTCACGCTTTCGCCTCCAAAACCTGTTGCGCGAGAGAGGAAACTTTCTGAACGACTTCCTCCAGCGTCATGCGCGAGCAATCGACCTCCACCGCGTCCTCGGCCTTGCGCAGGGGCGAGGCGGCGCGGTGGGTGTCGATCTCATCGCGGCGGATCAGTTCTTCAAGCACCTTGTCATAGGGCTCGGGCATGCCCTTGCGGGCAAGTTCTTCAAAGCGGCGCTGGGCGCGCACCTCGGCGGATGCGGTGAGAAAGACCTTGAGCGTGGCGTTTGGCAGCACCTTGGTGCCGATGTCGCGGCCGTCCATGACCACGCTGTGGCCTTGCGCGATGCCGCGCTGCAGGGCGACCATGCGCTCGCGCACCGCCGGCACGGTGGAGACCGACGAGGCTGCCAGCGAGACCTCGGCGGCGCGGATGGCCTCGGAGACGTCCTCCTCGCCGAGGTAGACGCACTGCTGGCCGTCCTTGCCATAGCCGACGCGCACATCCACGTCCATGCAGTGGGCGGCGATGGCGGCGGGGTCGTCAAGCGGCACGCCGTTTTTGAGCATGTAGAGGCCCACGGCGCGGTACATGGCGCCGGTATCCAGATACATGGCCCCCAGTTTTTCCGCCACGGCCCGGGCCACGGAGGATTTGCCCGCGCCCGAGGGGCCGTCGATGGCGATGGAAAACACGTTTTGCATGTCAGTCCGCCTTCCCCGCCAGTTCGGCGATGGCGTGGGCCATGATGCGGATGCTGAGCATCATGTTTTCCAGCGAGAACCACTCGTCCGGCATGTGGCAGGTGTCCACATCGCCGGGGAAGCAGGGGCCGAAGGCCACGGTGTTGGGCATGCAGCGCGAATAGGTGCCGCCGCCGATGGCGAAGGCGTAGCCCTCGTGGCCGGTGACGTCGCTGTACGCCTTGAGCAGGCCCTTGACCACCTTGTGGTCGGCCGGCACATGGTGCGGCGCGTGGCCGGAGAGGCGGGTGACGGCGATCTGCGCCGGGGAGACCTTCATGCAGATCTGGCCGCAGATCTTCTCCTCCGAGGCGCAGAGCGGATAGCGGATGTCCAGATGGGCGCTGAGATGCTCGCCATCGTAGCGGAGGATGCCGAGGTTGCAGGTGAGCGGGCCGCTCAATTCGTCCATCACGGCGATGCCCAGCAGTTTCCCCTGCCCGGAGATGCCCAGGCAGGCAGCCAGCGTTTGGATGGCCTCGCGGCTGCCGCCGCCCGCGCCCAGTTCGGAAAGGGCGATCAGAAGCATGCCGGCGGCGTTCTTGCCCAGATGCGGCGTGGAGGCGTGGGCGGATTTGCCGGTGGCGGTGATCTCCGCGCGGCCATTGCCGAGGTCGCGCAGGTCAAGCTCGAAGCCGCGGCTGGCGGCCACCAGCTCGAGGCGCGCGCGCAGGGTGGAAACGTCCTTGCAGCCGACCACGGCGCGGGCAATGCCGGGCACCACGTTGGGGCGCTCGCCGGCGTAAAGCTCGTAGACGGGGATCTCCGCGCCCTCTTCCCCGCCGGTGTTTTGGGAGAGCAGTATGTGCAGGCCGCCCTTTTCGATGTTGATGACCGGGTACTCGGCGTCCGGGGAGAAGCCGTAGTCCGGCGCGGCGGTGTGGGCGTTGTAGTAGGCCATGTCGGTCATGCCGGTCTCCTCGTCGCAGCCGAGGATGAGGCGCACGGTGTCCTTGAGTTCCACGCCGGCGTCGCGCACGCAGCGCATGGCGTAGAGCGCGGCCAGCGCCGGGCCCTTGTCGTCCAGCACGCCGCGGCCGATGAGGTTGCCGTCCTTCTGCGTCAGCGCGAACGGTTCCACCGTCCAGCCGTCGCCGGCGGGCACCACGTCCAGATGGCAGAGGATGCCCAGCGTCTTTTCGCCATTGCCCATGGAGATGTCGCCGGCATAGCCGTCGAACATGCGGGTAGCAAAGCCGTAGCCGCGCGCGTCCTCCAGCGCCAGATCGAGCATGCGGCGGTTTTCGCGGCCAAAGGGCGCGCCTTCCTCCGCCGCTCCCTGTACGGAGGGGATGGAGAGCCAGCGGCCCAGGTCTTTGAGAAATTCATCGCGGCGCGCCTCGATGAGCGCGTCGAGCTTTGCGTAGTCCATTTTCAGCGTCCTCCTCTGTATCCCTTTGTTTCATTATAACAATCCCCGGGCGGCTGTCAATCGCCGGGATGCAAAAAGTTCCACACATTCTCCGCCGCCGGGCGGTTCATGCCGGGTACGGCGCAAATTTCCTCCAGACTGGCCTTGCGCAGGGCCTCGACGCTTTTGAAGTGCGTCAGCAGCGCGCGGCGGCGCTTGTCGCCCACGCCGGGGATGGTCTCCAGCGCGCTGGCGACCGAATGGCGGCCGCGCAGCTGGCGGTGGTGGGTGATGGCGAAGCGGTGGGCCTCGTCGCGCAGGCGCTGGATCATGTGCAGCGCCGGGCTGGCGCGGTCGAGCAGCAGGCTTTCTTCGCGGTCCGGCAGCACGATCTCCTCAATGCGCTTGGCAAGGCCGAACATGGGGATGTCAAGGCCGAGGGCGTGCATGGCGTCCTGCGCCGCGGAGAGCTGGCCGCGGCCGCCGTCGATGAGGATGAGATCGGGCATTTCCCCGAATTTGCCCTCCGGCTCGCGCAGGCCGTGGGAGAGGCGGCGGGTGATGACCTCGTGCATGGAGGCAAAGTCGTTGGCGCCGACCACGGTCTTGATGCGGAAGTGGCGGTACTCCTTGCGCGCGGAGGCGCCGTCGATCATCACCACCATGGAGGCCACGGAGAGCGCGCCCTGCGTGTTGGAGATGTCGTAGCCCTCGATGCGGCGCGGGTAGGCGGCAAGGCCCAGCGCGCGCTGCAATTCCTGCGCCGCGCCCACGGTGCGCTCGCGGCTGCGGGAGAGCTTTTTGCGGCGCTTTTCCGCCTCGTCGCGGGCGTTTTTCTGCGCCATGGCCACCAATTTGCGCTTTTCGCCGCGCAGCGGGGTGAGGATGTAGGTGCGGCGGCCATGCAGTTCGCTCAAAAGCTGTTCCAATACGTCGCGCTCGGGCGGCTCGGCGGAGAGCAGCAGTTCCTGCGGGGGCATGTTCTCCGCATCGTAATACTGGAGGATGAACTGGAGGATGACCTCGCCCGGCGCTTCGGAGCCGCCGCCCTCCAGCACGTAGTGTTCCGAGCCGATGAGGCGGCCGGAGCGGATGAAGAGCATCTGGATGATGGCGTCGCTCTCCTCGGGCACCACGGCGATGACGTCCTGATCGCTTGCGTGGGTGGAGATGGCCTTCTGGCGCTGCATGACGTCCTCCACGGCGCGGATGCGGTCGCGGTAGACGGCGGCGCGCTCGTAGTTCATGGCTTTGGCGGCCTCGGCCATGCGCTCCTTGAGTTCAGCGAGTACAGGGCCGTCCTTGCCGGAGAGGAATTCCATGGCTCTGGCAAGCACGGCGTGATATTCCCCGGGCGTGGTCAGGCCCGCGCAGGGGGCGAGGCACTGGCCGATCTCGTGGTGGACGCAGGGGCGCTGGGGCTTCTCCGGGCGAATGACGCGGTTGCAGGTGCGGATGGGAAAGACCATGCGCGCCACATCCAGCACCTCGCGCACGGCGGTCGCGCCCTTGTAGGGGCCGAAGTAGCGCGCGCCGTCGCGGGCCTGCTTGCGCACCAGTTCCAGGCGCGGGTAGTCCTGGGCAAGGTCGACGCGGATGTAGGGAAAGTGCTTGTCGTCCTTGAGGAGGATGTTGTACTTGGGGCGGTAGCGCTTGATGAGGTTGAGTTCCAGCGCCAGCGCCTCCATCTCGCTGTCGACAAGCACGATGTCGAAATCGTCCACGCGCTCGACCATGGCCTGCACCTTGGGGGTGTGGTTTTTGCTGGACTGGAAGTACTGGCGCACGCGGTTTTTCAGATTCACCGCCTTGCCCACGTAGATGATCTGGCCGTGGGACTTCATCAGATAGCAGCCCGGCGAATCGGGCAGGTTTTTCAGTTTCAGGGCAAATTCTTCCGAACGCACGCGCTTCTCCCCCCTATCCCACGACCTCGATGGCCTTTTCCAGCGCCTGCCGGGCGATGGGCGTGGCCACGGTGCTGCCCGCGCCGCCCTGTTCGACGACCACGGCCACGGCGTAGGGCTTGCTTTCATCGCGGATGAAGCCCACGAACCAGGCGTTGGTGGGCACGGATTTGTCGTCGCTGGTCTCGGCGGAGCCGGTCTTGCCGCAGACGGTGTAGCCGGAGATGGCCGCGCGCGAGGCGGTGCCGGACTGCACAGTTTCGTACATGGCGCGCGCGAGCAATTCGGCGGTAGCGGGCTGCATGGCCTGCCGGTAGACGCTGGTCTCCATGGTATGCGTGGATGCGCCCATGGAGTTTTCGATGCGCTTGACGAGTACGGGCTTCATCATCACGCCGCCATTGGCCACCGCGCCGGCGATCATCGCCATGTGCTGCGGGGTGGCGAGGACTTCGCCCTGCCCCACGCCCGCCCAGACCAGGCCGCCGGCGTTTTCGACGCTCTCCGGGAAGACGGAGTTGTAGATCATGAAATCGCCGAACTTGAAGTTCTCGTTGAAGCCAAAGTTCTCCGCCGTGGCGCGCAGGCGCTCGACGCCGAGCTGGTAGGCGAGCTTGCCGAAGGTGATGTTGCAGCTCTTGGTAAAGGCGGTGACGAGGTCCACTTCCCCATGCACCGCGCCGCCGGCGCAGACGATGGTGCCGCCCTCGTAATCCCACGAGCCGGAGCAGATGAACTTCTGGGAAAGCACGTTGGGGTCGGCCTCGATGGCCGAAGCGAGGGTGACGATCTTGAAGGTGGAGCCGGGCATGTAGAGGCCCTGCAGGCAGCGGTTCAAAAAGGCAGTGTCGGCGATGTCGTCGCCGTCGGTGGAGCCGTCGAGCAGGTCGGCGGGGTCATAGTCCGGCTTCGAGACCCAGGCAAGCACTTCGCCGGTCTTGTAGTTGATGACGCAGACCGCGCCGTTTTTGCCCTCGGGAAAGATGGAGGAGATGTAGGCCGTCAGTTCCCCGTCGATGGTCAGCTGGATGCTGGAGCCGACGCGCTCCTCGCCGGAAAAGGCCGAGCGCAGGCGGTCGAGGAGCGAGCCGGAGATGTTGAGGAGCGTGGAGGAATAGTAGTTTTCCACGCCCGTGCCGCTCATGCCCATCTGGTCGCCGATGGTCTGCGAGAGGGCGCGGCGGCTTTTTTCGTTGGTCAGGTACTGGCGCGTGCCGTCCGAAGCGGTGTGGGCCAGCAGGTTGCCGTCGCGGTCGGTGATGTCGCCCATGTGGGCGGTGGTGCCGTTGGAGCGGGTATTGTAGGGGCTGGACGCCCAGACGCTGCCCTCGGAATAGACCGTGTAGCCGTACCACGCGCCCAGACCGATGAAGAGGCAGACGATGAGCGTGCCGATGAGGCGCATCTTGCCGCGCAGTTCCTTCACGCACCCACCTCCTCGCGCAGTTCCAGATGGTCGATGTCGCGCGCCTCGTCCTCGGCGTTCATCGAGGAGATGCCCAGCAGGATGCCGAAGGAGAGGAACGTGCTTACCAGCGACGAGCCGCCCGAGGAGATCAGCGGCAGCGTCACGCCCGTGAGGGGGATGAGCTTGGTGTTGCCGCCGACGATGAGCATCGTTTGCAACCCCAGCATGGCGACGATGCCGAAAGCCGCGAGCGAATGGAAGCTGGTGCGGGCGTTCATCGCCACCACCAGCCCGCGCATGATGATAAGCACATACACCGCCAGCAGGCAGATGGAAAAGAGCAGGCCAAATTCCTCGGCGATGGCGGCGAAGATAAAGTCCGAGTGATAGAGGGGGATGTTGCGCGGGCGGCCCAGCCCCAGCCCCATGCCGAACAGCCCGCCCGAGCCGATGGCCATCAGCGCCTGCACGATCTGGCCGCCGGAGCCGGTGGGGTCGCTCCACGGGTTTTGCCAGATGGCCACGCGCGTTTGCACATAGGGCACGAGTTTGTAGGCCAGCACCGAGCCGGCCACGCCCACGCCCAGCCCGCCGAGGGTGATGAGCCAGTTGGAGGTGGCCACAAAGTAGATCAGCAGCGTGGTGAGGAAATAGAGCAGCACCGCGCCCAGATCGCTCTGGATGAGCAGTATGCCGCAGCACAGGGCGGCAAAGCCGATGGCCGGCAGGCATTTCACAAAGCGCGGACGGCCGGAAAGCGCGGCGGCGAGGATGAGGATCAGCGCCGGCTTGATGAACTCCGAGGGCTGGATGGTCAGTTTGTCCGGGATGATGGTGATCCAGTTGCGCGCGCCGTTGCGCACCTCGCCGATCACCCACAGCGAGGCCAGCGCGCACAGGCAGAGCGCCATGCCCGGCAGTATCCACCGCTTCCAGTGGCGCACAGAGCGGATGAAGACCACGCCCACGGCCATGGCCACGATGCCGGCGAGGGCGTAGATGGCCTGCGTCAGCGGCGTTATTTTGGCGCGGGCGATGTCCGAAAGCGTGATGATGCCCACCGAGCAGAGCAAAAGCGCGAGGATCAGTATGGCGCGGTCGATGGGCCAGAGGCGGCCAAAGGCCATCACCACCAGCCACGTCACCGCCGGCAGGGCAACGGCGAGGATCAGCGCCTGTGTGTCCACCGGCTTTTCCTGCAGGGAAATGAGCAGCATGGCCGTGAACTGAAAGAGCATCACCGCCGAGAGGAGCAGGCGGGTGTTCGAGCGCATCAGCGCCTTGCGCATGCCCTCGATGTTGCTGCCGCGCGGGCGGGGCGGGGGCGCGTCGAAGACGGGCTCTGTGTCAAAGCCCGCGTCCGGCGTGAAGGGGTCGTATCCTTTCATCAGAAGTTATCCTCGTCAAGATCGTCGTCGAAAAAGAGGTCCCGCGCGCGCGGGGCAGGGCGCTGGGCGCGGGGCGCGGACGGCCCCGGGCGGGCGTTTTTGCCGCTGGGGCGCGCGCGTCCGCCGTCGCGGCGGGGCGCTTCCCGGCGGGGCCGCTGCGGGGCGCGGGGGCGTTCGGCCTCGGGCAAAGGCGCCTCTTCCCGCCACGATCCGTCGGGGCGGGGCGCGGACCCCTCTCTCGGGCCGTCGTTGCGCGGCGGGCGCGGCGCGGTGAAAAGCTCGTCTTCCTGTCCGGCGTAGTCGCCGGCGCGGCCGGTGGCGTCGATCAGCACCAGCGTGAGGGTAATGGCGCCGATGGTGAAGCAGTCGCCATCGCGCAGGAGCAATTTGCGCGCGCGTTCGCCCTCGCCGTCGAGCAGCTTCGCGCCGGGGGCGGCGGTGAGGGAAAGCCCCTCCTCGGTCAGTTCAAAGCGGGCGTGGCGGGGACGCACCGAGGGATGGCGCACGCGCACGTCCGCCGAGCGCGCGCTGCCCAGCGTGCCTTCGCGGATGACGGGATAGCGCATGCCGCGGCGGGCGCGGCCCTCGCCCTCCAGCACCACCAGTTCGCCGGAAAGGCCCGTCTGCGGCGAAAGGCGGCGCAGTTTGCGGGCGCGGCGGGCGTCGCGCACGGTCACGCGCCATGCGCGCAGCACGATGAGCAGAAACAGCCCCGCGAAGAAGTAGCGCGCCGCCAGCGCGAAGATCTCATACAGGCCGTCGCTCACGCGCGCGCCCTCCTTCCCTATGATTTCCCTGTTTATCATAGCATGAACGTGTTAAATTCCCGTTGAAAATCGCCGTGAACGAAAAATGCCGCATTTTTCCCGCGCCGCGCGCGCCGTTCCATGATATAATACATTGGGTAGGTGGTTTCATTATGGAAGTAACGACCGCGATGTATCTGACGGTCTGTCCCCTGATCTTTCTGGCCTCGCTGGTGGACGCCATCGGCGGGGGCGGCGGGCTGATCTCGCTGCCGGCCTATTATCTGGCGGGATTGCCGCCGACGCTGGCGGCGGGCACCAACAAGCTCTCGGCCTGCTTTGGCACGCTGGTGGCCACGCTGCGCTTCGGCAAGGGCCATCGCCTGCTTCTGTGGCCGGCGCTGCTGGGCGTGGCGGGGGCGCTGCCGGGGTCGTTTTTCGGCGCGGAACTGCTCAAGACCATGAGCGAGGAGACCATCCGCACCATCATGCTCATCGGCGTGCCGGTGATGGCGCTGGTGGTAGCCTTCAAGCGCGACGCCCCGGCAAAGCCGCGGAACATGACGCGGGGAAGTTACGCCATGTGCTTCGGCGTGGGGCTGGTGTGCGGCTTTCACGACGGCTTTTTCGGCCCCGGCGCCGGCACGCTGATGATCATGCTGTTCACCTGGGTGGCGGGCATGGACATGGTGACGGCCTCCGGCACGGCCAAGCCGGTCAACCTCGCCTCCAACCTCGCCTCGCTGACCTCGTTCCTGCTCAGCGGCGACGTGCTTTTCCGCCTCGCCGCGCCGGCCATCGTCTGTTCCATCGCCGGCGGCTGGGTCGGCTCGAAGCTGGCCATGCGCGTGGGCGCGCGGCTGATCCGCTTCGTGATGCTGGGCGTGCTGGTTCTTCTGGTGGGCAAGCTCGCGTATGAATGGCTCGTCGCCGCGTGAACCGTTTGACCGCCGGATACGTCTATATTATTACAAGTATGAACGTGGGAGGGTCTTCATGCAGTTGCATTTCCGGCGCGCCGTAAGCGCGCTCCTGGCCCTTGCGCTGCTCGCTTCTTCGCCGGCGCTGGCGCTGGGCTTCATCTTCGGCGAAGGGACGGACGCGCCCGCCGCCTCGGCCATCGAGGACGACGGCATGCTGCGCGTGTATCTGAAATCGCTGGGCGACCCGGCCTCGCTGGGGATGACGCTGGCCGGCTCCTACACCGTGGAGGGCGACCGCGGCTTCCGCTTTGACCGCGACACCGCCATCGTGCTGGCCGCGGACGGCGAGAGCGTGCTGCTGAGCGTGGGCGGCCTCACCATCGACATGGGGCCTTCGCTGACGCTGACGCGGCAGGCCGTGACCGACGGCGGCGAGAACGGCATCTACATCCACGAATCGGAGAAGGACACGCTCTACGAGGGCGACCTGAGCGTTTCTGTGCAGGACGGCGGGCTGCGCTGCATACTCACCATCCACATCGAGGACTACCTCAAGGGCGTGGTGGCCTACGAAATGAGCGATTCCTTCCCGCTGGAGGCGCTCAAGGCGCAGGCCGTGGCCGCGCGCACCTACGCCATGGGCCGCAAGTGGGTCAGCGCCACGCGCGATTACGACGTGGTGGACACCACGCAGGACCAGGTGTACAAGGGGCTGGACGCGGACTATGTCAACGTCATCGCTGCGGTGGAGGCCACGCGCGGCGTGGTGGGCACCTACAACGGCGGCTTCGCCATGTGCTACTACACCGCCAGCAACGGCGGGCAGACGGCGCTGGCCACCGACATCTGGGGCGGCGAGGGCGATTACGGCTATCTGGACATGGTGGACGACCCCTACGATCTGGAAAATCCCGCGAGCCTTGTAAACAGCGTCACATTCCAGAGCGACGTTTCCGACAACGCCGCGCTGAAGGCGATGCTGGAAGAGGGCCTCGCGGCGCTGAACCTGCCCTATGAGGACGTGGCGCTGGAGAGCGTCGTTTCCATCGAGGCGGTGGAGCCGAAGTTCGAGGGCAGTTATATGTACACGAAGCTGCGCTTCACGCTCTCGGTCTCGGCGATGCTGGAGGGCTGGTACGCGCAGGAGGGCGACAGCTACGCGCCGCTGTTCCCGGACGGCTCGGAGTTTTCCGGGGAGATGCTTTCCTCAGCCACGGGGCTGGCGCTGGCGCGGCGGGGACGGCTGGGGCTGCCCTACGTCTACCGCGAGGGGCGCGAGGTGCTGCCGGAAACGGTGACGGTGGAGCTGTCCGTGTACGACCAGATCAAGGACGGGCTTTCGCTGGGGCTGAACGGCGGCGACTACGAACTGGTCAGCGTGACGCGGGAAGAGGACGGCCGCTTCACCATCTCCATGCGCCGCTTCGGCCACGGCGTGGGCATGAGCCAGCGCGGGGCGCAGTGGATGGCCGGGGAATACGGCATGGACTATATCGAGATCCTCAACTTCTACTACCCCGGCATGACGCTGGAGACCATCGACTGGCCCGAGGTGGAGCTGACGCCGCTGGAGGAGCTGCCCGAGAGCATCGGCTCGGCGCGCCCGCGGCCCACGCCCACCCCCACCCCCGCGCCGCTGCCGGCGCTGGAGGAGGGCGAATACTACGCCACCGTGGAACTGGAGACGCGCTCTTCCTCGCTGAATGTGCGTCAGCAGCCCTCGACGAGCGCGCGCATCGTCGCCGCGCTGGACTACGGCCGGCGCGTGATCGTCTGCGAAGACGCGGGCGACGGCTGGGTGCGCATCCGCACCGCGGAGCTGGAGGGCTATGTGAAGCTGGAATACCTGAAAGCGGAATGACAAGGCCCGGGGCGAGGGCGCGTCCTTCGCCCCGGCGGCAGACACGCAGGCACAGCGGCGGCCCGGCCGCCCCGGAGGACACGTGATCAAGAAGGCGACACTGGCAGTTATGCTGCTCACGCTGTTTGCGTCGGTTTTCGCGGCCGGCGCATTTTCCGTGTCCGAAGCGGCGCCGGAAAGCGTCGCCCTGCCCGACGACGCCCACGCGGACGTGAGCCTGACCGGCGCGGAACAGCGCTTCACCTTCTCCCCCGCCGCCAGCAGCGTTTACAGCATCTACTTCTTCCCCGACGGCGAAGACGCCTTCGCGGACGCGCGCCTTTACCGGGGCGGGACGCTCATCGCCTCGGGCGGCGGCTCGCTGCGCCTGCTGGAAGCCAGTTTGAGCGCCGGGGAGACCTACGAACTGGCGCTCAGCGGCGAAGGCGGCGGGCGGCTGGAAGTGATGCGCGCCACCCTGGGGCGCTGCTTTGAAAAGCCCATCGAGCTTTCCGGGGACGAACTGACCTATGAAAAGCTGCTGGTGCGCCCCGGCGACGCCCACTGGTACGCCTTTACCGCCAGCACCGGCGGCCCGGCCACCATCCACGCCGAGCCGGAGGGCGCGCAGGAACTTTTGCTGTGCGGCCTGCTGATGGACGCGGAGGGGCGCGTGCTGGCGGAGGCGGGCGGCGGCGCGGGCGGCTTTGTCATCGACTGCGAACTCACCGCCGGGGCGCGCTACTACGCGCGCGTGTCGGCGCTGGACGCCTCCACCGGGGCCTACCGCCTCACCGTGGAGCAGGACACCGCCCGCGCCGCGCGGCCGGAGGCAGTGGCGCTCTCGGCGCAGGAACTGGCGCTGGACATCGGCGAGGCGGCGGCGCTCACCGCCTCTGTCTCCCCCGCGGACGCCCACCCCACCGTGACCTTTACAAGCTCCAACAGCGCCGTGGCCACCGTTTCCCAGGCGGGCGAGGTCTACGCCGTGGGCGCGGGCGAGGCCGTGATCACCGCGCGGGCATGGGGCGGGGCGAGCGCCTCCTGCGTGGTGCGCGTGGCGGGCGTGCCGCTCTCGGGCATCGGCTTTTCCCAGAGCGCCCTGACGCTGCGCGTGGGCGAGAGCGTGGGCACTTCTCTGGAACTCTACCCGGAAAACGCCTCCGACCGGCGCGTGGTCTACAGCGTGGGAAACGCTGACGTCATCTCCGTCTCCCCCGAAGGCGTGGTCACGGGCCTTGCCGAGGGAACGGCGCGGCTGGTGGCCGTCTCCGCCGACGGCGGACACACGGACATCCTCGAAGTGACGGTGGAGCCTGCCGCCGCCAAGCTGCGCGCCCTCATCATCGGCCAGCAGATGTACGAAGAAGGGGTCAACAGCGTGCGCGTAGGCTCGATCAACACCGCGCAGAGCATTTCCTTCCTCCTGCAGGAGCAGGACGTGGATGGCGAGAGCTACGAGACCACCGTGCTGCTCGATTCCGACCGCGCCGAGACGCTCGCCGCCATCCGCACGGCCTTCGCGGACGCGCAGGAGGGCGATATATCGCTTCTCTACATCACCTGCCACGGCTACTACGCCCACGGCATGAGCTTTTTTGAGCTGTACGACGGCTCGGTGATCGCCGCGCGCGATCTGGAACGCGAGCTGCGCAAGGTTCCGGGCACGGTGGTGGTCATCGCCGACTGCTGCGGCAGCGGCGGACTCATCGGCAGGGCTTCGACGCTGGAGGACTTCAATCGCGGCATCGTGCAGGTGTTTTCCGGCAATGTGGGCGCGCCGTCCTTCGCAAGCGGCAAGTACAAGGTCATCGCCAGTGCTTCGCTGGATCAGGACAGCTACCGCATCAGCTTTGACGAGAACATCACCGAGAGCGACATGGCCACGGTGCTGGCGCGGGCGCTGTGCGACGGCGCGGGCTGGAGCCTCGCAAGCAGCCGCCGCGCCGCCCTGCGCGCCGATATGGACTACGACCGGCAGATCACCTTCGGGGAGATCGGCGCCTACGTTTCCCGCCGCGTGCCCTGGTATCTGAACGTGGCCGGCGAATTGGCCGGAGCCTCCGCTCCCTATGTGCAGAACGTACAGGTGTGGCCCGAGGGCGACCCGCTGGTGCTGCTCGGCAGACAGGGGCAATGAGCGCCGCCATAGCACATGAAATGACATTTCTCTTGCAGATTTATGTTAAATGTTTGAGAAAAGTTCTGCCTTGCAGGAATTGCCCTGCGTTTCGCGAATCGTATAAGTTAGCGTATTTTCGAAACGCATACAAAGGGTGAGGGGGAATCTCCGTTTCCAACGTGATCGTGGCGAAACATGCCGGATTCTGTTTCGGCGTGCGCCGAGCGGTGGAAGCCGCCCGGGAAGCGGCCCCGGCCTGGACGCTCGGGCCGGTGATCCACAACCCGCGGGTGGTGCGGGAACTGGCGGACATGGGCGTGGTCAGCGCCGATGCGCCGGAGGACATCCCCGAGGGCGCGGTGGCCGTGGTGCGTTCGCATGGCGTGGGCCGGGAAACGCTTTCGCGCCTGCGCGCGCGCGCGCGTGAGGTGTGCGACGCCACCTGTCCCTTCGTCACGCGCATCCATGAAATGGCGCAGGAGGCGGAGGCGCAGGGCGTGCCGCTGATCGTGGTGGGCGAAGCCCATCACCCGGAGGTGGAGGGCATCCGCGGCTGGACGCGCGGCGAAAGCTACGCCGTGGCCGACGTGGAAAGCGCCCGCGCGCTGCCGGAAATGGAGCGCGCGTTGGCCGTTTCGCAGACCACATTCATCCTCGAACGTTTTGAGCGCGTATGCGCGGCTCTCAGGGAGCGCGTGCGCGATCTGGAGATACGCAGGACCATCTGCCCCGCCACGCGCGAGCGGCAGGAGGAAGCCGTCCAGCTGGCAAAGAGCGCAGATGTGATGCTGGTGGTGGGCGGCAGGGAAAGCTCCAACAGCCGCAAGCTGTTCGAGCTGGTCAGGGCGGTCTGTCCGCGTGCGCACTTCATCGAGGGCGCGCGCGAGGTGGAAAATACGTGGTTCCACGCGGCGGACCGAATCGGGATTACAGCCGGCGCCTCTACGCCGGATTGTACAATTAAGGAGGTAGCAGCAAGAATGAACGACATCGAGAAGCAGGTCACTCCGTCCGAGGAGCAGCAGGCCGAGGCCAATTCCACCGAATCCGACTTCATGGCGGATGTGGAAAAGTCCATGGTACAGCTCCGTCCCGGGCAGACGATCACGGGCACCGTGGTGCAGATCACCAATGACGAGGTCTGCGTCAACGTCGGTTACAAGGCAGACGGATTGGTTAAGAAAGCTGACCTCTCCTCGACCGATGTAAAGGTTGGCGACGAGATCGAAGTCGAAGTCGTCAAGGTCAACGACGGCGAAGGCAACGTGCTGCTTTCGCAGCGCAACATCGTCAACCGCAAGATCTGGGACGAGATCATCGCCAAGTACGAGTCCGGCGAGTATGTCACCGGCACCGGCAAGGAAGCCGTCAAGGGCGGCCTGCTGGCCGACGTGATGGGCATCCGCTGCTTCATCCCCGCCTCCCAGCTCTCTCTGCGCTATGTGGAGAAGATTGAGGAGTTCGTGGGCCAGGAGCTGACCCTGCAGATCATCGAAGTGGACAAGCCCAAGAAGCGCATCGTCGCTTCGCGCAAAAAGGTGCTTCTGGCTGAGGAAGCCGAGCGCAAAAAGGCTATCTGGGACGCGCTGGAAGTCGGCAGCGTGGTCAAGGGCGTCGTTCGCCGTCTGGCGGACTTCGGCGCGTTCGTCGACATCGGCGGCGTGGACGGCCTTGTGCATGTGACCGATCTGAGCTGGGGCCGCGTGCAGCATCCCTCGGATGTGGTCAAGGTCGGCGACGAGATCGACGTGAAGATCCTCAACGTGGACCCCGCCCGCGAGCGCATCTCCCTCTCCTATAAGCAGACCCGTCCGCGTCCGTGGACCGTGGCCGGCGAGAAGTACCCGGTCGGCTCCATCGTCGAGGGCAAGGTCGTGCGCATCACCACCTTCGGCGCCTTCGTGGAGCTTGAGCCCGGCCTGGACGGCCTGGTACACATCTCCCAGTGCGCCCTCACCCGCATCGCCAAGGTCGAAGACGCGGTCAACGTCGGCGACATCGTGCGCGTGAAGGTGCTGGACGTCAACACCGAGGCCAAGCGCATCTCCCTGTCCATCAAGGAGGTCCTCGAGGACGAGGCCATGGAGCAGATGCCCGCCAGCAACGACCTGGATGAGTACGCCATCGTGGACGTGCCCGAAGCCATCGAGGATGAGCCCGAGGCCGTGCCGGTGGAGATCCCCACCGCCGAGGCTGAGACGGAAGAGGCTCCCGCCGGGGAATAACAACCATATAGCGGCGCGGCACGGCTTTTGGTCGTGCCGCGTTTTCATATCACAATGGGAAAGGTCGTTTTCTATGCCACAGATGGAGACGCTTTCGCTTGCTTCCGCGCGCGACGGGCTGGAACTGCCTTTGCTCGTCTGTGTGCCGGATGGCGATGTGCGCGCGGTGGTGCAGTTTTCCCACGGCATGTGCGAAAACAAGGAGCGCTACGCGCCGTTTATGGAGTATCTGGCGGCAAATGGCTTTGCCTGCGCCATCCACGACCATCGCGGCCACGGCGCGGCGGCGCTCAAGCGCGGGGAACTGGGATATTTTGGCGCGGACGGCGCGAACGCGCTGGTGGACGATGTGCATCAGGTGACGGCGTGGCTGCGCGGGCGCTTCCCCGGCAAGCGCGTCTACCTCTTTGGCCACAGCATGGGCTCTTTGGCGGCGCGCGTTTATGCCGGGCGCTTCGATGGCGAACTTGCTGGCCTTGTGGTCTGCGGAAGCCCCGGCTGGAATCCCGGCGCGCCCTTTGGGCGGCGGATGGCGCGCGTGCTGGGGGCGCGCAGCGGCGGACGGGCGCGGAGCAGGTTTTTGAAGGTGCTGACCTTTGGACCGTTCTACCGCGCGTTCAAAAAGGAGCAGAGCAAGTGCGCCTGGATCTGCTCGGACAGGGCCGTGGTGGACGCCTATGAGGCCGACCCCTTGTGCGGCTTCACCTTCACTTGCAACGGCTTTGCTTCCCTTTACACGCTGATGGAGCAGTGCTACGACAAAGGTGTGAAGGCGGGCAAACCGTCCCTGCCCGTCCTCTTCATCTCCGGCGCGGAGGACGCCTGCCGCGGCGGTGACAAGGGCTTTGCCCACGCCGTCAAGCAGATGCGCGAACGCGGCTACCAGAACGTTGAAAACCGCCTCTACCCCGGCATGCGCCACGAGATCCTCAACGAAACGGGCAAAGAGGCCGTGTATCGGGATGTGCTGAACTGGCTCAACGCGCGGGAGGCGGGGGCATGATCGCGGTGGTGGCCGGCGTGGTGCGCCGGGAGGGGCGCGTGCTGCTCTGCCAGCGGCCGGAGGGCAAGCGCTTCGGGCTTTTGTGGGAGTTTCCCGGCGGCAAGGTCGAGGCGGGCGAAACCCCGGAGGCGGCGCTGGAGCGGGAGCTGCGCGAGGAGCTGGACGTTGAGACGCGCACAGGGCGCGTGCTGGACGCGCTGCGTCTGGACGCGCGCGGCGGCGGCGACCTGCTGCTGTTCTATGAGAGTGAGATCGCGCGCGGCGAGCCGCGCACGGTGGAGTGCCGCGCGCTTGCCTGGGCGCTGCCGGAGGAGGTGGCCGCATACGACCTTGCCCCGGCGGACAGGCTGTTCTGGAGGCGGACGGGGCTGTCTGGCGCGCGCTGAACGGCCTCTGGCGACGGTTGGGCGCAAAAAGTGCTGTTTTGGACGCGCGGGGCTTTTCTTTGCCGGGCGCGTGTTGTATAATGGGAGCGGAAAGGAGGCGTGGAAATGGACTTTGTTTCCTATTTACCGGCCATCATACTGCTGATCCTCGGCTTTGGGCTGGTGGTGCTGGAAATGTACCTGCCGGGCTTTGGCGCGCCGGGCATCCTCGGCTTCATCCTGCTGGTGGCCGGAGTCATCGCCGCCAGACCGACGCCGCTGCAGGCGCTGGTCATGGCGCTGATCATCGTCGTCCTTCTGTGCATCGCGCTCTCGATCTTCATACACTCAGCCTCCAAAGGGCGGCTGGCGAACTCGAAGCTGGTGCTTAAGGAAGTGGCCACCAGGCCGGAGAGCGAAAACGAACTGAAGTACTTCGTCGGCAGGACGGGTATTGCCGAAACGCCCCTGCGCCCCGCGGGCATCGCCGTGTTCGACGGCGTGAAGCTCAACGTAGTCTCCGAGGGCGCGTTCGTGGAGGCGGCGCGGCCGGTGACGGTCGAGCGCGTGGAAGGCAACCGCATCGTGGTGCGGGAGACGGAAAAGGCGTAAACGCCTGGGGGACGCCGCAGGTGCGGCGCATCTGGAAGGGAGGAAATCATTGTGACTACGGGCAGCATCGTCGTAAGTTTCATCGCCATCATTGCCATCATTCTTGTGCTGATCCTCTTTTTGCGCTTTGTGCCCTTGGGATTGTGGATCTCGGCGCGGGCGGCGGGCGTGCGCGTGCGCATCATCTCTTTGATCGCCATGCGCTTCCGCCGCGTCAACCCCTTCAAGGTCGTTCTGCCGATGATCAAGGCCACCAAGGCAGGCCTCGATCTGGACATGAACGAGCTGGAGGCGCACCTGCTGGCGGGCGGCAGCGTCGATCGCGTGGTCGATTCGCTGATCGCCGCGCAGTCGGCGCAGATACCGCTGGAGTTTGAGCAGAGCCGCGCCATTGATCTGGCCGGACGCAATGTGCTGGAAGCGGTGAAGATGTCGGTCAACCCCAAGGTCATCGAGACGCCGGTGGTGGCCGCCATCGCCAAGGACGGCATCGAACTGCGCGCCAAGGCCCGCGTGACCGTGCGCGCCAACATCGCCCGTCTGGTCGGCGGCGCCGGCGAGGAGACGATCATCGCCCGCGTCGGCGAGGGCATCGTCACCACAGTCGGCTCTTCGCCCACGCACAAGGAAGTGCTGGAAAACCCCGACCTCATCAGCCGCACGGTGCTGGCCAAGGGTCTGGACGCGGGCACGTCCTTTGAGATCCTCTCCATCGACATCGCCGATGTGGACGTGGGCCGCAACGTGGGCGCGCAGCTGCAGATCGATCAGGCCGAGGCCGACCGCCGCATCGCGCAGGCCAAGGCCGAGGAGCGCCGCGCCATGGCCGTGGCTCACGAGCAGGAAATGATCGCCGCCGTGCAGGAAATGCGCGCCCGCGTGGTCGAGGCCGAGGCCGAAGTGCCGCGCGCCATGGCCGAGGCGCTGCGTCAGGGCAAGCTCGGCGTGATGGACTACTACAACATGCAGAACGTCATCTCCGACACCCGCATGCGCGATTCCATCGCCGGTACGGACGCCACCGTGGCCAAGCCGCTCGACGAGCAGAACGGCGGCGGCGTCAGGAAGTAACGGCACGGTTCCCGGAGGGCGGCGGCCCCGCCCTCCGCAACCATAGAAGGGAGGGACGCGCTTGGATGATGCTCTGATCGTTGTGATCGCCTTCATCGCCATCGTCGGCTCTGTGATCAAAAAAGCCAAAAAGACTGCGGAAAAGCGTCCCGGGCAGGCGCAGAAGCCGCAGGCCGCGCCGCCGAAAAAGGCCAAAAAGGCCGCCTCTGACACCTCGTTTGACCCGGTGAACTGGGAGGAGGCCTTCCCGCCCGAAGTGCGCGAGATATTGACCAGGGAGCGCGGCAAAAGCGCCGCGAAGAAGTACACGCCCAAGAGCGCGCCCGCCAGCGCGGCAAAGCCCGCGGCGGAGGGCGCAAGCCCGGTGTTCGCCGACGGCTGCGTGGGCGGCTCCATGCCCCACGGGGCGGACGCGGAGGGCAAAAGCGTCGCCTACGCGGACGGCTGCATGGGCGGCTCGCTCCCCCACGACGACAGGCCCCGCCAGCGCGCCGCGCTGCGCGAGCAGACCCCGGACACCCGCCCGGTGCTGCTGGACGCCACTTCGCACGTCCAAAGCCAGCCGAAGCTCACGGCGGCGGAGATGCGCCGCGCCGTCATCACGGCGGAAGTTTTGGCCCGCCCTGTGGCGCTGCGTCCGCACGGTTACCGGCTGTAAAGACCATCGTTTCCGGCGCGCGTCTTAATGGGCGCGCGCCTTGCTTTTGAGAAAATATCCTCCGGCGCGAAGGATTTTCGCCTCCGCCGGAAGAATGATTTAGAGAAGACACGCGAAAAGGAGCCAAGAGCATGGAGCCCATCCGCATACTCATCGCCGACGACGACCCGGGCATGCTGCTTTTGATGCGCAAGCTCATTGAGCGCGCCGAGGATTACCAGCTCGCGGGCGAGGCGCAGAACGGCGAGGAACTGCTATCTCTGTATGAAAAGTTCAGGCCCGAAGTGGTGCTGATGGACGTGGAGATGCCCGGCATGTCCGGCATCGACTGCGCGCGCGTCATTCAGGACCGGGACCCCAAGGCAGTGCTGGTGTTCGCCACGGCGCACGAGCAGTACATGAAGAGCGCCTTTGAGGTCTACGCCTTTGACTATCTGGTAAAGCCCTTCCCCGTGGAGCGCGCCCTCAACACGCTGCGGCGCATCCGCGAGCGGCTGTTGGAGAGCGCCGCGGCGCAGGCGGTGAACGCGCGGCCCCGGCCCCGGCAGGCCCCCGCGCGGCTGATGCTCAAGAGCCGCGACGGGCTTTCCTTTGTGGACATCGAGGACATCCTTCTGGTGCAGCGCGAGGAGCGGCAGACCGTCATCTACACCGTGAACGACGGCCGCTATGTCACCAGCGAGGGTTTGAGCGAACTGGAAGAGCGATTGCCCGCGAATATGTTCTTCCGCAGCCACAAATCCTATATCGTGAACATCGACCAGATCGAGTCCATCACCCCTTACGGCCGCTGGACGTACATCGTGCGCCTGTGCGGCACGAAGCGCGACGCGCTCATCACCCACGAGCGCTTCGACGAACTGCAAAAACTCTTTTCCTGACAGGAGGACGGTATGCTATCCAAGACCATCGCCGAACAGGCGCTCGCCGCCGCCTTGCGGACCGGCGGCGACTTTGCCGAGATCTTTTATGAAGACACGCGCTCCGGCAGCCTGACGCTCAACGCCGGGGCCATCGAAACGGCGCTCACCGGGCGCAGCGCCGGGGCCGGTATCCGCGTATACAAGGGGCTTTCCAGCGTCTACGTATTCACCAACGACGCCTCGCTTGCCGGCCTTGTGCGCGCGGCGCAGAAGGCGGCGGACGCCATCGGGTCCGCCGACCGCGCGGTGGACGTGCGCCTGACCGGGGCCATTCCCCGCAACATCCACGCCATCGCCCAACTGCCCATGGACGTGCCCGGGGCGCGGCGCGCGCAGGTGGTCAAGGCCGCCGACGCCGCCGCCCGCGCCGTGTCCGCCGAGATCACGCAGGTGACGGCGCGGCTCTACGACTGGGAGACGGACGTGGTCATCGCCAACAGTGAGGGGCTGTTCATCCCCGACCGCCGCGTTTACACCCGTCTGGCGCTGACGGCGGTGGCCTCCAGGGGCGGCGAGAGCCAGACCGGCAGCTACAACCCCGGGGCGATGATGGGCTTTGAACTGTTCGGCAGCCGCGTAAATCCCGAGGACGTGGGCCGCCGCGCCGCCAGGCAGGCCGTGACCATGCTGCACGCCGAGCCCTGCCCGGCGGGGGTGATGTGCGCGGTCATCGACAAGGGCTTTGGCGGCGTCATCTTCCACGAGGCCTGCGGGCATTCTCTGGAAGCCACGGCGGTGGCCTTTGGCAATTCCGAGTTCGCGGGCAAGCTGGGGCAGCAGATCGCCTCCCCCATCGTCACCGCCATCGACGACGGCACCATGGAAAACGAGTGGGGCTCCATCAACATCGACGACGAGGGCAATCCCACCACGCGGCTGGTGCTGATCGAAAACGGCATCCTCAAAAACTACATGGTGGACCGCCTCAATGGCCGGCGCATGGGCATGGCCGTCACCGGCAGCGCCCGGCGGCAGGACTACACCTGCGCGCCCACCTCGCGCATGCGCAATACCTTCATCGCCCCGGGAAACGACGATGAGGCGGAGATCATTTCCTCCATGGGCGACGGGCTGTACGCCAAAGCCATGGGCGGCGGCTCGGTCAACCCCATCACCGGGGAGTTCAACTTCGCCGTCTCCGAGGGCTATCTCGTCAAAGGCGGCAGGATCGACCGGCCCGTGCGCGGGGCGACGCTGATCGGCAAGGGCGCGGACATCCTCAAAAAGATCGACCGCGTGGGCAAAACGCTGGAGCTTGGGCAGGGCATGTGCGGCTCGGTGAGCGGCAGCATCCCCGTCAACGTGGGCCAGCCGATGATCCGCGTGACCGACATCACCGTGGGAGGGCGCTGAGATGGAGCGAAACGAGTTTTACGAGCGGTTGTTTCAGCGGGCCAAAGAGGCGGGCTTTTCCGCCTGCGAGGCCTATTACGCCGCCGGGGAGAGCTTTTCCGTGACCGTATTTGGCGGCGAGATCACCGACTATTCCGCCTCTGAAACCTTCGGGCTGGGCTTTCGCGGGCTGGTGGACGGCAGGATGGGCTACGCCTCCACGCAGGCGCTGGACGAGGATTCCATCGCCCTGCTGGTGGAGGGGGCGCGGGAAAACGCGCAGCTCATCGAGTGCGAGGACGAGCAGTTCCTCTTTGCCGGGGCGGAGACCTATGCAAATGTGCAGAACTACTGCCCTGCCATCGACGAAATGACCGTGGCGGAGAAGATCAAACTGTGCAAGTCGCTGGAGACCATGGCCGTGGGCATGGACGCGCGCCTGCGCCGCGAGGCGGAAGCCAGCGTGTTCAGCGAGTCCGGCGAGGTGGAGATCGTCAACACGCTCGGCCTGCGCGTGGGCCACCGCTCCAACATCGTCGGCGGCTATGTGCAGCCCGTGGCCGAGGAAAACGGCCGCGTCAGCTCCGGCTCCGCGCTGTTTTTTGAGAACGACCCGGCGAAGATCGACGCGGAAAAGGCCGCCCGCGAGGCGGTGAAGGAGGCCGTGGACGGTCTCAGCGCCGCGAGCGTACCCTCGGGCAGCTACCGCGTGCTTTTGAAAAACGACGTAGCCGCGCAGATGCTGCGCACGTTCTCCGGCGTGTTTTCCGCCGACCGCGCCCAGAAGGGGCTTTCGCTGCTCAAGGGGCGCGAGGGCGAGATGATCGCCGCCGCATGCCTGACCATCGTGGACGATCCGCACCTGCCGGGGCAGGCCGCTTCCACGCCCTTTGACGGCGAGGGCGTGCCCACGTATCGCAAGGAGGTCGTCTCCGGGGGCGTTCTCAAGACGCTTTTGCACGATTTGAAGACGGCGAAGAAGCAGGGCGTGAAGACCACCGCCAACGCCTGCCGCGGCGGGTACGCCTCGCCCGTGGGCGTGGCCCCGTCCAACTTCTGCGTGCAGCCGACGAACTTCGCCTTTGAGGACATGCTCGACCTGCTCGGCGACGGGCTGCTGATCACCGACCTGCAGGGCTGGCACGCCGGCGCGGACGCGGTGAGCGGCGACTTTTCCTTGCCCGCGCGCGGCTATCGCGTGGAAAACGGCAGGATCGTCGGCTCGGTGAACCAGATCACGCTGGCGGGCAACTTTTTTGCATTGCTCAAAAGCGTGGAGGCCGTGGGCGGCGATGTGAAGTTCTCCGCGCCCTCCGCCAGCGCCTTTGCCAGCCCCTCGTTGCTCATCCCGGCGCTCTCGGTGGCGGGAAAATAACGCTTTTGCCACGGTTTTTTCGCGCGGTCGTCCATATCCGCCCCCATTCCCCCGGAAATCAAGTTGATTTTCGGGGGAATGCCGTGTATAATGGATACATATACGTCAATCCACATTCAAGGAGATGGAATCTATGTCTGACCGTCGGCCTCCGCAGCAACCGACTTCCTCCACGCGGTACGGCGCGCGGCCCACAGGCTATCGCTCTTCCGGCGCGCAGTCTTCGGGATACCGCTCTTCCGGCGCCCGCCCCACCGGCTCCCGTCCGGCGGGCTACGGCGCTTCCGGCAGCCGCCCCTCCGGCGCGCGGCCCGCGGGCGGCTCCCGGCGCACGCCCCCGCGGCGCGGCAAGCGTCCCAACGGGCGCTTTTACGTGTTTCTCGGCATCCTCCTGGTGGTGATCGTGGCCGTGGTGCTGCTGATCTGGCAGCCGTGGGCCTCGGGCGACGACCCGAGCGTCTCGGCGTTCGTGGCGCCCACGCCGGTGGTCGCCGGCGCTACCGCCGCTCCTGCCATGGCGCCCAGCGTGCCGGACGCGCAGCAGGCGCAGGGAAATGACGCGCAGGCGCAGACTGCCTCGCCGCTGAGTGAACTGCTGGGCAGCGAGGACACCAACATCACCGGCCTGACGGAGGACCAGATGGTGGACGTCACCGACCTGTCCATCAACACCGGGCTTTCGCCAGAGTGGATGAACATATTGCTGCTGGGCGTGGACCAGCGCGTACAGGGCGAAAGCTGCCGCTCGGATACGATGATTATCTGCTCGATCAACACCGAGACCTCCGAGGTCAAGCTCACCTCGCTGATGCGCGACATGGCCGTGGAATTTGACGACCTGGGCGCCAACAACGGCACCTACCGCCTCAACGCCGCCAACTACTTCGGCGGGCCGGAGCTGACGATGAAGACCATCAACGAGCTGCTGGGCCTGAACATCGAAAAGTACGTGATCGTCAACTTCACCGGCTTTACGCAGATCTGCGAGGCGCTGGGCGGCATCGAGATGGACATCACCGAGGCGGAGAAAGAGCAGATCAACCTCAACGTCTGGAGCCAGCTGCAGATCGCCTACGAAAACGGCTGGGATGAGAGCAACCTCACCGACGCCAACGGATACCTCGGCCCCAACGACTACGGCGAGAACATCCACCTCAACGGCCGTCAGGCGCTGGCCTACGCCCGCATCCGCAAGATCGACAGCGACTGGGAGCGCACCAACCGCCAGCGCAAGGTGCTGGTGGCGATGATGGACAAGATGCGCGGCACCAATATGCTGCAATTGTTGCAGCTGGGCGGCTCGCTGATGCAATATGTCGAGACCAACATGACCCTCGAGGAGATCATCAGCATCGCCGACAAGGTGCTTAACAGCGGCCTGGAGGGCGCGGAGACGATGGCCGTCCCGGTGACGGACACCTACGTGCAGGAGACGCGCAACAACCAATCCATGTTCTACGACGTCGACTGGACGACCAACGCGCGCGAAGTGCAAAACTTCATCTACTATTAAATCCCTTTTGCCCGCAGCACGGACTGCGGGCTTTTTTTATGCCCGCGCGTCCTTTGCGTAAGACAAGGCGAACGTTCGCCATTTTTCCGAACTTTTAATGCTTTTGATAGCCCAACGTTCGTTGACAAGAGCGCGGACAATGTATATCATGGTCATGTCACCGTCAATGTTCGTAAACAGGAGGGATACACTTTGCGCAAGGTAGCCGTAGTCATGGGCAGCGACAGCGACTTAAGCGTCATGCGTCCCTGCGCCGAGACGCTCAAGGCGCTGGGCGTGCCGTTTTGCGTGCGCGTGCTTTCCGCGCACCGCACGCCGGAAGAAGCGCGCGCTTTTGCCATGAATGCGCGCGCGGACGGCTTTGGCGCCATCATCGCCGCCGCGGGCAAGGCCGCGCATCTGGCCGGGGCCATGGCGGCCAACACCACGCTGCCGGTCATCGGCGTGCCCATCAAGTCCTCGACGCTGGACGGGCTGGACGCGCTCTTGTCCACCGTGCAGATGCCGCCGGGAATGCCGGTGGCCACCGTGGCCATCGACGGGGCCAAGAACGCCGCGCTGCTGGCCGCGCAAATCATCGCCGTGGAAGATACCGACCTTGCGGGCCGCCTCATGGCCGACCGCGAGGCCACCAAAGCAAAGATCCTCGAAAAGGACGCGCGCATCAGCGCCGAATTTGCCGAGCAATAACAGGAGGGCACCATGGAAAAGACCAATTTGTTGTACGAAGGCAAGGCCAAGAAGGTTTACGAGACGAACGACCCCTCTTTGCTGATCGTCGATTACAAGGACGACGCCACCGCCTTCAACGGCCTGAAAAAGGGCACCATCGTCGGCAAGGGCGAGATCAACAACCGCGTGACCAACCACCTGATGAAGCTGCTGGAGAAAAACGGCGTTCCCACGCACTTTGTGGAGGAGCTTTCCCCGCGCGAGACGGCGGTGAAGCGCGTTTCCATCGTGCCCTTGGAGGTCATCGTGCGCAACATCGCCGCCGGTTCCCTGGCCAAGCGCCTCGGCCTTGCCGAAGGCACGAAGATGAAAAAGACCGTGCTGGAGTTCTGCTACAAGGACGACGAGTTGGGCGACCCGATGGTCAACGAGTATCACATCCTCGCCATGGAGTACTGCACGGAGGAAGAATTGAAGCGCATCAGCCAGTACGCGCTCAAGGTCAACGAAGTGCTTTCCGCCTATCTCAAGGATCTGGGCATCGAGCTGATCGACTTCAAGCTGGAGTTTGGCCGTCTGGCGGACGGCACCATCGTGCTGGCGGATGAAATTTCCCCGGACACCTGCCGCTTCTGGGACAGCGCCACCGGCGAAAAGCTGGACAAGGACCGCTTCCGCCGCGACCTCGGCCACGTCGAGGACGCCTACCACGAGATCCTGCGCCGCCTGATGGGCGAATAAAGAGGGAAACGTATGTATAACGAACTGCATGAGGAATGCGGCGTGTTCGGCGTTTACAGCCGCGATGGGCTGGACGTCGCCTCGCTGTGCTATTACGGACTGTACGCCTTGCAGCACCGCGGTCAGGAGAGCTGCGGCATCGCCATCAACGATGACGGCGTCATCCACTGCCACAAGGGCGCGGGGCTGGTCAGCGAAATCTTCACCCCCGAGGCCCTGCATTCGCTGGGCACGGGACAGATGGCCGTGGCGCATGTGCGCTACGGCACCATGGGCACCGACCCCCGCCTCAACGCCCAGCCGCTGGTGGTCAACCACATCAAGGGCCGCATGGCGCTGGCGCACAACGGCGCTTTGACCAACGCCGCCGACCTGCGCTCCGCCTTTGAGATGGAGGGCTCCATCTTCCACACCACCTCGGATACCGAGGTCATCACCTACGCCATCACCCGCGAGCGCATCCAGACAAAGTCCATCGAGGAGGCCGTGTGCCGGGCGATGGATCACTTAAAGGGCGCGTATTCGCTGGTCATCATGTCGCCGAGCAAATTGATCGCCGCCCGCGACCCGCACGGCTTCCGCCCCCTGTGCATCGGGCAGCTGGGCAACAGCACCATCTTCGCCTCCGAGAGCTGCGCTCTGGACGCCATCGGCGCGCATCTGGTGCGCGATCTGGAGCCGGGCGAGATCGTGGTGGTGGACAAGGACGGCATGCGCTCCGACCGCACGCACGTGGGCGAGGCGGAGAAAGCCTCCTGCGTGTTTGAGTACATCTACTTTGCCCGCCCGGATTCCGTCATCGACGGTTCCAGCGTCCACGTGGCGCGCGTGCGCGCCGGGGCGTTTTTGGCGCTGGAGCATCCCGTGCAGGCCGACGTGGTCATCGGCGTGCCGGACAGCGGCCTCGACGCGGCGCTGGGCTACGCGCGGCAGAGCGGCATCCCCTACGGCATCGGCTTTATCAAGAGCAAGTACATCGCCCGCACCTTCATTCAACCCACGCAGTCCGAGCGCGAAAACCTCGTGCGCATCAAATTGAATCCCGTGGCGGCCACGGTGAAGGGCAAGCGCGTGGTGCTGGTGGACGATTCCATTGTGCGCGGCACCACCTGCGCGCGCATCGTGCGGCTGCTGCGCGAGGCGGGGGCGACGGAAGTACACATGCGCTCCTCCGCGCCGCCGTTCATGAACCCCTGCTACTTCGGCACCGACATCGACAGCCGCGACAAGTTGATCGCCTGCAAGCATTCCATCGAGGAAATTTGCCAGATCATCGGCGCGGATTCCCTCGGCTATCTGAGCTGCGAGAGCGCCAGGAAGCTGGCTGACAATTCCCACGGTTTCTGCACCGCCTGCTTCGACGGCAATTACCCCGTGGAGCCGCCGGTGGGCTGCACCAAGAACAAGTACGAGCGCAAGATCTCGGAGGCTGAAGCATGAAAAGCGCCAGTGAGAGCTACAAGCAGGCCGGCGTGGACATCACCGCCGGATACCGCGCCGTGGAACTGATGAAAAAGCACGTATCCAGCACGGCCATCCCCGGCGTGCTGGAGGGCATCGGCGGCTTCGGCGGCCTGTTCGAGATGGACCTGACGGGCATTTCCCGCCCGGTGCTGGTCTCCGGCACGGACGGCGTGGGCACGAAGCTGAAGATCGCCTTTCTGATGGACAAACACGACACCGTGGGCATCGACTGCGTGGCCATGTGCGTCAACGACGTGGTCTGCTGCGGGGCAAAGCCGTTGCTGTTCCTCGACTACATCGCCTGCGGCAAGAACGTGCCTGAGCGCATCGCCGACATCGTCAAGGGCGTCAGCGAGGGCTGCGTGCAGGCCGGCTGCGCGCTGGTGGGCGGCGAGACCGCAGAAATGCCCGGCTTCTACCCGGAAGATGAGTACGATCTGGCCGGTTTCAGCGTCGGCGTAGTCGATCGTGAAAAGATCCTCGACCGCGAACGCGTGCAGGCGGGCGACGTTCTCATCGCCCTGCCCTCCTCCGGGCTGCACTCCAACGGCTTTTCGCTGGTGCGCCGCGTGTTCGACGTGGAAAACCGCGATTTGAGCATCTTTTCCGACGAACTGGGCATGCGCGTCGGCGAGGCGCTTCTGACGCCCACGCGCATCTACGTAAAGCCCATCCTCGCGCTGATGGAGAAGGCGCAGGTGCGCTCCGTCTGCCACATCACCGGCGGCGGCTTCTACGAAAACATCCCCCGCGCCCTGCCCTCGGGCCTGACGGCGCGCATTGCAAAAAAGAACGTCCAGACCCCGCCCATCTTCGCCATGCTGGCCAAATTGGGCGGCATCCCCGAGCGCGACATGTTCAACACCTTCAACATGGGCGTGGGCATGTGCGCCATCGTGCCGCAAACGGAGGCCGACGAAGCCGTGCGCGCGCTGCGCGCGGCGGGCGAGAGCGCCTACATCCTCGGCGAAGTCGTTCCCGGCGACGAAGGGGTGGAGCTGGCATGAGCGTAAGGACGGCGGTGCTTGTCTCCGGCGGCGGCACGAATTTGCAGGCGCTCATCGACGCTTCCCGTGCGGGCAAAATGCCGCATGTGGACATCTGTCTCACGCTTTCCAACCGCGCGGACGCCTACGCGCTCAAGCGCGCGGAGCAGGCCGGCATCCCCTCGGCGGTCTGCCAGCGGGAAAAGGGCGAGGCGCGCGAGGCGTTCGAGGCGCGCATGCTGGAAATTTTGCGCGCGCACGGTGTGGAGATGCTGATTTTGGCCGGATTCATGGCCATCCTCTCCAAGGAGTTTGTGCAGCACTATCCCGACCGCATCCTCAACGTTCACCCGTCGCTGATCCCCGCGTTCTGCGGCAAGGGCTTTTACGGCCTGCACGTCCACGAGGCGGCGCTTGCCTACGGCGTGAAGGTGACGGGCGCGACGGTGCATCTGGTCAACGAGGTCCCCGACGGCGGACGCATCCTTTTGCAAAAGGCCGTGGAGGTCGAGCCGGGCGACACGCCCGAGGCGTTGCAGCGCCGCGTGATGGAGCAGGCCGAATGGCAGCTTCTGCCCCGCGCGGCGGAAATGGTGGCCAAGGAACTGGAGGAAAAACGATGCAGAAACTGACCATCGCCCAGGCTGTGGGCGCGACTTCCTACCCCGGGCGCGGCATACTCGCCGGCAAGACCCCGGACGGCACGCGGCTGTTTCTGGCCTACTTCATCATGGGTCGCAGCGTCAACAGCCGCAACCGCGTGTTCGTGGAGGACGGCGAAGGGCTGCGCACCCGCGCCTTTGACCCCTCGAAACTGTCCGACCCCTCCCTCATCATCTACGCGCCTGTGCGCGTGCTGGGGAACAGGATCATCGTCACCAACGGCGACCAGACCGACACCGTGTTTGAAGCGCTGCAAAATGGCGGCACGTTCGTCTCGGCGCTGAAAACGCGCACCTTCGAGCCGGACGCGCCCAACTTCACCCCCCGCATCAGCGCCATGGCCACGCTGGAAAACGGCGATTTTTCGCTGGAGATGAGCGTTTTGAAGGCCGCGGACGCGCAGGGCAAGGCGGCGCTCAAGTGCTTCTACGCCTACGACGGCGTGGAGGCCGGGGATGCGTGCTTCATCCACACCTACACAGGCGACGGCGATCCCCTTCCCTCCTTTGCGGGCGAGCCGGAGCGCGTCAGCCTGCCCGAGGGCTGCGTGAACTGCCTGACCGAGGCGGTGTGGAATGCCCTGGACAGGGAAAACCGCGTCTCTTTGTGGACGCGCACCGTCGACCTGCGCAGCGGCGAAGTCCGCACGCGCATCGTCAACGCCAACGAATAACAGCATACGACTTCCATTCCCGCGGCGCGCACCGTGGGAATGTGGTTTGAAAGGGAGAGAACCATGGCGCGAGAGATCGAACTCAAATACGGCGTGAACCCCAACCAGAAGCCCGCCCGCATCTTCATGGAGGAGGGCGAACTGCCCCTGAAGGTGCTTTCCGGCCGCCCCGGCTACATCAACTTCCTCGACGCGCTCAACGGCTGGCAGCTGGTGAGCGAGTTAAAGCGCGCCACCGGCATGCCTGCCGCCGCGTCGTTCAAGCACGTCAGCCCCGCCGGCGCCGCCGTGGGCGAGCCCCTGGACGATGTGCTGCGCAAGATGTACTTTATCGACCCCGAGGCGGAGCTTTCCCCCCTCGCCTGCGCCTACGCGCGCGCCCGCGGCTCCGACCGCCTTTCCTCCTATGGCGATTTTATCTCCTTGAGCGACGTCTGCGACGCGGCCACGGCCAAACTCATTGCCAAGGAAGTGTCCGACGGCGTCATCGCCCCCGGCTACGAGCCGGAAGCGCTGGAGATCCTTGGCCGCAAGCGCAAGGGCAATTACAACGTCATCGAGATCGACGAAAATTACGTGCCGGCGGCGCTGGAGCGCAAGATGTGCTTTGGCGTCACCTTCGAGCAGGGGCGCAACGCGCTGGAACTGAACGAGAGTTTGCTTGAAAACGTCGTCACCGAAAACAAAACCCTGCCCGCAGAGGCGAAGCGCGACCTGCTCATTTCTCTCATCACCCTCAAGTACACGCAGTCCAACTCCGTCTGCTACGTGGTGGGCGGGCAGACCATCGGCGTGGGCGCGGGCCAGCAGTCCCGCGTACACTGCACCCGTCTGGCCGGCAACAAGGCCGACCTCTGGCAGCTCAGGCATCATCCCAAGGTGCTGGCTCTGCAGTTCAGTCCCGCCCTCTCCCGCTCCGAGCGCGACAACACCATCGACCTCTACCTCTCCAATGAGGAAAGCGGCGACGTGCTGGGCGACGAGGTCTGGCAGAACTTCTTCACCGTGCGCCCCGAGCCTTTGACGGCGGAGGAAAAGAAGGCATATCTCGCCGGGGTCACTGGCGTGTCGCTGGGCAGCGACGCCTTCTTCCCCTTTGGCGACAACATCGAGCGCGCCCACCGCAGCGGCGTTTCCTACGTGGCGCAGCCCGGCGGCTCCATCCGCGACGACCACGTGATCGACACCTGCAACAAGTACGGCATGGCCATGGCCTTCACCGGCGTGCGCCTGTTCCACCACTAGGATTTGGGGAGGAAAGACGATGAAGCTGATGGTCGTTGGCGGCGGTGGGCGCGAACACGCGCTCATCCGCATGCTGAAAAAGAACCCCGAGGCAGAAACCATTTACGCCCTGCCGGGCAACGGCGGCATCGCGCAGGACGCGCAGTGCGTGGACATCAAGGCCACGGACATAGACGGCGTGGCGCGCTTCGCCGCGGAAAACCGCATCGACTTTGCCGTGGTCGCGCCGGATGACCCGCTGGCCATGGGCTGCGTGGATCGTTTGCACGCGCTGGGCATCCCCTGCTTCGGCCCCGAGGCGCGCGCCGCCGAGATCGAGGCCAGCAAGGTCTTTTCCAAGCGCCTGATGCAGAAGTACGGCATCCCCACGGCCAGGTGCGAGGTATTTGACGATGCCGAGGCGGCGCTTGCCTACGTGCGCAGCACGCCCGCGCCGCTGGTGGTCAAGGCCGACGGTCTGGCGCTGGGCAAGGGCGTGCTGATCTGCAAAAACACGCGGGAGGCCGAGGAAGCGGTCAAGCACACCATGTGCGACCACGCCTTTGGCAAGAGCGGCGACCGCGTGGTCATCGAGGAGTTTTTGGAGGGCCCGGAAGTGTCCGTGCTGGCCTTTACCGACGGCAAGGCCATGGTGCCGATGGTCTCGTCCATGGACCACAAGCGCGCCCACGACGGCGACACCGGCCTCAACACCGGCGGCATGGGCACCATCGCCCCCAACCCCTTCTATACGGCGGAGGTGGCTGAGCGCTGCATGCGGGAGATCTTCCTGCCGACGATGCAGGCCATGAACGCCGAGGGGCGCACCTTCAAGGGCTGCCTCTACTTCGGCCTCATGCTCACCAAGGACGGCCCCAAGGTCATCGAATACAACTGCCGCTTTGGAGACCCGGAGACGCAGGTGGTGCTTCCGCTTCTGGACACCGACCTTTTGACCATCATGCGCGCCGTGGAGGAGGAGCGCCTTTCCGAAGTGGACGTGCGTTTCAAGGGCGGCGCGGCCTGCTGCGTCATCCTCGCCTCGGGCGGCTACCCCGAAGCCTACGAAAAGGGCAAGGCCATCGACCTGGGCGGCGCGGACGCACTGGCGGACACGTGGGTGTTCCACAGTGGCACCGCCGTCAAGGACGGGCAGCTTGTCACCAACGGCGGCCGCGTGCTGGGCGTGACGGCCACGGGCGACACGCTCAAGACCGCCATCGACCGCGCCTATGACGCCGCCCGCAGGGTGCATTTCGACGGCATGTTCATGCGCTCGGACATCGGCAAGCGGGCGCTGGAAGTGGAGGGATACCATGGTTGACCGCCTGTTTGTGGAAAAAAAGCCCGGCTTTGACAACGAGGCCCGCGCGCTGCTCAAGGACGCGCGCTCCTTCCTCGGCGTGACCAATTTGACCGGGTTGCGCCTGTTCAACCGCTACGACGTGGAGGGGCTGGACGCGGCGCTGCTTATGCAGGCGCGGCGCTGCGTCTTTTCCGAGCCACAGCTGGACGACGTCTACGACGAATTGCCGCGGGACGAGGGCGTGGTCTTTGCCACGGAGTACCTGCCGGGGCAATTCGACCAGCGCGCCGACTCCGCCGCCCAGTGCATCCAGCTGATGGCTCAGTGCGAGCGCCCCATCGTGCGCACGGCGCTGGTGTACATCCTCAAGGGAAATTTGTCCGACAAGGATGTGGAGACGCTCAAAAAGCACGTCATCAACCCCGTGGAACGCCGCGAGGCTTCTTTGGAAAAGCCGGAAACGCTGCGCGCCGACTACGCCCTGCCCGAGACTGTGGCGGTCATGGAGGGCTTCACGGGCTATGGCGAGGCGGAACTGGACGCCTTCCGCCGCCAGTACGGGCTGGCGATGGACGACGCCGATCTGGCGTTCTGCCAGAAGTACTTCCAGTCCGAGCGCCGCGACCCCACGTTGACGGAAATTCGCATGATCGACACCTACTGGTCCGATCACTGCCGCCACACGACCTTCCTCACCGAGTTTACCGACGTGCGCTTTGACGACGCGCGCGTGGAGAAGGCTTACGGGCGCTATCTGGAAATTCGCGCCGCGCTCAGGCGCAGCGACAGGCCCGTGACGCTGATGGACATGGCCACGGTGGGCGCGCGCTATCTGAAACTGACCGGGGCGCTGACCGATCTGGACGAATCCGAGGAGATCAACGCCTGCACGGTGAAGTTGGACGTGGAGACGGACAAGGGCGTGGAAAAGTGGCTGCTGCTGTTCAAGAACGAAACGCACAACCACCCCACGGAGATCGAGCCCTTTGGCGGCGCGGCCACCTGCATCGGCGGCGCCATCCGCGATCCGCTCTCCGGGCGCGGCTACGTCTATCAGGCCATGCGCGTCACCGGCGCGGCCGACCCCACCCAGCCGGTGGAGAACACCATCGAAGGCAAGCTGCCCCAGCGCATGCTGACCACCACGGCGGCGGCGGGGTACAGCTCCTACGGCAACCAGATCGGTCTGGCCACGGGGCTGGTGGATGAAATTTACCACCCCGGCTACGCCGCCAAGCGCATGGAGATCGGCGCGGTGGTGGGCGCGGCCCCGGCGGAGAACGTGCGCCGCGAGACGCCCGCCCCGGGCGACTGCGTGGTGCTGCTGGGCGGGCGCACGGGCCGCGACGGCTGCGGCGGCGCGACGGGCTCCAGCAAATCGCACACCGCGCATTCTCTGGAGACCTGCGGCGCGGAGGTGCAGAAGGGCAACGCCCCCGAGGAGCGCAAGCTGCAAAGGCTGTTCCGCAACCCCGAAGCCGCAAGGCGCATCAAGCGCTGCAACGACTTTGGCGCCGGCGGCGTTTCCGTGGCCATCGGCGAACTGGCCGACGGGCTTTCCATCGACTTGAACGCCGTGCCGCGCAAGTACGACGGCCTCGACGGCACCGAGCTGGCCATTTCCGAATCGCAGGAGCGCATGGCCGTGGTACTCGCGCCCGAAGATGTGGAAGCGTTCATGGCGCTGGCGCACGCGGAAAACCTTGAAGCCACGGTGGTGGCCAAAGTCACGGAGGAAAAGCGGCTGGTGATGCGCTGGAACGGGCGCGTCATCGTCGACGTCTCCCGCGAATTCCTCAATTCCAACGGCGCGCCCAAGCAGGCGACGGCGCTGGTGGAGGCGCAGAAGGCGCTTGCGGAAGAAGAACCGGCGTTTGCCGAGGGATTGCGCCAAATGGCGGGCGACCTCAACATGTGTTCCCGCCGCGGCCTGTGCGAGCGCTTCGATTCCACGAACGGGGCGATGAGCCTGCTGATGCCCTTCGGCGGCAAGCGGCAATTGACCCCGGCGCAGGCGATGGCCTCGCTGCTGCCCGTGCGCGGCGCCGAGAGCCGAACCGCCTCGGTGATGGCCTATGGCTTTGACCCCTTCGTAATGGAAAAGAGCTCCTACGTGGGCGCGTATCTGTCCGTGGTCTCGTCCATGGCCAAGCTGGTGGCCTGCGGCGCGGGCTGGCGCGGGGCGCACCTGACCTTCCAGGAGTACTTCCAGCGCATGACCGGCGAGGCGGAGAAGTGGGGCCGGCCGATGGCGGCGCTGCTCGGCGCGCTGATGGCGCAGCTCGACCTCGAGGCCGCGGCCATCGGCGGCAAGGACTCCATGAGCGGCTCGTTCGAGCAGATGCACGTGCCGCCGACGCTGGTCTCCTTCGCCGTGGCCGCCTGCCGCGCGGAGAACATCATCTCCAACGAGTTCAAGCGCTCCGGCGCGGACGTGGGGCTGCTGCTGCCCGAGTACGGCGAGGACGGCCTGCCCGTGGCCAAGAGCCTGCGCGCGCTGTTTGACCATGTGACAGAGGCTATTCGCAAGGGCGAGATCGTCTCCGCGCAGGCGCTGGGCATGGGCGGCGCGGCTGAAGCCGTGTTCAAGATGGGTCTGGGCAACCGCGTCGGCTTCGCCTTTGACGAGGGCGCGAAAGACCTGTTCAAGCGCTGCTACGGCGGCTTCGTGGTCGAATACGCCGCGGGCGCGAAGGCCGAACATCTTCTGGGCCGGACGACGGAGGACTACGCGCTGACCTGGCGCGGCGAGCGCGTGGACTGCGCGGAGCTGGAAAATATCTACGACGCAAAGCTCGAGGACGTGTTCCCCGTGCGCGCCGCGCAGGGCGAGGAGAAGGTCGAGGCCTTCCGCTCCGAGCGCACCGCTCCGGCGAAGACTTGCGTGAAGATCGCCCGCCCGCGCGTGCTTATCCCCGTGTTCCCCGGCACGAACTGCGAATACGACACCGAGCGCGCCTTCCAGCTGGCCGGGGCGGAGACGCAGACCATTGTGGTGCGCAACCTCTCGGCAAAGGACGTGCAGGAGTCCGTGGAAGCGTTCGCGCGGAGCCTTAAACAGGCGCAGATCGTCTTTATCCCCGGCGGCTTCTCCGGCGGCGACGAGCCGGACGGCTCTGGCAAGTTCATCACCGCCTTCTTCCGCAACCCCGCCATCCGCGAGGGCGTGATGGAGCTGCTCAAGGGGCGCGACGGGTTGATGGGCGGCATCTGCAACGGCTTCCAGGCGCTCATCAAGCTGGGGCTGGTGCCCTATGGCGAGATCCGCGAGCCGGACGCAAGCGCGCCGACGCTGACGTTCAACGTCATCGGCCGCCACCAGTCGCGCATCGTGCGCACGCGCGTGGCCTCGACGCTCTCCCCGTGGCTGATGCACGCGCGCGTCGGCGACATCCACATCGCGCCCATCTCCCACGGCGAGGGCCGCTTCATCGCCGACATGGACACCGTGCGCGCGCTGGCAAAGGCCGGGCAGATCGCCACGCAGTACGTGAACGCCGCGGGCGAGCCGACCATGGACATAGACGGCAACCCCAACGGCTCCGTGTGCGCCATCGAGGGCATCACCTCGCCCGATGGCCGCGTGTTTGGCCGCATGGCCCACGCGGAGCGCACCGGCGCGCAGCTGTACAGGAACGTGCCCGGAGATCAGGACAGCGGCATCTTCCGCGGCGCGGTGGACTATTTCAGGGACTGACGGCATGCAACAGGCCGCCCCGGACAGGTCGTCCGGGGCGGCTTTTTGCGTGGGCGCAGCCGCATGTTCCGGCGCTTACCGGCGCAACACGGTCAGTTTCGTCCGCCCGGCGGCGTTTTCCACATCGTAGACGCCGATCATGTTCTGCGGGCGCAGGCGCTCCACCGCCGCAAGCACGCGCGGGGCGTCCTGCCCCTCAAAGCGCACGGAAAGGCCGCAGCCCAGGGCCACCTCGCGCGGCGTGGAGATCATGCGCACGGGGAGGCCCTCCCTTTTAAGCGCCGCCTCCAGCTTCAGCGCCTGCTGGCGCGAGCGGAAGGCGGCGATGCCGAAGCGTTCCTGCATGGTCATTTCCCCTCTTTCTTCGCGTAGGATATACTACGCCTGTTCGCGACGGAGGGTGAAGGAATGGAGAAAAGGGACGTCTATCTCGACAACGCGGCCACCAGCCATCCGAAGCCGGAGTGCGTTCTGACGGCCATGCGCGCCGCCTTGACCGGCTTCAACGCCAATCCGGGGCGCTCGGGGCATCGCCGCTCGCTGGAGGCCGCCCGCGCGGTACTCGCCGCCCGGGAGGCGGTCGCCGCCGTGCTTGGGGCGCGCGATCCCTTTTGCGTGGCCTTTGCCTTCAACTGCACGGACGCGCTCAATCTGGCCATCAAGGGCGCGCTGCGGACGGGCGACCATGTCATCTCCACGCTTTTGGAACACAATTCCGTTCTGCGCGTGCTGGCCGAAAAGCTGCGGCGGGAGGAGATCGAACTGACGCTGCTCCCGCCGCGGCCGGACGGCTTTGTAGACCCGGAGGACGTGCGCGGCGCGCTGCGCAAAAACACGCGGCTCATCGCCGTGACCCACGCCTCCAACGTCACCGGCGCCATCCAGCCGGTGGCCGCCATCGGACAGGTGGCAAAGGAGGCGGGCGTGCCGTTTCTGGTGGACGGGGCGCAGGCGCTGGGGGCGATGCCGGTGGACGTAAACGCCCTGAACTGCCAGCTCTACGCCTTTCCCGGCCACAAGGGGCTGCTGGGGCCGCAGGGCACGGGCGGGCTGTACATCGACGCGGCTGTGGGCTTGCAGCCTTTGCGCGAGGGCGGCACGGGCTCGTCGTCCGAGAGCATGCTCCAGCCCACGGAGCGGCCCGAGCGCTATGAATCCGGCACGCTGAACCTGCCGGGGCTGGCGGGGCTGGGCGCGGGGGCGCGGTATGTGCAGGAAAACCTTGCGCAGATCTTCATGCGCGAGCGCGAAGTGACCACGGCGCTGTATGACGGCCTGCGCGAGATCGCCGGGGTGGAGGTCTACGCGCCGGCGGAGGAGGCGGCGAGGGCCGGCATCATTTCCTTCAACGCCGGAGACCTGACCAGCTCCGAGGCGGCGGACTATCTGGACCGCGAGGGCATTGCCGTGCGCGGCGGGCTGCACTGCGCCCCCGGCGCGCACCGCTTTCTCGGCACGCTGGAGCGCGGCGCGGTGCGCGCCAGCGTCGGGCACGAGACGACGTTCGAGGACGTGGAGGCGCTTCTCAGGGCGGTCAAGAAGATGCTGCGGGAAACCTGAGCGCGAAAAGGCGCGTCCCCCCCCCGTTTCGGGAGAAGGACGCGCCCTGTTTTACTTTTGGGCGAAGCGCTCGCAGACCTCCTTGTACGCCTGCGGGGTGCCGATGTCGATGCACTCGCCCTCGAAGAGGTATACGCCCACTTCCTTGCGCTTGTGGAGCCATTCGGGGAAGTGGCCGGGGGCGTCGGGCGGGTTGCCCTCCTCAAGGTAGGTGTAGATGAGGGGCACGGTCTCGCGCTTGTAGAGGTAGAGGGCGTATATGCCGATGTCCGTGGGCGGCTGCTGCGGCTTTTCCACCAGCGCGGTGACGCGGGCGTTTTCGTCGAGCGTAGCCACGGCGAAGCGCTTTAGATCCTCCACCCAGCCGAGGTGCTGGCCGAGCAGCGTATCGCGGCCGTGGGCTCTGAAATCATCCACCATGTCCTTGAGCGGGAAGGTGAAGAAGTTGTCCGAGGCGGCGACGAGCAGATCGTCGTCCACGGGGCGATGGTCCAGCACGAAGCGCATGTCCCCCACCGCGCCGAGGCGGTTTTCGTTGGAATCGGTGCCGTCGTCCAGCACGTCGAGCGCAAGGCGCGGGTAGCGCGCGGCGGCCTCCTGCGCCCAGGCGGAAAACTGACCGGCGAAGCGGCTGTTGGTGACGATGTAGACGGTGTCGATCTCGCGAATGGTGGCGATCTCGTCCATGAGGTAATCCAGCATGACCTTGCCGCCGATGGGCAGAAGCGCCTTGGGCTTGTCCTTGGTCAGCGGGTACATGCGCGTGGCGTAACCGGCCGCCAGTATGATGGCTTTCATTGTCTCCAACCCCCGGTTTTTCATTGTAATCCCATGATACCATATTTTAACGTTCGTGGCAATCCCCTGGCAGATTAAATCCCGCCTTCCGCCGCCTTGACGAACGGCGCGGCATGGGGTACAATAAAGCATACGCTCGATGTGGGAGGGATGCGCGTGCTGCAATGGAAGACCTGTCTGCGCGCGGGGGTCACGGTGGCCCTCGTGTATCTGGCCATCCACTACTGGGGGCCGGTGTCCGCGGCGCTGGGGGTGCTGCTCGGCGCGGCGTGGCCGCTTTTGCTGGGCGCGGGCATCGCCTATGTGGTCAACATACTGATGCGCTTTTACGAGACGCACATCTTCCGCAAGTGCGACAGGCCGCTGTTTCTCAAATTGCGGCGGGGCGGGTGCATGGTGGCGGCGTATCTGACCATCCTCGTCATCGTCGGCCTCATCGTCGGCCTGATCGTGCCGGAACTGATCCGGGCCGTGCAACTGTTGCTCAACGAGACGCCTGCGCTCATCGACCGGCTTTACGGGGAGCTGATGAAATACCCCGAGATCGCGCAGTACCTGCCCAACGCCGAGGCCAATCTGGGTGAGTTGGGCGCGGACTGGCAGCAGCTGCTCACCCGCGTTCTCGAATGGCTGGGCGGCGGCTGGAACGGGCTGATGAACTCCGTGGTGGCCACGGTGTCTGGCGTGTTCTCCGGCGCGGTGACGCTGGTGATGGGCTTCATGTTCTCCTTTTATATCCTCTACGGCAAGGAAAAGCTCGGCAGGCAGGTGCGGCGGCTGATGCGCACGTATCTGAAACCCGCGTGGTGCGAACGGACATTTTATGTGCTGAATGTGCTGGACAACAGCTTCCACCGCTACGTGGTGGGCCAGTGCATCGAGGCGGTGATCCTCGGCACGCTGTGCATGCTGGGCATGCTCGCCTTCGGCTTCCCCTACGCGACGATGATCGGCGCGCTGGTGGGCGCGACGGCGCTGATCCCCATCGCCGGCGCCTACATCGGCGCGGGCGTGGGCGCGATCCTCATTTTGACCGTTTCGCCGATGGAGGCGCTGCTGTTTTTGGTGTTCATCGTCGTTTTGCAGCAGTTGGAGGGCAACATCGTCTACCCGCGCGTGGTCGGCACGCAGCTGGGGCTGCCGGCGCTGTGGGTGCTGACGGCCATCACCGTGGGCGGCAATGTGATGGGCATCGGCGGCATGCTTTTGGCCGTGCCGCTGACCACCGCCATCTACCGGCTGGTGCGCGAGAACGTGCGCAAGCGGGAGCTTGCCAAGGGCGGGGCGGCGGACGCGGAGAAAGCGCCGGAAACCGCGCCGGAAAAGGGCGAAGCGCCGCAAAAGCCGTTCGCGGCGAGAAAAAAGAAGTGACGGTGGCAAAAAATCGCCTCCATGCGCGTTTGTGCGTGTGGAGGCGGTTTTGTCTATTGCAGGGCGATGTCCGGCAGGGCGCGGATGTCGGCGATCTCGTAGCGGATGCTGTATTCCGGCGGGGCGACCTTGCCCTCGGGGTTGTACCAGCAGGCGTCGATGCCGGCGCGGTTGGCGGCGCGAATGTCGCTGGTGAGGCTGTCGCCCACCATCAGGGCGCGGGACCTGTCCACGCCGCCCAGCGCCTCCAGCGCCGCGTAGAGCATGCGCGGGTCGGGCTTTTGCACGCCCAGTTCGCCGGAAATGATGAAGGCGGACAGGTATTGGCGCAGGGGCGAGGGATCCATGCGGCCATGCTGCACCTTGGGGATGCCGTTGGTGACCACGGCCACGGGCAGATGCGCGGCAACGGTCTGCACCGCCTCCAGCGCGCCGGGCAACAGCAGGCTCTGATGGGAGAGGGCCTCGGTGTAGGCCTCGCCCACTTCCCGCGGGTCGGCGTCGAGGTCGTAGTGCTTAAGAAAATCGCGGAAGCGGCGCACGCGCAGCTCCGCCTGCGTCACTTCCCCGCGCTCAAATGCCTCCCAGCAGGCCTTGTTGAGGCGGTGGTAGACCTGCGGCGCGGTCTCGTCCATGATGCCGAGCTGCTGGATGATGGCGCTGATGGCGTTTTTCTCCGCGCCGCGAAAGTCGAGGAGGGTATCGTCGGCGTCGATGAGTATAGCATCGTAAAGCATGGCGTTCTCCTTTGTGCGTACAGGGGCGCGCCTGTTCGCCCGACCTGGTCTTTGCCCCCACACTCGCCGGCTGGGGCGCTCGCTCCTAAGGCAACGGCCTCCCCACTACTGGCCCTCTCAGCCCGAAGGCTGGCCGGACTTACTTCTAAGCCGCACCATGCTCACGGGAATTTTCCCCGCTTACGTGGGTCGTTTCGCCTGCGACTGGCATCGACTTGCAACCACGGACGCGGACAGACGCGCTTGTACCATTATACCGCAGCCCCGTCAGTTCGTCAACCACGCCGCAAGGCGCTCGTCGAGGGCGCTGAAGCGGCGGTCGATATAGTTGTTGTCCACCATGGCGCGCACGCATGCCTCTCGGCCGACCACCACCGCCAGACGGCGGGCGCGGGTGACGGCGGTATAGAGCAGGTTGCGGGTCATCAGCGGGCGCGGGCCGCTGACGAGGGGCAGCACCACGCAATCGAACTCGCTGCCCTGGCTCTTGTGGACGCTCACGCAGTAGGCCAGTTCCAGTTCTTCGAGGTCGGCCAGCGCGTAGAGGGCCTCGCGGCCATCGTCGAAGGCCACGGTCAATTCCTCATTGTAGAGGTCGGCGGCGGAAATATAGCCAATGTCGCCATTGAACACGCCCAGACCATGCTCCATGCCGCGCGTCCAGCCCATGTCGTAGTTGTTTTTGACCTGCATGACCTTGTCGCCCACGCGGAAGACCGTCTCACCGCGGCGCAGCTCGGGCTTTTCCGGGGCGGGCGGGTTGATGGCCTGCTGCAGCACCGCGTTGAGGGCGTAGACGCCCGCGTCCGAGCGCTTCATCGGCGCCATCACCTGTATGCCGCGCACAGGGTCGACGCCCAGATAGCGCGGCAGGCGCTTTGTGACCAGCTGCACCACGGATTCGACCGCCGCGCGCATGCTCTCCTTGCGTTCGAGGAAAAAGTCCGTATCCCGCGTGCGCACGATGGGGTATTCTCCGCGATTGATGCGATGGGCGTTTTGCACGATCATGCTCGAGGCCGCCTGACGGAAGACCTCGGTGAGCGTCACCGACGGCACCGCGCCGCAGGCGAGGATGTCCTTCAGAACGTTGCCCGCGCCCACGGAGGGGAGCTGGTCCTTGTCCCCCACCATCACCAGCCGCGTGCCGGGGCGCAGGGCGCGCAAAAGGGCGCGGAAGAGGAAGATGTCCACCATGCTCATCTCGTCCACGACCACGGCGGCGCAGTCCAGCGGCTCCTGCTCGTTGCGCAGAAAGCGGCCCTCCTCGCCGGCGTATTCCAGCAGGCGGTGGATGGTGCGCGCCGGGCGGCCCGTGGCCTCGCTCATGCGCTTGGCCGCGCGGCCCGTGGGGGCGCACAGTTCCGCGCCGCCCAGTTCGTCCAGAAGGTGGAGGATGCACTTGAGCGTGGTGGTCTTGCCCGTGCCGGGGCCGCCGGTGATGACCAGCACGCCTTCGCGCGCCACGGCCTCCACGGCCTCGCGCTGCTCGTCGCACAGGCGCATCTCCTCCCCTGCCTCCACTTCGGCGATGGCGCGCGCGGCGAGGGCCTCCGCGTCGCCGCCGCCCTCGAAGGAGCGCAGCAACCGCGCAAGGCGAAAGGCGGCGTCGGTCTCGGCCTCGTGATACCAGGGCAGGTAGACCGCCGTCTCGCCGCCGATGTCCTCGGCTTCGAGGCCGCCGGAGAGGATGAGGGCGCGCAGGGCGTTGTCCACGAGGTCTTCATCGGCCTCGAGCATCTGCCGGGCGCGCTCGACGAGAAGCGTGAGGGGCAGGTACATGTGGCCGGAGGCGTTGGCGGCCTCGGTAAGGGCGTAGCGCAGGCCGCTTTGCAGGCGAAATTCGCTGGTGGGCGAAAAGCCCATCGCCATGGCCATGCGGTCGGCGGTCTTGAAGCCCACGCCCTCCACCTCGTCGGCGAGGCGGTAGGGGTTCTCGCGGGCGATGGACTCCGTGCGCTCGCCGTAGGAGCGGTAGACGCGCGCGGCCATCGCCGGGGAAAGGCCGTATCGCTGCAAAAACATCATCGCCCCGCGCATCTGCGCGTGCTGCTGAAAGCTCTCAGCGATCATAACGGCGCGCTTTTCGCCGATGCCCGGCACTTCAGTGAGGCGCTGCGGCTCGGCGGCAAGCACATCCAGCGTGCGCTGGCCGAAACTTTCAACGATGAGCTTTGCCGTGGCCGGGCCGACGCCGCGGATGAGGCCGGAGGCGAGGTATTTCTCGATGCCATCCAGGCTCTCCGGGCGGGCGGACTCCACCCACGAAACGCGGATCTGGCGGCCATATTCGCGGTGTTCCACCAGTTCGCCCTCAAAAGCGGCGCGCTCGCCGGCCAGCAGCAGGGGCATGACGCCCACCGCGGCCATGCGCTCGCCGCCATCGAGCTTGACCTGCGCCACGGTGAAGCCATTTTCATCGTTTCGATAGGTGATCTTTTCCACGACGCCTTCAAATCTGGCCATGGGCGTCCTCCCGAAGCGTCATTGCTCCCGCTCCAGCCGCAAAAGCCACTTTTTCGCCGCCAGACCCCCGGCGTAGCCGACCAGAGCGCCGTCCCGCCCAATGACGCGATGGCAGGGCACGAACAGCGGCAGGGGGTTGCGGTT
>DVOU01000005.1:0-25007 GCA_018713365.1 Candidatus Pullichristensenella excrementipullorum
AGAGCATCACCAGCACCATCGTCGAGAGGATGCAGATGTTGCCCAGGCCGACCGCGTTCTGCTTCATGCGGTACATCATGCCGGAAACGGAGATGAAGTGTTCCGGCTGGTAATAGTAATGTCGGTTCCGCTTCAGCAATTTCAAAACGGCGATGCTGCCGGCGGTGAACAGGCAGTAGGTGCCGATGATGACCAGCACCACGGCCACGAAGAAGAACATCAGCGCTTCCAGAGGGTTCTGGATGGTCACGGCCATCAAGTAACCCGCGCCCAGCGTCAGGACGCCGATGAGTACCAGCAGCCACTTGGCCTTTGGTTCACGCTCGCCCACCTTGTCGCCGCGCAGAAGTTCCACGGGGCTGGCAAAGTGTACCAGACGGATGTTGTTGAGCAGGATGAGCAGGAAGATCGCCGCGAAGATGAAAAGCGTGATCAGCGCCGCCTTCAGGGAGAACGTCAGCCCAAAGGCCACGTCAAAGTCAAGCAGCTTCAGCAAAAACAGAAGCACCAATTTGGAGAGCGCCACGCCCAGCGCCAGACCAACGACCGCGCTGAACAGCCCCACGAACAGCGTTTCAAAAAACATCATCTTCGCCAGATGTTTTTTCTCCATGCCCAGCACGTTGAGCAGGCCGAATTCCTTGCGCCGCCGCTTGGTGAGGAAGCTCGAGGTGTAAAAGAGGAAGATGACCGCGAAGATGGTCACCACGAAGCTGCCCAATACCAGCGTCGAGCGGATGGTGATCTCGCCGCGCGTACCCGTGAGGCCGGGATCCTCCGGGAGCATGTAGAGGATGTAGGTCATGGCCACGGTGAATACACAGGAGAGGATGTAGGGAATATACGTCCGCGCGTTTTTGCGGATGTTGTCAAGCGCCAGCCGCGCGTAGAAGAGTTTACGCATGGTAGGAAACCTCCATGCCGGCAAATTCGCCCTGCGGCTCGGGGCTGGAAAGGGCGTTCATGGCGTCGAGTATGCGCTGGTAGAACTCATGTTCCGCCGCACCGCCGCGGTAGAGCTGGTGGAACACCACGCCGTCGCGCAGAAACAGCACCCTGCCCGCGTGGCTGGCGGCCTTGACCGAATGCGTGACCATGAGGATGGTCTGCCCATCGCGGTTGATCTCGCCAAAGAGGTTGAGCAGCGAATCGGTGGCACGGGAATCGAGCGCGCCGGTCGGCTCGTCGGCCAGCAGAAGCTGCGGGGAAGTGATCAGCGCCCGCGCCACCGCCGTGCGCTGCTTTTCGCCGCCGGAGATTTCGTAAGGGTACTTGGCAAGCAGTTTGTCGATGCCCAGCTTGCGCGCCAGCGGCTTGATGAGCAGCGACATGTCGTCGGCGGACATGCGCTTGAGTACCAGCGGCAGGTAGATGTTGTCGCGCACGCTGAAGGTGTCCAGCAGGTTGAACTCCTGAAACACAAAGCCGAGGTTGTCGCGGCGGAAGGCGGCCAGCTCCTTTTCCGGGATGTCGGTCAGCTTGCGGTCGCCCAGCCAGACCTCGCCGCTGGTGGGCTTGTCCAGCGCCGCCAGTATGTTGAGCAGCGTCGTCTTGCCCGAGCCGCTCTCGCCCATGATGGCGACGTACTCGCCCCGCTCCACGGAAAAGGAAACGTTGGCCAAAGCCTGTACGTGATGCGCGCCAAAGCGCGTGGTATACACCTTTTTCAGATTGTTCGCCCGAAGAATGGTCATGTGGGAAACCTCCTTGAGAAGATGTATACAGCATAGCACGCCCCAAAGGCCGCTGCCATAACTTAACCTTACATTTTGGCCTCCAACCTTACATTTTTGTAAGGTTGGGACGGGGAACGCCATTTGAGACGCGCGGAAAAGGCGTTTTGTTCCAAAAACACGCAAAGCGCCCGCAGGGACGCTCTGCCGCAAAGGTCATTCCGAAAGCTCGGGGCGCTTTAAGGAGATATGCACGCGCGTGCCGCCGCCGGGACGGGCGTCGATGTGTATCGAATGCCCGAGCATGGTCAGCACCCGCCGCGTGAGATAGAGGCCGATGCCGGTGGACTTGCGGTCTGTGCGGCCATTGTAGCCGGTATAGCCGCGCTCGAACACGCGCGGCAAATCTTCCGGGGCGATGCCGATGCCCGTGTCGGCGATGACCAGATGGTCGTTTTCCACGTACATGGAGATGGAACCCTCGGGCGTGTACTTGACGGCGTTGGAAAGCAGCTGCTCCACGCAGAAGCCGAACCACTTTTCATCCGTCAGCACCTGCCGGCCGGTCGGCTGTATCTCCAGCCGCAGCCCCTGATGGATAAAGAAGCGGGCGTACTTGCGGGCGGCGGCGCGCAGGATGGTGTCCAGATCGCAGGGGCGCAGTACAAGGTCGTTGACGTCGCTCTCCAAACGTATATAGGAAAGAAGCATATCCACGTACTGTTCGATCTTGAAAAGCTCGCGCGAAGCCTCGCCGTCCTCGTCCACCAGCAGGTGCATGGCGGCGATGGGCGTCTTGATCTGATGCGCCCAGAGGGTGTAGTAGTCGCGCATGTCGCTCATGGCGGCATCCGAGCGGGACACCACATGGGCGCGGTCGTCCCAGAGCGCGCGCAGCGCCGCCTGATAGTCCCGCTCGATGCGGTCGGCGGGGGAGGGCATGCCGTCCAGCCCCAAAGAAACGTTTTTGCGCAGCCGCTCCAGCGCCAGATGGCGCGCGCGGAAGCGGGAGAAGTCTATCCCCGCCAGCACGACAAAGGCTATCAGACACAGCCCGCAGGCGTACAGCACCGCCTCCACCGGCAGCTGGTAGAGGGAAAACACCAGCGCGAACAAAAGGACGCAGACGGCAAAGAACACCGCGCCCTTGCGGTGCAGCTGCAGATATTGAATGAGCAGGCGCATAGCATCACCAGAACGATTATACCATGCCGCGCCCGCGCGCACAAGCAAAGAAAATGCTTGCGCGGCACAGCAAAACCGTGTACAATACCAGAGGAAGCCTTTGCAAAGGATGGGATGCGCCTTGATACCGCGCCTGCGCGCCAAACTGCGCGAATACTGGCCGCTGACGGCGGCGCTTTTGACCTTGTCCTGGCCGGTGATGCTGGAAAACGCCATGCAGACGCTGGTGCAATATGTGGACACCGCCATGGTCGGCGTGCTGGGCGCGCAGGCCTCCGCCGCCGTGGGCCTGACCGGCTCGGTCACGTGGCTGGTCAACGGCGTGTTCTTCGCCGCCGGCATCGGCGCCCTGGCGGTCATCTCCCGCGCGCTGGGGGCGAAGGACGGCCGCACCGCCCGCGAGACGGCGGGGCAGTCCGTACTCATCGCCCTCGCGGCCGGCGCGGTGATGTGCGCCGTGACGCTGCTGGTGTCGCCCGCGCTCCCGGGATGGCTCAACGCGGAGGAAGAGATCAAGGCCGACGCCACGGCCTATTTCAGCATCATCTGCATGCCGATGCTCTTCCGCGCCGCCTCCATCATCTTCGGCTCCGTGCTGCGCGCGGCGGGGGATACGCGCACGCCGATGCTGGCCAACGCCGCCATGAACGGCTTCAACGTCATCATGAACTTCTTTCTCATCTACCCGACGCGGGAGATGCGCGTCCTCGGCCTGACCTTCACCATGCCCGGCGCGGGTCTGGGCGTGAGCGGCGCGGCCATCGCCACGGCACTGTCCTACGTGCTGGGCGGCGTGCTGATCACCGTGGTGATGTGGAAAAACCCCGCCGTCTCGCCGCGCGACGGCATGCTCCGGCCCAATGGCCGCGCGATGAAGAACTGCCTGCGCGTCGCGGTGCCCGTGGCGCTGGCGCGCCTGACCACCTCGGCGGGGCACGTGGTCTTCGCCGGGCTGGTGGCGACGCTGGGCACGGTCAGTCTGGCCGCGCACTCCATCGCCCTTACCGCCGAACAGGCGTTCTATATCCCGGTGCTGGGCATCAACACCGCCGCGGCCACGCTCACCGGCAACGCGCTGGGGGAGAAGGACGCCCGCAAGCTGGACATGGTCGGCCGCAGCACCATCGTCGTGACCCTCATCATGATGAGTATTACCGGCGGCCTGCTCTTCCTCTTCGCCCCGCAGGTGATGGGCATCTTTTCACCCGACGCGCGGGTGGTAACGCAGGGCACGGCCATCTTGCGCCTCGTGGCCCTCTCCGAGCCCATCTTCGGCATCGCCATCGGCGTGGAGGGCATGTTGCAGGGCGCGGGGGACACGATGATCCCCTTCGTCATCACCACGGCTACCATGTGGATGGTGCGCATCCTCGGCACGGTGCTGGTACTCAACGTTTTCCATCAGGGCCTCAACGCCGTGTGGACGTGCATGGTGGCGGAAAACACCGTGCGCGGCGTGCTTTACCTCGTCCGCTATCTGCGCGGGCGCTGGAAACCGCCGGAGTTCCGCGTCAAGGCGGCGCTGTGAGCCCATACAAAAAGCCCCTTTCGGCATGGAGTCGAAAGGGGCTTTCGGTTTTACTGCGCCTTTGCCGTCACGCAGCGGCGGTAGACGATCACGGATATGATGGCGGCCACGACCTCCGAGATCCAGAAGGCGTTCCACACGCCGTAGACGCCGAAGAAGCGGCTGAGGATAAAGGCCACGGGGATGATGACCACCGTGTAGCGGAACAGGGAGATGATGAGCGAGGGCGTGCCCATGCCCAGCCCCTCGAGCGCGCCCGAGGAGGTGACCGACACCGCCGAGACGATGAAGCCGGCGCTGATGATGCGCAATGCCGTTGCGCCCGCTTCGATGGTCGCCGGGTCTTCGGCGAACAGCCCCATCAGCCATTTCGGGGCGGCGAGGAACAGCGCCGTGCCCACGACCATGATGCAGGCGCTCATCAGAAGCACCAGGTCGTAGATGCGCTTGACGCGCGCGTGTTCGCCCGCGCCGTAGTTGTAGCCGATCAGCGGCCGCATGCCCTGCACGATGCCGTTGGCGGTGAGGTAGAGGAAGGTCTGGAGCTTATAGTACACGCCCAGCGCCAGTATGTACGCCTGCCCAAAGGCCGCGAGGATGGCGTTCAGCGCCGAGATGAGGATGGAAGGCAGGGCGAGGTTGAGCGTCGCCGGCACGCCCACGGCATACAGCCGTTGCACCATCGTCCCTTTAGGGCGGAGGAACTTGCGGCGCACGCGCACGCGCAGCGGACGAACTTGGTAGGCAACGAGGTAGATGACCAGCGAGAGCGTCTGGCCGATGCCCGTGGCCAACGCCGCGCCCTCGATGCCCATTTTCGGGAAGGGGCCGATGCCGTAGATCATCATCGGGTCGAGGATGATGTTGGCGATGCAGCCGCAGAGCATGGCAATCATCGTCAGCCGCATGCTGCCCACGGCCTGAAAGAGCTTTTCATAGAACATGCCAAGGGAAATGACCGGCGCGAAGGCGAAGGCCACCGTGGCGTAGCGCACGCCCAGATCGACCACAGCCTGCGAATCGCTGTACAGCGGCAAAAAGCGCGGCATGAGGAAGATGCAGCCCGCCGCCAAAATCAGCCCGTGGATCAGCGAGAGCGTCAGCCCCTGCGAGGCGGCGCGGTCGGCGCGTTCCAGCTCGTTCGCGCCCAGATGATAGGCGATCACGGCGTTGACGCCGATGCCAAAGCCGATGGTCACAGCGTTGATGAGGTTTTGGATGGGAAACACCAGAGAAAGCGCTGTGATCGCGTCCTCGCTGATGCGGGAGATGAACCAGCTGTCCACGATGTTGTAGAGCGAGTTGACCAGCATGGAGATCACCATCGGCAGCGCCATGGAGATCAGCAGCGGGAACACGGGCCTTTCCTTCATAAAGCGGTCGTCCATCGTAGCCTCCTGTCCGTCGCAGGCCACAAAAAAGCCACGCCATCATTTGCATGATCGCGTGGCGAAAAGAGTCCTTGCGACTGGAAAAATCCACACAGTTTTCGGTCGGTGCATCTACCATAACACACGGCGCGAAAGCTGTCAAGCGGGGGAATGCTAAATATCGCGCGCGGTATGCCTTACATTTTTGTGAGCGCGGGATACGGCGGCGTTTTCCATCCGCCCTTTGTGGTCACGAGGACGCGGCAGGATGGCTCTTTTTCGTCCAGCGTCAGTTCGTTGGACAAAAGTCCCTCCGCCGTCACCGCGAAGACGGTCGTCGCATCGTCGTCTGCTTCGATCTCCAGCGTTTTGCCGTTGAGGATAGGCTGGCCGTACGCCTGCGGGTCGAAATCCATGCGCGGCAGAGGATACGCCCCGGCCATGCGGCAGGAGGTATCATCCGACAGATGGTACTTTTCCATGAACGCCGCCCTGGGAAGCCCCACGACGATCCAATAGGGCACCAGCGCTGCGGCGAACTGCCGTTTGCGGCGAACGATTATTTTTCTCATAAGGAAATTACATCCTCTCACAGACAAATTGAAAAAAGCCTTGAAATCATTTAACTTCAAGGCTTGCTGGTACACCCTCAGGGGCTCGAACCCTGGACACCCTGATTAAGAGTCAGGTGCTCTACCAACTGAGCTAAGGGTGCGCGCTCAACGCTCATATATAATACCTCTTTTTGCCGGGATTGTCAACACTTTTGAATGTTAAAACTTTTGTCCGTATCCCGCCGCCCCCGATGGGGCAAACTATGGGCGTCCCCAGAGACGAATATTGCAAGGAGGTCTGCCTAATGAGCAAGAATGAGCCGAATACGGACATCCGCTGCCGCGTTTCCAGCTGCACCTACCACTGCGGCGACCGCGACTACTGCTCGCTGCACTCCATTCAGGTCGAGCCCTGCCAGAACTGCGGCTCCGGCCAGGCGTGCGATGAGAGCATGTGCGGAAGCTACCGCCACAAGTAAGCGGCAGAGCCGGCGACGGGCGCGTCCCGCCGCCGGCGAAGTTTATCGCGGCTGCGCGCCGATGAGGTCGCGCACGATGGCGCCCGCCAGCACCAGCCCCGCCGCCGTGGGCACAAAGGAAATGGAGGCCGGGGCGCGCGCGCCGTCCGTGGGCGGGAGCGGCACTTCGTCGGAGAAGACCACCTTCAGATGGTCGATGCCGCGCTTTTTCAGTTCCCGCCGCATCACGCGCGCCAGCGGACAGACGCTCGTCTTCGCGATGTCGCAAACGCGAAAGCGCGAGGGGTCGAGCTTGTTGCCCGCGCCCATGGCGCTGATGATAGGCACGCCCGCCGCTGTGGCCAGCTCGATGAGCAGGAGTTTGGACGTCACCGTGTCGATGGCGTCGGCTACATAGTCGTAGGCGCTCAAGTCGAAGCGCCCGGCGCTCTGCGCGTCGTAAAACGCCTGCACGGCAAGCACGTCCGCGTCCGGGCGGATGGACAGCGCCCGCGCGCGCATGGCCTCCGCCTTGGGCATGCCCACCGTCTCCCGCGTGGCGATGATCTGGCGGTTGAGATTCGTTTCGTCCACACAGTCGGCGTCCACAAACGTCAAATGCCCGACGCCCGCGCGCAAAAGCGCCTCCGCGGCGCTGCCGCCCACGCCGCCCAGACCAAAGACGATCACGCGCGCGTCGTTCAGCGCCTCCAGTGCCTCCGCGCCGATCAGCCGCCGCGTGCGCTCAAACATGTCCATAGGCCGCTCTCCTTTCCGTCCGATCGCCATCAATAGCTCCATTATTGCCGATTTCGCGCGATTTGTCAATTCGCCGGGCAGGATTTTTCCCATCTCCGGGGAATACATGTATAGAAACACACGAAGGGAGGCGGCGCGCATGCTCTTGCTTGGCGCGATGGCCGTCATGAGCCTGATCGCCTTTGTGGCGATGGGCGCGGACAAACTGAAGGCAAAGCAGGGGGCGTGGCGCATCCCGGAGCGCGTTTTGTTCAGCCTGGCCTTTCTCCTTGGCGCGCCGGGCGCTTACGCGGGGATGATGGTGTTTCGCCACAAGACGCTGCACCGGCGCTTTGCCGTCGGCCTGCCGCTACTGAGCGCGGCGCAGATCATCTTCATCCTCTGGGCGCTGTTTTCCTGACGGCCGGGATGGGTATATAGGAAACAAAGGAGTGATCGCTTATGAAACGCATATTTGCTCTCGTACTGGCGCTGTCTCTTGCGCTGCTCTGCCTCGCCCCGGCAATGGCGGAGGAGACGGAAAAGACCGGCGTGACCATGCGCGTGGCTTCCCTGAAGGGACCGACGACCATGGGCCTTGTCAAGCTGATGCAGGACGCTGAGGCCGGCCTTACCGCCAACGACTATACCTTCGCCATGGAAGGCACGGCGGACGCCATCTCGCCGCTGCTCATTCAGGGCGAGCTGGACGCGGCCATGATCCCCTGCAACCTTGCGGCGGTGCTGATTAACCGCACCGAGGGCGCGCTGGAGATCGCCGCCATCAACACGCTGGGCGTGCTTTACGTGCTGGAAAACGGCGACACCATCCAGTCCGTCGAAGACCTGCGCGGCAAGACCATCTTCTCCACCGGCCAGGGCACCACGCCCGAGTACGCGCTGGACTACGTGCTTTCCCGCAACGGCATCGACCCGGACAGCGACGTGACCGTGGAGTTCCGCTCCGAGTCCACCGAAGTCGCCTCGGCGATGCTCAACGACGCGGCCTCCATCGCCGTGCTTCCGCAGCCGTTCGTCACCTCCGTGCTGATGCAGAATGAGAACGTGCGCGTGGCCCTCAGCCTCACCGACGAATGGGACAAGGTCGGCGATGGTAGCGCCATGATCACCGGCGTGTGCGTGGTGCGCAAAGCGTTCGCCGAGGAGCATCCCGAGGCCGTGGACGCCTTCCTCAAGGAGTACGCCGCCTCCACCGAATACGTCAACGCCAACCCCGCCGAGGCCGCGGAGTGGATCGCCGAACTTGAGATCGTCGGCAACGCCAAGATCGCCGAGGCGGCCATCCCCGCCTGCAACATCGTCTGCATCACCGGCGAGGAGATGGTGACCAAGGCCAGCGGTTACATCGACGCGCTCTACGAACAGAATCCCGAAGCCGTGGGAGGCAAGCCGGCGGATGAAAGCTACTTCTACCTCGCCGAAAGCGAAGGATAAGCTGCTTCGCCTGGGAGCGGTCCTTTTCTGGCTGCTGATCTGGCAACTGGGCAGCATGGCGGTTAATCAGGAGATACTGCTGGTATCTCCTGTTTCCGCCTGCGCCACGCTCATCCGCCTGATGGGGGAAAGTTCCTTCTATCAGGCGGTGTTTGGCTCATTTGGGCGCATACTGGCAGGCTTTGCCCTGAGCGCGCTGCTGGGCGTTCTGCTGGCGGCGCTCTCCTGCGCCTTTTTCCCGGTGCGCGTGCTGCTCAGGCCGCTTTTGTCCACCATCAAGGCCACGCCTGTGGCCTCCATCGTCATTCTGGCGCTCATCTGGATACGCTCGACGAATCTTTCCATCTTCATTTCCTTCCTCATGGTGCTGCCCATCGTCTACGAAAACGTGCTGCGCGGGCTGGACAGCGCCGACCCGAAGCTGCTGGAGATGGCGCGCGTGTTTCGCCTGCCCTTCGCGGGCCGCGTGCGCGCCATCTACGCGCCCTCGGCGTTTCCGCTGCTGTTGACGGCGGTGCGTCTCTCTCTGGGCATGTGCTGGAAGGCCGGCATCGCCGCCGAGGTCATCGCCCAGCCGCGCAATTCCATCGGCTCGGCGCTGCAACAGGCGAAACTGTTCTTCGCCACGCCGGAGATGTTCGCGTGGACGCTGGCCATCATCCTTTTGAGCGTGGGGCTGGAAAAACTGGTGGTGCTGCTCATCACGGCCGTACAACGGAGAATGGAGGGGGAGAAGTGCTGACCATCCGCGGCATCTGCAAATCGTTCGAGGGCCGCCCTGTGCTGGAAGACGTCTCCTTCGATTTCCCTGAGGCGGCGGTGACGGCGCTGCGCGGCCCCTCCGGCTGCGGCAAGACCACGCTCGTCAACATCATCCTCGGGCTGATCGAGCCGGACGCGGGAGATGTGCTTATGCCCGCAAGCGCGCGCACGGCGGCGGTGTTTCAGGAAGACAGGCTCATCGAACACTTTTCCGCGGCGCGGAACGTGCGCCTCACCGCGCCCGCCTCGGTGACGGACGAGCAGATACGCTCGGCGCTTTCCGAACTGGGGTTGGCGCAGGAGGGCGAAAAGCGCGTTTCGGAGTTCAGCGGCGGCATGCGCAGGCGCGTGGCCGTCATCCGCGCGGCGCTCTTTCAGCCGCAGTTTTTGCTCCTTGACGAGCCTTTCAAGGGGCTGGACGAGGAGATGCGGGAAAGGACGGCGGCCTTTCTTCGACGCAACTGCGCACAGGCGACCACCATCCTTGTGACCCACGACGAGACCGAGGCCGCGCTGATGGGCGCGACGGCGGAACTGGACCTCGGCGGAAAGGAAGGATCATGAAACGCAAATTGAGCAGCGGTTTTCAGCTCTGGGCGGCGCTCTACGCGGTTTTGACCGTGGTCAGCGCCGTCGCCCAGCTCATCAACGGCGCGGGCACAGACACGAACGTCAACGCCTTGGCGCGTGCCGCAGCCTGTCTGGTGCCCATCATCACCTACTACATCTTCGATTTTGGCGCGCCGCGCAAGCGGATCAGGAGGGTATTGATGCTTCTTCTGCATTATGTCATCTCACTGGCGTGCGCGTGGCTGCTGATCTATCTTGCGGGCCTTTTGCAGAAGAACGCCGACGTTGCCTACTGGGACCTGCTCATCAGTTTCACCATCGCCTATGCGGCGATCGCCATCGTCATCGCCGTTGCCAACCGCCGCGCGCGCAAGGCGCGCGAGCGCGAGGCATAATTGCAAAGCGCCCCGCGACAGCGACCATACATTCGCTGTGCGGGGCGCTTTTTCGCGCTCAGGGGCGCGGAGAAAGGCCGGGGATGCGCACGGGCAGGGCGGCGGCCAGCAGCTCAAGCTCCGCCTCGTCGCAGTCGATGAGTTCCCCGTCGAGGTCGATCGTCATGCCCGGGCAAAGGATGCGCACGCTCTTGCAGCGCCGCCTTCGCACAAAGGGCGTGCGGGCGTACCAGCCCGGCACGTAGAGCGCCATCAGTATGGCGATGCTCCAGCGCGGGATGGGGCGGGTGATGACCACGTCGAACAGCCCGTCGTTCACTTGCGCGGTGGGTACGGCGCGCATGCCACCGCCAATGTAGCGGCCGTTGCCGATGGAGATGATGGTAAAACGACAGTTTTCCATCTCCGCGCCGTCAAAGCCGACGCGCGCGTCAAGGGGGCGAAAGGCGCGGATGGCGTCGCGCACGCCGCGCAGATATACGCCCAGCCCCTTATGCGCCTGCTTGTACTTCTCCGCCTGCCGCAGCACCTCGACGTCGAAACCCGTGCCGGAGACATTGAGAAAATATGTGTCGTTCATGCGGCCTATGTCTATGCGCGAGAGCGGGGCGTGCAGCTGGGCCTGCAGGGCCTCTACAGGGTCCTTGGGCAGGCGCAGCGTCTTGGCAAAATCGTTGCCGGTGCCGCAGCAGGCGAAGAGCAGCGTAAGTTCGCTGCCGGCCAGCCCGTTGATGATCTGAAAGAGCGTGCCATCGCCGCCGACGGCGATGACGCCCGTCATCTTCTCTTCCGCCGCCTGCCGCGCGTATGTGCGCGCCTCGGCGGCGCTTTCGGCAACAAATGTGCGGTAAGGGACGCTTTCGCGCCGCAGGAGCGCCTCCACGCGGGGCTGTTCCTGCCTGCCGCGTCCATTGCCTGAGATGGGGTTGATGATCAGTGCGTACATCGCCCGCCACAACTCGCCTTCGTGTCGCTTTTCGTCCGTCAAAGCGGCGCGCCGCTTTTGTCGAACATTCGTCAATATTGTAACGGATACATCCGCCGCCTGTCAAGTGTCTGTGAGGTCGATCTCTACCTCCACGGCAAATTCCGCGTTTGCAAAGCGCTCCGGCCAGCCGTATTTCTCCCAGTCCGCGAGGGAAGCGACGCCTCGCGCCGCCTGTGCGGCGAAGCCGAACGGCTCCACGCCCAGCGCCTGACACTTGGCAAGCAGCTGCTCAAGGTCCTCCTGCAGCGTGTCGCGCATCTCCTCCAGCGGCGGCGTCTTCAGGTCGGCGATGGCGTTGAAGCGCAGCCTGAAGGCGATGCGCAGGCGCCCGTCTTCGCCATTTTCGATCTTCAGACCGCTCACGCCCTGCGAACGCAGGCTCACGGGCATGCCCTCAAAGCTGTAACCAAAGAATACCGACGCGCCGTGTATGGCGTTGAGCAGACAGGTCTCCAGCCCGTCCAGATACCCGACCATCAGCCCGTCGCGAAACAGCGCCGCGCCCACGTACTCGTTCTCGTTTTCCGAAATGGCGGGTACGTTTTCGGGCGTCAGATCGTCCAGCGCGCCGTGTTCGCGGCGTTCTGCGGGCGCTTCCGGAGCCGTGGCGCAGAGGATGGCCACCGGGTCGGAAAAGACGGAGACGCCCTGATAGTAAAAGTCCGCAAAGGTCGCGCCGGTGATATAGCCGCGCGTCTTGTGGTGATCGAACATGGCGAGTATCCCCAGCGAGACGCGCATGCCGATGACCGGCCGCTGTTCGCGCACAAAGTCCCCCGCGTCGCCGCGGCAGACGGCGAAGTACGCCGAGGCGCACGACTGGTCGAGCTTGGCCAGCGATTCGGCGAAGTTAAAGAACTTTTCGTGGCGGGCGAGCGCCTCGGAGACCACCAGAAGTTTGACCTGCGTCAGCGTCAGGTCGCGCGGCACGGTGATCTCCAGCGCCGCCAGCGCGTCGGTGAACGTCGCGCCCTGCGCCGAGGCGATAAGGTAGTCCGATGTCTCGCCGCCCGCGCCCTGTTCCTCCTGCCCGCCGCCGCCGGCCTTGGGGATCTGCACGGTCAGTTCGATGCCCTCGTCGTCCGTCAGATCCGCGCCGAGGATGACGGCAAAGGCGACGCTCTCCACCTGCCGCGCCTGCGTGCAGCCGCAAAGCAGCGCGCAGAGGAGCAGGAGCGCCGCTATCTTGCGCCCGCGCATGCCGCCCTGCCTCCCTTCCGCAATGGCGCGAAAAACAGTGCCAGTAAAAGCAGCCCGGTTGCCGCAAACAGCCAGCGCGCGCTGACGGCCACCGCGCTCTGCTCCGCCCAGCCGAGCATGGCCGCCGTCCCGGCGGCGGCGCCCGTCAACAGCACGGCCAGCCGTCCGTCCAGTCGCGGCAGCGCGAGCTGCAAGAGCTTCGCGGCGAGGAAGAGACCGGCGGTGACGTTGAACATCAGCCCGCCGTACCAGAGGAGGATGAGCGGCAACTGCGCCGTCTGCGCCGCGCGTCCGTTGGCGAGCAGCTTGTCGAGCTGATAAGTGCGCGTGAGGTCGGCGCGCACGCTCGGCGGCGCCATCATCGCCAGCAACGCCAGCGCCGCGGCGCTGAAAAGGCCAATGGCGGCGAGCGTAGCCAGCAGGCCGGGGCGCTTGGCGGGCGCTTCCTCCTTATCCGCGCACAGCCAGACAAGGGCGGAAAGCGAGAGCCAGCCCGAGGCGCTCACCGTTCCCGAGGCCAGCACCTCCGCGCCGGGGCCGAGGACGGGCGTGAGCCACGCGGGCTGGAAACTGCGCAGCTGCAACAGAATCGCGATGACGAGCAGCACCGGCATCACCCGCAGCCAGACGCGCGCCGCGCCACCCACGGCCTGCCCGCCAAAATAGGCGCTGAGCATGGCTGCCAGCAAAAGCGGCAACAAAAGCGAGATGGCCGAAGCCTCTGCGAGCGCCACGTGGCGCACCGTATTGCAGAGTACGCGCGAAGCCGCGGCGGTCTCGTAGACGCAGATGAGGCACAAAAGCGCAAAGACAGGCCGCGCGATCAAGCGCCCGGCGCGTTGCTCCAGAGCGGCGGCGACGCAGCCGCAAGGGCAGGCGCGCGTCACGCGATCCAGGACCAGTCCCAGCGGCGCGCAGAGGACGGCCGCGCCGAGCGCGGCCAGCCATCCGGCGTTGTACAGCCACGGCAGGTCGAGGAATATGCCCATCAACAGCCGCGTGGTCACAGCGGCGAAGGCCAGCGGCCGCGCCAGAGAGAGGGGGAGCGTCAGTCTCACTTGCCGCCCTCCTTCCGCATCCAGCTGTCGCGTCGGGCGAGAAAGAGCAGGCGTTTCTGCATCCACAGCGGCAGGCGCAAAAAGACGTCCGGATTGTGGGGCCGGAAGGGTGCCACGGGGGCCATGAACGGCGCGCCCAGAGAGCGCAGCGAGCAGAGGTGGCACAAAAGCGCGAACATGGACAGCGCCAGCCCGTACAGCCCCAGAAGGGCGCTGGCCAGAATGATGGCGATGCGCAATATGGTCAGGCCGACGGTGAAGCCGTAATCGGGGACGACGAAATTGCCCAGCCCCGTCAGCGCCACGACGATGATGACGATGGGGCTGATGATGGAGGCGGACACCGCCGCCTGCCCGAGGATGAGCCCGCCGACGATGCCGATCACCGAGCCCATTTGCGAGGGGATGCGCGTGCTGGCCTCATTGATGAGATAAAAGGAAAACTCCATCACCAGCACCTCCGTCAGCGCCGTGAACGGCACCTGCGCGCGCGTCTCGGCGATGGAGGTGAGCAGCGCCATGGGAATGAGGTGGGGGTGGTAGAGGGTCAGGGCGATGTACGCGCCCGGCAAAAGCAGCGAAAACAGCACGCCAAGCATGCGGATGAGGCGCAGAAAGCTCCCGTACTGCCAGCGCATGAAGGTATCGTCCGAGGCGTGCAGCAGGTGAAAGAGCGTCACCGGCGCGATCAGCGCGTAGGGCGCGCCGTCGGCGAGGATGACGATCTGCCCGTCCTGCACGCAGGCGGCGGCGCGGTCCGGGCGCTCGGTGAGCAGCATTTGCGGCGTCAGGGAGAAGGGGCGGTCCTCGATGAGCTGTTCGAGCTGTCCAAGGCCCTGCACTGTCGCGGCGGTGACGCTCTTCACGCGTCGCAAAAGCTCGGCAAGCGTGTCCTCGCGCGCGACGCCCTTCATGTAGAGGATGGCGATGTTCAACGGCACGCGCGTGCCCACCGTGGTCATCTGCGTGATCAGCGCCGGAGACTGCACGTAGCGGCGCATCAGCGTGATATTCGTGCGCAGGCTCTCGACGAAGCCCTCCTGCGAGCCGACCACCACGCTTTCGGAGATGGTGCGCTGCACGGCGCGCTTTTCAAAGCCGCGCGTCTCCATGAGGAGCGCATCTTCGCAGCCGTCGATGAGGAGCGCCGTCATGCCGCCCAGTATCTGACGGACCAACTCCGCAAAGCGCTCTTCCAGCCGCGCCTGCGGGATGCAGACGGCGTTTTTGAGCAGGTATTCAGCCCGCGCTTGCGGCGCGACGGCGTCCGCGCCCGCATCGAAGGCGTGGCAGGCGCGCAGGATAAAGTCGGCCACCTTGTCGCTCTGCGCCATACCCTCGGTGTAGATGGCGCAGAGGGAAAAGCCGCCCGCGTCGAAGGGTCGAAAGACGATGTCGGCGTTTTCTGGCAGGCCGAAGATGGTCCTGAGCGTTTGCGTGTCTTTCTCCAGCGCGCCGGTGAGTTCGCCGCGCAAAAGGTCGGCGTGGGGCATGTCCGCCATGCGCGCACCTCCCATGGGCGTTTTTCCCTAGTATGGGCGCGCATGGGCAAAAAAATGTGACCGCCCGCGATGGACGGCCACAGAGGAGATGGCTATTGTTCCAGCATGTTCTGCGGCAGCGTTGCCGTCAGTTCGATGATGGAGATCTGCGGGCGGTCGAGGAAGCGGAAGAACATCAAAGGCGCGCTGCCCGTGGTGGAGAGACCGGCGGTGATGTACATTTGCGTGCCGCCAGCGTTCGAGAGCCCCTGCACGTCTTCCTGCGCCGGGAACCAGCCGTGGCGGTCGGCGGTGGAGGAGGGAATGTAGAACGCGCCCAGTCCCGGAAGCCGCCAGACGCCGCCGCAGTAGTGCCCCGCCAGCACCAGCGAGGGCTGGGTGAGGTACTTTTCCCCGGAGGAGGCGTGCGTGGCGGAGGCGGAGAGGAACTCGTCCGAGGGCGGCTCGTGGGCGAGGGAGATGTGTACGTCTGTGGCGGTCATGCTGTTGACGGCCTGCAAGAGCCGCTGCGCGCGCTTGTAGCGGTAGGTGGTGGAAGGCAGCGTGTCGTGGTCGCTTTGCAGGCCCAGCACCGTGCCCTCCTGCTCCTGCAGCATCTGCTCCTCGCAGGTATCCGCCAGTTCAGAGGCGTTGAGGTTGAGCATGTCCGCCGGCGAGATCCAGATGCTGGCGTTGCCGACCTCCAATTCCACCGGCGCGTCCACATAGGTCGCGCCGCGCTCGATGGCCCCGAGGATCCAGTCCGCCAGCACCATTTGTTCCACTGTGCCGGTGATGTCGCGGGTGGTGTCCAGCACCGGCTGGGGGTCGGAATCCCCGGCGATGAAGTAGACGGGACGGCTGGAGGGCAGCCCTTCAAGCAGCTCGTAGAAGGGCTCCGGGTCGCCTCCGCGGCCCACCATGTCGCCGACGATGAATACGGCGTCGTAGTCCAGGGTGCCGATCTCGCGCAGAATGGTGGCCTGCTCGTCGCCAAAGCGCCGCCCGTTGAGGTCGGAGAGCAGCAGTATGCGGTAGCCCTCCAGTTCCTCCGGCAGGCCGACCATAGTCACTTCCTGTTCGTCCACGGTGAGGCTGTTGCCCTGCAACAGCACCATCAGCGCCAGCAAAAGCGCGATGCCCACCAGAAACACCGGCCAGAAGGAGAGGTGTATTTCGCGCCCGAACAGGCGCAGCGCGCCCCTGCGCCGCGGCGCGCGCTTGGGAGAGCCGGAAAACAGCCACTCAAAGAACGAACGCCGCTTCTTCCCGCGCGCGCCCTTGCTCTTCTTTTTTGCGGATGCCTTTTTCTTCTTGCCCGTTTTCGCCTTCGCGGCGGTCTTGCCGGAGCGCCGCCTGCGGCGAACGGGCACATCCTGCTCGTCGCCGTATTGGGAAAGCTCGTCGTCCTCGCGGGAGCCGATGTCCGGCACCTCCGGCCGCTTTTCGTCTTCGCGCATGCAAACAAAACTCCTTTGGGGGGAAGTATATCTATTATAAAACAAAAGAGTTTTTCTGGCAAGTCGCGCTGTGTTGTGATATAATACAACAAGCGAACATACGGAGGACGATTTTGTGGCAAAGAGCAAAACGGTCTATGTCTGCTCGGAATGCGGCTATGAAACGGGCCGCTGGCTGGGCCGCTGCCCGGAGTGCGGCAACTGGAACACCCTGCAGGAGGAGATGCGTCAGCCGGAGGCGAAGGGGCCGGAAAAAAAGCTCAAGCGCGCTCCCGGCTCCGGCGCGGAGGCCCTGCGCATCGACGAGATCCCCGACGACGCTTCGCAGCGCCGCCTCTGCGGCATCGCCGAACTCGACCGCGTGCTTGGCGGCGGCGTGGTGGACGGCTCGGTGGTGCTTGTCGGCGGCGACCCGGGCGTGGGCAAGTCCACGCTGCTCACGCAGATGTGCGCCAATATGGCGCGCGCGGGCGAGACCGTGCTTTACGTTTCCGGCGAGGAATCGGCGCGGCAGATCAAGATGCGCGCCAACCGCCTCGGCGCTTCGGGCACGGGCATGTACGTACTCTCGGAAAACGACATGACCACCGTGGAGCGGCGCATGGAGGAGGTCGCCCCCCGCGTGATGGTGGTGGACTCCATCCAGACCATGTACCTGCCGGAGATCGCCTCCGCGCCTGGCAGCGTTTCGCAGGTGCGCGAGAGCGCCTCGCAGATCATCCGCATGGCCAAGGCCACGGGCTGCAGCGTCTTCCTCGTCGGCCACGTCACCAAGGAAGGCTCGCTGGCCGGCCCGCGCGTGCTGGAACACATGGTGGACGCGGTACTCTACTTTGAGGGCGACCGCCAGAACCACTACCGCCTGCTGCGCGCGGTGAAGAACCGCTTCGGCTCCGTCAACGAATTGGGCATGTTCGAGATGACCGGCGAGGGCATGCGCGAAGTGACCAACGCCAGCGAAGCCCTGCTCTCCGAGCGCGCGCACGACGCCAGCGGCTCGGTGGTCATGTGCGCGCTGGAGGGCACGCGCCCGCTGCTCACGGACGTGCAGGCGCTGGTGGCCCGCGCGCCCTTTGGCACGCCCCGGCGCATGGCCAGCGGCGTCGATCAGGGGCGGCTCTCGCTGCTTCTGGCGGTGCTGGAAAAGCGCGCCGGGCTGCGGCTGTTCGATCAGGATGTGTATATCAACATCGCCGGGGGCATGACGCTCACCGAGCCGGCGGCGGACCTCGCCCTTTGCATGGCGGTCGCCTCCTCCCTGCGCGCCAAGCCCATCGACGGCACCTTCGCGGTGATGGGGGAGGTCGGCCTTGCCGGAGAGGTGCGCGCCGTGCCGCAGGCCGAGCGGCGGCTCAACGAGTGCTTGCGCCTCGGCTTCCGCAACGTCGTTTTGCCCAAGGGCAATCTGCGCGGCATGCGCGTGCCGGAGGGCATGCAGGTGCATCCCGCCGACACAGTACTGGACGCCATCGCCGCGCTGGACCTCTTCGACCGCCGTTGAGGCCGGTATAAGCCGCCGCACCGCTGCGCATACTGACCGCGGAGGTCGATTGGATGCGCAAACGATGCTTTTTGCTCGCGCTGCTGCTGATGGCGGCGCTCTTGACCGGCTGCATGCGCGCTGACGGCAGCGCGTCCGGCGATGCGCAGGGGGAGAAGCCGCAGCTTCCCGAAGATCTGCGTACCGATGCGGACGGCGTGCCCATCCTCAAGGTCTACGACGTGGAAAACGAGGCGGTCTCGCAGATGGACATCGAGACCTACGTCATGGGCGTGCTGGCCGGGGAGATGAAAAACGACTGGCCGGAGGAGGCGCTGAAGGCGCAGGCCATCCTCGCCCGCACCTTCGTGCTGAAATTCATCGAGACGAAGGACTCCAAGTACGAGGGCGCGGACATTTCCACCGACGTCAGCGAAGCGCAGGCGTACAGCGAGGCGGACATCAACGACAGGGTGCGCGCCGCCGTGGAGGAAACGCGCGGGCAGGTGATGAGCTACGAGGGCGAGCTTGTGCAGGCATGGTTCCACGCCCACGCCGGCGGCAAGACGGAGCTTCCCAGCGTGTCTCTTGAGTACAAGGAGGCTGACCCGCCCTATCTGGCGGCGACGGATTCGCCGGATTCCGATAAGGCGCCGGAGGACGTCCAGCACTGGACGGCGACTTTCGATGCCGCTGCGTTCCAGAAAGCCTGCGCCGACGCCGGCCTTGCCACCGGCCTTCCTGAGACGGTGCAGATCGGCGAAACGGGCGATTCCGGCCGCGCAAAGACCCTGCTGGTCAATGGCTCAGCCGTCAGCGCGCCGTCCTTGCGCCTGCAACTGGGCGCGAACGCCATGAAAAGCACGCTCCTGGACAGCGTGAGCGTGGAAGACGGCAAGGTGATCATGAAGGGCCGCGGCTTTGGCCACGGCGTGGGCATGTCCCAATGGGGCGCCTACGGCATGGCCGAGGAGGGCGCGACGGCCGAGGAGATTATCCGCCACTATTTCCAAAATATCGACATCGTCCGCCTCTGGGAATGAGGCGGACGCTTTTGCACCCGTGGCGCGCTTGCGAAGGGCGCGCCGTTGTGCTATAATTGCCAATGACCCGCCCGGGCGGGCAATACGGGAACATGGAGGACGCGATGCGCAGGATCGCTCTGTTTTTGCTTCTGCTGGCGGCGCTGGCGCTGACGATGAGCGCCTGCGCGCCGCTCGTCGAGGAAGCGCCGCAGGAGTCGCAGATCTATGCCACTTTTTACCCCTTCTACGCGCTGACATCGCTGCTCACGGAAGACATCGAGGGCCTACGTCTTTCCTGCCTCGTGCAGCCGCAGGACGGCTGTCTGCGCGATTATGCGCTCTCGGACTGGGATCTCTACCTCCTTTCCGGCGCGGACCTGGTCATCGCCGGCGGGCGCGGGCTGGAGAGCTTCGAAAGCACGCTGCAATCGCTCGGCGCGAGCGGCCCCGTCGTGGCGCTGACGCTCTACAATACCGAGCTGTACGGTCAGGGCGAGGAAGCGGCGGGCGGCGAAGAGGACGACCACTTCACCAGCGCGAACCCGCACCTGTACATGGGCATAGACGGCGCGAAGTACATCCTCGAAGGCGCTGCCAGCGCGCTTGCCGAACTCTATCCGCAGCACGCGGAGGCGGTCTTTTCGAACATGCAGGCGGGCGAGGAACGCCTGGACGCGTTGGAGACGCAGATGCGCTCTGTCGCCGCAGACGCCGAAGGCGGCCGCGTCATCATCATGAACGAGGCGCTCGTGTATACGGCGGAGGAGCTGAGGCTGGAGATCGCCGGCTCCTACGCGCGCGAGAGCGGTCAGCCGCTCTACGAAGGCGACGTGGAAGACTGCCTTGAACAGCTTTCGGCGATGGACGCGCGCGTGGCGCTGGTGGAAAAGCAGGCCCCGCCCTCGCTGACGGAGGCGCTAGAAAAAGCGGGCTACATCGTCGCCCGCCTCGACGTGCTGTCGACATGCCGCGCCGATATGGGCGCGGAGGGATATTTTGCGGCGCAGGAGGAGAACGCGCGCGCTGTCGCGGAGGCTTTCGCGCGCCTGGAGGAAACGCATTGAAAGAAGTGACGATCTACACCGATGGCGCCTGTTCGGGCAATCCTGGCCCGGGCGGCTGGGCGGCCATCCTCATCTATCGGGACAAGCGCGCCGAGCTTTCCGGCTACGAGGCGCACACCACCAACAACCGCATGGAGCTGATGGCGGCCATACGCGGTCTGCGCGCGCTCAAGGAGCCGTGCGCCGTGCACCTGTACTCGGACAGCACTTATCTGGTCAACGCCTTTGAAAAAAAGTGGCTGGAAAACTGGCAGAGGCGCAACTGGCTGACCGCGGCGAAAAAGCCCGTGGAGAATCAGGACCTCTGGCAGGAACTGCTCGCCCTCACCGCCACACACGAGGTGGAATGGATCAAGGTGCGCGGCCATGCCGACAACGCAGGCAACAACCGCTGCGACGAACTGGCACGCGGCGAAATACGCCAGCACGCGGGCGTGGAAAAGCGGTAGGGGAGCGCGACGGCGCTCGATGCCGCGTTGGGGGCATGTACTGGCGAAACAGCGACGCGAAAGAAAAACAGACCGATGTCGTTGATTATCGTACGTCGGTCTGTTTTGCTGTCGTTTTGCGCAGCTTCGCTCATATCTTATCGTCCGGCGGCTCGCTTTCGCCGTCCTCGCGCAGCTTGACCTTGCGCGCGGCCATGCGGCGGCGTTCGTCGGCCATGGCGGCGTAGTGGCGGCGGGTGGTGTTGACGTCCGAATGGCCGAGTACATCGGCCACGAGGTAGATGTCGCCCGTCTCCCGGTAGAGGTTGGTGCCGAACGTGGAGCGCAGCTTGTGTGGACTCAAGTGTTTTTTCAGCGGCGCAGCCTGCGTGGCGTACTTCTTGACCATCAGTTGCACGGCGCGCACGGAGATGCGCCGGTTTTGCAGGGAGAGGAAGAGGGCGTTCTCGTGCCCCGGAAGAGGCGTCATCGTCTTGCGTACGCGCAGGTAATCCTTGAGTACAGCGGCGACTTCGTCCGGGAAGTAGAGGATGGCCTGCCCGCCGCCCTTGCGCGTGACCATGAAACCGCCCACCTCAAAGTCCAGATCGTTTATGTCGATGCCCACCAGTTCGCTGACGCGGATGCCTGTGCCGAGAAAGAGCGTAAGGATGGCCAGATCGCGCAGGCGGGTGTGGTCGTTGTAGCGCTTCTGATGCTGCGTCTGCTTTTCGCCGCTCTCCACAAGATCGAGCAGGCGCGCGACTTCGTCGATCTCCAAACGTATGATCGGTTTCTCACGTCTTTTAGGCATATCAACCAAAATCGTTACATCGGAGTTAATTAGCGAATTTTTGAACAGATAGTGATAAAAACTGCGCAGCGACGAGAGTTTGCGCATCTTGCCAAGTTCTGCGTTGGTGATGGCGACGGAGCGGGCAGGCGCGCCGTCTTCGGCGGCGTCTTCCGTGCGGTAATAGAGGGAGAGGTATTCCAGATACATGCTGATGTCGCGCTCATTGACATCGCCAAGGTCCTTGGGCGTCCAGTTGGCCGGAGCCTTGTCGGCAAAGCGCGGCACTTCGGCTTGCAGGTACTGAAAAAACAGCCGCAGGTCGCAGGCGTAGGCGTAGCGCGTCAGGGGCTGCGTGGTCGGCTCGATGGCGCGAAGAAAATCGGCGCAGACGGAGGGCAACTCCAGCAGCACCTCGCGCGTCAGCAAGGTGATCTCATGGGCGTGTTGCTGGGAATAGGTCAATTCTTTCGGCATGCAGACTCCTTATCAACAGAAAAGAGGCAGTTGGTCATTGCAAGGCCTTCAGGCAGGGAAAAACGATATATCTTTTCGCAAAAGCTGTCTTTTACGAATAGTTGCCTGCGGCAACTGATTCGTAAAAGACAAGGTGGCAATGCTCCCCCGACGGTGTTTTACCGCAAGATGGTTGCCTGCGGCAACTGATTCGTAAAAGACAAGGTGGCAATGCTCCCCCGACGGTGTTTTACCGCAAGATGGTTGCCTGCGGCAACTGACTCGTAAAAGACAAAGCGATAACGCTCCCCTGACGGTACTTTGCGCAAAATAGTTGCCTGCGGCAACTGATTCGTAAAAGACAAGGTAACAACGCCGACGGTGCTTTGTGCAAAATTAGTTGCCTGCGATAACTGATCCGTAAAAGATACGGCGACAACGCTCCCCCGACGGTGCTTTGCACGAAATAGTTGCCTGCGGCAACTGATCCGCAAAAGACAAGCCAACATTGCTCCCATGACGATATTTTACCGCAAGATGGTCTCCCGGGCAACGGGTCCGCGCAAAAGACATTGCTTCCTTGACGGCACTATGCCGCAAAACACCGCAAAACAGTCGTCGCTGTTCAGCGGATCATGGATGTTTCAGCGGCGTTTCTGCCGCGAAAACGCTCTTACAGCGATTCCCTGTCCTCTTCCGGCACATCTTCCGTGGTGTACACCGCGTCGATCATGATCTCGGCATAGTCTGCCTTGCTGCGCTTCAGGCAGAGCATGCAGTTGTCGCAGACCTTCTCCGGGTCCAGATCGCACATATTGCAGCGCCCGCAGTCATCGCAGAGCTTGCCCTCTTCCAATACACAGTATTTCGGCATTTGCAGCGCCTCCTTCCACTATTATACAGCAGCGCGCCGCGTCGCGCAAGAGCGCATGGAAACTGGGCGTCATACTGCGCTGTATATGTTAATTATACGAAAACACGACCTGCAAAACTTTTATGCGAACAAATGTTTGCAAACGGCTGAAAATGTGCTATAATAGACGCAGATAAAGATATGGAGGATATGTGCCATGCGTTCTGGCGGGGAGAATCAACAAAAGATACTGGATTTTATCCGCAGCGAGATCGAGACCAAGGGCTATCCCCCCTCGGTGCGCGAGATATGCGCCGCCGTGGGCCTGCGCTCCACGTCTTCTGTGCATATGCACCTGACACAGCTGGAAAAGAAAGGCCTCATCCGCCGCGACGCCACCAAGCCCCGGGCGCTGGAATTGCTCGACAGCCCCCTGTCCAAGGCGCGCACCGTGCCGCTGGTGGGAAAAGTCACGGCCGGGCAGCCCATTCTCGCCATTGAGAACATCGAAGATCAGCTCATCATTCCCAACGATCTCGCCGCCATGGATACAGAGCTTTTCGCGCTGCGCGTTCAGGGCGAAAGCATGATCGAGGCGGGCATACTGGATGGCGACATCGTCATCGTCCACAGCCAGGAACGGGCCGAGAATGGCGACATCGTCGTAGCCCTCATCGGCGATGAGGCGACGCTCAAGCGCATCTATTACGAGAATGGCCACGTGCGCCTGCAGCCGGAAAACCACACCATGGCCCCCATCATCGTCCCCCGCGCGGAAGTGCGCGGCAAGGTGGTGGCGCTGGTGCGGCGTTTTTGAGGAACGATTATTCCCCAAACGCCGGACTGGCCCGCTGAAAGAGAAAGCGCCCCGTTTGCGAAGCATATTGCGCGAACGGGGCGGATTTTTGTCCTTACAGCGTGATAAGTCCCTTCTCCAGCAACCGGGCGATGGCTCCTTCCACGCCGAGACGGCCGTGCGCATAGGTCAGCGCGCCCTGCAAATAGCCGATGTACGGCGCGCGGATGGGCGCGTCGGCGCTCAACTCAATGGACGCGCCGGAGACGAACGTTCCCGCCGCCATGATGACGGGATCCTGATAGCCGGGCATGTCCCACGGCTCAGGCACAGCCTCGGCATCCACCGGCGAACACATCTGGATGGCCTGACAGAAGGCGATGAGCCGGTCTGGGTCGTCAAAGCGGATGGCCTCGATGACGTCGTTGCGGGGCGCGTCCCATGCGGGGTTGACGGCAAAGCCCAGCATCTCAAAGGCGCGCGCGGCAAGGATGGCGCTCTTGACCGCCTGCGCCACGGTGTGCGGCGCGAGGAACAGCCCCTGATAGAAGGGCTGGTAGCTGCCCGCGTAGGAACCGACCTCCGCGCCGATGCCCGGAGAAGTCAGGCGGCAGGCGACTTTCTCCACATAGGCGCGCTTGCCCGCCACATAGCCGCCGGTCGGGGCCAGTCCCCCGCCGGGATTCTTGATGAGAGAGCCTGCCAGCAGGTCGGCGCGCGGCTCTGAAGCGTCGGTGAACTCGCCGTAGCAGTTGTCCACCATCACGCAGACGTCAGGACGGACGCGGTGTATGGCCTCGATGGCCTCATTGATCTGTCCAACGGACAGCGAGGGCCGCCAGTCGTAGCCGCGCGAGCGCTGGATGAGTACCAGCTTCACTGCGGGCGCGAGCTGGGCAAGCACGCCCTCTACGTCTATGCCGCCGTCCGCGCGCAGGGACACTTCGCGGTAACCAATGCCAAAGTCCCGCAGAGAACCGTTCCCCGCTTCTCCGGCCAGGCCGATGACCTCTTCCAGCGTGTCGTAGGGTTTTCCGGCCGCCGCCAGCATCTCGTCGCCGGGACGAAGGATGCCGTAGAGACACAGCGCCAGCGCGTGCGTGCCGGAGGCGATCTGCGGCCGCACGAGGGCGTCTTCCGTCTCAAAGACGAAGGCAAAGAGCTTGGAAAGCGTATCCCGGCCAATGTCGTCATAGCCATAACCGGTGGTGGGCGCGAAATGGCGGCCCGCCACACG
>DVOU01000021.1:0-3483 GCA_018713365.1 Candidatus Pullichristensenella excrementipullorum
TAGCGCAGTTCCAGCAGCAGGCGGCAATCCGCGTCCGCGACCAGCGCGATGGTCTGGCGAATCTCCTGCTTGACGTCGAGGAAGGCGTCGATCTCGCGGTCGAGCGCGCGCTCCGCTTCGATCAGGCGCACGACCGTGTCCTCCATGCGGTGGACGTTCCGGCTGTGGGACACGCGCTCGCCGCCGTAGGCCACGGTTCGGCGTCTGCTCAATTCGCGTAGGCGCTCGGCCTGTTCCAGCTTGGCGTTGATGCGCTGGTCGATGCGGTAGGCTTGAGAGAGATACTCCTTCGCCGTCATGGGGGGATTATTCATAAGGCGCGACCTCCAATTCCCTGAGTATGTCGGCGACCTCCGCCGCCGAAGTGACCTTGAAGGCTTGTCCTTTTGCATTCCTGATTTTTTGTATCGTGATCTCTTGCAGCTTTGTCAGTTTGCCCGTGGGCGTCTTGACCTCGAAGGCCACGAAGCGCCCGCCGATGCAGGCAATGATATCCGGGATGCCCGCCGTCCCATACATCCCGCCGTGTTCCTTCCACGCGAAGCAGCCCGGCGTTTTCTTGAGCAGCCGCAGGATCGCGGCCACGATGTCGCGTTCGGCCATGTTGACTACCTCCGTTACCTTGTTACCGAGTTACCGCTTTCTCCACAGGTTTGTCTATATACGCGCGCACACATGCGCGTGCGCGCATACGCGAGAAACATTTTTCCGCGTAGCTCTAAAATATTGGTCACAGCGGTAACATCAGGATTTTGGTAACAAGCCCAGGGGTTCCACCTGTGATTTTAAGAATCCATCTACATCGCAACGCTGGCGCAGCAGCGCGTAATTGAGCAGCACTGCCTTGCGCTGGTCTTCGCCTATGCGCACATTGCGGGTTTCAAGATACAGGTCGGACTTGCGCAGCTGTTTCATAAATTGCGCATACGGCAGGCATTCGCCCATGATGGCGTGTTCGCGGCGATACTGCGTATAGCGGTCATAAAAGCCTTTGACGTGCAGGGCGATCACGTCGCCGTCTAACCTGCGGCACTCGTCCTCGTTCAGCCCCATCCTGTCCATGACCTCCAGCGTCTGCTCCACCACGCTTTTGTTGCTCTCGCCGCCGTCCAGCAGGTATTCCCGCGCCGCGTATACCAGATGCTTCGCGCAGGCATCCATGCCCACGGGAAATACCTGTCCCCACGAAAATCCCAGCCGGCTGCACATGGCTTCGGTAAGCCGCAGCCCCGCCATGCAGCAGGCGAGGTTGTTCACCACGCGCGAGGGCAGCTTGCCGCTGAATAAGGGCAGCGCTTCATCGAACCACTGCCGCGCGGTCGCGGTGTTCAGCGTCAGCGCCGTATCAAGCAACGCCCGGCCCATTTCCGTCAGCGCGCCCTGCATTGCCGACAGCCTGCCAAACGCCTGCCGCGCCGCCGGGTCTTTCAGATCGCGCTTGCTGAACAACAGTTCCATGCCGCGCTCGCGGATGGCCGGTTCGTCCGGCGATTCCTCTCCCGCCACCACCAGCGGGGCCAGCAGCGCGTAGGTCGCCTGCGTCTGATCCGCGCGCCCGCGCACGCCCTCGTGCCCATCGTAGCTGTCGCGGAAGTGATTGTACAGCGCCGCCAGCCGGTTCTTTTCGATCTTCGACGGCTTGAATTCATCCAGCGCCTGCGGGAACAGGTTGCTCGACGCCGCGTCCTTCATCAGCGTAAACCCCGTGACCTGCGGCGCGGCGGCCACGCGGCTGCGCCCGAAGATGGGCAGGATCACGCGCTCCAACGTCGTCGATTTGCCGCTGCCCGCCTCGCCAATGAGAAACAGGTGCGGATATTTCACGCCCGCCGCGCGCAGCATTTCCTTGATAAAGCAGCCCGCGCACCACGCCAGCACCGTCACCGTCTTGGCCGGTTCATTGTAGGAAAGCAGCGGCGCGCCCAGCTCCATGAGTCGTTCTGCGGAGATGGGCGGATGTTCGGGAAGCGCCGTCTCTATGGACGCGCACTTCTCCATCTGCACCATGTCCGCCACTTCCTCGCCGCCCGCCGCGAACGCCCGCGACCTGTCCACATACGCCCAGCGCCCGTCGCGTTCATAGAGGCCCAGCGCCTTTACGCCGCGCTTCACCTGCCATTCCAGCCCGGCAAGATAGGTCTTGAGCACCTCGAGGTCGCCGTCGCTGCCCATGTAGCTCAGGGAAATGGTGCGCTTGTTGAGCACCGCCTTGAATTTCTGCGCCGAGGCGAAGTCGGCGGTCATAAACGTCAGCCGGAACGTCTCGCCATACATGGTCGCGGCGTCGCAGGTCATCTGTGCTTCCTCCTCCGCCACGAGCATTTCCAGCGGATGCACCACAAAATTGGTCAGCGGATAGACGTTCTCGCCGCGCTCGCGCATATAGCGCCCGTTGGCCTCGAACACGCCCAGCTCGCCGCCCGGCGAATAGACGGTCTCCGTCCGGGCGATGGCCTGCTCCAAGGTTTCTTCGCCGTAGGTCGCGCCGTCCGCATGGTGCACCTTGTCCCATTTCTCCCGGAACAGCGCCGATTGGCGGAACAGCCTGTCCATCTGCTCTTTGTCGCGGCCCGTCCAGAAGGCCAGCGCGCAGCAGAGCGCGAGGTCGGCCTCCGACTGGCTGGCGAATTTATCCTGCCAGCGGCCTTCCCACAGGGCAGTAAAGTCCTCGGCGTTCTGCGCCGTCCGCGCCTTTTCCAGCACCTGCTCGTCGCTGAGCACGACGCGCCGGGCCGCCTTTTTTGCTTTGTGCTTCCGCACCTGCTTCCGTGCGATGTAGTTCTCGTGAATCCACGGCAGGGCCTGCGCGCCGTCGCCGATGGCCTCGGGCGTGCCCTCCAGCCGGTTGCCCGTCATGGTAAAGTAGCGCGCCGAAGCATACATCTCCACGCCCGTAGCGCTGTTCTTGTTGCCCTTGCCGGGCATGACGCCGCGATAGAAGATGTGCAGCCCCGCGCCCGAGGGCGAGATTTCCGTGTAGGAAGGATATTTGTCCAAGATTGCCTGGGCAGCTTCGGTGAAGGTTCCATTCTCCTTGCGGCAATGGTCGATGTCCACGCCGACGATGCCGCCCGCTTCGGTAAAGACGAAGCCCACACCGGTAAACAGGTATTTCGTCTGCGCGCGCATGGCCTCCGGCAGCGTCGCCCATGTCTCCGGGTTGGTGGAGGACGCCTTGCGGCCCGTCTTGGGGTCATAGGGCACCTTGCGCGGCTTTTCGCCCTTGGGGTCGGGTTCCAGCCGCCAACAGATCCATTGCCGCAGGGCGGCCAGTTCCTGAGGGAAATTCATGCCCGCACCTCCTTGCAATCCTCGGTAAAGTGGCGCACAGGGATATTGCGCCAGCGCGCGCGGCTGATCTCCTTCTTCATGCCTTCGCTGACCGTATCGCCGAAATACCAGAGTTCATTACAGCGCGTCAGCAAGATCAAAGCCATGTGCAATGCCATCTCTCGGGTCTGCGGCGTTTCCTTTGTTCCCATG
>DVOU01000022.1:0-20058 GCA_018713365.1 Candidatus Pullichristensenella excrementipullorum
GGCGAAGACATCGACAGCTTCAACGACATGCAGGGCTACCAGTTCCGCCTGATGCTTGCGGACATCTACGCCGCCTCGCAGGCCATGGACGAGATGCCGACCAAGGAAATACGGCTGTCCATCCACGAGGAAAGCGGCAACATGGGCTTTGGCGGCGAGGCGCGGACAGACACAGATGGCCCGCACTACGATTTCTACGGCCCGGTGCATTTTCTGGCGGGAAGCACGGGGCAGACGGTGTATTCTGCGGAAGAATTGGATACGGGCAGCGTATGGATCGACGGCAGGCCCATCTATCGCGTTTGCGGGATGCAGGCGCGAGCCATGGCGGCGGGAACGATGACGGACATTGCCCTTGGTATTGACGCGATAGAGAACATCGTCCGCGCGGATGTGTATCTGCGGCAGGGTGCGGCCTGGCGACCCGCGAACTATCCGAATCGCAACACAACGAGCGTTCACACATGGCTGATAAATGGCAGCGATACCGAGCCGACGTTGCGCATCATCATGGGCAACGATATGGCGGCGGATGCCGTGGGCTACAATATCGAATACACCAAGGCGGCAGATACGCCGACATATTACTGGCTGCCGTTCCTCGCCTCCAACAACGACCAGGGCTGCGTGGCCAGCGCCAGCAGCATTTATACTGCCAGCAATCAGGCGTTCGGGGCGTTTAATGGCACCATAGACAGTTGGTGGGCGAGCGCCGGAGCTGACACGGACAGATGGGTACAGGTGCAAATGCCGTATGCGCTGAAAAACATGGTGGTGACGCTCATCGACCGCGAGGATGTATCGGGCGACCATCGCCGCGCCAACACGGCGGGGGCGTTTCTGGGCAGCAACGATGGCGCGAGCTGGACGGAGCTGTTCAGCTTTACAGACCGCAACCCGGACTTCGTGAACGGCTTCTCTACTACATATCATCTGAACAACGCCACCGCCTGTAAATACCTACGCTACGCGCCTGCGGCGGGAAGCTATTCTTCGGATTTCGCCAGCAGTGTGGCGGAGATACGCATCGAGGGCGAAGTGGCATAACGACCGGCGAAAGAGGAGGAGAGACACATGGCAGTATTGATTGGCTCCGCGCGCATCGACGAAAACGGCAGGGCGCACGGCGGCAAGGCGGGCGACCAGACCGGCAAGGAGGTATCGACGCAAAGTTGGTACAAACACGCCAAGGGCTGGGTGGTGCTGCGGGCGAAAGACCCGAAGAAGGCGGCAAAGATCGCGCAGGCGATGCGCGCTGCTTGCTTGAACGACAATATCGGCTACGATCAGTACCAGAACCAGACGCTGTGGAACGCGGTGAAGGACAAGGGCTACGACCCGGCCAAGGCGACGGTGAAGTGCGAAACGGACTGCGCGCGATTGGTGCGCGTGTGCTGCGCCTACGCCGGCATCATGGCGAAGGACTTCTACACCGCGACGGAGGCCGCGTATCTCATGGACACGGGCGAGTTCGTCAAGTTCACGTCCAGCAAGTATACGTCGCAGGACGACTATCTGGGCGCGGGAGACATCCTCGTGACCAAAACGAAGGGCCACACCGCCGTGGTGCTGACCAACGGCGACCGATACGACGGCGAAGTGGAGGAACCCTCCATCCCCCTTGGCAGCCGCATCCTGCGGGACGGCGACGAGGGCAAGGACGTGGAAGACCTGCAACGCCGCCTCAAGGCCGCAGGCTATGACCCCGGAGACGTGGACGGCGAATACGGCCCCAACACGGAAGCGGCGGTGCGCGCCTTGCAGAAGGACGCGGGCATCCTCGTGGACGGCGAGTTCGGCCCGGACAGCTACGCGGCGCTGCTGGAATTGGAAGTGGACGACGATATGCCCGAAGCAGAAGACGCCCCCTCGACCGGCAGCGTCCTCATCTCCGGCGGCGACGCCTACATCCGCACCGGGCCAGGCAAGCAATACGATGCCGCCGGTGTGGCCGAAAACGGCGACAAACTGGTCTACGCCAACGAGGATAACTGGGTGCCCGTGCTTGTCGGCGGACGCATCCTCTGGGTCAGCGGCAAGTATGCAAAGGTGACGGCGTGAGATAGCAACCATAAACGGCCATGATGTGAATAAACTTGCATCATGGCCGTTTTTCGTTCTTTATCAAATAGCATGCGCTTTTTTACCAACTAATCCGCGCCGCCACATCTGTGCCGGAAGGATGGGATGGAGGAGTGGAAATAATGCAGAAAGTGCAATAAAACGGACGCGCATGATAACCCGTTCGTGGCGGCTGGAAAGCTCGCGGGCTGGATATTGCAAGGCTCAACTCAAGCCGCAAGGCAAAGCCGCGGGGCGCGTGTTTGACGCGGCTGCCTTTGAAGCATTGGCGTTTATTCTGTGCCGGAAGAAGCGATGAAGGAATGGGGAATAATGCAGAAAGTGCAATAAACCAGCGCACTGGCACGCCTGATCGTTCGTTAGTAATATGCAAGGACGAAGCCGCAAGGCAAGGCGCGCGGGACGCATGTTTGGAGCGCCCGCATTTGAAGCCCCGGTGCTTTTTCTGTGCCGGAAGGATGGGATGGAGGAGTGGAAATAATGCAGAAAGTGCAATAAAACGAACGCGCAGGATAGCCCGTTTGCGGCGGCTTGAAGGCCCGCAGGTCGGACATTGAAAGGCTCAATTCAAGCCGCAAGGCAAGCCGCGCGGGACGTATGTTTGGCGCGGCTGCATTTGAAGCTTTGGCGCTTTTCAGTGCCTGAAGATGGGGTGGAGGAGCAGAAAATAATGCTGAAAACGCAATATAACGACGTCTATGGTCGTCCGTCAGCGTTGACCGATGTCCTGCGTCCGTGCCATGCAAGGCTCAAGCCGCAAGGCAAGCCGCGATGCGCATGTTTGGAGCGCCTGCATTTGAAGCCCGGGCGCTTTTTTGTGCCGGAAGATGGGATGAAGGAATGGAAATAATGCAGAAAGTGCAATAAAACGAACGCGCATGATAGCCCGTTCGTGGCAGCTAGAAGGCCCGCAGGTCGGTCATTGCAAGGCTCAACTCAAGCCGCAAGGCAAAGCCGCGCGTGCGTGACGCATGTTTGGCGCGGCTGCATTTGAGGCCTTGGCGTTTTTTTGTGCCGGAAGGATGGGATGGAGGAGCGGAAATAATGCAGAAGATGCAATAAACAGACGTGCATGATAGCCCGTTCGTGGCGGCTGGAAGGCCCGCAGGTCGGTCATTGCAAGGCTCAACTCAGCCGCAAGGCAAAGACGCGCGATGCGTATGTTTGGCGCGACTGCATTTGAAGCTCCGGCGCTTTTTTGTGCCGGAAGATGGGATGAAGGAATGGAAATAATGCAGAAAGTGCAATAAAACGAACGCGCATGACAACCCGTTTGTGGCGGCTGGAAAGCTCGCGGGCTGGATATTGCAAGGCTCAACTCAGTCGCAAGGCAAAGCCGCGCGGTGCGCATGTTTGGCGCGGCTGCATTTGAGGCCCCGGCGTTTTTCTGTGCCGGGAAGATGGGATGGAGGAGCGAGAAATAATGCAGAAAGTGCAATAAAGCGACGTTTATGATCGTCTGTCCGCGTTGACTGACGTCCTGCGTCCGTGCCATGCAAAGCTCAAGCCGCAAGGCGAGCCGTGATGCGCATGTTTGGAGCGGCTGCATTTGAAGCCCCGGTGCTTTTTCTGTGCCGGTAGATGGGATGGAGGAATGGAAATAATGCAAAAAGCGCATTAAATAAGCGCCTGATCGTCTGTTAGTGACATTGCGAGGATGAAGCCGAAAAGCACGGTGCGCGTGACGTATGTTTGGCGCGGCTGTATTTGAAGACTTGGCGCTTTTTCTGTGCCGGATGATGGGATGAATGGATGCGGAATAATGCAGAAAGTGAAATAAAACGACGTCTATGGTCGTCCGTCAGCGTTGACCGACGTCCTGCAGCCGTGCCATGCAAGGCTCAAGCCGCAAGACGAAGCCGCGCAGACGCATGTTTGGCGCGGCTGCATTTGAAGCTACGGCGCTTTTTCTGAGTTGGAGATGGGATGAAGGAGCGGAGAATAATGCTGAATAAGCAATAAAACATATACGCATGATAGCCTGTTCGTGGCGGCTGGAAAGCCCGCGGGCGGGACTTTGCAAGACTCAAGCCGCAGGGCAAGATCGCGGGGCGCGTGTTTGGCGCAACTTCATTTGAAGCCTTGGCGTTTTTTGTGGTGGAAGGATGGGTTGAAGGAGTAGGAAATAATGCAGTAAGTGCAATAAACGGACGCGCAGGATAACCCGTTTGTGTCGGCTGGAAAGCTCACGGGCCGGACATTGCAATGCTCAAGCCGCAAGGCAAGCCGCGATGCGCATGTTTGGCGCGGCTGCATTTGAAGCCCCGGCGCTTTTTCTGTGCCGGAAGATGGGGTGGAGGAATGGAAAAAATGCAATATAAGCAATAAACAGACGCACATGACCGTCTGTCAGCGGCGGCTTTAATGACTGCGGGCCGGACATTGCGAGGATGGAGCCGCAAGGCAAGCGCACGGGGCGCATGTTCGGTGGGGCGCATTTGTTGACAGGGCTGGAAGGGGCATGGTAGAATACAGACACGGGCGTATGGGGAGCGTCCGCGCTCGGGCGATACAGTATGATCGGACCTGTGTTCCCGGGACAGAATATCCGCGACTTGGTTTGGAGGAGGCCGTCTCTGGGCCTTCCAGAACGGCTTGAATCGGGGTGAGAGGAAAATGTACAGAAAGAAAATATTTATTGCCATATTCGCGCTTGTGCTTGCGGTCCTCGTGGGAATATGCTTTGGCACGCACAGGGAACTCGTCAGCGCCCGGAAGTTGTTGTGGATGTCGAATGAGATAGGCGGTGAGTACAGGTATCTGGGAAGAAGGGAGGAGGTCGAGGAAAGCGATCTTGCCCGGTATATTGTGGCGGATGAAAACGCGGATGCGGACGGCGGCGACCGGGACTTTTACCGGCAGAGATTGTCCCTCACGGACAGCGGCTGGGAGGATTTTATCCGGGACATCGACCAGTACCAGGTCCACGAATTGGAATTTTCGCTGTATAACGGTTCCGACGAGCCGATCCGGGACATTTGGCTGTACAGCGATCGCCCGGAGGTCGTCGTACAATACGATATTCTCTATTTCAAGCCGGTGTACGTTGCGCCCCATGCGGAATTTACCGCCCGTTTCCATGTGTATATCCGCGTGGACGGGGAAAGCGGGGAGAACGCCCGGGAGGTACTGGACGACGGCGCGATGCGGTACAGCATAAAGACAGACTACGGCACATGCCAGAAACCCGCCCAATTCCGCGCCTGAAGGATGCGTTATGCAGAGCGCCTTGCGGAGGCGATGGCGCGGCCTGAAGACCGTTGAGACGGCTCTCATGGGAGGGCGCGGCCCCCATCGCGTCATCCTCGCTGGACTTCGGCCCGCGAATATGAAAGATCGCGCGAGCCGCGCCGCGGCGACCGCAGACCTCTTGCTCCGCATATGTCCGGCGCTTTTCCGTGCCGGAGGGATGAGAAGAAATAATGCGGAAAGCGCAATAAAATCACCGCCAACGATCATGCGTCCTTGGCGGTGGCTGACGCCCCGCGTCCGTGGCCTGCAGGGATGGAGCCGTAAGGCAAAGCGTGCAGGACGCATGTTTAACGCGCGGTTCATTTGTCGACAGCGGCGAAGAGAACATGCCAAAATATGGGGCAAAGCATTCCGGTATACGCCGTTGAAAAACTGCGGCACAAAGAGGGATATGTTCGATGAGGGAATGGGCCCTCATCGTTCTGATCTTTATCGCGCTCATGGCAGGCGGTTATCGGATGGATGAACAGTTTTCACCATCGCTGAAAGCGGTTTCAGGGAGCTGTGTCAAACGGTCAAAAGCGGGAAGGGGAAAGACCATGCGGTTTGGAAAATTTGCTGCCGGGTTTCGCGGCATCACAAACGATCGACGGCTGGCTCCGCGTTCGCCGGGGTCTGACGGGGCGTTTTTGATGGGGTTTCGGGACGCGGCATGCTTTATTATGGCAGCGGGGCTGCCGATGCTCGCGGTGACGCTCGCCCTGCAGCCGGCGCTCAAGGCGAAGGCCACGATCACCGACGTGCTGGAGGAAGTATATGCCTTTGAAGACGCGGAGGGCAACGATGCGCTCTGTCTGCGCCTTGCGGACAAGGGCGCGTATGTGCTGGACTGCGATGCGCAGCTGTACGCGCGCCTGGAGGAACACAGCCTGCGCGGCGATACCGTGGACGTGCTGTTTGCAAACGGCGAAACGCTGCAAGTGGCCTGCGATGGCGAGGTATTGTTTCAACAGGGCGGAAAAGGCGCGATCCTCATCGGGGCGGGCTATGCGCTGGCGGGCGGGATCATGGCCGTCGTTGGCTGCGCGCTGTGGGTATTTCTGAAAAGGACGATGCGGAAGAAGCGGAAGACGGGGCATACCGGCCATGACGCCCCCAAAGACGTGTATGATCTTGAATAAAGGACATCCCCGCCAACGTCATAGCGGCCGGTGTGCCCTGCCGGGTCATCCGCGCAATCACCGGGACGGATAAGACGGGCTGCACGCCCTATTGACCGCCGCCGCTTCGGCAAAGGGCGTGGCAGCCCCTGCGAGATGCGCGGGCGGCAGAAAACGTCCCTGCTCTGCGCATAGGCCGTTTCCCTACGCTTCGTGGGTGTCCTTTTGGACGCGATGGGTGTATACTGCTGTCAAAGGAAAGGGGGGCTTTGTATGGATCAGGCGCGCGTGGGGCGCTTCATCGCCGCGTGCCGTCGGGAACGGGGGCTGACGCAGCGGCAGCTCGCCGAACAGCTCCTGGTGAGCGACAAGACCATCTCCAAGTGGGAAACGGGCCGGGGGCTTCCCGAGGTCTCGCTGATGCTGCCGCTGTGCGCGGCATTGGGCATCACCGTCAACGACCTGCTCTCGGGCGAGTACGTCAGTGAAAGGGACTACCAGAAAAAAGCGGAGGAGAACATGATGGAATTGATGAAGCAAAATGCGGAGAACAAGCTGCGCATGGCGCAATCCCTTACCTGCGGCGCAGTGACAATCGTCGCTGTCTGTGCGCTGGTCTGCCTGGCGTCGTTCTTGCCGCTGCCTGTCGCCGCGCGCATCGCCCTGCTCGCCTTCGCTATAGCCACGGCGGTGGCGGGCATATGGGCGGCGGCGACGCTCGATGTGCGCGCCGGCTGGTTTGAGTGCCCGCACTGCAAGGAGCTGTTCGTACCGCCGATGGCCGACTACGTCAAGGGCTGCCACACCTTTACCAAGCGCCGCCTGACCTGCCCCCGCTGCGGACAGACGGCCATGTGCCGCCATCGGGTGGCAAGGTGAAGCACCCACGCATTTCCCTGAATACTTCTTTGCCGTGCCCATACAGCACGGCGTTTTTCACACAGGCAAAGTGGCAATCCGGCTTACTTTCTATTGGGCTTCTTTTTAATCCGCAACAGTTTGCTGAAATCCTCAAACAAAGAAGTATCCGTCGGCTCGAACATGACCCATTTCCCATCATGGTATGTTTGCGCCTTCTCGTATATCTCCTGCGTTTCTTTTGTATAATTCTCGCGCGCCGCTTCAAATTTCAAGCGCTCATCCCTGCCAAGGATAACCATAAAACCCATGCGGTTTTCCCTTGCATACAATGCGCACAGGGTTTTGCCTCCTCGCCGGTATTTATACTCATACGTCCACGCTTTTCCGCCTTTATTCCACAGACGCTCCATATCGTATGATTCTTCAATCAGGGCGCAGAGCCCATCCCATACCTCGTACAGGCGGTTCCCGATTAGCGCCGTCATTTCTTCTTTGCCGGGGATCGAATTCAGCATGGCAGCCTCCAAATACCTTCAAATCCAACGCTGTATTTCTGCGCGGCAGCCTCACGCCCCGCCCGCATATTCCATGAGCAGCGCGCGCACGGTCTCCGCGTCGCTCAGGGCGTTGACGCGCTCGCGCAGGCGCGCCGCGCCGGGCACGCCGGTGATGTACCAGGCCACGTGCTTGCGCATTTCCAATACGCCCTTTTGTTCGCCGTAGAGCTTCAGCGCCATGTCCAGGTGGCGCAGGGCGGTGCGCATGCGCTCCTGCAAAGTCGGCGGCGTCCACGGCTTTCCCTCGAGGGCGGCGCGTATCTCGGCGAACACCCAGGGATTTCCCTGCGCGGCGCGGCCGACCATCACATGCGCGCAGCCGGTTTCTTCCAGCATGCGCCGGGCGTCCGCGCCTGTGCGCACGTCGCCATTGCCCAAAACGGGGATGTCCACGGCGCGCACGACCTCGGCGATGATGTGCCAGTCGGCCCGCCCGGCGTAGAACTGGTCGCGCGTGCGGGCGTGAACGGCCACGGCGCGCGCGCCCTCGCCTTCGCAAATGCGGGCCACTTCGGCGGCGTTGACGCTGGACGCGTCCCAGCCGGCGCGTATCTTCGCCGTCACCGGCAGTTTTGTGGCGCGGACGGCGGCGCGCACCACCTCTCCCAGCAGTTTCGGCTCGCGCATCAGGGCGCTGCCCTCGCCGTTGCCGACGATCTTCGGCGCGGGGCAGCCGAAGTTGAGGTCGATAAAGGCAAAGCCCTCGCCTTCCAGCGCTTTGGCGGCGCGGGCGATGTACTCCGGCTCGCGGCCAAAGAGCTGCAGGCCGGTCGCGCCCTCGCCGGGGAAGCGCGTCAAAAGCTCCGCGGCGTTGCGGTTTCTGCGGCCGGAGAACACCCAGCCCTTGGCCGAGAGCATCTCGCTCACCGCCCAGTCCGCGCCCTGCTCAAAGCACATAACGCGCGTGGCCGCGTCGGTGACGCCCGCCATCGGCGCCAGCCCCACGAGCGGCGCGGCGGCCTCCCACGGCAGCGGCATGCGCATCCCTCCCTTGCAAAGTTGCGGCGGCAGAACGCGCGTACTGCCGCCGTGTGTTTTTCGCCCCGGTCTACCCCTCGCGGTTGGTGATGAACGAGTGCGGCGGCACGGATTTGGTCAGCCAGGTGTTGCCGCCGATGACGCTGCCCTTGCCCACGGTCACGTCGCCGCCCAAAATGGTCGCCCCGGCGTAGATGATGACGTCGTCCTCGATGTTCGGGTGGCGCTTGATGCCCTTGACGGGGTTGCCGTTTTCGTCCTTGGGGAAACTCTTCGCGCCCAGCGTCACGCCCTGATAGAGCTTTACGTTGTCGCCGATGACGCAGGTCTCGCCGATGACCACGCCGGTGCCGTGGTCGATGAAGAAGTGGCGGCCGATGGTGGCGCCGGGGTGGATGTCGATGCCGGTGCGCGTGTGGGCGTACTCGGTGAGTATGCGCGGCACCACCGGCAGGCCGCGCACGAACAGTTCGTGGGCGACGCGGTAGGTGCTGACCGCGTCGATGGAGGGGTAGCTCAAGAGAATTTCCTCCATGTAGCGCGCCGCGGGGTCGCCCTCGTAGGCGGCGCGCAGATCCTCGGTGAGCATTTCGCGCAGCGGCAGAAGCGCCTTGAGAAAATCCAGCACCAGTTTGTCGGCGCGCCCCTTGCACTCGGCGCGGTCGCACGCCTCGCGGCCCTCGCGCGCGCACTGGCCGAAGAACACGTCGCGGGCGATGCCCTTGAGCTGCTCCGCCGTGGCGTAGAGGCGCTCCTCCGAGAGCGTCACCAGATGCCCGGGCGTGGCGGCGTCCACCTCGTACAGGGCGGGGAAGAGCGCCGATTTGACCGTTTCCAGAAAGGTGATGGCGCGCGAGCGCAGGCCGTAGCCGCCCATGGAGCGCGCGTCCATTTCGCGCAGGTTGATCCGGGCCAGAGAGCTGGCCAATTCCCGCGCCTCGTCGTCCATCCACTGTTTGAGTTCGCTCATGGTTTACCGCTTTCACCGGCGGATATGGCCGCCGCCGGACGGCATGGTCGTGTTGCAAAGGGCGGGACGCGCCCTGCCGCGGGGGAAAACAGGTATTTTGCCGCCGGGATGCCGGAGGCGCGCCCGCAAAAGCTGGCGGGCGGTTTTCGCCGCCGGGATGACGGAACGCCGGGCGCTTTTCAGCCCTCGAACAGCCCCGTGGAGAGGTAGCGCTCGCCGCCGTCGGGGAGGATGACCGCCACCGCGCCCTCGACGTCTTTCGCCGCGCGCTCGGCCGCCGCCAGCGCCGCGCCGGAGGAGATGCCCACCAGCACGCCCTCGCGTCGCGCCATTTGGCGGGCCATTTGGCGGGCGTCCTCGTCGGTGACGGTGAGGATGTCGTCCAGCAAAGAGCGGTCCAGCGCTTTCGGCACGAAATTGGCGCCGATGCCCATGATGCCGTGCGGCCCGGCGTGGCCCCGCGAAAGCAGCGGCGAGGTGGCCGGCTCCACGGCGATAATGCGGATGGCCGGGTCCTGACGCTTCAGATAGCGCGCTATGCCGGTGATGGTGCCGCCCGTGCCCACGCCGGCCACCACGGCGGCCAGCCTGCCGCCCAGGTCGCTCCACAGTTCCGGGCCGGTGGTGCGCTCGTGGGCGGCGGGGTTGGCGGGGTTGTCGAACTGCCCGGCCAGCACCGCGCCGGGGGTGGCGGCAATGATCTCGTCCGCCCGCTTCACCGCGCCGGCCATGCCCTCGTCGCCGGGGGTAAGCACCAGCTGCGCGCCGTAGGCGGAAAGCAGCATGCGCCGCTCGAGGCTCATCGTCTCCGGCATGGTCAGCACGAGGCGGTAGCCCCGCGCCGCGCACAGCGCCGCCAGCGCCACGCCCGTGTTGCCCGAGGTCGGCTCCACCACGGTGCCGCCCTCCTTGAGCAGACCGCGCGCTTCCAGATCGTTGAGCATGGACTTGGCGGCGCGGTCCTTGGCGCTGCCCGCGGGGTTGAGGTATTCCAGCTTGGCGTAGATCTCCGCGCCGGGAAACAGGCGGTTCAGTTTCAGCAGAGGCGTATTGCCGATGAGCGCCTCCGCGCTTTGCACGATAGACATGGGAAAAACCCTCCTTTGCGCGCATCCATTATAGCAGAAAACCGCCGCCTCGTAAAGCGCGGCGGGGGATGCGGCGCGCGGGGAGGAAAAACGGGGGATGCAAGGGCTCCAAACCCTTTCCTGAACAGCTCCGGCACGAGTCAGAGCGCGGACTAAGCCCGCATTCGCCCCAAATGCCCTGACAGAACAGCTCCCCGGCGGTGGGCCTGCCGCACCCTGCGGGTTTGTCGAAGTTTCCAAGGCCTGCGGGCTTTGCCAACGCTTTCGATGCCTTTGCCGACTGCAAAATTTTTTTGCCGACCTGTAACCTTTCGCGGGCCTTTCCCGCATTGCTGGTGAAGGGGGCGCGGACGCCGCATTTGTCGCCCGCGAAGCGACCAACGCCCGCCCGCTTTCTGATAGGATAAAGCCATCCGGGCGGGCCATACGCGGGCCGCGGCCATGGACGCATAACACGCCATATACGGGAGGGTCTGACGATGAAGAAGAAGTGTTTCGCGGTGCTTCTGGCGCTGGCTATGCTGCTGACGATGCTGCCGGCGCAGGCGCGGGGCGAGTATCTGGGGCGGCTGCGGGTCATCAATTGCGAGGAGTGGGTGTCGCTGCGGGCGCGGCCGGACAAGAGTTCCGCGCGGCTGGCCACCGTGCCGCTGGGCGCGTATGTGGAGGGGTATTACTACAACAGCGAGTTCGTTGAGTGTTACTACAACGGCCAGTGGGGCTACATACTCTCCACCTACCTGAGCAACGGCAACGCCTCCAGCTCGGCCTCCAGCCACGGCGGCAACTATCTGGGCAAGATGACGGTCATCAACTGCAACGAGTTCGTCACCCTGCGCGCCAGCCCATCCACCTCGGCCCGCGCCGTCACCCGCGTGGCCAAGGGCGAGGTGGTGGACGCCTACTACTACAACGGCACCTTTGCCCACTGCTATTACAACGGTCTGGAGGGCTACATACTCTCCAGCTACCTCGGCAGCGACGCGTCGCCGTCTTCGCCGTCCTATGGCTCCGGCGGCTATTGCGGCGGCGACTACATGGGCTGTCTGCGGGTCATCAACTGCGAGGAGTGGGTGTCGCTGCGGGCGCGGCCGGACAAGAGTTCCGCGCGGCTGGCCACCGTGCCGCTGGGCGCGTATGTGGAAGGCTATTACTACAACAGCGAGTTCGTTGAGTGTTACTACAACGGTCAGTGGGGTTACATACTCTCCACCTACCTGAGCGGCCCGGACGGCGGCAGTTCGGCCTCCAGCCAGGGAAGCAACTATCTGGGCAGGAAGACGGTCATCAATTGCAATGAGTTCGTCACCCTGCGCGCCAGCCCTTCCACCTCGGCCCGCGCCGTCACCCGCGTGGCCAAGGGCGAGGCGGTGGACGCCTACTACTACAACGGCACCTTCGCCCGCTGCTACTACAATGGCCTGGAGGGCTACATACTCTCCCGCTACCTCGGCTGAAAGGAGCAAGGAACGATGATAAGACACAGGGGCCTTTTCCGCCGCGCCCTCTGCCTGCTGTTCGCGGGCCTGCTGCTCCTCGGCGCCCCGGCCTGCGCCGTGGAACTGCGCGCCAGCCTGTGGATGACCGGCGCGGACGACGCCGCCCTGCAAAACGTGGACGCGGCCATCGCCCAGCTCTCGGGCGCGGCGGTCGCGCCGGGGGAGACCTTTTCCCTCAACGGGGCGCTTGCGGGCGCGGCGCTCGTTTCCGCCGTGGATGGCGGCGGGCAGACCGTGCGCGGCGGCGGCGTGGACCGCGTGGCCACCGTGCTTGCCCGGGCGCTGCGCTTTGGCGGCTATGAGATCATTGAGCAGAGCGCCTTTGGCGCGGCGTTTGCCGGCGGCTATCTGGCCGATGGCGCGGAGAGCGTGCGCATCGACCCGGACGCGGGGCAGGATCTGCGCTTTGTCAACCCCTACGGCCAGTACACGGTGCTGCGCCTCTGGCGCGAAGGCAGCGTGCTGCAGTGCGCGCTGACGCTCACCGAGGCGCTGGATGCCGCGCCGCAGGCGGACGGGGCGGCGGACGAGGTGATCCTGCTGCCGGACGTCAACGAGTTCCTCAGCCTGCGCTCGGAGCCGTCCACGTCGGCGAGCGTCATTGAAAAGGTGCTTCCGGGCATGCGCATGCGCGCGCTGGGCGTATCGGGCATTTTCTACCTTGTGCAAGTGGAGGAGAGCGGCAACGTGGGCTATGTGCATTCCGGGTATGTCACTGTGGAGGGCGAGGCGGACGAGCGCTGGCCGTACAGCTACGAAATGATGCTTGCGGACGTGGCGGCGCTGGTGGAGCGCGCGCAGGGGCGCGTCGAGCGCGAGACCCTGTGTACGACGTTGGACGGGCGCGAGGTCCCCGTTTTGCGCTTTGGTGACGCGCGGGCGACCAACCACATACTCATCCAGGCGGGCATCCATGGCCGCGAATACATCACCAGCCGTCTGGCGGTCGATTTGCTCAACGACCTTGTGGACAGCTGCGAGGACGGCATCGACGATGTGATGTTCCACGTGGTGCCCATGGCCAACCCGGACGGCGCGGTCATCTCCCTGCAGGGGCCGGAGGCGCTTAATGACCCGGCGCTGGCCGAGGGCGTGCGGCAGATGCTGGCCGCCGAGGGCGCGAGCCACACCATGTGGAAGGCCAACGCCCGGGGCACGGACCTCAACCGCAATTTCCCCGAGGAATGGGAAGAACTGACCGGGCGGACACCGGGCAGCGACCGCTACCGCGGCCCCTCGCCGCTGAGCGAGCCGGAGACGCGGGCGCTGGCGGGCTATCTGGACCGCTACGACTTCGCCGCCACCATCAGCTACCATTCCTACGGCAGCATCATCTACTGGGAGGGCGCGTACACGAGCGAACTGGAGGCGCGCAACCGCGCGCTGGCGGAGCTGTTTGCCGAAAAGACCGGCTACGCGCTGGGCGTCAACGAGGCAGAGACCGTCGAGCGCGGCGGCTTCAAGGACTGGGCGCTGGGAACGCGCGCCATTCCCAGCATCACCGTGGAGATCGGCGCGGTGGACTGCTTCGGCAGCGCCGACGAATACGCGGCCATCCTCATAAGCCACCGGGGCATCTGGCGGCAACTGGCGGACTGGGCCGTACAAAACGCGTGACATAAGAAAGGAAGGGAATGAACATGCGTGGCATCAACAAATTTCTCATCGCGCTGGGCGTGATCGCGCTGCTGCTGGGCGTCCTCGTTTACATCATCATGCTCTCCGGCGGCGTCAGCGGCGAGGAGATGGACATGGCCTATGGCGTCAGCGAGGGGCTGGGCATGCACGCCTATTTGCAGGGCTATGAGCGGCTCTGGCTCGTGCTGGGACACTACCGGCTCGCGCTGCTGCTCGGCGGCATTGGCCTGATCGTCGTCGGCAAGCTGACGGCGCGCAGACCGAAGTAGGGGCGGCGGGGCGGGTGTATGTCCGCCCCGTTATCGGCATTTCTCCGGCGTTGCCTGTTGACACATTTATGATGGCTTTGTTATAATGTTGTCAATGGACAGCAATGGAGGGGGACGGCGTGCGCGTTTTTACCAATGAGGAGCTGGAAGGGATCGTCCTGCGCTACAAGGACATGGTCTACCGGGTCGCCTTTACCCACACGCGCGGCCCCACGGAGGCGGACGATGTGTTTCAGGAGGTGTTTCTGCGGCTGGTGCGGCGGGAGGAGCCGTTCGCGTCCGAGGAACACTTGAAGGCGTGGCTGCTGCGCCTGACCATCCACTGCGCCTGCGATCTGCACCGCACGGCGTGGGCAAGGCGCGTGACCAGCTACGACGAGGCGCTGGACAAGGGCGATGGCGGCATCCCCGAGCCATCCGCGTGGATGGGCGGCGACGGGCCGGAGGACGAGCTGCGCGAGGCGACGCTGGAGGCGGTCAGGAGCCTTCCGGAGACATTGCGCAGCGCCGTGTATCTGTTCTATTACGAGCAAATGAGCGTCGCCGAGACGGCGCGGACGCTGGGCATACAGCAAAACGCGGTCAAGACGCGCCTTTCGCGGGCGCGGGCCAAACTGAAAAAAGCATTGGGAGCGGTGCGCTATGCGCAGGAATGAACACAGCGAAAAGACCACCAATTTCATCGACGAGCTGGACGCCATCCACGCCCCGGACGCTCTGGTCGCGCGCACGCTGAAGGCCATGCGCGAAGAAAACGACCGCGCCGGGGCGGCGGAAGGCGGTGAAGGCGCGGCGGACGGGGAGCGGGCGCCTTTGAAGGCCATCGAGGGTGGCGCGGGGAAGCGCGCCCCGAAGTGGCGGCGCTGGGGCGGCTTTCTGGCCGCGGCAGCCTGTCTGGCGGTGGCGATCGGCCTCGGCTCGCGCCTCTTTCTGCCCGAGGCGGTGGAGATGGGCGTGCTGGACGCGGCCTCTCTGCCGGAAACGACGCTGACGCAGCGCGGCGACGCGGCGGAGGAGGACGTGGAGGACTTTCTGGCGGAAAACGGCATTGCGCTGGAAGTGCTGGCGCCCGGCTATGCCATGGAAACGGCGCGGCTGGAAAGCGGCGCCAACGCGCAGGGCGAGCGGCGGCGCATGGCCACCGCCGTCTACGCCGGGGAGGGCGGCTCCCTCACCATCTCCGTGGCCGATTTTGAGACCATCCTCTATCAGGCCATGGCCGACATGCCCGTCACGAGCCTGGAAACGGGCGAAGTCCGCTTCGCGCGCGACGCGGAGCAGGGCGCGACCTATGCCGCCTGGCAGGAGGGCGCGGTATACCTTACCGCCTATACAGAGGAACTCACGCCGGAGGCGTTTGTCGCGCTGGTGGAGGAGATACAGGGGAGATGAACCGCATGCGCAAGGCCATCGCCGTTTTCGCGGCGCTTCTGGCGCTCACGCTTTTGCCCGCGCGGGCGGAGGCGGACTACGCCTACACCGTGCTTATCTACATGATCGGCGCGGACCTGCAGGAGAGCGGCTATGCCGCCGGGGATCTGGAGGAAATGCTGGGCGCGGACATCGGCGCGGACACCTGCGTGCTGCTGCTGGCCGGCGGCGCGCCGGAGCCGTTTGCGCACCTGCCCGGCTCCGGGGCGGACAACATCGTCTACCGCCTCGAGGGCGGGGCGTTCACGCCCGTGACCACGCTGCCCGAGGGGGCGATGAGCGCGCCGGAGACGCTGCGCGGCTTTCTCGACTTTGCGCGCGCGTTCGCGCCCGCCGATTCCACCGGCCTGATCTTCTGGGATCACGGCTACGGCCCCTTGGAGGGCTTTGGCAGCGACGCGCGCGAGGACGGCGACCGACTGACCCTCTTTGAGATCGCCGACGCGCTGGAGGGCGGCGAGCGGCTGGACTACCTCTGCTTCGATGCCTGCCTGATGAGCGCGGTGGAGACGGCGGACTTCCTCGCCCCCTACGCGGACTACCTCATCGCCTCGCAGGAGACGGAGCCGGCGCAGGGCTGGAACTACGCCTTTTTGGCAAATATCGAGCCGGGCATGGATGGCGGCGACATCGGCGCGCTGGCCATCGACAGCTGCTTTGCGCAATACGAGGAGATGTACGCCGATTACCCGGATCACATGCCCATGCTCTCGCTGGCCTGCGTGGATCTGCGCGCCATGGAGGGCGTGGACGCGGCCATGGACGCGTTTTTCACCCAGCTTCGGGAAGGGCTGGCGGGCGACGCCTATTCGGACATCGTGCGCGCGCGCATCGACTGCCGCGGCGTAGGCAAGTTCACCACCTCTACGGAGTACGACCTTGTGGATCTGCGTCAGTGCGCCGAGCGGATGGCGGCGCTCTGCCCGGACGGCGCGGCGCGCGTGCAGGCGGCGCTGGGCGAGGCGGTCGTATACAGCCGCAGCAATGTGGAGGGGCTGGCGGGCCTTTCGGTGTACTTTCCCTACGACAACATCCCCCTGCTGCTGGGGCGCTGGGGCAGCGTGGGCGAGGCTGTCGGCTGCTCGGAGGGCTACCGGGAGTTTTTGCACGATTACGCGCTTTTGTGGATGGGCGAGCGCCTCACGGAATGGACGTCGCAGCCCATCGAGGGCGAACTGGGCGACTACACGCTGGCCCTCACCGACGAGCAGGCGGAGAACTTCGCCTGGGCGCGGTATGTCGTGCTGAAGGATGTGGGGGGCGGAAACTATCAATACATCTACACCGGCAGGGACGCCTATGTGGAGGGGACTACGTTGCACATCCCTTACGAGGGCATAGAGCTGTATGTGCGGGGGGAGGACGGCGAGGGTCGCCTTGTCGCCTCGCTGCGCGATGAGGACGAGGCATATACCTACTATCACGCCTACGTCATGTTTGATGAAATGCAGGGCAGCTGGCTGCTGCGTCTGGCAAGAGACAAGGAGACGGGCGAATACAGGTGTCTGGACTGCACACTGGACGATGAAGAAGCGCTGTCCACCGGCAAGCGCCAGAGCATCGACCTCTACGATGGGCATGTGCTGGAAAGCTGGTCTCTCGTCATAGAGAGCAAATACGACGCAAGCGGCGATCTGCTGCCAACGCCGGAGTGGGAGCTTACCGGCGGGTATGGAGTGCGCATCACCACTTCGGAGGCGCTGCGCTTTGGCGAGCGCGCCCTGCCGGAGGGGTTGGAGGGCTATGCGATCGTCGTGGACGTCTACGACACCCTTGGCAACGCCTACACCTCCATGGTGACGCCCATCGGCCCCAGTTTGCCCGTGAAGGAAGCGGGCATGCTGAACTTTGATTGCGATTTGACCGCGTGGAACGGCAGGCTGTTTACATACGACGGCCTCACGGCGCACCTGACGGGCGTCGAGACCTATGCGGACGAGTATGAGGCCACGCTGCTTTTGCATGTGTCCGTGGACAACGACGGCGATGTGGATAAAGAGCTTTCGATGGCCCTGCCCACGCTCAACGGCGCGAGTATTCCCCCGGACTACTATTCGTACATCGACGTTCCCGCGGGCGGGTCGGCGGAGGGAACGTTCGAGCTGTCGCTCAGGGATATGTCCTTCGCGCAGATGACCTCCCCCGTGGAAGCGATGGAGATCGTCTGGCTTATCATGGATGAAAACTATGACAGAACATGGCTCTGCACGCAGTTCGCCTGCGATGTGCCGTGGACGCCGCCTGTGCAGACCGTGCCCGTCTCCAGCTACACGGTGCTGGAGGGCGATTCCTATGCCGATGAGAATTTGGAACTGGCGCTCGTCTCGCTGGCGCAGCTCGAAGACGGCATCACCCTGCAACTGCGCGCGCGGAACCTTACGGAGGAATACATCGACTTGGGACTCGATCACCTTACGCTCAACGGCTGGGAATTTGGGAGCGAGGTATCGCGCTCTTTCACCATAGCGCCGCACGCGGAGTGCATGCTCAAATATACGCTCCCCTATTATGCGCTGGCATATGCGGGGGAAGCGCCGCAGCAGATGCGGATGGCCTTTTACGCCATGCGCTCGCGCCAAACCAGGTGGAGTATGGAGTATGACCCGCTCTTTGTCACGGAGGAGATACAGTGGTCGCTCGTGCCGAAAGAGCCCTTGCCGCTGGCAAATGAGAGCGGCGTGCGCGTTTCCCTGCTCCCCGGGCAGCCGTTGTTGGGCGGAAATGACTATGTGTGTCTATCGCTGCTGGTCGAAAACGACACGCAGAGTACGATCTATGCGATGTTGAGCAATATCCGGGTCAACGGACAGGCGTGTGAATTGCTCTTTTTGCAACGCAATGTGTCCAAAGGGGCGAAGATACTGGTTTATCACACCTACAACGATTACGATTTTTCCGAACTCGACCTCGCGGGCCAGACCATCGAAACCATTACCGCGGACATCGAGATTTGGAACGACGACACCGGCGTTCTGCTGGCAACTATCCCCGACGTGGAGTGCGTCTACCCCGCCGACGCGGCCTGACGCCCACGCCGCCCCGCCCAGACGCTTTTGCCCCCTTCGCGGCCTCTCCGAGGCGCGGATGGGGCTTTTTTGCGGCGGCGGGAACTCCCTCCCGGGTGCGGGCGTCCAAGCCCGTGAAAGGAGGGATGTTCCCTTGAAAACACTGCTTGTATCCCTGCTCGCGCTGCTCGTCGCCCTGACGGCCTGCGCCGCCGCCGAGGAGGCCGCGCCCACGCAGACCGCCGCGCAGGGCGATGGCTACGCGCTCACCTTTGACGCCGCCGCCTTTGCCTTTTATCGCGATGGCGTCGTCTCGGGCACAGACCTGCTCGTGCCCACGCAGGATGTGGTCAGCCCCGTCTACATGCTCGTCTCCCGCGTGGAGGACATGGAGGCCGAGGCGGCGTCCTTTGCCGGCGAGGGCTATGCCGACGGGGGCGAGATCGCGCTTTTGAGCGGCCAGACGGCCCGCGTCTTCACGCTGCAACGCGCGGACGTGGACTACGTCGCCTACCTCGTCGAGGGCGAGGGCGCGGCCTTTACCCTGCTCACCGTCTGCTCGACGCAGGCGGAGGACTACGCTTTGCGCCTGCGCAAGGTCGTGGACACCTTCACCCTGACGCCGCAGTCGGAGGCGGCCTGAGCGGGCGCATAGAACAGACTTCGGTCCAATATGTCGAAAAGGCACAAGAACAAACCGAAGTCTGTCACGTATTGTCAAAAGGACGTCACACCAAACGCACAATAAGCCGCCGGTCGCGGAAATATCGCTCCGCAGGCCGGCGGCCTCGCTTTGCCGTGGGTGCGTTTTTTGCGAGGGGGGCAGGGGAGCGGCCGCGGATGTGCGGGGAAGGGATGCCCTGCCGTGGCCACGGAGGTTTCAGTGGGGTCCCATGGCGCGGCGCGTATGTCTGTGCGGAGAAGAGCTGTCCGCGAAGCGGGGTGGCGGGAAGGGTGTTTGAGAAGTTGGCGGTGGGCTGGCGCATGCGGCGCTTTGGAGTAGGTTCGGGGATGCGGGACGCGGGAAAGGGACGCCAATGAAAGCGACACCGCCTGCCGTGGTTGGCATGACAAGGCGGAGTGGGGGCGTGTGCCGAGCCTGCGGAAGATTCAGGATGACTCTTGGTGATGCGTGTGTGTCTGCGCGGAAAAGGGCCGTCCGCAGAAGCGGGGCGGCGACGGGGAGGGTGTTTGAGAAGTTGGCGGGGAACTGGCGAATGCGACGCTTTGGAGTAGGTGCGGGGATGCGGGACGCGGGAAAGGGACGCCAATGAAAGCGACACCGCATGCCGTGGCTGGCATGACAAGGCGACGCGGGGGCATGTGCC
>DVOU01000023.1:0-41493 GCA_018713365.1 Candidatus Pullichristensenella excrementipullorum
GGCATTCGTCGGCGCTTTTCAGGATGTTGACAAAGTCAACAGACTGGCAGAGTGTCGAGAAAGCCCGCAATCCAAGGAAGCCAACTTGCCGACAAGGGAGCTTACATGGACGTAAGTGACCGCAGGCGGCAGGTTTGCTGACGCCGGAAGCAAAAATTGCATCCGATTTCCATTTATCGGGGCAATTTTTGCGGTTGTGGGCTTTATCAGCGCTCTAAGGCGAACATTCTCGCCAGTTGCATATAAATAATACACCTCTTTCTGACATTCGTCAACGCTGTTCGCGCGATATGACGGTAAAATTCAGGCAAACACGTGGCAAAACGCGGCCGTGCGCGAACGAGGTCGAAGGCGGCGGCGCGGCCCGCTCTCCGCCCGGGCGGCAAAAACGCCGCTGCCGGGCATGTCCGCGCGCGGGGCGAATATAATGGGGCATGGGGGTGGGAAAGGATGCGCAAGGGCTTTCAGGTGGCGCTTTCCATCGCGATCTCGGCGCTGCTGGTGGGGGCGGCGCTGCTGGCGCTGTTGACGCTGTTGCGCGGCGCGCTCTCCTCGGAGGCGCTGCGCCGCGCGCTGGAGGCCCTCGCCGCCTTTTCCGGGGCGCGTTGATGTAAAACGCGCATGATGTTCACATTTTTGATGTGTTACAGTTGTCCTCTTCCGCTCTATATGCTATACTGTTTGTAGTATCATCGAGCGAGTCTGCCCGCGCGGGCGGCGGCAGCGGAAGGGAGGAAACCGGCAGTGGCGGAACGGCTGTTCCCCATCCTCTATCTGGAACTCAACGCCGTGGGGCTGACGATCCTGCTCATCGTGCTTTTCAGCCGGCAGCGCACGGGGCACGGCTCGGCGGATCAGCGCTTTTTCAGCGCCCTTGCCTTGAGCGACGCGGCCATGCTGGCGCTGGACACCGCCATGTGGCTGCTGGACGGGCAGTTTTTCCCTTTTGCGCGGCAGCTTCTGATGCTTGCCAGCGCCGCCTATTACCTGCTCACGCCGCTGGTGGCCTATTTCTGGCTGCGCTACTGCGACTTTCACATTTATCAGGACTTTGACCGCCTGCGCCGCCGCCGCGCGCTCTACCTGCTGCCCTTCGCCCTCAACGCGGCGCTGTGCGTGGCCAGCGTGTGGACGGGGGCGGTGTTCTATCTGGACGCGGGCAATGTCTACCACCGCGGCCCGTGGTTCGCCGTCCACGGCGTGGTGGCGCTGAGCTACCTGCTCTACGCGCTGCTGCTCATCTGGCAAAAGGGGTCCGCGCGGCGCCTGACGCGCGCCGAACGCATCTGCCTGACGCTGTTCATGCTGCCCCCGGTGGCAGGCGTGGCGGTGCAGTGGACGTTCTACGGGGTGACGATGCTGTGGATCATGGTGGCGGTGAGCATCCTCTTCATCTATGTCAACGTGCAGAACCAGCAGATCTTCACCGACCCGCTGACGGGGCTGAACAACCGCCGGCGCTTTGCCCAGTATCTGGAGATGCGCGCGCAGAGCGCCCCGCCCGAGGGACACAGGCTCTATGCGCTGATGATCGATCTGGACCGCTTCAAGCACATCAACGACACCTACGGCCACGCCGCCGGCGACCGCGCCCTGATGCGCATGGCCGAAGCCCTCAAGCGCGCCTGCGCCGAGCGCAACGACTTCCTCGCCCGCATCGGCGGCGACGAGTTCGTGCTGCTCTGCCAGCGCGAGAGCGAGGAGGAGGTGCGCCAGACGGTCGATCGTTTGCGCGGCCATTTGGAGGCGCTCAACGCCCTGCGCGACGAGCCGTTCGACGTGCTTTTCAGCGCCGGCTGGGCCGAGTTCGGCAAGGAGGGCCAAACGAGCGTCGACGCCGTGCTTGCCGCCGCCGACCGCCACATGTACGCCATCAAGTCTGCCCACGAGCGCACGCGCGCGCCCTCAGAGCGATGAGAAAGCCCGCGAGCGCATGACATGGAAACAGCGCCTGTCACGGATGTCGCAGCTGCGTGACAGGCGCCGCATTTTGCTTTCTCAGCGCTCCGAGTGCGCCTCGCCCACGCCCAGCGACACCCGCACCGCCTCCGTCACCTTTTCCATCAGCTCCGGGGGCAGCGCGCCGATGCGCTCGCGCAGGCGGCGTTTGTCCAGCGTGCGTATCTGCTCGGCAAGCACGACGCTGTCCTTCTGCAGCCCCGTGTTGCCCGCCGGGACGGGCACGTGGGTGGGCAGACGCGCCTTGTTCACCTGCCCGGTGATGGCCAGCACGATCACCGTGGGGCTGTAACGGTTGCCCACGTCGTTCTGGATCACCAGCACCGGGCGGATGCCGCCCTGCTCCGAGCCGACCACGGGGTCGAGGCTGGCGCTGAACAGATCACCTCTCGAGATCATGGTCTCACGCTCCGCATACACTGTCTGCGGCATACTATGCGCGCGCGGCGCGTGCGGTGTGAGCGCGCATCCGCGCCCGAAAACGTCCATACGCTCTCCCTCCCCCGGGGCTACATCACCAAGGTGCCGTTTTCCTCGCTGATGAGTTCAAATAGCTCCCGCTCCGCGCCGGTCTGCGCGTCGATATAGACAAGGTACTGCCCGCTTGCGTCCCGCGCCTGTATCTCGTAGCAGAGGTATTCCTCGGCGTTTTCGGGAATGACGCACAGCCGCGCCTCCTCCGCCGTCAGCCGTCCGCCGAGGCGGGCGACGGCTTCCTCCTGCGAAAGCGCCGGCAGCGTCAGATCGCGCGCAACGTGGTTGCGCAGGTAGCCGCCCGCCTCCAGGCCGATGACCGCCCCGTCGCGCAGCGATACCTGCACCTTGACAAGGTCCGGGTAAAGCACCACATCGTCCTGCACGGCGGCGAAGTTGACGGTGAGGATGCCGTCGTAGCGGCTGAAGTAGCTCTCGTGCATCTCCCCGTAGCCGCGCGCGGCGAGGAAGGCGCGCGCCGCCTCCACGCCCTGCGCGTCGGTCAGCGTCACGTCCGTCACATCCTCGTTGGGCAGCATGTACAGCACCTGCGCGCCCGCTTTTGTAACGCCGGCGAACATGGAGTAACCATTCGCTGTAACGGAGAACTCATAGCACTCCACGGGGATGCTGCTCTCGCCCTCCAAACGCAGCTCTGTCACCGCCCCCGCGCCGAGGAAGGCGCGCAGCGCCCGCTCCGCTCCGGCTGCGTCCACAGCGGGCAGGCCTTCAAGGGCGCGGTACTCCGTCTGCCCGGAGGCGTCGGAGAAGGGGCCGTCGTACAGAAGCGCCGGGTAGGAGACCGCCGGGTCGGTGAGCGGGTAGAGGCTCTCCTCGCCCGTCTCGCCCATGTCTCCGGCGAAGATGTCCTCGCCGGACTCGTAGCGCGCAAGCAGTTGCCCGAGGCGCGCGGAGAGCTGGCCCGCGCTCTCGGAGAGGGTGGAGATGTTTTCATAGTCCGCGTCGCTGATGGCCGCGCCGCCCGCCAGTTTCCCGGCCAGCGAGGTGGCGAAGTCCCCGGCCTGATTGACGAACTTGATCGTCGCCGACACCGCCTCCTCGCCCAGCGGCAGCTGCGAAAGATTGTCCTGCGCGCCCTGCGCCTGCCGGGCGATCTCGGAAAGCAGCACCTGTTCCTGCTGGGCGCTGCCCGTCACCAGCAGCTTGCGCAAATTGGTGGACATGCCCTCCATCAGTTCGCAGGTCTCGTAAAACGCCTTTTGGTACACAGCGCTCAACCGCGCGTTCAGGCTGCGCACATCGCCCGCCTGTTTGAAGATAAGCACCGCCAGCGCCGCCAGCAGCGCGCAGGCGCCCACCAGCGCCGCGCGCAGATAGTCCCGGTCCCGTGTGCGGGAAGTTTGCATATGCGTTCCCCCTTACACCGCGAAATAGTGGTTGCCGATCACCGTCTTGACCGTACGCGTGCGTATCCATTCGTCGTCGGTCTTGCGGGGATTGTAGTAGTAGAGGCAGCCGCCCGTGGGGTCCCAGCCGTTGAGGGCGTCCAGCGCCGCGCGGATGGCCGTGGAATCGGGCGTGTTGTTGATCGAGCCGTTGGAGACGCAGGAAAAGGCCCCGCTCTGGTAGATGACGCCGCTGATGGTGTTGGGAAAGGAGGCGCTCTCCACGCGGTTCAGCACCACGGCAGCCACGGCCACCTGCCCCTTGTAGCTCTCCCCGCGCGCCTCGGCGTAGACCAGTTTGGCCAGCAGCCGGTGGTCGGCGGAGATGATCGTCGCCGGGGAGGACGAGGAGCCGGAGGAGGAGAGCGTCACCCCCAGCGCCGCCGCCGTGTCCGGCCCCACGCGGCCGTCCACGCTCAGGCCGTTGCGGCGCTGAAAGAGGATGACCGCGTCGCGGGTCGCCTCGCCGTATTTGCCGTCGGCTTCGCCGTCCAGATAGTCGTACTGTATGAGGCGCTGCTGCACCTTGCGCACGTTCTCGCCCGAGGAGCCGACCTCCAGCACCACCGCCGCATCAGCGCCGGGCATGGCCACGAAAAGCGCCAGCAGGAGAAGAAATATCCGTTTGCCCACCTTCATGCCCGACCTCCAAACAATTCGCGGAAAAAGCGCCCCACGCTGGAATAGAACTCGATGGGCACATCTTCCCCGGCATAGTACGCCGCCTCGTCCACCACGCACAGGGAGGGATACAGCACGCACCACCAGTTGTGGCCGCCGCCCTCGCCGAGGGTCACGCGCAGCGCCCGGTAGTCGCCCGCGGGCACCAGCAGCGCCCCGTAGACGCGGTCGGGAAAGGCGAACACGCCCGTCTCCACCGTTACCGCGCCGTCAAAGCCCATCTCCCGCGCCGCGATGGTGGCGGCGCTCTGAAAGGCGGCGAGGTTGGCGTTGAGAACGGCGTAGGCTTCGTCCGCGTCCGCGCAGCCGACGGTCACTTCCCGGGCCTTTTCCAGGCAGGCGTCGCGCACGGCCAGTTTCACCGCCTGTTCCCAGTCCGTATCGCCCGGGGCCACCACGTGCAGGCGGATAAAGTCATAAACGCCCTCGCCCCGCGCCGGGGCGGCGAACAGTATGCAAAGCGTCAGCGCCAGAAGCGCGCAGAAAAAGCGGCGAAGCAAGCCAAAGCCCTCCATTTCATCGGATGATGCTTTTATCGTCGGCAGATTTTGCCGCCTTTATACAGGCGGTCGCGAAAATGGGGGCGAAAATGGGAACGCGCCGGCGCAAAATAACGTCAGATATGTGTCAACCCTGCCATGAGCGCTTTTTTCATCATCTTTTAATCCATCCCACGCGTTTGTGGCGATTGTTTGTGCTATAATGAACGGACGAAAACGGGCAAGGGAGGAAAGGGCGTGGGCGACAAGCTGCTGCTCATCTTGAATATTCTCGGCACGCTCTATCTGGTCTATTTCGCCGGCGTGATCGTGCTGGGCCTTTTCCGCAAAAAGCGCGAGTTTCCCGCCGCCGCGCCGCAAAAGCGCATCGCCGCGGTGATCGCCGCGCGCAACGAGGCGGGCGTGATCGGCGAGGCCGTGCGCACGCTGCTTGCGCAGGACTATCCGCGCGAACTGTTTGACATCTGGGTGATCCCCAACAACTGCACGGACGATACCGAGGACGTGGCCGCGAATGCCGGCGCGCGCGTTTTGCGCTGCGCGGAGCCGGTGAGCTGCAAGGGCGACGTGCTGCGCTTTGCCTTCAAGCACCTTCTGGCCATGGACTACGACGCCTTTTGCATCTTCGACGCGGACAACCTCGTCGATCCCGGCTTTTTCCGCGCCGCCAACGACGCCCTCTGCCATGGCGCGCGCATCGGCCAGGGCTTCCGCGACAGCAAGAACTCCCGCGAAAGCTGGGTGGCGGGCGGCATGAGCGTGTTTTACTGGTTCATGAGCCGCCTGTTCAACCGCGGCCGCGCTGCGCTGGGCATGTCCGCCCTGCTCAACGGCACCGGCGTGGTGCTGGACGCCGGCCTCATCCGCGAGATGGGCTGGAACACGCGCACGCTCACGGAGGATCTGGAACTGACGGCCCAGTGCGGCCTGCGCGGCGAGAAGATCGCCTATCTCGAAAAGGCCGTTACATATGATGAACAGCCTGTGACCTTCGGCGTATCCTTCGAGCAACGGCGGCGCTGGTTCCGCGGCTCGATGCAGACCACGCTGCGCTACGGGCCGAAGCTGGTCTGGCGCGCCATCCGCCATCGCAGTTTGCAGGCGCTGGATCTGGCCATCTTCTTTCTGGGCAACATCATGCAGTTCGTCTGTCTGGTGCCGGGCGCGGTGGCGGCGGTGCAGACGGTGCGCTTCGTGGCGGGTCTGGGCGGCGTGGAGGTGGTCGCGGCGCTGGCGGTGGCGGTGGCCATCGTCTACATCGCCGCCATCAGCCTTGGCGCGGCGCTGATCTGCCATTTGGCGGGCAAGAAGCCGGGCCGGGAGATGCCGGGCGTGCTGGGCTTCTGGCTCATCGCCCTGACGTGGTTCCCGGCCAACCTTTCGGCGCTGATCGTGCCGCCGCGCTGGCGGGCCATCCCCCACACCAGCCGCGCCACGCTCGCCGACGTGGCCCCCGGCCGCCGCGCCAAGGGGCGCACGCTCTCCGAGGACATCAGTTAGCAAACAGACCGCCCGGGCGCGGGAGTTCTCCGCGCGCCCCGGGCGGTTTTTGGGAAAGGAGCATTTTCCATGCGCAAATGCCTGCGCTGCGGCGAGGAAATGAAGGAAAATTGCGATCTGCGCGTGCAGGGCGCGGGCTACGGCCTCGTGCTTGCCAAGGACGAAAACAAGCTCTTCGGCGGCAGGGTCGGCAAGCCCAAGGTCGCCATCTGCCCCCGGTGCGGGGAAATATCGCTGTATCTGGACGAGGTGGAGAAGCTGCGCTGACGGCGCTGTCGCTTGAGGGGGAGGGGAACATATGCAATTTTTGCGCAAATACTGGCTGCTGATCGCGGCGGCGCTGGTGGCGGCAGCTTTGTTTGCCAGGCATTGCGCGCCGGGCATCATCGAGGACATCCAGCGCCATCAGGACCTCGCCCACGCCGACGCGCTGATGGAGGAGGGCGAATACGAGGAAGCCTACGAGGCGCTGATGGTGTGGTTCCGGCGCGGCGCCAACCTCCACGAGGACTACGCCCGCTACTATCTCTGCAACGCGCACATCGCCTACGAGCGCGGAGACGTCGACAGCGCGGAGATACACCTGGGCCTTTACGCCAACTACTGCCCGGAATACCGCTGGAGTGGGGAGACGCGCGCCTTTGCCGATACCGTCACGCAGGAAGCCGAAGCCCTTGCCGCCCAGCAGCGCGCGGAAGTGGCGGCAAGGAAAGCGGCGGAACGCGCCGCCTACGAGGAACGCGTGCGTTCCGGCCCGCCGTTTGTGGGCATGTACATCCGCTACATCAACGATACGGCGCTCGGGGAGGGAAGAATCTCCGACATTGAGCGGCGCTACGTGGACGGCGAGCTGGTGGACATCTACATCTACGATTACTACGACGAGGACGGCGAGGTCATCTACTCAGCGCGCACCGTGGGCGGCGAGGTCACAGAGGTCTGGCCGGGCGGCTACGACCCGCCCATCACCTTCTCCTCCCCGCGCCGCGACTACGAGGAGGAAGAGGAAGACCGCTTCAACGCCTCCTCCTACGCCAACGAGGAAGACTTTTATTACGACAACTACTACGACTTTTTCGACTACGAGGACGCCGCGGACTACTACCGCGAACACACCGAATAGCGCAAAACGCGCCGCCCGCACGGATATGTGCGAGCGGCGCGATGCTTGATGGGGCGTCAGAGGACGCAGAGCGCAGGAGACAGCATAGATTCAGGCGACATAGCGTATGCCCTCCCTGTCGATGTTCCTGAAAAAGGGGTAGGTGGCGCGATTGCGCGCGAAGAACGCCTCGCTCTCCAACAGCGGAGAGACGACCACGCCGTATTCATCCAGCAGATCAGCGGCGATGCGGGCAGCGGCGCGGCGGTGTGCGGGAAGCTGTTCGCGGGGCAGGTCGAGAAGGATCATCACGTCCACGTCGGAATCCTCCTCCGCCGCGCCGCGCGCGTAGGAGCCAAAGAGGATGACCTGCCGCACCGAAGCGCCAAAGGCGGCCTTTGCCGCTTCGACCACCTGCCGCATCACGAGCGCAAGCTGCTGCTCTGTACACATGCGCCTCACCTCCTGCCTCTGCCTATATTATACCCGCTTGCGGCGCTTCCGGCAAGCGCCCGCGCCATTTGTTCAGGAATTTGCCCGCACCGCGTTCTCCCACAGCCGCTCCGCCAGCGTTTCCGGGTCTTCCCCGCGCAGCTCAGCCACGCGCGCGAAGGTGTATTGCACAAACGATGGCTCGTTGCGCTGGCCGCGCATCGGCACAGGGGCCATGTAGGGGCAGTCCGTCTCCACCAACAGGCGGTCGAGGGGCGCGTTTTTCGCCACGTCCAGCAGCTTGTTGGCGTTTTTGAACGTTACCACGCCGGAAAGCGAAATATAGTACCCAAATGAGAGGTAGACCTTGGCCAGTTCCCAGCTGCCGGAAAAACAGTGCATGATGCCGCGCGGCAGCGTGCCGGACGCGTGGCGGCGGCGCATCAGCTCCATGGCCTCGCCGTGCGCCTCGCGGATGTGCAATTGCACCGGCATATCCACCTCCAGCGCCAGATCGAGCTGCCGCTCAAACACCTCGCGCTGCCTGTCGCGCGGGGAGAGGTCGTAGTGGTAGTCCAGCCCGATCTCGCCCAGCACTTTGCATTCGGGAAGCGCCCAAAGCCCGCGCAGCGTCTTTTCCATATCGTCCGACCAGTTGCGGGCGTTGTGCGGGTGTACGCCGGCGGCGAGGCGGAAATCGGGGTTCTGCCGCACGATCTCAAGGGCGCGCTCGTGGTCTGGCTCATCGTCGCCGGGATCGCAGACCACTACGCAGGCGGTCACGCCCGCCGCGCGCATGCGCGCAAGCACTTCGGGAAGGTCGCCCGCGAAGCGCTCCGAGGCGATGTGGGCGTGGGAATCGAACAAACGCATACTATCCTCCAAAAAACGCCGCGCGGGCCTGTGTTCCCGCGCGGCGCGTCGTTCAGCCGATCTCCGCGCCGGGGGCGAAGTCGCCGCCCTCGACGGTGATGAGCTTCAAGTTGCCGTCCCTGTCCGAGGCGCACAGCAGCATGCCCTCGCTGACCACGCCGCGCATCTTGCGCGGGGCGAGGTTTTTGACCAGCACCACGGTCTTGCCGACCATCTCCTCGGGCGTGTACCACTGGGCGATGCCGCTAAGCACGGTGCGCGTCTCGCCGCCCACGTCCAGCGTCTCCTTGAGCAGTTTGTCGCTCTTGGGCACGCGCTCGCAGGCGGTCACTTTGGCGGTGACGAGCTGCACCTTGGCAAAATCGTCGATGGCGATGGTGCCAAAGCCCGGTTCTTCCTCCTGCGGCTTGTTCTCCTCCGCCTTGGGCGCGGGGGCGGCGGGGGCGGCGGGCTCGGCCTTGGCCAGTTCCTCCAGCTCCTTCTTGATGTCGATGCGCGGGAAGAGCGCCTCGCCCTTGTGTACGCGCGTGCCGGGCTTGAGCTGGCCGAAGGTCTGCACGCTCTCCCACGTCTTGAGGCTTTCGTCCTCCACGCCGAGCTGGGCGAACATGCGCGCCGGGGTCGAGGGCATGGTGGGGCCGACGTACACCGCCACGGCGCGGCAGCACTCGGCGAGGTAGTAAAGCACGGTCCTGAGGCGGGGCTTGCCCTCCTCGCTGCGGCCCAGCACCCACGGCTGGGTGAGGTCGATATAGCGGTTGCAGTCGCCGATGAGCTTCCATATCTCGGCAAGCGCCACGGAGAACTGCAAACTGTCCATCTCGCGCTCAACGATGGCGGGCAGGGCCTCAAAGCGCTCGCGCAGGGCCTTGTCCACTTCTTCCTCCGCGCCGGGGGCGGGCACTTCGCCGCCGAAGTACTTCTCGATCATCGCCACCGTGCGGCTCAAAAGGTTGCCCAGGTCGTTGGCCAGATCGGCGTTGGTGCGATTGAGCATGGCCTCGTTGGTGTAGTTGCCGTCCGCGCCGAAGGGCATCTCGCGCATCAGGTAATAGCGCAGCGCGTCCACGCCGTAGCGCTCGACGATGGGGCCGGGGTAGACCACGTTGCCCTTGGATTTGGACATCTTGTCGTTGCCAAACAGCAGCCAGCCGTGGCCGAACACCTGTTTGGGCAGCGGCAGCCCCAGCGCGTGGAGCATGATCGGCCAGTAAATGGTGTGGAAGCGCACGATCTCCTTGCCCACCAGATGCACGTCCGCCGGCCAGTATTTCTTAAAGAGATGGTCGTCGCCGCTTCCGTAGCCGAGGGCGGTGATGTAGTTGGAGAGCGCGTCCACCCACACGTAGACCACATGGCCGGGGTCAAAGTCCACCGGGATGCCCCACTTGAACGAGGTGCGGCTCACGCACAGGTCCTGCAGGCCCGGGCGCAGGAAGTTGTTGAGCATCTCGTTGGCGCGGGACGGCGGCTGGATGAAGTCCGGGTGGGTCTCGATATAGTCGATGAGCCAGTCCTGATACTTGCTCATGCGGAAGAAGTAGCTCTCCTCGCGCGCCGTCTCGGTGGGGCGGCCGCAGTCCGGGCAGAGGTTGCCCTCCTTGAGCTGCGTGGGCGTCCAGAAGGACTCGCATTCGGCGCAGTACTGGCCCTCGTAGGAACTCTTGTAGATGTCGCCCTGCTCGTAGAACTGCTTGAAGATCTTCTGCACGGCCTTGACGTGGCGCTCGTCCGTGGTGCGGATGAAGTCGTCGTACTCGATGTTCATCAGCTTCCACAAGTCCTTGGTGGCGGCGACGATCTCATCGACGAACTCCTTGGGCGTCTTGCCAGCCTGCGCCGCCTTGCGCTCGATCTTCTGGCCGTGTTCGTCCGTGCCGGTGAGGAAGTAGGCGTCGTAGCCGAGCTGCTTTTTGAAGCGCGTCATCGTGTCGGCGGCCACGGTGGTGTAGGTGTGGCCGATGTGCATGTTGCCGCTGGGGTAGTAGATGGGCGTGGTGATGTAGAACGTGCCCTTTTTCTCCATGAATATCCCTCCTGCATTCCTTGCGGGCGGCCAAAAGAAAACGCCCCCTCTCCGAGGGGCGCTCGCGCGCGGTACCACCCTGCTTTACATGGAAGCCCATGCCTCATAGCGCCGATAACGGGACGGCCCGGCGGACGCTACTGCCGTTCGCGCCCGCGGCTCAGGAGCCATGTTCGCGCGCCGCTCCGCCGCCGGCTCACACCTTGCCCGGCTCTCTTGAGGGCCTTGCCAGCGCGCTACTCTTTCCTTCATCGCCTTTACGCCCTATTATACCCGCAAACGCCGCGCCTGTCAACGCGCGAAGGGTGAAAACGGGCAAAATGCTTTGCCGCAGGATAGTGAACAACGTCAATGGACGCTCAGCGCGATGAGAAGGCCCGCAGGCAAGGAAGCAAAAACCGCTACTGATCCGCATTTTGCCCGTGCAATTTTTGCGGTCGTGGGCTTTAGCAGCGCTCTGACGTCTTTTCAACATCCCCCGCGCATACCCTGCCCCGAGGGGGGAATGCGCGTGGAAAACAAGGTGCGCGTGCGGCGCGACAGGCCCAGCGCGCTTGCCTGGGCGCTGGCGCTTTTGCTGACCATGCTCTGCGTCTATCTGCTCACGCTCGGCCCCGCCGCCGCGCCGGAGGCGAACATCGCCTCGGTGGGGGACGCGCCGCGCGTCACCGAGGAAGTCTCCTTCGCCCCGTCGGCGGCGTGGTTTGTCTCCCTCGGGCGCTATGACACGGCCGCCGAGGCGCGCATCGAGGCGGCGCGCTACACGCCCCGGGGCGCGGCGGGCTATGTGCTTGAAACCGAGGACGGCTTTCTCGCCCTCGGCGCCGCCTACGACGATCAGGCCGAGGCCGAGAGCGTCGCCCGCGCCCTTTCCCAGAGCGAGGGCCTTGCCTGCGAAGTACACAAGGAGAGCGCCGACGGCGCGCGCCTGCGCGTCACGGCCACGCAGGAGGACATCGCCCTGCTCACCGAGGCGGAGGCGCTTTTGCGCTCCCTTGCCGGGGAAACGCGCGAACTTGCCCTGCAGCTGGACCGGGGCGAAGTGGACGCCGGGGCGGCGCGCACGCTGCTCAACCTCTCCGCCAGCCGTCTGGAGGGCGCGCTCACCCGCCTGCGCAACGTGCCCGGCGCGCAGGACAGCCCCGTCACCGCCCGCCTGCTGGCGCTGACGGAACAATTTCGCGCCTCTCTTTTTGTGCTTTCGGGCGAAAATACAGAAAACACCCTTTCGCTTTCCGCAAAAATCAAGTATAATAACATCGACATCACCCTGGAGCATATGCGCTATCTGCGCGAACTCAACGCCCTCTAAGACAAAGGAGCTGGTTTCTTGAAAGCCACAGAGATCCAAGCGTTGCTCAACGCCACCGTGCTTGTCGGCCCGCTGCCGGAGGACGATATACTCACCGCCTGCGGCTCGGACATGATGAGCGACGTGCTGGCCTTCCCCAAGGACAGGATGGTGCTGCTCACGGGCCTGACCAACCCGCACACCGTGCGCACGGCGGAACTGCTGGACGTGATGATGATCGTCTTCGTGCGCGGCAAGCTGCCCAACGAAGAAGTGCTGAATATGGCGGAGGACGCCGGCATCGCGGTCGTGATGACCGAATACACGCTCTACGATGCCTGCGGGCGGCTCTACGCCGCCGGTCTCCCGGGGGGAACGGGGCGGCGCAAACCATGAATGAACTCATCCACGAAGTCTACCCCGTCGAAAAGGGCGCCTTTGAGACCGCGGGCGAAGTCTCCGGCACCATCAAGCGCATGCTGCGCAAACTGGGCGTGCCCAGCCAGGTAATCCGCCGCGTGTCCGTGGCCTCGTATGAGGTGGAGCTGAATCTGGTCATCCATTCGCTGGGCGGGCAGATGGAGATCACCATCGAGCCGGACAGCGTGACGCTGGATGTGTCCGACCGCGGCCCCGGCATCCCCGACCTCGACCTTGCCATGCAGGAAGGCTGGTCCACCGCCTCGGACGAGGTGCGCACGCTCGGCTTCGGCGCCGGCATGGGCCTTCCCAACATGAAGCGCAACGCCGACGAGTTTGACATCCAGTCCACCGTGGGCGTCGGCACCAACATACACATGAAATTCCTCTGCGTCTGAAGGGACGAGATGCGATGAACAAATTCCATTCCGTGACGCTGGACGTGGCCAAGTGCGTGGGCTGCACGGCGTGTTTGAAGCGCTGCCCCACCGAGGCCATCCGCATCCGCGAGCGGCGCGCGCGCATCATCGACGAGCGCTGCATAGACTGCGGCGAGTGCATCCGCATCTGCGAACACCACGCCAAGGTCGCCACCACCAACCCCCTCTCGGCCATCAACCGCTACCCGTACAAGATCGCCCTGCCCGCGCCCGCGCTCTACGGCCAGTTCAAGAATCTGCAGGCCGCGGCGGCGATCCCGGCGGCGCTGAAAATGATGGGGTTTGACTACGTGTGCGAGGTCGCCCACGGGGCCGACATCGTCAGCCGCGCCATCATGGAAAAGATGAAGGAGCCGGACGTGCCGCGCCCGCTGATCTCCTCGAGCTGCCCGGCGGTGGTGCGCCTCATCCAGACGCGCTTTCCCGAACTGATCGACAACATCGTCGATGTCAAAAGCCCCATGGAAGTGGCCGCCATCGAGGCGCGCCGCCGCTTCTGCGCCGAGCGCGGCGTGGCCGACAAGGACGTGGGCTGCTTCTTCATCACCCCCTGCGCGGCGAAGATGACTGCCATCCGCAACCCACTGGGCCACAAGACCAGCGCGGTCAATGGCGCCATCTCCTTTCTGGAGGTCTACGGCGTACTCTCCGAGCTTTTGCGCAAGGGCAACTTGAAGCCCGATCTGGCCCACTTTTCCGCCACCTCCTTTGGCGTCAACTGGGCGCGCACCGGCGGCGAGGCGCTGGCCATCGGCGAAAACGAGGCCCTGGCCGTGGACGGCATCGACAACGTCATCCGCGTGCTGGAGGAGATCGAAAACAACCGCCTGCCCGAAGTGCGCTACTTTGAAGGACTGGCCTGTCTGGGCGGCTGCGTGGGCGGGCCGCTGACGTTTGAAAACATGTTCATCGCCCGCAACCGCATCCGCCTGCTTGCGCAGATGCTGCCCAAGACCCGCCCGGAGCAGAAGATACCGGACAAGGAACTGGACGATCTGCGCGACGCCATCTATTTTGAAGAGCCCCTCAAGCCCTTCGAAAACACCCGCCTGGACGAGGATTTCAAGGTGGCGATGGAAAAGATGGCCCGCATCGGCGAGTTGCGCAAGCAGCTTCCCGGCCTGGACTGCGGCAGCTGCGGCTCGCCCACCTGCCAGGCGCTGGCGGAGGACGTGGTGCAGGGCTTCGCCACCGAACTCAATTGCATCCATCTGCTCAAGGAACGCCTGAGCTTCATGGCCTCCCAGATGGTGGAAATGGCCGAAGCGACACGAGAATAAACGACGGAGGATATGCGTATGACCATTCAGGAACTCGCCGCGCTCATCGACGGCACCGTGCAGACCAAGACCGTGGACACCTCGCGCGAAGTCACCTGCGGCTACACCTGCGATCTTTTGAGTTGGGTGATGGCCAAGGGCAGGGAGGGCATGGCCTGGGCCACGGTGCAGGCGCACATGAACGTGGTGGCCGTGGCGGTGCTGGCCGACATGAGTTGCGTCATTGCCGCCGAGGGCGTGCAGTTTGGCGCCGACGTCATCGAAAAGGCGGAGGAGGAGGGCGTAGCCCTCATCACCACCGACCTGAGCGCCTATCACGTGGCCGGCCGCATGCACGAAAAGGGCATCGCCTGAGCGTTCCCATGCGCGCGCGCATCAAATGCCTGGCGCTGGATCACGACGATACGGTGGTCATGTCCTCGCCGGATATCCACTATCCCTCCTTTGTGGAGGCCATGCGCCTGCTGCGCCCCGAGCGCGCCGGCATGGGCTTTGACGAGTTCATCGCCTACAGCTGCGCGCCGGGCATACAGGCGCTTCTGGCCGACGTGCTTTGCCTGAACGCAGAGGAAATGCGCGTCCAGCAGAGTATCTGGCGCAAATACACGCGCACGCGCACGCCGGACGCCTACCCGGGCTTCGCGGCGCTGTTTGCGTCCTTCCGCGCGCGGGGCGGGCGCGTGTCCGTCATCTCCCATTCCGAGCGGGAGGTCATTTTGCGCCACTACCGGGAATTGTTCGGCTTTGAGCCCGACCTCGTCTTCGGCTGGGAACAGCCCGAAGCGCGGCGCAAGCCGCATCCCTGGCCCCTTGAGGAGACGCTGCGCGTCCTTGGCCTGCGGCCGGAGGAAGCGCTGCTGGTGGACGACCTCTCCCCCGGTCTTGCCATGGCCGCCGCCTGCGGCGTGCCCTCGGCCTACGCCGGCTGGTCGCACACCGCCCCCGCCGTGGGAAAGGCCGTGCGCCCGCTCGCCGACCGCGCCTTTGGCAGCGTGGCGGAGCTGGCGGCGTTTTTGGAGGAAAACTGACGGCGGGGGGGGCAAAAAGAGGATAAAGCGTTCAACGTGGAGAAGATAAACAGGGGAGACCCGTGAAAGGAGGCGGCGAAAAATGGCGGATGTTCAGGACGTAGCCCGCTTCTTCATCGACCTTGCCAAGCGGCAAAACGACTTGGACCGCGGCGACCTGATGACGAATCTGCGCCTGCAAAAGCTCCTGTATTTTGCGCAGGGGTGGCATTTGGTGCGCTTTGGACAGCCCCTGTTCGACGCTTCCATCGAAGCGTGGCCCTACGGCCCGGTCGTGCCGGAGGTCTATCGCGCCTACAAGGGATACGGGCGGGAGGGCATCTCTTCGGCCGAGCCGCCCGCCGCCGGCGCCTTTACGCCCGAGGAATACGACCTGCTGCTGGACGTGGCCCGGGAATACGGCATGTATTCTACAAGCGCGCTCGTCGAACTCTCCCACGCTCCCAACGCGCCGTGGAGCCGGGCGGGAAAATCCGCGGAGATACCGCGCAACGAGATACAGGCCTACTTTGCCGGCAAGGAACCCCTGCCCTCCTTTGACGACATACTGGACGGCTATCCGGTGGAAGCGCTATGAACCGCTGGGATGTATATTGGGCAGACGTCCCTTTCGAGGAGGACGCTTTGCGGGGCAAGCGCCGCCCGGTGGTCATCGCCAGCGACAGAACGGTGTATGTGCTGGTGCTGCGCGTCACTTCCCACGCGGCGCGTCTGGACGACCCCTATGACTACGCGTTGCAGGAGTGGCGCTTTGCCGGTCTGACAAAAGAAAGCGTCGTGCGCGTGCGCAAGATCGCCCAACTGCGCCCCGAGGCGATCGGCGAATACATCGGCAGATTGCACCCTGTCGATATATTGGGCATACAGGCGTGCATGCAGCGCTTTCAGCAGGAGCGGAAGAAGCGCTTTGGATGACTTCTTCTCTATTGAACGCGAGCGACGTCTTCACGGCATTTCGTGAAGACGTCGTCCAGGATGTTGACAAAGTCAACAGACTGGCAGAGTGATGAGAAAGCCTGCAAGCCAAGGAAGCAAACTTGCATCCAAGGGAGCTTACATAGACGTAAGTGACCGCAGGATGCAAGTGCAGCTGACGCAGGAAGCAAAAATCGCCTCTGATTTTTTATATATCAGAGCGATTTTTGCGGTTGCGGGCTTTGTCAGCGCTCTGAACGACGTCTTCACGGCATTTCGTGAAGACGTCGTCGTTTTCTGCCCCCCCTCACGGGTGCAGCCGCGCCCTCAGGCCTTTGGGCACGTGGTTTTTCAGCATGCCCCCGGCCTGCTTGCCCCAGCCGAGGGGCAGGCCCGCGTGCGTGACCAGCGCCCAGCCCGCCTCGCCCTCGCGGGGCAGGGCTTCGCCGGCGATGAAGGCGAGGGCTTCTTTTTCCGTCAGCGCCGCCTCGCGCCGCGCCATGCCCGGCAACAGCGCCATGGAAAGAGCATGCTCCGGCTCCACGCGGCCCGTCTCGGCGCGCAGGAGGGCGAGGCCGGGGGAGATGACGCGCAGGCCGTCCAGTTCCGGCGCCTCCAGCGGCGCGGCGATCAGGCGGCGGCCCTCCAGATGCAGGCGGGCGCTTCGCGGCGAGACCGGCAGCGCGGCAACGGCGCATTTTCCCAGCTCGGCAAGGAGCGCGGCCACGTCCGGCATGGGCGCGGCTTTGCCCGCGCGGCGGGCGGGGCGCGCCTTGGGCAGCGCGTCGAGCCACCTGTCGATGGAGGCGGCGGGATGGGCGGAGGACAGTTCCCCGGAGCCGTCCGCGCCGTCTCTGCGCATGAAAACCTCTCCAGCGGCGGCGTCCGCACCGTCGCGCGCCCGTTCTTCTCCATCACCGCGCGCAAAAGCCCGTCCGGCATCCTCGCCCGCGCCGTCCGCGCGCATGAAAACCTCTCCGGCGGCGGCGTCCGCACCGTCGCGCGTCCGTTCTTCTCCATCACCGCGCGCAAAAGCCCGTCCGGCATCCTCGTCCGCGCCGTTCCCGCGCGTGGAAACCTCTCCGGCGACAGCATCCGCACCGGCAAGCGCCCGTTCCGGCCCATCACCGCGCGCATGTGGCCGTCCGGCGGCGTCCGCCGCGCCGGCCCACGTCTCCGGCCCGTCCCCGCCATCTTCCCCCGCGCGGCGCAGCAAAGCGGCGAACTGGCCATCGCCGCGCGCGCGGTGCGGCCAGATGCGCAGCATGCCGCCCTGGGACGCGCCCAGCCCCGGCAGGGCGAACTCCTCCGGGAAAAAATCCGCGTGCGCCCGCAGAAAGTCCGCCACGCTGCCCTCGTTTTCCTCGCCGTTGAACGTGCAGGTAGAATACAGAAGCCGCCCGCCGGGGCGCACCAGCTTCGCGGCGGCGTCCAATATCTCCCCCTGCCGCTTGCGGCAGCCGCGCGGGGCGGCGTCCGTCCACGCCTCGCGGCTCTGTGGGTCGCGGCGGAACATGCCCTCGCCGGAACAGGGCGCGTCCACAAGCACGGCGTCAAAATACCCCGGCCAGCGCGCGGCGAGGCGCGCGGGCGTTTCGTTCAGCACCACGGCGTTGGTCACGCCCAGCCGCTCCAGGTTGGCGGCCAGCACGCGGGCGCGAGCGGCGTCCACCTCGTTGGCCACCAATGCTCCTTCGCCGCCCATGGCCAGGGCGATCTGCGAGGACTTGCCCCCCGGCGCGGCGCAGAGGTCCAGCACGCGCTCGCCCGGCCTTGCCTTGAGCGCCGCGGCCGGCAGCATGGCGCTGGCCTCCTGCAGGTAAAACGCCCCCGCCCAGTGGGCCACGGACGCCCCGGGCCGCGCGCCCGGACGCAGGTAAAAGCCGCCCTCCGCCCACGGCACGGCCCCTTCGATGAACGGCGATGCGGCCTCCATCCCCCGGTGCGGCCGCAGCGCCAGCGACGGCGCTTCCTCCAGCGCGCGGAAAAACGCGCCCGCCTCCTCTCCCAGCAGGGCGCGCATGTTGGCGATGAACGCTGTCTTGAGTTCCGGCATGGTCTCCTCCTGTCCGTCGCGCGCGAGCGGTCATTCCCCGACGATCTCAAACGCGGAGAGCGGGTAGCCGTATTCCTCGCCGTGATCATTGACAAGGCCAACGATCCGCTCGTTCTCCTTGCATATCTCGCCATCGTATATCTTGCCGGGCGTCAGATCGGCGTAAAACGTCTTCTCCACATAGCGAACTTTGACCCTCCTGCCGCGCCCGTCCCCCAGCGCCTCCGCGTAGGCCTCCAGTTCGGCAAAGTCCGTCACCACGGGGCCGTCCCAGCGCTCGACGCCCTCCGCGCGCGCCATCTGCACCGCGCGCATGCCCGCCTTCTCCGCGCCGCGCAGGTTGCGGGGCAGGTCGTCCACGAACAGACAGTCCTCCGCCCGCGCGCCCAGCAGGGAAAGTATGCGCGCGTACATGGCCGGGTCGGGCTTGAGCGCGCCCACATCTGTGGAAAACACGTGCGCGTCGAAGTACCGCCAGATGCCGGCGTTTTCAAACACCCGCTTCAAGGAGGGCGCGGTGTCGCTCAAAAGCCCCAGCCCGAAGCGCTTCTGAAAGCGGGGCAGGTAGGCGTGCGCGTCCTCGTAAACGCCCATGCGCGCGGTGTTTTCCACAAAATCGCGCGCCAGCTGCTCCACCTGCCGCCGCGCAAGGCCCCACGGCACCATCTCGTTCATGGCCTCAAAGTAGCGAAGGCGCACCCTGTATTCCTCGGCCTCGGTGTCCATGCGCCTGTCCTCGCGCATCAGGTGCTTGCAGGCCGCGTGCGCGCGCAGGTAGGCCTCGCTTGCAAGCGTGTCGGCCACGGGCGGCCGCAGCATCGCCGCGCCGTAGCGCCAATGGCCAAAGGCGGGGTAGACGATCACGCCGCCCGCGTCCAGGATCAGCTTCATACAGGCCCTCCCGGCGTTTTTTCCCATTATACCATCGCCGCGCCGGGCGCGCAAGGGCGGCGGAAAAGGCGGCCTTCGACACATAAAAACTGTGTCGCAAGTGAAACCCGCCCTCCACGCTTGAAAAAAGTGCGGCTTTGTGGTAAAATTCAAGGTGGATACAGGCGTAAAGTCCAACGAAAAGGAGTGTTGCGCAATGACATTGAAAAAGATCGCGGCGCTGTTGCTGGCTCTGCTGCTCATCTCCAGCTTCGCGCTGGCGGACAGCGTTACCGGCGTCAACGGCGACAGCTGGGTGCGTTCCGGCCCGGGTCTGGACTACGAAAAGCTGACCGTACTCGGCGAGGGCGAATCCGGCGAATACCTCGGCTCCACCAGCACCGACAGCCGCGGCGTGGGCTGGTACCGGGTGCGTTACAACGGCATCAACGGCTGGGTCTCCTCCCGCTACACGGCGCTCAGCGGCAGCGGCTGGGGCGACGAGGACTTTTCCTGGGAGACCGGCGACACCCGCTACGTGCGCGCCACCTCGCGCGTCAACGTGCGCTCCGGCCCCGGCACCAGCTATGAGGACGTGGGCACGCTGGTGCGCGGCGAATGCCTGCTCTACCTCGGCTCCACGCGCTACGATTCCACCGGTCAGGCGTGGTACAAGGCGCAGTACTATTCCTACGGCGAGGTCTGGGTCTCCGCCGTGTACAGCGAACTGACCTACACGCGCACAGAGGCCGCCTCCGACGACGATGCCGGCACCTTCGGCAGCTACATCGAGGCCACCGGCCGTCTCAACGTGCGCTCCGGCCCCGGCCTGAGTTACGACGACAAGGGCACGCTGCTCAGCGGCTCCACCGCCACCTATCTGAACGAATACTCGGTGGACGAGCGCGGCGTGACCTGGTACAAGATCTCCTACAACGGCGGCAGCGGCTGGGTCTCCTCCCGCTACTGCGAGCTGCACTGATGGCAGATAAGCCTCTATAGGTTCGGACTTGTCCTCTTATAGAGTTATAATGCCAACAGCGCTCACGTGTTCTGAATCGCCGATATGCACGCCAGTTCTCTTTGATATCAGTCAAAGCAGCCCTCTCCAGCTTTGTTCCAAGACCTCTCTGTTTGTGAGAAGATTGGACGTTTTTTGGCATAGCTACGTAGTGACGCGACAGGGGCAATCTTAGTATAAACAGGGTAACGAACAGGCAGCTCGAGCATCCACATGCTCGAGCTGCCTGTGTCTCGAAACGCATATATGGAAGTGCATCCTTCATTCCGCAGAACTTTATTGTGACTTCTTACCCTCCCCTGCATTCCTTGCACCAGGATTGATTTCGAATTATGCCGTTTTCTCCTCTCTGCATTTTCCTAAAGCCAAATTCGCTTAGTGGTTTTTCCTTGCCACAGTGTGGACAAATGCGAGTTGGTTCACTGCCATTGTACCCGTGCGACTGGATAATGGGCCTATCCTTGTTCACTGCCATTTTTACTCATCCTCTTTCTCTACAAATTTGCAATTTTGCAATTACTCCTCTATAATTCCGAGAATCCAATTCACCCAACCGACAACCGTAGAAGAACGCCGAAAATATGTGCTATCTGCTTCAACATGATACAGATTTGAGTCCTTCATGATTTGAACAATGGTTTGCTTGTCCGGCATTTCTCCGCACCGTAGATGCCGTTTTAAAGTCTCGTTGAATACTTTATGCATCAGTATCTGTGACGCAAGCGCCAGCTGGCGTTCTTTAAACTCCAACCCCATAATATGATGCCCACAAGCAGACAACCGAAAGAGGATATTTCCATTCTCGTCGTATCCTTTGTCTATTAGCCCAAGATATCGCCCCGCATCAGTATAGTAGTTTGTTTGGCGCTCGTCAAAAGCGTATTCCAATGTTATGTCTTGCTTTGTCATCGGCTTCTCGTTTAGCAGTTCGATAAGATTTACTATCCGAGACATACAGTCTGCCTGAGGGAAAGAAATTTCCGGCTCAGCTACCTGCCGAACAGTTTCCAAAAGATTCTCAATATCCGCCAAACAGATTTCTGTTGCGATCACATAGTTCTTCTGCTTTACCAATCTAAGAGAATTATAATTCTGAGGATCGTCAAACTGGTACTGATATAAGTTAAACATACCGTTTGAGAAGATGAGAAACACAGGCTTAACGGGTTTAGTTACTCTGCTGCTCCATACGCGAAAAGGGTAATAGAGTTGTCTCACGAGAAAATCATCAGACAAATCCCGTTTCGCTTCAAAAAGAGAAAGATAATTGATTCCTTCATACGCCGCATCAATTTCAATTTGAGAGTTTGATACCTCTACATATCGCATACCAAAATCTGTTTCGATGTTAAATCCAAAAAAGCCAGAAGTCATGCGCCCGCTAACTGTTGGCATAAGATCATCGTCTTCCAAAAAATCACCCAATATGCCGCAAGCATTCGCGCAATTCAAAGCAATGGCTTCGCTTACAAGAAACTGCGGCATTAGGCTTTGAATATGAGATGGAATTGAAACCCTCTGTGCGGCAGTAACAGGAGGATCAAATTTCTTGTATGCGGAAAAGGATGAGATAACATAATCACCGCGAGTAATTGGCAAAATAGTTAACCTGTTGGCTGCAAAGACAACTGGCAGGTTGATTTTATGGTCGAACTTGGTCATCAACCTCGGCTCGCGGAATTCTTTGATCTGGTTCGCTGATATTACAAATTGACCATCTCTATGAATTTTATTCAAGATATCATACTTGTCAAAAAGGGCTTGCCAAGCAGTGTCATTAAGTCTCATAATTTCTGATTAGCACCTCCTCTATTGCCCCTCGTTTGCTTGCGTCCACATTTATTGCCCGCTTTGCCTTTACAATAGTAATATCATAATCCTTATACAGATCCTTGATAAAAGCTGTAGCTGAATTAGAAAGCATAAATTTAATCCCACACTTCGTCAGTCTGTCACAGCATTCTTTTAATCTCCTTTGCTCACTTCTGTCAAACCCCCCCTTATTATAACCTGTGAAACTCGCTGTGTCCGAAACAGGATCATATGGTGGATCCAAATATACAAAGCCGCCTCTATTGACTCGTTTCAATGTTTCGGCAAAATCCTCATTGCAAAATGTGATATTGCTGGATGAAAAATATCTACTAACAGCCCGTAGAACAGGTTCATTGACAATATTGGGATTTTTGTAGTGACCAAACGGAGAATTAAACTCACCGGAAGAATTAACCCGGAAGAGTCCATTGAAACAAGTTTTATTGAGATATATCAACCTAGAAGCGCGTTCAACTTTTGTCATCGCTTGATAAGCCTCTTTATCTCTATCTACATCTCGTAATGCATAAAAATACTCTGAAGTGTTTTTGTGCTTTTTTAAATCTTCGAGTAGGGGTTCAAGATCGTCGCGAATCGTTTCATAAACGGCCATCAAGTCTCCGTTTAAATCATTGACAATCGCTTTAGATGGCTGAATTGAAAAAAGAACGGCGCCGCCACCTAAAAAAGGTTCACAATAAAAAGCAATACGCTTTGGAAGCAATGGCGTGATCTCATCCAAAAGCTGGCGTTTTCCACCAACCCATTTGACAACAGGGGCAACAAGCTTGTTTTTTGCCATTACCCATATCTCCTCATAGGACTTCTCGTGTTAATTATAGCAAAATATCTCCAATTATTCAATTACTATACCAAATTTAACTTATGGATTTCTGCGTAATCGCTTGCACCTACTAATGCCACTCGCTATACGTACAGTCGGGCAGAAGGTAATCAACTCTTGTCAATCTAATATATATTCTGTTTCTATATCCATGCTCATCACGATTTAGTCACACTCGAAACCCATAAATAAATCCATTGATTCTATGCATGGGCAAACAAAAACAGCAGGTATTCGCCTTTCACCAAATCTCATTTAATAATTCCGTCTGACAGATGTAATAGCAATAATTTTTTCTTGCCATTCATCAATACCCCAGCCTTGCTTCCCCTGTTTACCTTACCTCCCCGTCAGTAAGCCGCTGACGATGGAATCCAGCCCTTCGAGGATGAAGCACAGCCCCAGCGTCACGCCCAGCGCCTGCACGCCCAGCCAGGGGTCCATCAGGCCGATGAAGCCCGCCGCCAGCAGGATGACGCCCAGAAGCGTGATCCAGCCCCAGCGGCGCATGCCCAGCGCGCGCAGTTCCACCGAACCGACGATGCGCATGACGCCCGAGAACATCAGCCACATGGCAAACAGCACCGGCAGGGACAAAAGCGTAAAGGCGCGGTTGAAGAGCAAAAACAGCGAGAGAAGCACCGTGAGGATGCCGTCCAGCAACAGCCCGGCAGAGCCAAAGTAAAAGTCCCGCCCCCAGATGAACAGGGCGATTTCCACAACGCCGGAGACCAGCATGAACACGCCCAGCAGGATGCCGGCAGACAGCGCCGCCGTTTCCTGATGGCACAGGCAGATGATGCCCGCGATGATCAGCAGCACGCCCGCGACGATGCTGAGCGTGCGCAGCGTTCCTCTGTTGCGCATACAAAACACTCCTTTATCTGTTCGTTCCCCCGTCTCCCATCCCCGCCCCCCGGCGATGCTCAAAACTTCGCCGTCCGGGGCGCGTTTCCCTGCCCAGTACCATATATGTTCATAAATATTTTTCATTCATAACAAAAGCCCGGGGCAAATGACCCCGGACTTTCGCCTGCGCCGCCTCCATCCCCCTACGGGAAGATGCCGCGCAGCTTCTTCGCCCCCACCACGCGCTTGAGGGCGGACATATACGCGCCCATGCGCAGCGAGGCGCGCCTTTCCTCGGCCAGCGCCCAGACCTCGTCGAAGGCGTGGCGCATGGTGCGCTCCAGCATGTCGTTGACGTAGTCCTCCTCCCAGCGGAAGGATTGCAGATTTTGCACCCACTCAAAGTAGCTGACCACCACGCCGCCGGCGTTGGCGAGTATGTCCGGCACCACGGTGACGCCGTTGGCCTCGAGAATTTCATCCGCCGCCGGGGTGATGGGGCCGTTCGCGCCCTCGACGATGAACCTGGCGCGCACGTTCCCGGCGTTGGAGCGGGAAATGGCGTTTTCCAGCGCCGCCGGCACCAGCAGTTCCGCCCCGCAGGCGAGCAGTTCCTCGTTGCCGATGCGGGCAAAATCGCCGTCCGGCAGCTCGGCGAGCGTCCTGCGCGCGGCGAAGTGGGGGCGCAGCGCCTCCATGGGCAGGCCGTTTTCGTTGTAAATGCCGCCGGAGACGTCCGAAATGGCGATGATCTTCGCGCCCTCGCGGTGCAAAAGCTCCGCCGCCACGCCGCCGACATTGCCCATGCCCTGCACAGCCACGGTGAGACCCCGCAAAGAGCGGCCCAGCTTTTCCATCAGCATGCGGGCGCAGAGCATCACGCCGCGGCCGGTGGCCTCGCCGCGCCCCAGCGAGCCGCCCACCTCGATGGGCTTGCCCGTGACCACGCCCGGCACGGCGTAGCCCTTCTGCATGGAATAGGTGTCCATGATCCAGCCCATGATCTCCGGCGTGGTGTTGACGTCCGGGGCGGGAATGTCGCGCTCCGGGCCGATGATGGGCATGATCATGGCCACAAAGCGGCGCGTGAGCCGCTCCAATTCGCCCTTGCTCAGCGTCCGCGGGTCCACGCGGATGCCGCCCTTGGCCCCGCCGTAGGGAATGTTGACCACGGCGCACTTCATCGTCATCCACGCCGCCAGCGCCTTGACCTCGCTCTCGTCCACGTCCTGATGGTAGCGGATGCCGCCCTTGCACGGCCCGCGCGAGGACGAGTGCTGCACGCGGAAGCCCTCGAACACGCGCACCTCGCCGTCGTCCATGCGGATGGGCAGCGATACGTGCAGCGTCCGCTCCGGGTATTTCAAAATGATATAGTCGCTCTGCGTCAGCCCCAGCAGCGCCGCCGCCTTGTCCAGCACCGTGGTGAAATTGTCGAAGGGATCGTGTCTTCTTGCCATGGCCATCCTCCTCGCCCATTCGCGCCGTCTGTCCTGCCTGCGTCCGACGCTTGCAGTATAGCATATTTTCATTCATACTTCAATAGATTTTGGATGATTTGATTCATTTTCCCCGCGCGGACGGCGAAACGAACGAATTTTCCCTTCCGACCCCTCTTGCGAAGTTCGCCGCGCTCCTCTATAATAGTGGGCGGAACGCTGTTTTTTAAGGGGGATATATCGTATGGCAGAGTTTGTCACCAGCCTTGATTCGCTGCTGGCGCTGTTTCTGATCGCCGCCGTGGGCTATCTCATCGGCGCGATCAAAATCAAGGGCATCGAACTGGGCACGGCGGGCGTGCTGCTGGTGGCGCTGGTGTTCGGCCACTTTGGCTGCGAGATGCCGGCGCTGATCCGCAACGTGGGTCTGGCGCTGTTCGTCACCTCGGTGGGCTTCATCGCCGGGCCGAAGTTCTTCCGCAATTTCAAACAGAACGCGAAGAGCTATATCTTATTGGGCTTTATCATCATCCTCACCGGCGCTTTGACCTGCGCGCTGCTCATCGCCGTTTCCGGCGTGCAGCCGGAGCTGATGGTTGGCCTGATGACCGGCGCGCTGACCAGCACGCCCGGCCTCTCCGCCGCGCAGGAAGCCGCCGGGGAACTGGGCGCGCAGGCGGCCATCGGCTACGCCATCGCCTACCCCTTCGGGGTGGTGGGCGTGGTGCTGTTCGTGCAGCTGCTGCCCAAACTTTTGAAGGCGGACATGAACAAGGAAGTGGAGGCGCTGGAAGCGGCGGCGGGCGTGAACGTGCGCGCCTACGAGGGCCGGACGTTCAAATTGGACGCGGCGGGCTTTTTCTCCTTTTCCGTGGTCATCGTGCTGGGCTATCTGCTGGGCAGCATCGAAATTCCCCTCGGCGGCGGGGAAAACCCGCCGGTGTTCGCGCTGGGCACCACGGGCGGGCCGCTGCTGGTGGGCTTGCTCTTTGGCCACTTGGGCCACCTCGGCCCCATCGACCTGACGCTGAAAAAATCGGCGCTTGAGACCTTCCGCGAACTTGGTCTCATGCTCTTTCTCATCGGCGCGGGCACCGAGGGCGGCGCGGGCTTTGTGGACACGCTGCGGCAGGAGGGCGCGATGCTCTTTGTCTACGGCGCGATCATGACGCTGCTGCCGATGATCGTCGGCTACTTTGTGGCCGCGAAGATGCTGAAACTGTCGCTGCTCAACAACCTCGGCTCCATCACCGGCGGCATGACCTCCACCCCGGCGCTGGGCACGCTCATCGCCGTGGCCGGCACGGACGACGTGGCCAGCGCCTACGCCGCCACCTACCCCATCGCCCTGGTCTCGGTGGTGCTGGCATCGCAGTTTTTGACGGTGCTGTTCCGCTAGACACGGAGCATCCATACGACGCGCCCACTTTAACTGGGCGCGTTTTTGTTATCCCCGCGCGGAAACGCTCTTGCAATTTTGCGCCGCAGCCATTAAAATAGAGTTACCGAAACTGACCGTTCGCGGAGGGATGTCCATGCGCTCACGTTCCATCGCCCTGCTGCTTTTGACGCTTTTGCTGGCGCTGTCCTTGAGCGGCTGCGCGCCGCAGAGCGCCCCGGAGGAGGACGCCGCGGACGACGCCGTGCTGCTGGGCTTTTCCCAGCTCGGCCGCGAAAGCGCCTGGCGCATGGGCAATTCACGCGACATCCAGGAGGCCGCCGAGCGCGCCGGCGTGCAGCTGATGTACGACAACGCCCAGCAGGAACAGGAAAACCAGATCAAGGCCATCCGCTCCTTCATCGCCTATCAGGTGGACGTCATCGCCTTCGCCCCCATCGTCGAACAGGGCTGGGACACGGTGCTGCAGGAGGCGCGGGACGCGGGCATCCCCGTATTGCTCACCGACCGCTTCATCGTCACCGACGATCCCTCCCTCTACGTGGGCTACGTGGGCGCGGACTTCCTCGCCGAGGGCCGCCGCGCCGGCAAGTTCCTCGTGGAAAAGGCCGACCGCGAGGGGCTGGACGACCTCAAGATCGTCGAACTGTCCGGCACGCTCTCCTCCACGCCCATGCAGCAGCGCAGCTCAGGCTTCCGCGAGATGATCGAGGGCGACGAGCGCTTCCACATCCTCGAGACCGTCTCCGGCGATTTTCTCCGCTCCAAGGGCAAGGAGTGCATGCAGGCGCTGCTTACGCGCCACGCGGAGATCGACGTATTGTTTTCCCACAACGATTCCATGACCCTCGGGGCCATCGAGGCCATCGAGGAAGCCGGCCTGCGCCCGGGCGAGGACATCATCATCATCACCGTGGACGGCGAACAGGCCGCCATCGACCTGTTGCAGGAGGGCAAGATCAACTGCGTGGTGGAATGCACGCCCATGCTGGGCGACATCATCATGGACCTGACCAAGAAACTGGCCGCCGGCGAGGACATCCCCCGCGTCACCCACCCGCAGGAGGACGTGTTCTGCGAGTTTGACGAGGATCTGATGGACATCCCGCCCCGGGGGTACTGATATGCAGCGCCTCTTTCGCCGCCTTGCCCATGTGGAAAGCATCGGCCGCCGCCTGCGGCTGTCTTTCCGCATGCTCGTGATTTTGCTGGTGGTGCCGGCCATCGTCTCCATCGCGGCGATGCTGGCCAACAGCGTGCGCTACGATGCCATCATCGCCCGCATGGGCCGCGTGGGCGACCTAAAGCCCCTCGTGGCCGTGGACATCCCCGGCGAGGCGTGGAACGTGGTGGCCGGCAACCAGTCCTTCGAGGATTCGCGCCTCTTTGCCATGCTGGACGAGATCAGCGGCGAACTGGACGCGCTGATGGCCTCCACCGACAGCGACAACCAGCTGGAGCTGACCGTGGCGCGCCGCACCATGGACACGCTGCGCGAAAAGGTGGTGGAGCTGGGCGAGCAGATCGAAGGCGGCGCCACCGTGGAAGAGACCATGGCCAAGTACGATGAGATACGCGACGTGGCGGCGCTGGGCGAGGACATGCTGGAGGACTACATCGCCGTGGAGATCGAAGACGCCATGGAGGAAAGCGCCGCCCTCAAGCGCATGATGGTCTCCTCGCTGCTGCTGGAAATGTGCCTGCTCTTGCTGGCGCTGGCGCTGTCCGTGTACGCGCAGCGGGGGCTGGCGCGGGCCATCCGCGCGCCCATCGGGCAGCTGGAACACTTCGCCGGGCTGCTGGCGGCGGGCGATCTGCGCGCCCGCGCCCCGCAGACGCGCGTGGCCGAGCTTTCCAACCTCACCGAGAGCTTCAACGTCATGGCAGGCCGTCTGGAAGAGCTGATGGAGCAGAGCCGCCGCGAGCAGGAAAACCTCAAAAAGAGCGAACTGCGCGCCCTGCAGGCGCAGATCAACCCCCACTTTCTCTACAACACGCTGGACGCCATCGTCTGGCTGGCGGAATCGGGCAGCACGGACGAGGTGGTCCACATCACCCGCGCCCTGTCGGACTTTTTCCGCATCTCCCTTTCGCAGGGGCGCGACTGGATCGAGGTGGCGGAGGAACTTAAGCACCTGCGCGGCTATTTGACCATCCAGAAAGTGCGCTACCGCGACATCCTCGATTACGAGATCGACGTGCCCGAGGAGGCGCAGGAGGGGCTGATCCTCAAGCTGCTTTTGCAGCCGCTGGTGGAAAACGCCATCTACCACGGCATCAAGTTCCGCCGCCGCGGCGGCAAGGTGCGCGTGGTGGGCCGGCGCGAGGGCGGGGAACTGCACTTCGCCGTCATCGACAACGGCCCCGGCATGACCGAAGAGCGGCTGCTGGAGGTCATCGACGGCCTTGGCGAGGAGGACACCAGCGCCGGTTACGGCCTTTCCAACGTGGACAGGCGCATCCGCCTCTACTACGGCATCAAGCAGGGGCTGCGCATCCACAGCGACAGCGAGGGCACGCGCGTGGAATTTACGCTGCCGGTAAGGAGGCAGGCCGATGTATAAGGTCTTTCTGGTGGACGATGAGATCGTCATCCGCGAGGGCATCCGCAACAGCTTCCCCTGGGAGGAAAACGGCTTCACCCTCGTGGGCGAGGCCCCGGACGGGGAACTGGCCCTGCAGACCATGCAGGACGTCAAGCCGGACATCCTCATCACCGACATCCGCATGCCCTTCATGGACGGCATGCAATTGTGCGAAGCCGTGTCCCACACCATGCCGTGGGTGCAGATCGTCATCCTCTCCGGCTACGATGACTTCACCTACGCCCAGCAGGCCATCTCTTTGGGCGTGAAGGAATACCTGCTCAAGCCGGTGAGCGCGCAGGAGCTGCTGGAAGTCCTCCAGCGCATCGCCGGCCGCATCCGCGAGGAGCGCCGCGCGCAGGCCGACCTTCTGCGCATCCAGCGGCAGCTGGCCACCTCCTCGGCCTTTTTGCGCGAAACGCTGCTTGGCGAGGCGCTGAGCGGCGTGCGCGGCGAGGAGGGCGTGCAGGCGCTTCTGGAGCGGGCGCGGGCGCTGAACCTGTCGCTCTCGGCAAAGCGCTATCTGGTCATGCTCGCCTGTCCGCGCGGCGGCGAGGAGGGGCGCACATTGGCGCAGAGCGCCGTCTACCGCCTGGCCGACAGCTCCGGCGAGGCCGTGTACGCCTGCGAGGCGCAGGGCGGCGCCTTTGCCCTCATCGTGCTTGGCGACAGCGACGAGGCGCTGGAAGAGCGCGCCTACGGCTTTGCCCAGGCCGCCCTCTACGAGGTGGAGCGCGCCACGGGCGAAAGCGCCCACATGTGCATCGGCGAGGCGGTGGACAGCCTTGCCGACCTGCCGCGCTCCCACCAGTCCGCCCAGCGCGTGCGCCGCGCCATGGAATCGTCCGCCGACGCCGAAAAGCGCCGCATCATGGGCGTGCGCGACATGGACGACCTGCCCCCCGCCGCCCCGGCCATCAATCTGGACGTGTCGCCCCTCTCCGAGCGCCTGCGCTACGCCAACCGCGAGGACGTCGAGGGCATCCTCAAGGACTACATCGCCTCCATGGGCTCCGCGGCCATCCACTCGGTGATGATGGTCAACTTCCTCTATGTGGAGATCCTCATGGCCGCCAGCCGCATCATCAGGGAAAGCGGCGGCGAGCCGCGCAATGTCATCGACGCCAAGCTCTGGGAGGACAACCTCTTTTCCGCCGCGCCGGAGCCGGAGGGGGTCATCCCGCTGGCGCGCGAAGTGCTGGAAAAGGCCATCGCCTACCGCGAGGAGCGCTCAGCCACGCGCTACAACGCCGTCATCAACAAAGCCCGCGCCTATCTGGCCCACGAATACCAGAACAGCGGCATCACCCTCAACGACGTCTCCCGCCACGTGTGTATGTCCAACAGCCACTTCTGCACCATCTTTTCGCAGGAGATGGGCGTGACCTTCACCGAATACCTCACGCAACTGCGCATGGACAAGGCCAAGGAGCTTTTGCGCACCACGCAGCAGCGCTCCAGCGACATCGCCTACGCCGTGGGCTACAACGACCCCCACTACTTCAGCTACCTGTTCAAAAAGCACACCGGCATGACCCCGCGCGACTTCCGCAAGGAGGCGCAGGGAACGTAGGCCGGGCAGACAAAAGCGACCGGGAGGGCCGGTCGCTTTTGTCTTTTGGGCGGTATCAGGCCGCCTGTCCCTCGGGCAGTTCCACTTCGCGCACGACGAGCAGGTCGGCAAAGTCGCCCAGCGTCGGGCCGCTTCTGTCGAACCAGTCGGTGGTCTCCATCGCCGCCGCCTCTGCAGGCACGCCACAGGCCGCCAGATAGACCGCCTCCCCGCAGGGGACGAGCGCCGCCATCCGCACGCTGTGCAATTCAGGAAAGGCCACGCGCCATTCCGCCACGACCGCGCCCTGCGCGTCCACCCGCCGCAGCAGGCATTCGCCCGCGAGGGGATGGCCGAAGCGCAGGGCGATGAGCGCGCCGCCCCCGCATGGCAGGATGTCCAGCGCCCCCTGCGTGACCGCGCCCTCCACCCGCGCCGAGGGATAGTCCTGCTGCCAGACGACCGCGCCCGCGCGCAGGCGCGTCAGGCGCGTAGGCCAGCCGTCCCCGCCGAGATCGTCCATGAGCAGCAGCACGCCTTCACCGTCCACGCAGGCAACCGCGACCTCGCCCCGCTCTTGCCCCTCGCAGCGCCACACTTCCGCGCCCTGCGCGTCCACGCAGACGGCGAAGGGGTAGTTTTCCTCCGCTTCGACGCGGCAGCCGTAGGCCAGATAGCCCTCCGCGCAGGCGAGTATACCCGCAAAGCGCAAACTCTCCTCCCAGCGCGTTTCCCACAGGGTCGCGCCGTCCATGTCCAGCGCCGTCAGCGTCGAGACCCCGACCGCGGGCGCGCCGTCCACGAGTATGCGCTCTCCATCGCAAAAGAGGTTAAACGCACCGCGCTCGCCGACCTCCCGGCTCCAGACGGTCTCGCGGCCGCAGAGGAAGTCCACGCAATAGCCCTCGTCGCCATAGCGCAGGACTGCGCAGTCCCCGCCGCCAAACAGCGCCGCGTCCGCGTAGCCGCCGTCGTGGGCGCGGTCGCCGCGGGAATACAGCCGCCGCCCGGCAAAGTCGAGAAACTTGACCGACGGCCTGTCCGCCTCGCCGTCCGCGTAACTGCCCGACAAAAGCAGAGCGCCTTCCAAGGCCTCCATGGAGATCACGTGGTCTACCTCGCGCGTAAAGACCGCCTCGCTCCGCGCCATTCCCGGCAGCAGCGCCAGAACGAGCGCCAGCAGCGCGCACAAGCCCTTGCGCATCGCCTTCCCCTCCTTTGGCTTCTTTGTTTTATAGACGCCGAAAGCCCGCCGGTGGTTGATGAGAAAATTCCCGTGTGTTTTTGGAAACATCTCCCAAATCCCCGTTTTTATGGAAAGTACGCTTGACATTCTCCCCTTTCCGTGCTATACTGCATCCATGGAAAGCAAACTTTCCACGAAAGGAGGCGGCGAGGTGAAGAACCGCCTGGAGGCGCTGCGCAAGGAGCGGGGCATTCGTCAGGAGGAGCTGGCGAAGGCGCTGTCCGTCTCGCGGCAGACGATCGGCTCGCTGGAAAACGGGCGCTACAACCCGTCCATCCTGCTGGCCTTCCGCATCGCCCGCTTTTTCGATCTGCCCATTGAGGAAATATTCCTGTACGACGAGGAGGAGGACACGCTATGAAATCAAGATCTCTCGGCTATCTGGCGGCGGCGCTGGGCATCGTGCTGACGGCCGGCCTGTGGCTGGCAAAGACCTTCCCGGAGGCGGCGGGCGCAATGGCGGCGCTTCCCTACGTGCTGATCGGTCTGGGCTGCGGCGCGTTCGGCCACGGCGTGGGCGCGCTCGCCAACGCCGCCGTCTTCCGCAAGCACCCGGACATCGCCCGCGAAAAGGCCATCGAGGAAAAGGACGAGCGCAACGTGGCCATCCTTGACCGCGCCAAGGCCAAGGCGCTGGACATGATGTTCTACGTCTTCGGCGCGCTGATGGTCTCGCTGGCGCTGATGGGCGCGGACACAGGCATCGTGCTGTTGCTGGTCGCCGCCTACCTGTTTGTGGCCGGGTGCATGGTGTACTATATGTGCAAGTATCAGAAGGAGATGTGAACGACCGCGCGGGAAGGAAAGCGCTTCCCGCGCGGCCGTTTGTATCCTTTGGTATGGATTTTTCCCCCATGATATGATAAACTATGAGCATCTCAACAAAGGAGGCTCACCCCATGCGTGAAGCGAACGATAACGGCGCAATTCAGTTGTTTGACGGCAAAAAGATACGCACCGCATGGGATGCGCAGCAGGAGATATGGTACTTTTCCATCGTAGACGTCATCTCCGTCCTGACTGACCAGAAAACAACGAGGGGAGCAAGCACCTATTGGGCTGTTCTGAAGAAACGCTTGGTGGCGGAGGGCGCGTCTGAACTGCTTACAAACTGTAAGCAGTTGAAAATGACTGCCACCGACGGCAAAAAGCGCTTGACCGACGTTGCCGCCACGGAGCAGCTTTTGCGCATCATCCAATCCGTGCCTTCTCCAAAGGCCGAGCCGTTCAAAGCGTGGTTGGCGATGGTGGGGCGGGAACGCATTGAAGAGACCATCGACCCGGAGCAAGCCATCGACCGCGCGCTGGAGACGTACTTAAAAAAGGGGTATTCCGAAGAATGGGTACATCAACGGTTACTGGCTATTCGTATACGCAACGAATTGACGGAGGAATGGAAAAAGCGCGGCGTCGCAAAGGGAAAGGAATATGCCATCCTCACCGATGAGATCTATCGCGCCTGGTCCGGCATGACGACGCAACAATATAAACGCCTGAAGGGGCTGCGTAAGGAAAACCTGCGCGACAACATGAGCGATCTGGAACTGGTGTTGACGATGCTCGCGGAAGCCTCGACAACAGACATCTCCAAAACGGCAAAGCCAAAGGGCCTTGCTGAAAATCAGGTCGTGGCGCGACGCGGCGGCAATGTTGCCGGCGTAGCGCGCAGAGCGCTCGAAGCGGAGACCGGCCGCCCGGTGGTCACCGCGCAAAATGCCGACGACTTCCGCAGGCTCGTGACAGACCTCGTAGAAGACGCCGCCGCTCTGCCCGAAGCACAGCCGGAAAAATGAGCTTGGAAAACAGCTTTGGTTTTGATTGCATATGTCTTTTATTCCCCGTTTTGTATTGGATCAACTTTAATATTGCCCAAACTACCGCTTATAGCATTTATGCATATCGTTGTTATCTTATACTTAATGAATTTGTGAGCATCCATGTATATTAAGCTCCGCCTTCCTTGACAACATTTAAACTTTCTGCGTAGCATTCCCCCCTTGCATTTTCCCCCCGCATCGTGTATAATATCCCCGTCCCCCATGGGGGCCGACAGTTCGTTTGCGCCATCCTGTCGTAAAACAAAACCAGGGCTGCTGTTTTGTGCCTGAAAAACAGTGGTCTGCCTTTGGCGCGGCCACTTTTTTCTTTGGAGGAAAACGCATGGAACATTCGGTCGCCCGCAAAAACCGGCCCTTTTCCCTCTCCGCGTGGCTGCGGCGGGAGCGGGAGGAAACGGCGGTGCTGCTGCGCTGCATCCCCGCCACGGCGGTGACGCTGTTCGTGGTCAGCGTTATCTGCATGAACCTGCTCGCCAACAAGACGCTGGTGCAGACAGAGTGGCTGGCCCTCGACGGCGGCATCCTCGTCTCCTGGCTGTCGTTTCTCTGCATGGACGTCATCACCAAGCACTTCGGCCCCCGCGCCTCCAACCGCGTGGCGGTGCTGGCGGCGGGGGTGAACCTGCTCACCTGCCTGATCTTCTACATCGCCAGCATCATCCCCTCAAACGCCGCGGACTACACGGCCCTCAACGGCATCCTCGGCGGCACATGGTTTATCCTGCTGGGCAGCACGGTGGCCTTCCTCGCCTCGGCGGCGCTCAACAACTTCCTCAACTGGCTGATCGGCTCGGCCTTCCGCAAGAACCCGGACGGCAAGGCCGCCTTCGCCGCGCGCACCTATATCTCCACCTTCATCGGCCAGTTCGCGGACAACTTCCTCTTTTCCGTCATCGTCTTCATGCTCTTCGCGCCCATCTTCTGGGACGGCTTCCACTGGACGCTTTTGCAGTGCGCCATGTGCGCGCTGACCGGCGCGGTGGCCGAGGTGCTGATGGAGATCGTCTTCTCGCCCTTCGGCTACCGGGCGGTGCAAAAGTGGAAAGCCCTCGGCGTGGGCCGGGAATACCTCGAATACACCGGGAGGGACGGCAAATGAACATCCTGCTCACCGGCGCGTCCGGCGGCATCGGCAGCGCCATCGCGCGGCGCTTTCTGGACGAAGGTCACAGCGTGACCGGCATCGACCGGGAGGCGGCGGCCATCGCGCATGAACGCTACACCCATTTTCAGTTGGACATCCGCGACGAGGCGGCGCTGCCGGCGCTTGAAGGCATCGACATACTCATCAACTGCGCCGGCACGCAGAACGAGGACGACATCGACACAAACCTCAAGGCGCTCATCCGCGTCACGGAGAAGTACGGCGTGCGCGAGGGCATCCACGCCATTCTCCACATCGGCTCGGCCAGCGGCCACACCGGCTCCGAGTTTCCCGAATACAGCGCCAGCAAGGGCGGCGTGGTGGCCTATACCAAGAACGTGGCCCTGCGCGTGGCCAAATGGGGCGCGATCTGCAACAGCCTCGACCCCGGCGGGGTGCTGACGCCGCTCAACCGCCCCGTCATCGAGGACGCGCAGCTCTGGGCGCAGATCATGGACGAAACGCCCCTCAGGCGCTGGGCGACGCCGGAGGAGATCGCCGACTGGGCGTACTTCCTCACCGTGGAAAACCGCTTCTGCACCGGGCAGAGCATCGTGGTGGACGGCGGCGAATCCATCCTCCGCCGCTTTATCTGGAAGGACTGACGCGCTCCCGGGCGCGGCTACGCGGTCGCGGAGCGGGGGATGTTGACAAAGTAAACAGACTGGCAGAGCGTTGAGAAAGCCCGCAAGTTGGCTGACGCCGGAAGCAAAGATCGCCTCTGATTTTTTATATATCAGAGCGATTTTGCGGTCGTGGGCTTTATCAGCGCTCTGACGCCTCGCGGCCACGCGGTCGCGGGGCGTTTTTTCCCTTGCCCTTCCCGCCGCGAACATGTATAATGGAAACAGCAAAGGAGGCGGGGCGCATGGACGGGTACGGGCGCAGATACGAGCGCATCGCCGGGGAACTGCGCGCGGCCATCCTCGCGGGCAAGCACCGGCCCGGCGCGCGCATCGAATCGGAAAACGAGCTGGCGGCGCGCTATCAGGTCAGCCGTCAGACGGTGCGCAAGGCGCTGGCCGCGCTCATCGAGCAGGGCTATCTGCGCGCCGAACACGGGCGGGGCACGTTCGTCACCGAGCGCAGCCTCCCCGGCAGCAAAACCATCGCCGTGGTCACCACCTATCTGGCCGACTACATCTTTCCCCGCGTCATTCAGGGCATCGACCAGGAACTGGCCGAGCATGGATACAGCATCCTCTTAAAAAGCACGCGCAACGCCCGCCATCTGGAGGCGCGCTATCTGGAAGAGCTGGCGGACAAGGCCATCGACGGCCTCATCGTCGAGCCGAGCAAAAGTTCGATTTTCTGCCGCCACGCCGCCCTCTACGAGCGCTTTGAGGCGCGCGGCATCCCCTATGTGTTCATTCAGGGCTGCTTTGAGAGCATGCGCGACCGGCCCCACGTATTGCTGGACGACGCCGGCGGCGGCTATCTCATCACCAGATACCTGCTCTCCCTCGGCCACCGCCGCATCGCCGGCATCTTCAAGGCCGACGACACACAGGGCGTGGAGCGCCACCGCGGCTATGTGCGCGCCCTGCAGGAGGCGGGCGTGCTTTACGACCCGGACATCGTCCTCTGGTACCACACGGAGGACCGCACCGTGGCCCCGGCGGCGGGCGCGGCGGTGCTGGCGCGGCGCGGCAAAATGGACGCCGTGGTCTGCTACAACGACGAGATCGCCGTCAGCGTCATCCGCGCGCTGGAGGCCGAGGGCCTGCGCGTGCCGGAGGACATCTCCGTCACCGGCTACGACAATTCCCTCCTGGCGGAGAACTTCAAGATGGGCCTGACCACCGTTTCCCATCCCCACGAGGAACTGGGCCGCGCGGCGGCGCGCCTGCTGCTGGCCCTCATCGCCGGCGAGCGGGTGGAGACGCATGTCATCCTCCAGCCGGAACTGATCGTGCGCGGCTCCACGGCGGCGCGGAAGTAGCGGGCAGGCGAACAAAGCCCCGCACGACCCGCTGCCGGGCAGACGGGCGCGACAAAAGCCCCCCGGCGACCCCGTCAGGAAAGGCAGGCTCTCTGGCGCAGCCCCGGACAGGCAAGCGCCCCGAAAAGCCCCCGGCGACCCCCGTCCGGGCAGGCGCCCCCCCGCCCGGCGGGCAGGCGGACGACTCGCAAAGTCCCCGGCCCCATCGGGCAGGAAAGCGGCCCGGCCCCATCCCGCAAACAAGCGCCCGCCCCGGCGAAGCGCCCCGCCTCTGCCCCGCGCCCTTTTCGCGCGCAAAACCGTCCCCTTGCCCGGCGCGGCGCGGATTTTTTGCGGCTTTTCGCGCAAAAATGAAAAAAACAACTTGTCAAGCAGGGTGTACAAGTTGTATGCTTGTTTCAGGATGAAGATAACCATTTCTTCACAGCCGCGAAACAGGAGGATGATACCCATGCTGCAAAAAGCGTACAAGTTCTGGTTCCTCACCGGCTCGCAGGACCTCTACGGCGACGAGTGCCTCGCCCACGTGGCCGAGCATTCGCAGATCATCGTCGAAAAGCTCAACGCCTCGGGCGCGCTGCCCTATGAGCTTGTCTGGAAGCCGACGCTGATCACCGACGCGCTCATCCGCCAGACCTTCAACGAAGCCAACGCCGACCCGGACTGCGCCGGCGTCATCACCTGGATGCACACCTTCTCCCCGGCCAAGAGCTGGATCGCGGGCCTGCGCGAGTACCGCAAGCCGCTTTTGCACCTGCACACGCAGTTCAACGAAGAGATCCCCTACGACACCATCGACATGGACTTCATGAACGAGAACCAGTCCGCCCATGGCGACCGCGAATACGGCCACATCGTCACCCGCATGGGCATTGAGCGCAAGGTGGTCGCCGGCCATTGGAGCGACGAGCGCGTGCAAAAGCGCGTGGCGGACTGGATGCGCACGGCCGTCGGTCTGGTGGAGAGCCGCAACGTGCGCATACTGCGCGTGGCGGACAACATGCGCAACGTGGCCGTCACCGAGGGCGACAAGGTCGAGGCGCAGATCAAGCTGGGCTGGACCGTGGACGCCTACCCCGTCAACGAGATCGCCGAATACGTGGCCGCCGTCAGCCAGGCGGACACCGACGCGCTGGTGGACGAGTATTACAACATGTACGACATCCTCCTCGACGGCCGCGACGGGAAGGAATTCCGCCGCCACGTGGCCGTGCAGGCGCAGATCGAGCTGGGCTTTGAGCGCTTCATGGTGGAAAAGGACTACCACGCCATCGTCACCCATTTTGGCGACCTGGGCGCGCTCAAGCAGCTGCCGGGCCTGGCCATCCAGCGCCTGGAGGAGAAGGGCTACGGCTTCGGCGCCGAGGGCGACTGGAAGACCGCCGGCATGGTGCGCGTGATGAAGCTGATGACCGCCGGCATCCCGGACGCCAAGGGCACCTCCATGCTGGAGGACTACACCTACAACCTCGTGCCCGGCAAGAAGGGCATTCTGCAGGCGCATATGCTGGAGGTCTGCCCCTCCATGGCCGAGGGCCGCATGGCCATCCGCTGCCTGCCCCTGTCCATGGGCGATCGCGAAGACCCGGCCCGTCTGGTGTTCACCTGCAAGACCGGGCGCGGCATCGCCACTTCGCTGATCGACCTGGGCACGCGCTTCCGCCTCATCATCAACGATGTGGAGTGCATCAAAAACGAAAAGCCCATGCCCAGGCTGCCCGTGGCCACCAACTTCTGGCGGCCCCTGCCGGACTTTGAGACGGGCGTGGAGGCGTGGATCTACGCCGGTGGCGCGCACCACACCGCCTTTACCTACGACCTCACCGCCGAGCAGATGGGCGACTGGGCCGCGGCCATGGGCATCGAGGCCGTGTTCATCGACAAGGATACCACCATCCGCTCGCTCAAGCGCGACCTGATGCTGGGCCAGGTGTATTACCGCTGACACACGCGCGTGGGGGCGGCGGCATGCCGCTCCCGCGCCAAATCGCACATCGACAGAGGAGGAGACCTGAAAATGAAGAAGTTTTTGGGACTGGAGTTCGGCTCCACGCGCATCAAGGCCGTGCTGATCGACGAAAAGCACGCCACCGTGTCTTCCGGGGACTATACCTGGAAGAGCAGCTTTGAAAACGGCGTCTGGACCTACCCGCTGGAGGAGGCGTGGAAGGGCCTGAACGCGGCGATCAGCGGCGTGCAGGGCCTTGAAGACGTGGCCGCCGTGGGCGTGTCCGGCATGATGCACGGCTATCTGGCCTTTGACGCGGACTGGAACCTGCTCGTGCCCTTCCGCACCTGGCAGAACACCATGACCGCGCAGGCGGCGGAGGAGCTGACGGAGCTGTTCGGCTTCAACATTCCCCAGCGCTGGAGCATCGCGCACCTGTATCAGGCGGTGCTGAACGGTGAGGAACACATCTCCCGCGTGGCCCACATCACCACGCTGGCTGGCTACATCCACCACGCGCTCACCGGCGTCAACGCCATCGGCGTGGGCGAGGCCTCCGGCATGTTCCCCATCGACGACAAGACCGGCGCCTACGACGAGGCCATGCTGGACAAGTTCGACGCGTTGATCGCCAAGCGCGGCCTTGCGTGGAAGATCCGCGATCTGCTGCCCAAGCCGCTGATGGCGGGCGAAAACGCCGGCAGCCTCACCAAAGAGGGCGCGGCGCTGCTGGATGGCCAGCTGGCCGAGGGCCTGCCCTTTGCGCCGCCGGAGGGCGACGTGGGCACGGGCATGACCGCCACCAACGCCGTCTCCCCGCGCACGGGCAATGTCTCCGCCGGCACGTCCATCTTCGCCATGGTGGTACTCGATCATCCGCTCAGGAACATCTACCCGGAGATCGACATCGTGGCCACGCCCGCCGGCGCGCCCGCCGCCATGGTGCATTGCAACAACTGCACCAACGACATCAACGCCTGGGTGGGCATGCTGCGCGAGACGCTGGAGCTGTTCGGCACCAAGGTCTCCGCCGGCGATCTCTACACCGCCCTGTACAAAAAGAGCCTTGAGGGCGCGGGCGACTGCGACGGCGTGCTGGTCTACAACTACATGGCCGGCGAGGGCGTCACGCACCTGGATTCCGGCCGTCCCTTGGTGATGCGCCGCCCGGACAGCGAATTTTCGCTGGCCAACTTCATGCGTTCGCAAATCTACGGCGCCATGGCCACCATGTGCATCGGCATGGAGATCCTCCACAAGGAAAACGTGGCCATCGACTCCCTGACCGGCCACGGCGGTCTGTTCAAGACCCCGGGCGTGGCCCAGCGCTACATGGCGGCGGCCTGCAAGGCCCCGGTCACCTGCATGGAGACCGCCGGCGAGGGCGGCCCCTACGGCATGGCGCTGCTGGCCTCCTACATGGTCTGCCGCGAAGAGGGCGAGAGCCTGGGCGATTACCTGAACAACAAGGTATTTGCCAATGCCAAGGGCGTCACCCTCGCGCCCGACCCCGAGGACGTGAAGGGCTTTGAGGCGTACCTGCAAAACTACGTCTCCGGCCTCGCCGCCGAAAAAGCCGCCGTCCGATAGGCCGGCAGTGCCGGCGGCCAGTGCCGTTGGCGCGTTGGTCACGCAAGTCCGCCCCATGAGCAGGGGGCGGTCTTGCTTCGTTTCGTTTCTGTCCGGCAGCAGAGCGCATACACGGCGGCAAGTCCACGAGCAGGGACTTGCCGCCTGCGGGCCGGCGGTGCCGGCAGCCGGTGCCGTTGGCTCGGATTCGACGCACGCCCGCCCCACGAGCAGGGGGCGGTCTTGCTTCGTTTCGTTCCAAATGGGGCGGTGGTGGGAATAGACTGCGGCAGGCCCACGAGCAGGGGCCTGCCGCCTGCGGCGTTTTGGGGGATGGGGGCTGCGGGGAAACGGCTGCCGCTCCCCAAAAAGGGATTCTCAAGGGTTTGGACCCTTGAGCGGGTGCGGGCAGAGCCCGCCGTTCTCCCGGCGGGATGGTGGGGGGTGAAGCGGTGGCGGGAAGGGCGGAGAGATGGCTTTTTTGCGGAATCAGAAGGGCGAGAAAAGGCGCGGGAAGCTGGGCTTGGGCGCGCGCTGGATGTTCGCCGCGAAATGCGGAGGCGATGAGACGCGGCTTGTAACGGGGCGCGTTTGCCATGGATGGACAAATGTGGAAGGTTTTGCGGGAGGAAGGACGTGTTTTGACGGTAAGATGGCGCGTATCTCCGTTTCTTGTGGGGAGAGGCTCATTGGGAGAGCGTAGGGGTTACGGCGTGCGGGAAAAACTCCGCTCCTTGCGGGGAGAAGCCCGTTTCCCCGTCCCCCGGCGCGCCGGGAAAGTCCCATGATGTGCGAAACGTTCCGAAACCCTGCTTTTTTCCCGCGACACGCCATGATCCGGCGCGCCACTCTGCAGCGCCTTTGCCCGCGGGGCAAACAGCGTCGACCCCGCACACCGGCAGCGCCCCTTGCCCGGCAGGGCAAGGCAGCGTCGCCCAACGCGCCGCAGGCGGCAGGCCCCTGCTCGTGGGCCTGCCGCCGTCTGCTCCCACCGCCGCCCCATCCGAACCGAAACGCAGCGCGCCCGCCCCCTGCTCGTGGGGCGGGCG
>DVOU01000006.1:0-49392 GCA_018713365.1 Candidatus Pullichristensenella excrementipullorum
GGGAAGGATCGATGGGCATGTGCGCGATGGCACAGGCAATGGCCGCCGAAGTTGTGGGGAGATCCTCCATGGGATAGAACCGCCGCACGCTGGCGGGCTTTAAAAAGGGCAGGAGAAAAACATCCACCGCGCCAAACGCGTCTTCCAGCGTGATGGGCGCGACCGTGCCCGCGTACACCGGCGAAAGATAAATGCCGCTCGCGCGCACCAGGCGGCCGGCAAAGGCCACGCGCTCGGCGCTATCGTGGTTGCCGCTGATGACGAACGTCTTTTGCCCCATCTGGCTCAGGCGCGCGAGAAAATCGTCGAGCAGGGCCACGGCCTCGGCGGAGGGCGCGCTCTTATCGTAAACGTCGCCCGCGATCAGGAGCGCATCCGGCTTTTCGCGCGCGGCGAGCGAAAGGATTTGCTCCAGAATGTACGCCTGATCCTCCAAAAACGAACATTCATACACCCGCTTGCCCAAATGCAAATCCGATAGATGAAACAACTTCATGCCCACACCCCCGCAAATATTATAGCGCCGCGGCGAAAAACTGTCAAATCCTGCCGCAAATTGGCGCACCATGCGCGCAAATTTCCCGCCCGCGCCGCCCGCCTCTTTTCTCAATCGCAACATTTCACGCGCGTTTCCCGGCGCTGCGCAAAATCCACGGCAATCTGCGCGCAAAAGCTTTCCTTTTTCTGTATCATTGTCGCGCTTGCACAAAAAAGGCAAATATGATATACTTGAGGGGATCCTGATATAGAATGGAGCGGAATCTATCCATGGCAATCGAACGCATGAGCGTTTCTGAAATTCAACAATCCATCGTCGAAAAACTCGAGGGGCAATTCGGCTGCGAGATTTCCGACGCGACGCAGGGACAGCTATACCAAGCGGTGGCTTCCACCGTGCGCGAGGAAGTGATGCGCCGCCGCACGGCTTCGCGCGGGGAGCGCAAGCGCCAGCGCGCCAAGAAGCTATACTACCTTTCGGCGGAATTCCTCGTGGGCCGCGCCATGCACAACAACATGGTTTCGCTGGTGAACGAAGAAAATTACATGAAGGCCCTGGAAGGGCTGGGCATCGATAAACGGCTGCTGTTCGAGCAGGAGCCGGAGCCGGGCCTGGGCAACGGCGGCTTGGGCCGCCTGGCCGCCTGTTTTCTCGATTCGCTGACGACGCTGGAACTGCCCGCCATGGGCTGCACCATCCGCTATGAATACGGCCTTTTCAAGCAAAAGATCGTGGACGGCTACCAGGTGGAGCTGCCCGACAACTGGCTGGAAAACGGCAACCTGTGGGAAATCGTGCGCCCGGATCAGGCGGTGGAAGTGCGCTTTGGCGGCTATGTGGAAGAAGTGCAGAAGGATGGCCGGATGTGCTTTGAGCAAAAGAATTATTCCACCATCCTCGCCGTGCCCTACGATATGCCCGTTTTGGGCTACGACACCAACATGGTGAACATGCTGCGCACCTGGTCGGCCAAATCGCCCAAGGAAATCGACATGCAGTCGTTCAACCGCGGGGATTATGTGCGCGCCATGGAAGAGCGCGAGCTGTGCGAAGTGATCTCCAAGGTGCTCTATCCCGAAGACAACCATTACGAGGGCAAGGAGTTGCGGCTCAAGCAGCAGTATTTCCTCTCCAGCGCCTCGGTGCAATACATCGTGCGCGATTTTGAAAAGACCTACGGCCCGGATTGGGACATCTTCCCGGACAAAGTCGCCATCCACGTCAACGACACGCATCCCGGCATGGCGATCCCCGAGTTGATGCGCATTCTGCTGGATGAAAAGGGCCTCTCTTGGGAGCGCGCGGAGGACATCGTGTACCGCACGTTTGCCTACACCAACCACACGGTGATGGCCGAAGCGCTGGAAAAGTGGCCCGAAGACATGGTGCGCATGCTGATGCCGCGCATATACATGATTTTGCAGGAGATGAACAAGCGCCTGTGCGCCCGCCTGTGGAACGTGTATCCCGGCCAGTGGGAACGCATTGGCCACATGGCCGTGCTGGGCTATGGTCAGGTGCATATGGCGAATTTGTGCGTGGCGTTTTCGCACACGGTGAACGGCGTTTCCCAGATTCACGCGGATATCCTGCGCAAAAAGACCTTCTGCGATTACTACATGATGCAGCCGGACAAATTCCTGGGCATCACCAACGGCATCACGCACCGGCGCTGGCTGATGCAGGCCAATCCCGGCCTGGCGCATTTGTTGGATGAAACGATCGGCGTCGCCTGGCGCAAAGAGCCCGCGCACCTGGCCGATCTGAAGCCCTTTGCGAAGGACGCCGCCTTCCAGCGGGAATTCGCGCGCGTAAAGCAGGAAAATAAGGTGCGCCTGGCGCAGATCCTCAAGGATGGGCAGGGCGCGCTCATCGACCCGGCCACCATCTTCGACGTTCAGGCCAAACGCCTGCATGAATACAAGCGCCAGCTGATGAACGCGCTATCGATTTTGATGCTCTATAACCGCGTGGTGGACGATCCGAACTACACCTTCCAGCCGCGCACGTTCCTCTTTGGCGCCAAGGCTTCGCCAGGCTATTACCGCGCGAAGCTGATCATCCGCCTGATCAACGCCATCGCGCAGTTGGTGGAAAAACATCCCCGCGCGAGCAAGCTGATCAAGGTGGTGTTCATGGAAAACTACTGCGTTTCCCTGGCCGAAGCCCTGATGCCCGCCGCTGAGGTAAGCGAGCAGCTGTCCACCGCGGGCAAGGAAGCCAGCGGCACGGGCAACATGAAGTTCATGATGAACGGCGCGGTGACCGTGGGCACCATGGACGGCGCCAACTGTGAGATCCACGACGCCGTGGGCGATGACAACATCTTCATCTTCGGCCTGCGCGCCGACGAGGTGGAGGAGGGCTATTCCAAGTATCGCGCCAGCGAGATCTACGAGACCAACCCCTCCATCCGCCGCGCCATGGATCAGCTCATCAACGGCGAGCTGTGCCCGGAGAACCATCAACTGTTCCAGGAACTCTACCACGCCCTGCTGTTCGGCGACAACGGCGGCATGGCCGACCCCTACTTCGTGCTTAAGGACCTGCCTTCGTTCCTCTCCACGCAGCGCCGCGTGGGAGACGCGTATCTCGACCGCGACAGGTGGCTGAAAATGGCGATCATCAACACCGCCAAGAGCGGCATCTTCGCCGCCGACCGCACCATCGCGGAGTACAACGAGAAAATCTGGCACCTGGAGCCCCTCGAACTGTGATCTTTCACGATTCCCGCGACGCGCGCTTTCGCTTTCCCGAAGGCGCGCGTCCGTTGGGTGAAACGGTGCGCCTCTCGGTGCGGGCGGACGGCGCAAGGTCCGCGACCCTGAGGCTGTGGAAGGACGGCCGCGAATGGCGCGTGCCCATGGCGCGCGTCTCTTCCGACCCCATGCTCTTCCCCGAACACGGCCCCCGGCGCGTGGAGCGGGCGCACGCCATCTCCCCGCGCCCGGGCGAGGACGTGTTCACCTGCGAGGCGGCGCTGCCGGAGGACGCCGGCAGTTTGTGGTACTACTTCATCCTCGAATACGACGATGGCGACGCGCTGCGCGCCGCGGTGAACGCTTCCGCGCTGGCGGACGAGAATTTGCGCGCGCACCCCGTTTCGCCGCTGTATTACGGCGACGCGCGCGACCACTGTTACGGCGCGGGCGAGGTGTACGGCTGCGAGCCGCCGAGCTACCAGATCACCGTGTACGACCCCGCGGGCGAGGGCCCGGCGTGGATGCGCGAGGCGACGATGATGCAGATCATGGTCGATCGCTTCCATCGCGCGGGCGAAAAGGACCAAAAGGACCTCGCGCCGTGGTGCTATTACCACGATAACTGGTACGACTGGCCCGACCTCAACCTGGAACTGGACGCGCAGGAGCATTCCGCCAACGACTTTTTCGGCGGCGATCTGCGCGGCATCGAGGAAAAGCTGCCCTACATCGAGAGTTTGGGCGTGACGGTTTTGTACCTGAACCCCATCTTCCGCTCGCCCTCGAACCACAAGTACGACACCGGCAACTATTTGCAGGTGGACCCCTCCTTCGGCACGGAGGAAGACCTGCGCTCGTTGTGCGCGGCGGCGAAGAAGCGCGGCATCCGCGTGATCCTCGACGGCGTGTTTTCCCACACGGGGGCGGACAGCGTCTACTTCAACAAATACGGCACCTACGGCGAGGGCGCGGGCGCGTACCGCGATGAAAAGAGCCCCTACCGCGCCTGGTACCGCTTCCGTTCGTGGCCGAAGGACTACGACTGCTGGTGGGGATTTACCACGCTGCCCAACGTCAACGAGATGGAGAAGAGCTACCGCGCCTTCATCAACGGCGAAGACGGCGTGGCCGCGCACTGGATCAAGGCCGGCACCTCCGGCTGGCGGCTGGACGTGGCGGACGAATTGCCGATGCCCTTTCTGCGCGAACTGCGCCGCCGCGTGAAGGCGACGGACGCGGAGGCGACGCTGCTGGGCGAGGTCTGGGAAGACCCGACCAACAAGATCGCCTACGGCGAGGCGCGCTGCTACTGCGCCGGAGACACGCTCGACAGCGTGATGAACTACCCCCTGCGCGAGGCGGTGCTGGCGTTTTTCACCTTCAGGATCGACGCCTACGCCCTCGTGCGGCGCATCGAGGCCATGCGCGAGAGCATGCCGCCCTCATTCTTCTATTCGCTGATGAACCTGCTGGGCAGCCACGACAAGCCGCGCGCCATCAATGTGCTGGCCGACTGCGGCAACATGCAGCCCGAGCGGCGCTACCGCTTCCCGCTGGAGTTGACGAAGGAGCAGTACGAGCGCGGCAAGCGCCGCCTGATCGCCGCGTGGACGCTGATCTGCGCCCTGCCGGGCATGCCCTGCATCTACTACGGCGACGAGGCCGGGCTGACCGGCATGGCCGACCCCTTCTGCCGCAAGACCTTCCCCTGGGGCCGCGAGGACGAGGAATTGACGGAAAAAATGCGCGAGCAGTCGCTCAAGCGCCGAAACTCCCCCGCCCTGCGCACGGGCGATATGCGCATCTACGCCGAAAGCGCCGACGCGCTGGTGGTGGAGCGCTTCATCGAACACGGACAGGACGTGTTCGGCAACAGCGCCAAAGACGAGCGCGTGCGCGTGCGCGTCGACCGCAAGGGGCTGTAAGAGACTTGTCAACAGACTGTCAGAGCGATGAGAAAGCCCGCAAGCAAGGAAATTTTGCCAGCGGCAAAATTTGTCGCCAAGGCGTTTTTGCCGATCTTTGATCGTCAAAAACGGTCGCCAGCGGCGACTTGCAAGCCTTTGGGCTTGCAACCTTGCGACTGGATTTGACGATCCCGTAGGGCTCGGCAAATCCACCCCAAGGAAGACAACTTGCCGCCAAGGGAGCTTACATAGACGTAAGTGACCGCAGGCGGCAAGTAGGCTGACGCCGGAAGCAAAAATCGCTTCTGATTTCTATTTAATCAGAGCGATTTTTGCGGTTGTGGGCTTTATCAGCGTTCTGGGCGCGCGCCCGGTGTAAAGCCGGGCGCGGGTTTTCATTTTTGGCCGCTTCGCGCCTTCGCGCGCCTGGCGGAGGGGATGATCATCGCCGCGGTCTCAATGCTCCAGCAGCCAGCGGATGCCCGCCGCTGTGCGTTCTGTAACGTTTTCAAAGTGGTTGCCCGGGGGAAATTCCAGCGCCGTGGGGATGCCCTGGGCTCGGAAGCGGGCGGCGACGGCCTCCGTTGCGCGGCGCACCGTTTTGAGTACAGGGTCGCGCGCTCTGGCTTCGCGGTCGCCGAGGGAGAGATAGATACCGTCCGGGCGGCGCGGCGGCGTACGGGCGGCGAGGTAGTCCGCAAAGCCGGGATACCAGAGCGAGCCGGACATGCTGGCGGCGCGGGAGAAGATGTCCGTCTGACCGAGCGACCAGAGGGCGAAAAGCCCGGCGAGGGAATAGCCGGCGATGGCGCGCCACGCGGGCGGGGCGGGCAGCAGCGCCTCCGCCTGGGGGAGTATGGCTTCCGTCAGCAAAGGCAGGCATTCGCCCGCGCCGCCGGCAAAGGGCCGTCCGCGCCCCAGCGGCGGCGCGGGCCAGGGGGAGAGGTCGCGTTCCCAGTCAAAGCCGCTCACGCAGACGAGCGAGTGCGGCGGGGCGTCCGCGAGGGACGCGCGCAGCGCTTCCACATCCTCCCCCGCGCCGCAGAGATAGACGGCTGGGGCGGCGGCAGCAGCGGGAAAGACCGCCGCGCGCAGGTGTTTCGCGGAAAGAAGCAGCACTCCCCTTCCCCACCTTTCCTCTCTGGCATTATCGCCATCATAGCACATCCGCTGAAAGAACGCAAGGCGGCAGACGAAGACCGCCCCCGCATGTGCGGAGGCGGTCTGAGCGAGGCGCGCGTTTTCTCAGCGCTGATAGAGCAGGTCGGCGATGATGTCCATGATCTTGTCGTGGCAGCCGCCGCAGCCGGTGGAGCAGTGGGTCTGCTTCTGGACGTCGTCGAAGACGCTGACCACGTCCTTGATGTTGTTTTCGCCACGGACGACGTTTTCGATCTGGCCGTAGGTGACCTGCTTGCAGTTGCAGATGATGGTTCCGCTCTCCATGATCCTTCCTCCATTTGTGTTATTTCTCCTGCCCCGTCAGGGAAACGGGGCGCCCGGGGCGCACAGCGCCGCGCGGCCACGGGGCCAGTGAAGCCCTGCGAAAGGCCGCTCACAATAGGCATTTCGACATTCGCGGGCAAAAATCCTTCTTTTTCAGCCCCTCGGGGGAAAACCATCGTTCCCGCCGCGCCAGCAGTGCCCGCAGCCGCAGCCCCCGCCGCCCTCGCAGACGGAGAAGGCTCCGCCGCGAATGTGCAGCGCCCTGCCCTCCACCAGCGCCGTGACCACCTTGCGGCGGGCGCGCATGTAGATGCCGGTGACGGTGGTGCGGGCCACGTCCATGCGGCGGGCGCACTCCTCCTGCGTGAGATCTTCATAGTCCATCAGGCGCAGGGCCTCGAACTCGTCCACCTGCAATTCCACCGGCTGGGCAGAGGCGGCGTTCTGCGGTTCAAAGCGCGTGCAGCGCGGGGCGGCGCAGACGCGCCGGCATTTGCTCGGCCTCGGCATGGCTGCCCCTTAGCCGTGGCAATGGCCGCCGCAATCGTGATGGCCATGCTCGTGGCCGTGGTGGCCGTTGCAATCGTGATGGCCATGCTCGTGGCCGTGGTGGTCGCAGGTAGCGGAGGCAGTGGCCTGCAGCGTGCCCGCCAGCAGCGCGCGGACCGCCTCGTCGGCGCTGCCCTGCACGCCCGCGTGGACAGTGATGCCCAGCTGCGCAAGCGCCACGCGCGCGCCCTCGCCCATGCCGCCGCAGATCAGTTCGTCCACGCCCGCCTGCATGAGCTGACCGGCCAGCGCGCCGTGGCCCGCGCCGTCGCCTTCGAGGATGCGCTCGGACTGGATGGCGCCGTTCTCCACCTCGTAGAGCTTGAACTGGCGCGTGTGGCCAAAGTGCTGAAAGACGTTTCCATTCTCATACGTGACCGCGATCTTCATGTTGTGTCCTCCATTTCTGACATATGTTATTTACAGGCACAGTTTAGCACGGAACGGCAGCTTTGTCAAGCCTCGAAAAAATTTTTCCCCGCCCCTGTTTCAACGATGCGCGCGGCGGGTATTTAGAAAATATCATGGCTGGCCGTCTGGCCGGAAGGAGATACGGATGAAGAAGTACGTTTGCGCGGTCTGTGGTTGGATATACGACGAAGCGGCAGGCGACCCGGACAACGGCATCGCCCCCGGCACCAAGTGGGAAGACCTGCCCGAGGATTTTGTCTGCCCCCTGTGCGGCGTGGGCAAGGATCAGTTCGAGGAAGAGGCCTGACGGCGTGGAAAAACGGACGCTCTCGCAAAGAGGGCGTCCGTTTTTTTGCTTTTCATGTCCTTTCCGGCCAGGGCACGGGGAGCATACCCATCTGGCCGCGCATATCGAACAGCAGTTCGATGAGGCTTTTGCGATAGGGGATAAACGCGCCCGCGTCGATCATTTGCAGCACCTCTTCCCGCGCAGCCCAGCGGACGTCCATGACTTCGTCTGCCTGCAGGCGCAGGTTTTGCGCGTCCACATCGCGCTCGACGCAGTAGAGATCGTCAAAGCCGCGGGAGAAGTTGACGGTCAGCGCCGGGCGCACGCCTTCGAGGGCGGGGTCGAAGCCCAGTTCCTCGCGCGTCTCGCGGCTGGCGGCCTGACGGCTGGTCTCCCCGGCGAGCGCGCAGCCGCCGGCGCTGAGGTCCCACCTGCCGGGCCACGCGGCCTTCGTCTCCTGCCGCCGCTGGATGAGCATGCGCCCCTGACGGTCGAAGATGCAGACGTGGACGACCATGTGCAGCCCGCCGTCCGGGAAACCGCCGAAGCGCTCCACCACCTGCCCGGTGGGGCGGCGGTCCTCATCGTACATGTCGAGGTATTCCACGGTCATACCCCCCTGAGCGCGAAGCCGTAGTCGAACATGCGGCGGGCGTCTGTCCAGCGGTTCGTGCCGTTGGAGCCGCTCTTAAAGATGACGGCGATCAGCTCCACACCGTCGCGCTCGGCATAGCAGACGAAGCAATAGCCCGCCGCCGAGGTGAAGCCCGTCTTGCCGCCGACGGCGTCCTCATCGTAATACTCGGAATCGGGGTCGAAGATGAGGTAGCTGCACTGCAATGTGCGCGCGGCGCGATCGCTGGTGGCGGGTACCTGATAGGTGTGGGTGGTGAACACCTCGCGGAACTGCTCGTTTTGCAGGGCGTAACGGGTCAGCGAAGCCATGTCCTGCGCGGTGGTGTAGTGCGTTTCGCTCTGATAGCCGTGGGGGTTGTCGTAGTGCGTGCCGGAGAGGCCGAGTTCCTGTGCCTTCTGGTTCATGCGTTCGACGAAGGCGTCCACCGAGCCGGCGGTGAGGGTGGCAATGGCGTTGGCGGCATCGTTGCCGGAGCGGATCATCAGGCCGTAGAGCAGGTCCTGATAACGCAGGCGCTCGCCCGGGTTGACGGGCATGCGCGAGGAATCGCCGGGCACCTGACCTGCGGAAGCGGGCGTGGTGACGATCTCCTCGAAATTCCCCCGCTCGATGCCGAGCAGCAGAGTCATGATCTTGGTGGTGCTGGCGGGGTACATGCGCTCGGAGGCGTTCTTGTCCAGCAGCACCTCGCCGCTGTCCGCGTCGATGAGTACGGCTGCCTGCGCGTAGAGATTGCCGGCGCGCAGGGAGAGGGGGTTGCCGTCGTTGTACATGGTGGGCGTGCAGATGTCGAAGCCCAGCAGTTCGGAGTAGAGGTAGTGCAGTGTGTTTTCATCGGCCTCGCCGCTGGCTGTGATGCCCTCCGCGCCGTTGTCGATGAGCATCTGCTGGAAGGCGCGCACGGCGTCGGCGGTGTTCTGGCCATAGTCGCCATCGGCGGCGCCGAAGAGATAGCCCAGTTCGATGAGGCGGCGCTGGGCGCGGCGCACGTAGCCGTTGCTGTCGCCCTGTTTGAGGGGATAGTCGGCATCGGCCACCTCGTCGCTGAAGATCAGGGCCTGGGTGGCGGCGTCGGTCACGCCATCGCCGCGCAAGTTGTAGCCGCGCGCGCGGAAGAAGGTCTGAAAATCCGTGACCGCCTCGACGGTCTTGGGGCCGTAGTCTCCATCCGGCTGGATGCTGAGGAAGCCGAGGTAGTAGAGGCGCTTTTGCAACTGCTCCACGGCCTCGCCCTTGGCGCCGGGGGCCAGATCCTCGCCGAGGGCGCTGCCAAGCAGCAGCGCGAGGGCGAGCAGCAGCGCGAGGACATGCTTGATATGCTTCATTCGTAGCCGCGCGAAGTACGCGCATCCCTCCGTAGACATTTGTTTCTCCCCGGCGTGCGGGGTACGGCAACATTATAGCACAAACGCGCGTTGCCGGGGGCTGGGAATTATTAAGAAGTGATGACTTTCGGGGCACAAAGCGGGGGCCGACCCCGCCATCGCGGCGAAGTCGGCCCTGCTTTTGCCGAATGCTTTAGACCGTCTCGATCTTGATGAGGTTGGTGTTGCCGCTGCGGCCCGTGGTGGCGCCGGCGGTGATGACGATGCGGTCGCCCGGTTTCAGGTCGAACATCTTGCGGGCGAGGCGCTTGGCGGAGTAGAAAAGCACTTCCGTGGAATCGAGCGTTTCACACATCACCGGCGTCACGCCCCAGGAGAGGGCCAGCTTGCGCCAAGTCTTTTCGCTGGTGGTGATGCCGAGGATGTCCACCGGGGAGCGGAAGCGCGAGACCATGCGCACCGTCTTGCCCGAGAGCGAACAGACGGCGATGGCCTTGGCGTGTACGTCGATGGACATGCCGCAGGTGGCGTGGGAGATGGCGTCCACGATGTTGTGGATCTTGAACTCACTCTTCAAAAAGCGCTTTTCGTAGTGGATGCCGCGCTCGGTGCAGGTGGCGATGCGCGACATGGTCTCCACGGCAAGCACGGGGTGTTCGCCGGCGGCGGTCTCGCCGGAGAGCATGATGGCGCTGGTGCCGTCGTAGACGGCGTTGGCCACGTCGGAAATCTCCGCGCGGGTGGGGCGCACGTTGTGGATCATGCTTTCGAGCATCTCCGTGGCGGTGATGACGCGCTTGCCCAGCATGCGGCACTTGGTGATGAGCTTTTTCTGTATCTGCGGCAGTTCCTCGAAGGGTATCTCCACGCCCATGTCGCCGCGGCCGATCATGATGCCGTCGCAGGCTTCGCAGATCTGCTCGATGTTGTCAACGCCGGAGCGGTTCTCCAGTTTGGCGATGACGTCGATGTCCTTGGCGCCCAGTTCGTTGAGCCAGGCGTGAACGGCCTCGAGGTCTTCGCGGCGGGAGACAAAGGAACAGGCGATGAAGTCCACGTCGTTTTCCACGCCGAAGCGGATGTCTTCCTTGTCCTGCTCGCTTAAGTAGGTCTGCTTGAGTACCTTGCCGGGGAAGCTCATGCTCTTGCGGTCGCTGAGTTCGCCGCCGGCTTCCACTTCGCAGTGGACCTCGGTATCCGTGCAGTCAAGCACGCGGAAGACCATCAGGCCGTTGTTGACCAGCACGGTGTCGCCCGCTTCCAGCTCGTGGGGGAGGTTTTTGTAGGAGACGGAGACGCGCTCGCGGTCGCCGAGGATGTCCTCCGTGGTGAAGGTGAAGCGCTCGCCCTTGTTGAGCAGCACGCGCCCATCCGCGAGGCGGCCGGTGCGGTATTCGGGGCCTTTGGTGTCCAGCATGATGGCGATGGGCATGTTCAGCTGCTCGCGCACGCGCTTGATGAGTTCGATCTTCTTCAGGTGTTCCTCATGGGAGCCGTGGGAAAAGTTGAGCCGCGCCACGTTCATGCCAGCCATGCACATCTGGATGAGCGTATCTTCATTGTCGCAGGACGGGCCGATGGTGCAGACGATCTTCGTTTTCCGCATAGTGTATCCTCCTGACGCGCTTCGTATGCTTCTATTATACGGAATGTACGTTAAGTTTCTGTGTTTTTCGGCGCTTTCATTTGCGATTTGTGTACATTTTTAGCCGTGGAGCTTGTGATTTTGTGCGCATTCACAGCTTTCGGGAAATATGTTATACTGCCTGCCAGAAGGGAGGTTTCCCATGAAAGAGACACGCATCCTCTACCGCGAGCCGGCTGCGGAGCGCTCGCCGCTCTTCGGCTGCTTCGGCCGGGAACAGGCGGCGCAGGCGCGCGCCTATCACCGCAGTTTTCCCCAGTACGCGCAAACGCCGCTCGTGTCGCTGCCGGCGATGGCGGCGAGGCTTGGGGTGGGAGGGATCTTTGTCAAGGACGAATCGAAGCGTTTTGGGCTCAACGCCTTCAAGGTGCTGGGCGGTTCCTACGCCATTGGCCGCCACATCGCCGCGCGGGCGGGTCTGGCGCCGGAGAATATGGACTACGCAGCTCTCACCGGCGAGACCATGCGCCCGCTTTTGCGGGATACGACCTTTTTCACCGCCACGGACGGCAACCACGGCCGCGGCGTGGCCTGGACGGCGCGGGAACTGGGCTGCCGCGCGGTGGTGCGCATGCCCAAAGGCACGGTTCAAAGCCGCGTGGAGAACATACGCGTCCTCGGCGCGGAAGTGACCGTGGAAAATCTCAACTACGACGGCTGCGTGCGCCTCGCCGCGCGACAGGCGGCGCAGACGCCGGGCAGCGTGGTGGTGCAGGACACGGCCTGGCCGGGCTACGAGCAGATACCGCTGTACATCATGCAGGGATACCTGACCATGGCGCTGGAAGCCGATGAGCAGCTGGACGCGCCGCCGACGCACATCCTTTTGCAGGCGGGGGTCGGCTCCATGGCGGCGGCGGTGGCGGCGTATTTTGCGCAGACCTGCCCATGCCCGCCGAGGATCATCCTCGTCGAGCCGACGGCGGCGGACTGCTTTTTCCGCAGCGCCGCGCGGGGCGAGATCGAGGCCGTGCGCGGCGAGATGCGCACGATGATGGCGGGTCTGGCCTGCGGCGAGCCCAGCCCCATGGCATGGGACATCCTCAAAGGGCTGACGTCGGCCTGTGTTTCCTGTGAAGACGCGGTGGCGGCGCGGGGCATGCGCGCGCTGGCGCGGCCGCTTAAGGGGGACAAGGCCATCACTTCCGGCGAGAGCGGCGCGGCGACGATGGGCGCGCTGCTGGAGGTGGCGGCAGACGAGGCGGCAAGAGCGGCGCTGGGGCTGGATGCGAGGGCGCGGGTGCTGCTTTTCTCCACGGAAGGGGATACCGACCCGGTGAATTATCGGCGGGTGATGGAGGAAGGGTAGGAAGTGGACGCGGCGCGCGTTTCTTTTGTTGCTGGAAAGCCTTTGGTATGGTATCATAGATGTATAAACGCACGGTCAGGAGGCAAGCCCCATGAACGACGTACAGCAGCGAAACGCGGCAAAACACTTCGCGGATTTCTGGAAGGGCAAGGGATATGAAAAGGGCGAGACCCAGAAATTCTGGCTTTCCCTGCTGGGGGAAGTCCTGGGCGTAGAGCATCCCGCCGAATACATCACCTTTGAAGATCAGGTGCATCTTGACCACACGAGCTTCATGGATGGCTATATCCCCCTTACCCGCGTTCTGATCGAACAGAAGGGTTTGGGCAAAGACCTGCGCAAGCCCATCCGCCAATCTGACGGTTCCCTGCTGACCCCATTCCAGCAGGCAAAGCGCTACATCACCGAATTGCCCGTGGATGCCCATCCCAAATGGGTCATTACCTGCAATTTTGAGCGCTTTTTGATCTACGACATGAACCGCCCGAACGGCGAGCCTGAAGAAATACAGCTGAAAGACCTGCCTACTGAATACTATCGTCTGAATTTCCTTGTGGACACGGGCGATGAAAACATCAAGCGCGAGATGGAGATATCCATTCAGGCGGGCGAACTGGTCGGCAAACTCTACGACGCGTTTTTGAAGCAGTATAAGGACGCCAGCAATGAGCGGACGCTGAAAAGCCTGAACGCTCTCTGCGTGCGGCTGGTGTTTTGCCTGTACGCGGAGGACGCGGGCATTTTCGGCAGGCATGGCATGTTCCACGATTATCTGCGCGACCGCGGCATGCAGAACGGGCGCAGGGCGCTGCGCGACCTTTTCCGCGTTCTGGACCAGAGACCCGAGGAGCGCGATCCATATCTTGCGGATGACGACCCGGAGCTTGCCGCCTTTCCCTATGTGAACGGCGGCCTGTTCTCCGACGAAAACATCGAGATACCGCCCTTCAACGACGAGATTTTCAGCCTGCTTTTGACGCAGGCCAGCGAGGATTTCAACTGGAGCGACATCAGCCCCACCATTTTCGGCGCTGTGTTTGAATCCACCTTGAATCCGGAGACGCGGCGCAAGGGCGGCATGCACTATACATCCATCGAGAACATCCATAAAGTGATCGACCCGCTGTTTCTGAACGACCTGCGCTCGGAACTGGACGAGATCAAGCAGGTGTCTGCGGCCAAGACGCGCCAAAAGCGATTGACCGCGTTTCAGGACAAGCTGGCGTCGCTCAAATTCCTTGACCCGGCCTGCGGCAGCGGCAACTTTTTGACAGAAACCTATCTGTCCCTGCGCAAGCTGGAAAATGAGACGCTGTCTATGCTGCTGGGTGGTCAAATCACCTTTGACCTTGAAAACCTCAGTCCCATCAAGGTTTCTATCAAGCAATTTTACGGCATCGAGATCAACGACTTTGCCGCCACCGTCGCCAAGACTGCGCTATGGATCGCGGAGAGCCAGATGATGAAGCAGACGGAAGACATCGTCCACATGAATCTGGACTTTCTGCCGCTGAAGACCTATGTCAACATTGTCGAGGGCAACGCCCTGCGCATCGACTGGGAGAGCGTCGTGCCCAAAGCGGAATTGAATTATATCATGGGGAACCCGCCGTTTGTGGGGTATACCTATCAGTCTGTAACGCAGAAAGCTGATTTGCAATCGGTAGAACCCGATATAGGAAAAAATATCGATTATGTTGCCGGGTGGTATTTCAAGGCTGCACAATTTATGATAGGTACGACAATACGAACAGCTTTTGTTTCCACCAATTCTATCACACAGGGCGAACAGGTTGCCGGTGTCTGGAAGCCCCTGTTTGACCGCTTTGGCATTCACATCGACTTCGCACACCGCACATTTCGCTGGGACAGCGAGGCAAATCAGAAAGCCCATGTGCATTGTGTCATTGTCGGGTTTAGCTTTGCGCCCAATTCTGCCCCACGTGTAATCTATTCCTCGGATAGGGCGCAGGTGGCAGAAAATATCAATGCTTATTTATTGAACGCACCCGATATTTTCTTAGAGCGCAGAGCAAACCCAATTTGTGATGTTCCTTTAATGTGTAAAGGAAGTCAACCGACAGATGGTGGCAATTTAATCCTATCCGCAGAGGAGTATAAAGATTTTATAAAACAAGAGCCACTATCTGAAAAATATATAAGGCTGTTTCTGGGTGCAGAAGAATTTTTAAATGGAAAAAAACGATATTGTCTTTGGCTTTCTGGAATAGCGCCACAAGAACTTTCTAAGATGCCAAAAGTCTTGGCACGAGTAGCCGCAGTAAGAGACTTTCGGCTTGCAAGTAAAAAAGCAGCAACTCGAAAATGGGCTGACAAGCCGATATTGTTTACGGAAAATAGGCAACCTTTGGAATCTTATATCGTAGTGCCAGAAGTATCCTCAGAACGCCGTAGATATATTCCAATGGGATTTCTATCTCCGCAAATCATATGCTCAAATTTGCTGCTACTTATTCCTAATGCTGAGCTATATCATTTGGGCGTTTTGACTTCCAATGTCCATATGGCGTGGATGCGCGCAGTCTGTGGCAGACTAAAGAGTGATTATCGCTATTCAAATTCTGTTGTCTACAACAACTTTCCGTGGCCTACTCCCACCGACGCGCAGAAAGCCAGAATCGAGCAGACCGCGCAGGCGATACTGGACGCCCGCGCCCTTTACCCGGATGCCAGCCTTGCCGACCTGTATGATGAGCTGACCATGCCGCCGGAGCTGCGCACCGCCCACCAGCGGAACGACAGAGCCGTCATGGATGCTTATGGCTTTGTCGTGGGCACGCCCGAACGCACCAGCGAAAGTGATTGCGTCGCCGCGCTGATGCGGCGCTATCAGGAACTGACAAGCTAAAGATCCATACGCAAAAAGCGCCCCCAGCGCGGAGGCGCTTTTGCTCTCCCCTACCGTTCCCACTCGTCGGCGAGGCGGTCCACCTGGTTGGCGAACTTGGCAAGTTCCTTGTTGGCCATGCCCTCGCAGCCGCGGGCGACGCGCATGAGGCGCTCGATGGCGGCGAGCAGGCGGGCAAAGACGTTGCTCCTGGCGCGGGCCTTGGCCTTTTGCGCCGGCACGCCCTCCGGCCAGTCGAGAATTTCATCGGCGGCGATGTCGTAAGTCGCGCCGCTGAAGGGGGCGGAGGCGTTGTGGCCGAGGCGCTTGAGCGTTTCCACAAAGGAGGTGCAGGAAGCGTCGTCGCCGTGGTTGACGAACACGCGGCCGGGTTTTTCCGCGAAGCCTTCCATCCAGGCGAGCAGGCCGTCGCGGTCGGCGTGGCCGCTGACGCCGGGAAGGACGCGCACCTCGGCGGCGACGCTGATATCCTCGCCAAAGAGCTTGACCTTCTTCGCGCCCTCGACGATCTGGCGGCCGAGCGTGCCCTCGGCCTGATAGCCGACAAAGAGGATGGTGGACTCTTTGCGCCAGAGGTTGTGCTTCAAATGGTGGCGGATGCGGCCAGCGTCGCACATGCCGCTGGCGGAGAGGATGACCTTGGGCGTCTTATCGAAGTTGATGGCCTTGCTCTCCTCGGCGGTGACGCTGGTCCTGAGGCCGTCGAACCAGAGGGGGTTGACGCCCGCGCGGATGAGGGCGCGCGCCTCGTCGTCGAGCGAGGCGGGATCAGCTTGCAAAAAGACCGCCGTGGCCTCGTTGGCGAGGGGACTGTCGACATAGACGGGGAAATCGCCGTGGCCATGGACGAGGTTTTCCAGCTTGATCTGGCGCAAAAAGTAGAGCATCTCCTGCGTGCGGCCGACGGCGAAAGAGGGGATGACGACGTTGCCGCCGCGGTCGAACGTGCGCTGCAGCACTTCGGCGAGGGCGCGGGGGTAGTCGAGGCGCACCTTTTCGTGGAGCCGGTCGCCGTAGGTGGATTCGATGATAAGCACATCGGCGCTTTCCACGCGCTGCGGGTCGCGCAGAAGGGGCTGGTTCGTATTGCCCACGTCGCCGCTGAAGACCACCTTGCGCTCCGTGTCGCCCTCGCGCAGCCACAGTTCGATGGCCGCGGAGCCGAGCAGGTGACCGACGTCCGTAAAGCGTATCTCCACGCCTTCCAGCACGGGCAGGCGCTCGCCATAGCGGCAGGGGCGCAGAAGGCCGAGCGCGCCCTCGGCGTCCTCGAGGTCGTAGACCGGCTCCACGGGAGGGCCGCCAGCGCGCTGGGCCTTGCGCGTCTTCCACTCCGCGTCCGAGACCTGTATGTGGGCGCTGTCGCGCAGCATGATCTGCAGAAGGTTGCAGGTCTCCTCCGTGGCGTAGATGGGGCCGCGGAAGCCGCGCTTGTAAAGCAGCGGCAGGTTGCCGGAATGGTCGATGTGGGCGTGCGTGACGAGGACGCAGAGCAGCGCCTCGGGCCGCACGGGAAGGGGCTTGTTTTCAAAGCGGTTCGCGCCCTGTTCCATGCCGCAATCGACGAGGAAGGGGCGGTCGTTGACGGTGAGCAATGTCTGGCTGCCGGTGACTTCATGGGCGGCGCCGAGAAATTCCATGCGCATATGTTCACGCTCCTTTGCGTTCATCGACCGATGAAGCGGTCGTAAAAATCCGATACCGTCATGATGTTGCCGCTGGCCGGGTAGTGCCTTGTGTTTCCTGTGACCAGAACGGCAAAACAGTATTGCGATACCTCGTAAAACTTTCTGTCGCTTTCGTCCGCGAAGGGAACATCGGCGATGGGGTCCGCGATGACCGATATGCCATTTATGGCGATGGCGTCGAGGAGGTACTGTATTTCCCATTCGCTGAAACCGAATTTGGGCCGGCGCAAAACCTTCGTGTATTCTTCCAGTATGCGGTAATCGTAGCAAACGGTGAATCTTCGGGAAAGCACCGCGTTTACGATGGCCGCCGGTTTGTTCGCGGGAGACCAAAGGGCCGATACGAGAACATTCGTATCCAAAACGATGTTCATAATATCAGCCCTCGTTTCTGGCCGCCTGGATCTCCGCCTCGATCTCCTCGTCGGACATAAACCCCTTCGCGGCCGCCTTCCTGCGCATGTTGTTGAAGGCGATCATGGCCTTGGCCTGCCTTACCGCCTGAACGACTTCATCAAATGAATCGGAGGGAATGTCGATCATCAGCGCCGCAGGCTTCCCGTTGTTCGTGATGACGACTTCGTTGCCGGACGACAGGCTTTCCCACATTCCCTTCGTGTCCGTCCGCAAGTCGCGCACAGAATAGAATGTCATGCGAACACCTCCTTGATACCAATAGTATACACGATAGTGTCCAAAATGTCAACATCCTTGGGGAACTTTGCGAAAGGCGGGGCAATTTGGGGACGATGGGCAGACGGCCACAGCGGCGTTTCGCGGCGCTGGCAAGGCGGGATTTTATCTTTTTGCGCTTTTCACTGCGCCCGGAACGTGCTATAATCTTACAAACGATACACTTCGGGGGATGCGTTATGTTCGAGCAGCACCGGGAGCGAAACCTTTCCATGGTGATGGACTTTTACGAGTTGACCATGTCCAACGGCTATTTCCGCGACGGGGTGAGCGACGCGCGGGTCGCGTTCGACGTGTTTTACCGCAAAAACCCCGACAACGGCGGCTTCGCCATCTTCGCGGGGCTGGCGCAGGTGGTGGAGTATATCCGCAGCCTGCACTTTACCGAGGACGACATATCCTTCTTGCGCGCGCAGGGCATCTTTGACGAGGGCTTCCTCGACTACCTGCGCCATTTCCGCTTCACCGGCGACCTCTACGCGCTGCGCGAGGGCACGGTGATGTATCCCAATACGCCGGTGGTGACGGTGGTCGCGCCGCTGATCGAGGCGCAGATCGTCGAAACGGCCATTTTGCTGGAGATCAACCACCAGTCGCTGATCGCCACCAAGGCCAACCGCATCGTGCGCGCGGCGCAGGGGCGCGTGGTCAGCGATTTCGGCGCCCGCCGCGCCCACAACATAGACTCCGCCGTCTACGGCGCGCGTGCCTCCTACATCGGCGGCGTGGATTCCACCGCCACGGTGCTGGCCGGGCAGATGTTCAATATCCCCGTTTCCGGGACGATGGCGCACTCCTGGGTGATGTTCTACCCGGACGAGTACACGGCCTTTGAAAAGTACGCCCGCGCCTATCCCGACGGCTGCACGCTGTTGGTGGACACCTACGACGTGCTGGAAAGCGGCGTGCCCAACGCCATCCGCGTGGCCAAAGAGGTGCTGGAGCCGATGGGCAAGCGGCTCAAGGGCATCCGTCTGGACAGCGGCGACCTGGCCTACCTTTCCAAGAAATCCCGCGCCATGCTCGACGAGGCGGGGCTGACGGACTGCAGGATCGTCGCCTCCAACAGCCTGGACGAGATGACCATCTCCTCCCTGCTCAGCCAGGGGGCGAAGATCGACATCTTCGGCGTGGGCGAGCGGCTGATCACCGCGCGCAGCGAGCCGGTGTTCGGCGCGGTGTACAAGCTGGTAGCCGTGGAGGAAAACGGCCGCTTCGTGCCGCGCATCAAGATCTCCGAAAACGTGGAAAAGGTCACCAACCCCGGTCTCAAGCGGCTGCTGCGCGTCTACGACCAGCACGGCAAGAGCGTGGCCGACCTTCTGACGCTGGCGGAGGAGCCGCTGCCGGGCGTGGAGCCGTACCGCTTCGTCGATCCCGTGCGACCGTGGCGCATCCGTCACTTTGAGAACTGCCGCTTTGAGGACATGCATGTGTGCGTGTTCAAGGGCGGAAAGCTCATGTATCAGCCCGAGCCTTTGGACGAGGTGCGCGCCTATGTGCAGCGGCAGCTTTCCGCGCAGGTGTGGGAGGAGGAGCAGCGCTTTGAAAACCCGCACGTACACTATGTGGACATGAGCCCGCGCATGTACGAACTGAAGATGAGCATGCTCGACAAGGCGCGCGGATAGCGGCGATGGAACCGCGCCCGGGCGGCGCGCGTCCAAGGAAAGCGCGGGGAAAGACCCGCGAAGTGGACGAAAGCGAGGGAAGCCCGGATGAAGAAATTGCTTGTTTTGTTGATGACATTGTGCCTTGCCCTGCCCGCCTGTGCGCTGGCGGAGGCGGAAACGACCGCCACGCTCCATGTGGTCGCCTACAGCGAGGAGGTCGGGCAATATCCGCTCGCGTACACGGGCGAACTGACCGCCGAAGCGCTGCTCAAAGGGTTGAGCGCCGTCACGAAGCACGACTTTGCCTGCGACAGCGCTGCGGTCGAGGGAGACAGCGTCACCGTCATCTGGTCGGACGGGGCCACGCTTTTGCGCCCCGAAAGCGCGCCCATGCGCGTGGAGAGCCTCGACCTTACCTTTTACGACTTTGATTCGACCCTGCAGTTCATGCTCGACAGCGCCTATTGGACGTTGCGGGAAAACCTCGGCGTTGAGAAGGTGTTTTTCGCTACGCCTTCGGGCGCGGGGCTGCACCTTGAGAACATGCCCTATTGGAGCCTGCCCGCGGGCGCTTGCTACAACGGCAATTTCGCCGGCTGGTACACAAGCGGCTACACCTTCGAGGACGCGCGCCAGATGATGGGCGACCCGGGCGAGAACATCTCCGGGGCGGAGGCGGCGCAGATCGTCTACGCCTATCTGGTGGCGGGCACGGATAACGACGGCGCGGTGCGGCACATCGCGCTGACGGGCATCGGCGAGGCGGACGGCGCGGAGGGCTATGTGTTCGAGGTCGAGGCCGGCGGCAGCCACTGTCTGACGGCGCTGGTGACGTATGCCGGCGGCGTGTATGTGGAAAAAGGCGGCGCGTTCGCGCTGAGCGCGAATTGGAAGTGACGCATCTTTGCGGCGGCGGGGCAATGCTTCGCCGCCGTTTTGCCCTCCTTTCCCCTTCCGTTCTTTACATGTTTGTGCTATACTGGTTGCAATACACGACTGGGGAGGTTGCGCCATGAAGGATGCGCGGGCGATGGCCTATGTGAATATGTACGGCGTGCTGGGGACGCTGGAGGACCTCTGCGCGCTGGACGGCAAGGCGAAGGAGATCCTCGCGGGGCTGAAAAAGCCCGTGTCGCTTTGTCTGGAGGTGAAGGGCGGCCCCTGCTGCACCTTCCACTTCACACGCGAGGGCTGCCGCATGACGGAGGGCAGCGAGGGCTGCACCTGCAAGATGCGCTTTGCCTCGCCGGAAAAGTTCAACGACCTCATCGACCATTCCAAGCCCGGCCTGCCGGTAAAGGGCGCGGTGCAGCTGCTTTCCTTCCTGCTGGGGCCGTTTACAAAGCTCACAGACCGTCTGACCGAGCTTCTGCGCCCCTCCGAAGAGGCCATGCGCGAACGGGCGTTTTTTGAGGAAAGCACCATTCTCACCATGTACACCGTGGCCGGGGCGATCTCGGCGCTGGCCAACAACGACCCCATTTCCAAGCTGTCGGCCTCGTACACGGTGGACGGGGACGTGTCTCTGGGCATCAAAGACGCGGTCAAACTGACCATCCGCGTAAAAGACCATCACTTCACCACCATCAAGCAGCCCAGCGAAAAGCCGCGCGTAATCATGGAGTTCGCCGACATCGACCTGGCGCACGGGCTGTTCACCGGCACGGCCTCGACGCTGGACGAGATGTGCCGCGGCACCATCTACTTATCGGGCATGATCTCCATGGCCGACAACTTAAATCGCATTTTGGACAGGGTCTCCCTGTATCTGGCCTGAGGAGGACGAGCGCATGTCGAAATACCCTGAATACAGCCACGTTAAAAGCCACGAATGGTTTGACCGCGCCCGCGCCGTCATCCCCGCCGGCGTCTACGGCCACCTCGGGCCGTCGGAGGGCCTGTTTTTGCCGCTCAATAAGTGGCCGCTGATCGCCTCCAAGGCCAAGGGGACGTATTTCTGGGACATGGACGGCAACCGCTATCTGGACCTGATGTGCGCCTACGGCCCGAACGTGCTGGGGTACGGCGACCCGGACGTGGACAAAGCCGCCATCGAACAGCTCTCCATCGCCAACTGCACCACCGCGCCTTCCTACAAGATGGTGGAGTGCGCCGAAAAGCTGGTGGACACCGTGGCCATGGCGGACTGGGCGTTCTTCATGAAAAACGGCACCGACGCCACCACCTTCAGCGTCATGCTCTCCCGCGCGCACACGGGCAAGCGCAAGATCTTCTTTTTGCGCAACTACTACCACGGCAACGACCCCTGGGCCATGCGCGCCGACTACCCCGGCATACTGCCCGAGGACGTAGCCCACAACGTGGTGCTTCCGTGGTTTGACATGGAGGCCATGGAAAAGGCCTACGACGCCTGCAATGGCGACGTGGCGGCGCTCATCGCCCAGCCCTACGACCACGGGAACTTCTTTGACAACCGCGTGGCCTCGAAGGAATACTGGCAGGGCGTGCGCGAGTTCTGCGACAAGCACCACATGCTGCTCATCATCGATGACGTGCGCGCCGGTTTCCGCCTCGATCTGGCCGGTTCCGACCACTACTACGGCTTCAAGGCCGACCTCATCTGCTTCTGCAAGGCGCTGGCCAACGGCTACAACATGTCCGCCGTCTGCGGGCGCGAGGAGTTCAAGGCCACGGCGGCTTCCCTGTCGTTCACCGGCTCGTACTGGATGAGCGCGGAGCCGTTCGCCGCCTGCATCGCCTGTCTGGACAAGATGAAGCGGCTGGATACGCCCGCGCTGTTCCGCAGGCTGGGCACGAAGCTGACCGACGGCTTCAGGGAGGCGGCCAAGGCGCACGGGTTCGATCTGGTGGTATCCGGCGAGCCGGCGCTGTTCTACCTGCGCATCGCCAACGACGACAGTTTGATGCTGCATCAGGAGTGGGTGGCGGAGTGCGTCTCGCGCGGGCTGTTCCTCGCCAGTCACCACAACCACTTCATCAACGCCGCCCTCACCGACGAGGACATCGCCCTGGCGGTGGACATTGCCGACGACGCCTTTGGCGTGGTGGAAAAGCGGCACCCGGAGTTGAAGGGGTAATTTTTGCATGGATATGCGGCGGAGCGCGGGCTTCGCCGCGTTTTTTGAAGGGAGGAGAGCGCATGTGGCTGCGGCTCGATCTGGATGGCGTGGAGATGTATCTGCGCATACAGGGGTTCCGGGAAAGCGCTTCTCCGGATGACGACGCATGGTGCCGCGTGTCCCTGCATCTGCAAAGTTCATGGCTCAATTATCATCTAAACGAACAGGAATTGCTTTGCAGCGAGGAAGTGAAACGGCTTTCCAAGACGATTGAAGATGCGTTTTCCAAGCGCCTGACAAAAAACGAGGAATTGGAGTTCATCGAGCCGAATATCCGCTTCATCTTTTCCTGTCTGGATGAAAAAGGGAAGCCGTTCCGATGGCCCATGGCCGATCTGCGCGTTTCCTTCTGGAACCATGGCCTGACAGCCAACTACCTCTCCCTCTGTTTCGACCAAGCCGACCTTGACGCGCTGTGGCAATATCTGCGCGTCGTGACGGGCGAGGCGGACTTAAGAGACCCACTCGTGCGCCTTTGGCTGGACAAGGGGGCCATTTTGCCAAAATATGGGGGCTGAGGGGGCGTTTTCGGCTTCAAAATGCTGTCGAATATGATTTTATTTAGGCTCTTTTCTACAACCATTGCAATGCTTCGTGACAATGTATATAATAGTAGTACCAATACCGTACAAATGTGCGCTTTTGAGGTGAGAATATGGCGATGTACCCGCTGATCCTGATCTGCGACGATGACCCGGTGGTGCATGAGTCTTTGGGGCTGTATTTGAGTTCCGAAGGGTACGAGCATCAGTCCGCGTATGACGGGCAGCAGGCCTTGGAGATGGTGGAGAGCTTGCACCCCGACATGGTGGTGCTGGATCTGATGATGCCGCGCATGTCGGGCATCGACGTGTGCCGCACCATCCGCCAGACCAGCTCCATCCCCATCATCATGCTCACGGCCAAGGGCGAGGAGATCGACCGCATCCTCGGTCTGGAACTGGGCGCGGACGACTACATCGTCAAACCTTTCAGCCCCCGCGAGGTGCTGGCCCGCATCAAGGCGGTGCTGCGGCGCTTCTCGGAAAAGACGCAGGATGAGGACAGCTCCATCATCCGCCTGCCGCAATTGGAGATCAGCCTGGAAAACTATCAGGTCAAGGCCGCGGGCAAGATCATCCCCTGCACGCCCAAGGAAGTGGAGATACTGCACATGCTCTGCTCCAACGTGGGGCAGGTGTTCTCGCGCGAACAGATCCTCTCGCGCGTGTGGGGCTACGACTACTTTGGCGACACCCGCACCGTGGACGCGCACATCAAGCGCATCCGCCAGAAGCTGCCGCAGGAGAACGTGCCCTGGACGCTGAAGACGGTCTACGGCGTGGGCTACCGCTTTGAGGTCAACGCATGAAAAAGACGGGCTCGCTGACAAAGCGGGCGATCCTGTTCACGGCGATCATCGCAGCGACGATGGTCGTCGTCGCCTTGCTGGTGTACCTGCTCGCCTTCGGGCGCGGGCAGGACGGCATGCCCTTTGTCTGGTCGCTGCTGGTGGGGCTGGGCGCGGCGGCCATCGCCTTTTACCCGCTGCTGCGGGCGCTGATTTTGCCCGTTTCCGAGCATATCGGCGCGCTGCGCGACGTGGCCGTAGCCGTGGGCAAAGGAGACCTGGACGCGCGCGCGGACGAGCGCGCCCCGGGCGAACTGGGGCAGGTGGGCAAGGCGCTCAACGACCTTTCCTATCAGCTCTCGCGCAACATGTATCTGCTCATCATCGAGCGCAACCGCTTAAAGCAGATGCTCAACGGCCTGTCCGAGGGCATCGTGGCCGTCAACGCCAAGGGCCGGGTGACGCACCGAAACCCGGCGCTGGAGAGGATGTTCGACGTGCCGGCGCAGAAGCATCCCCCGCGCGACGAGCGCCTCAAGCTCATCCCCGACCGCGACATCTGGGCCGATTTCGACCGCGTGGTGCGCGAGGGCAAGACCGTGACCCGCAATCTGGAAATGCCGGAGCGCGTCTTGCGCGTGGTCATTTCGCCTCTGGTGGACGAGATCGGCACCACGGCGGGCGCGGTGGGCCTGTTTTCCGACATCACGCAAATGGAACGGCTGGAGCGCACGCGGCGCGACTATGTGGCCAACGTCTCCCACGAGATGCGCACGCCGCTGACCGCCATGCGCGCCCTCATCGAGCCCTTGAAGGAGGGCATGGTCAAGACCGAGGACGCGCGCATGCGCTATTACGACATCATCCTGCGCGAGATCATGCGCCTTTCGCGCCTCATCAACGACCTGATGGAGCTTTCGCGGCTGCAGAGCGGCACGCTGGCCATCCGCACCGAGCGCATGAAGCTGGCGGAGCTGGTGGGCGATGTGTGCGAGCGCTACCGCTCCATCGCCGAGGACCACAACATCACCTTCCGCGAGGAAACGGACTTTTCCAAGGTGCCCGCCGTGGTCTCCAACCCGGACCGCGTGGAGCAGCTATTGGTCATCCTGCTGGACAACGCCATCAAGTACACGCCCGGCGGCGGCACGGTCTCTTTGGACGCCACGTGGGACGACGCGCGCGTGACGCTCATCGTCAAGGACACGGGCATCGGCATTTCCAAGGAAGATTTGCCCTATGTGTTCGACCGCTTCTACAAGGTGGACAAGGCCCACAGCGGCATGGGCAGCGGATTGGGCCTGTCCATCGCCAGAGAACTGCTCAAGTGGATGGGCGAGGACATCTGGGTCAAGAGCGAGGTGGGCAAGGGCACGCAGTTCGGCTTCACGCTGCGCCGCGACCCCACGCCGTAAGGGCAGCCGCCTGTATCGCCGGCGCGCTTTCTGACAAATGCAGGAAGCGCGCCGGCGGCATTTTGTGGGGGAGGGCCTTTGCCCGACGGACGTTTTGGCAGGAAAACCAGATATTTCACGAAAAAAGCATGAACCAATGTGCCACCCACGCGCGTCTAATTAGTGCATTCACAAAGAGGGAATGCAAGCGACGAAAACGGGGTGTTGTATCTATGAAGAAAAAACTGCTCGCCGCGCTGCTGGCCGCCCTGCTGCTTTTGTCCGGGTGCCAGTACAGCGTCGTCGAGGACGCAGACGAGCAGCAGCTTTTGCGCGGGAACGCCGCCATCGCCGAGACCGCGACCCCCTCCCCCACCGCCCAGCCGCTGCAAATGGGCAGCCGCGACGGGGAGGGCGAGAGCGCCGTTTCCGATCTGCAAAAGCGCTTGCAGGCGCTCAACTATCTGGACGGCAAGGCCGACGGCATCTTTGGCGAGGACACGCAGGCGGCGCTGGAGGCCTTCCAGGCGCTCAACGGCCTGCCGGAGACGGGCGTTCTGGACGCGGGGACGCAGGCGGCGCTGGGCAGCGCCATGGCCGTGCCCATGCCCACGCCGGAGCCGACGCCGCTGGCCAAGGGCGCCAAGGGCGAGGGCGTGCGCGAAGTACAGGAGGCTCTGCGCGCCTACGGCTTCATGACCGGCTCGGCGGACGGCGATTTCGGCAAGCTGACCGACGAGGGGCTCAAGCTGTTCCAGCAGTACCTCTACGTGGTCGAAGGGCGGGAATACTACACCACGCCCGAGCCGACGCTCGCGCCGACGGCGACGCCTGTCCCTTCCCCCACGCAAGAGCCTTCGCCAACGCTGCTTTTGTCGCAGGGGGCGGACGAGCAGGTCATCGCGCCGACGGCGACGCCGCAGCCCACCGCCACGCCCTACGCGCCGGACGGCGTGATGTCCGACGGCCTGATGGCGGAGCTTGCAAACTTTGACGTCTACCGCGTGGACATGGAGCGCGGCTCGCGCGATACCAACGCGCTGGGCGAGGTACACCGCCTGCAGCGGCGGCTGGATTCGCTTTTGTACCTCGAAGGCGGCATCGACGGCATCTTCGGCGGCGGCACGGAATCGGCCCTCAAGTACTTCCAGAAGCGCAACAAGCTGCCCGAGACCGGCGTGGCCGACGAGGCGACGCAGCGCGCTCTGTTCAGCGAAAGCGCGGTCAAGTCCGACCGGCCCAAGTGCATGTATATGCTGAAGATCTCCGTGGACGATCAGCGGGTGTACGCCTACAAGTGGGTCAACGGCAGCTATTCGCAGCTGGTGCGCACGATGAAGTGCTCCACCGGCACCACCTCCGACCCCACGCCGCTGGGCACGTTCACGGCGGGCGGCCCCTGCGGGCGCTGGTACTACTTCAAGAAGTTCGACTGCTGGGCGCAGTACGCCTACCGCATCAACGGGCCGTATCTGTTCCACTCCGTGCTGTACTCGGAAAAGGACACCGCCACGCTCAGGCAAAGCTCGGTCAACAACCTTGGCCGCCGCGCCTCGCACGGCTGCGTGCGCCTGTCCGTGGAGGACGCCAAGTGGATCTACAACAACTGCCCGGCGGGCACCACGGTCAAGGTCTACTGACCACCCCGGGGGAGCCACCCTCCCCCGCCTACATATTTAATTGTTTGTTTACTTTTACGGCCTGAAAGCGCGACAATATTTGGTTATAATATAGTCGTATACAACTGCCACGAAGGGGTGTGACCTTTGCTTCGCAGATTGCTTTGTATCCTAATGACCCTCTGCCTGCTCGCCGGCTATGCCGCGGCGGAGGACAGCGCCACCGCCGCGCCCACGCAGGAGCCGCCTGAGGGCGCCCTCGTCAACGGCATGGTGGATGGCTCGGGCGAGAGCGCCGTGCAGGAGATGCAGGAGCGCCTCATTGCTCTGGGCCTGCTCACCGGCGCCGCCGACGGCCACTTTGGCGACGGCACCGAGGAAGCCTTGAAGATCTTCCAGCAGATGTACGGGCTGGAAGCGACCGGCTACGCCGATGAGGCGACTCTTGCCGCGCTCTCCACGGCGCAGGAGGGCGTGTTTGAGGTGCAGGAGGCCCTGATCGCCGCGGGCGTGAGCAGCGGCGAAGCCGATGGCGTACTCGGCGAGGCGACCGAGGAGGCCATCGCTACCTTCCAACAGATGTTCGGCCTTGAGCCGACCGGCGTGGCCGACCCCGAGACGCGCGAACTGCTCTCCACGGCCTCCAACGTGGTCTTTGGCGTGCAGACCAAGCTCATCGAACTGGCCTATCTGACCGGCGTGGCCGACGGCGTGCTTGGCCCGGCCACGGAGACGGCCATCTCCGAGTTCCAGCAGATGCACGCTCTGGAAGTGACCGGCGTGGCCGACCCCGCCACGCGCGAACTTTTACAAAACGGCACGAATCTGACCATCAAGCCCACGCCCACGCCCTCGCCGCGCGCGCATGGCGCCAAGGGCGTGGATATCGAGCTGGCCCAGCAGCGGCTGGCCGAGTGGGGCTTCCTTTCCGGCACGGTGGACGGCCATTACGGCGACGACACCGAGGAGGCGGTGAAGGCCTTCAAGAGCTACCAGTACGACGAGATGCTCGAATACCTGGAGGCCAACCCCACGCCGACGCCCGCGCCCACGCCGACCCCCACCCCCACGCCGACCCCCGCGCCGGGCGAGATGCCCATGGTGTACGACGCCACACTGCCGCCGGAGGTGGCGGCCACGCCCGCGCCCACGCCCTACGTGCCGGACGGTGAAATTTCCGACAGCCTGATGGACTTTTTCAAGGCCGATACCTTCGACGTCTACCATGAGACGGTGCGCAGCGGCGACGAAGGCATCGAAGTGGAGCGCGTGCAGCGCCGCCTGCATCAGCTCAACTACCTGTACAGCGCCGACGGCGATTTCGGCAGCCTGACCGAGAACGCGCTTCGCTACTTCCAGCGCAAGAACAACCTCGACCAGACCGGCGTGGCCGACGAGACGACGCAGCGGCTGCTGTTCAGCCCGGACGCCGCTGAGAGCGAGGAGTACGTGTTCCCCTACAAGCTGGTGGTGGACCTCTCCGACCGCCGCGTCTACGTATACCGCTGGACGGGCGACGGCTACCGGGAGCGTCTGGGCAGCTTCAAGTGCTGCGTGGGCGCGCCGGAGACGCCGACGCCACAGGGTACCTTCCAAGGCTCAGGCAAGGCAGGCGGGCGCTGGTACTACTTCAAGGATTTCAACTGTTACGCGCAGTACGCCTGGCGCATACAGGGCGGCATACTGTTCCACTCCGTTACATACAGCCGCCCCAACGAGAACTCCGGCGGCTCCACCCGCTCGCTGGGCCGCGCCGAATCCCACGGCTGCGTGCGCCTGACGGTGAGCGACGCCAAGTGGATCTACGACAACTGCCCGGCGGGCACCACCGTGGTGGTGCAGGCGTAGGCAAGCCCCTTTGCGGACGGGATGGCAAATGCTGTCCCGTCCGTTTTTTGGTTGACCCTCCCCGCCGGAAGCGGTATAATGGATGGGAACGGGGGATGTTTCCATGAATATCATACAGTTCAAATACGCCATCGAGGTGGAGCGCACCGGCTCAATCTCGCAGGCGGCGGAAAATCTCTACATGGCGCAGCCCAACCTCAGCAAGGCCATCCGCGAATTGGAGGAGGGGCTTGGCTTTCCCGTGTTTGAGCGCACCTCGCGCGGCGTGGTGCCGACGCGGCGGGGCGTGGAGTTTCTCAAACTGGCGCGGGGCGTGCTTTTGCAGGTGGAGCAGATGGAGGCCCTGCGCGACGACCAGAGCGGCAATGTGCAGCGGTTGAGCCTTTCCATGCCGCGCGGCAGCTACATCGCCGACGGCGTGGCGCGCTTTATCGAGGCGCTGGACGCAAGCACGGACATGCGCCTGAGCATCAAGGAAACCAATTCCGTGCAGACGGTCAACAACGTGCTTTCCGGCCGCTTCCGGCTGGGCATCATCCGCTACCGCGTGCAGCACGAGGCGCACTTTCTCGACTTCCTCGATGAAAAGGAACTGACGTTTGAGCAGGTGTGGGAATACGACTACGAGGTATTGCTCTCCAGGGCGCACCCGCTGGCAAACGAAGACCCGCTCGACCCCGTGCGGCTGGAGGACTATATCGAACTCACCCACGGCGACAAGACCGTGCCGCACCTTGCCTCCCTGCCCAAGACGGCGCACCGCCCCGGGGACTGCGAAAACCGCCGCATCCTCATCTACGAGCGCGCCGACCAGTTTGAGATTTTGAGCCGCATCCCCACCACCTACATGTGGACCTCGCCCGAGCCGCGGCGCATCCTCGACCAGTGGGGGCTGGTGCAGAAAAAGTGCGCCTCCAACCGCCGCTACCGCGATGTGCTGATCTACCCCCGGCGCTACAACCTCACGGAGTACGACCGCCTGTTTATCGACAAACTGTTCGACGCCCGCAACGACATCGCCTTTGGCGACCGCAGAGGAGCGCGGTAGGCAAAAAACGTTTCCGCCGGCCAGTCGCCGGCGGTTTTTTTGCGCCGTTTTCGATTTAACAGGAACATTACTTTCAAACTATTGCATTTTCGGGTCTGTTGTGCTAAGATACCACCATACCACGTTAGCACAGTAAAGCGCTGACGTAAACACGGGAAATGAACCCAATTTCAATAAAGGAGCGTTTTGACCATGAAGAAGATCCTGAGCATGCTGCTGGTTTTGATCCTTGCCCTTTCGATGGCGACCTTCGCCTTCGCGGAGGAGGAGAGCGACGCGGACTACATCCTCGGCAACGGCGTTCTCAACATCGGCATCACCCTCTTCGCCCCCATCAACTACGAAGACCCCGAGACGGGCGAGCTGATCGGCTTTGACACCGAACTTGCCAAGGCGGTGTGCGCGGACCTCGGCATCGAGGCCAACTTCATCGTCATCAGCTGGGACGCCAAGGAGATCGAGCTGAACTCCAAGAACATCGACTGCATCTGGAACGGCATGTGCATCACCCCCGAGCGCGAGGAGAACATGTCCATCAGCGAGCCTTACCTGCTCAACACGCAGGCGATGGTCATGAAGGCCGAGCGCGAAGAGGAGATCATGGCGGACGTGAACGGCTACACGGTCGTGGCTGAGCAGGGCTCCACCGGCGAGGGCAAGCTGCAGGGCACCATCGAGGATGACGACACCGTGGAAGTCTCCGCGCAGGAATACTTCGCGGGCTGCACCTACATCCCCGTCGGCTCCATGGCCAACGCGCTTCTGGAAGTCAAGTCCGGCACGGCGGACATCGCGCTGGTGGACAGCGTCTGCGCTCTGGGCATGGTGCGCCCAGACAGCGACTACGCCGACCTGGTGGTCAACATGGACAATAACTTCGGCGATCAGTTCTACGGCATCGCCTTCCGCAAGGGCAGCGACTTCACCGCCATGGTCAACGAGTCCATCGCCAAGCTGAAGGAAGACGGCACGGTGGCGGAGCTGGCCGAAAAGTACGGCCTCACCGACGCGCTGATCCAGTAAGCGACCGACCAACGGAAACACTGGGGCTGTCGGCGCTGCCGACAGCCCATTCCCCGGATAAAGGAGAGAGAAGCGTATGTTCACCCCCGAAGGCGCGGTCGTGCTGGGCAAGCTGCTGGACGGCTTTGTGCTGAATTTGCAGATCTTCGTCATCACGCTGATCGGTTCGCTGCCGCTGGGCCTCATCATCATGTTCGGCTCCCGCTCGCGGCTGGGCCTGCGCGTGTTCGGGCGCATGTTCCGCCCCATCCGGCTGCTGACGCGCGGCTTTGTGTGGGTCATCCGCGGAACGCCGCTGATGCTGCAGCTCATCTTCGTGTTCTACGGCCCGGGGCTGATGGGGCTTCCGCCCATCAAGTCCCGCGTCACGGCAACGCTGGTGACGTTCATCATCAACTACGCGGCCTACTTCTCCGAGATCTTCCGCGGCGGCATCGACTCCATCCCGCAGGGCCAGTACGAGGCCGGGCAGGTATTGGGCATGACCAGGCGGCAGGTGTTTTTCAAAGTGGTGCTGTTGCAGGTGGTCAAGCGCGTGACGCCCTCCGTGGGCAACGAGATCATCACGCTGGTCAAGGACACCTCCCTTTCGCGCATCATCAGCGTGACCGAGATACTGTTCGTGGCCGACAACTACACCCGTCAGGGCCTCTTATGGCCGCTGTTCACCACCGCCATATTCTTCCTGATCTTCAACGGGCTGGTGACGCTGGCGCTGGGGCGCATCGAGCGCAAAATGGACTACTTCCGCGCATAGGAGGGTGAACGATGGCGATCCTTGAAGTGACCGGGCTTTCCAAGCACTTTGGCGAATTGGAGGTCATCCGCGACATCAGCTTTTCGCTGGAAAAGGGCGAATCGCTGGCCATCATCGGCTCCTCCGGCAGCGGCAAGACCACGCTTCTGCGCTGTCTGACGGCGCTGGAAACGCCGGACGCGGGCGTGATCCGCGTATCGGGCGACACGGTGTTCGACGCCTCCCTGCCGCGGCCCAAGGGCGCGCAGGCGCGGGCCAATCAGCTGCGCTTCGGGCTGGTGTTTCAGTCGTTCAACCTCTTTCCCCAGTACACGGCGCTGAAAAATGTGACGCTGGCGGCGGAACTGCTGGCCAGGGAGCGCGCGGACTACAAAACAAACAAAAAGCGCATCCTTTCCGAGATCGCGGAAAAGGGGCGCGCGGCGCTGGAGAGCGTGGGACTTTCTGCCAAGGCGGACAACTACCCGCACCAGCTTTCCGGCGGGCAGCAGCAGCGCGTGGCCATCGCCCGGGCGCTGATGCTGGAGCCGGACATCCTCTGCTTCGACGAGCCGACTTCGGCGCTCGACCCGGAGTTGACGGGCGAGGTTTTGAACGTCATCCGCTCGCTGGCCGACCGCGACACGACCATGCTCATCGTCACCCACGAGATGCAGTTCGCCCGGCAGGTGGCTGACAACGTGCTGTTCATGGACGGCGGCGTGATCGTCGAATACGGCAAGGCGGAAGAGGTCATCGGCAACCCGCGCGAGGAGCGCACGCGCAGGTTTTTGGAGCGATACTCCAACGAGCGCTATTCCTCCAACGGTTAAAGGGCAAAATAACAGGCGGCGGAAGGCGTTCGTACCTTCCGCCGCTCATTCGCAGTCTACTTCCCCGCCACGGCCAACTTGACCGCCACGGGGAACAGCTCCATGACCTTGGCGAGTTCCTCCAGCGGCGGATACGTCGGCGCGATGCGGATGACGCTGTCCTCCGGGTCGTTGCCGCCGGGGAAGGGCGCGCCGGCGGGGGTGAGGATGATGCCGGCGTTGGCGCACAGCTCAACGATGCGCCTTGCGCAGCCCCTGGGGGCGCGGTAGCAGATGAAGTAGCCGCCCAGCGGCTTCGACCAGCTTCCGCAGCCGGTCAGTTCCCTCTCCAATGCGTCCAGCACCAGCTCAAACTTGGGGCGCAATATCTCCGCGTGGCGGGCCATGTGGCGCTCCACCGCCGCCATGTCCGGCAAAAAGCGGGCGTGGCGGAGCTGATTCACTTTGTCAAAGCAGACTATCTGGTAGAGCAGCAGCCCCGCCTGACGGCGGATGTTGCGCGGGCTGGCGGCCATGGCGCTGACGCCGCCGCCGGCGAAGGTGATCTTCGAGGTGGAGGTGAACAGCAGCGGCCTGTCCTCCGTGCCGGCTTCGAGGCAGGCCTCGTAGATGTTGAGGAGGCTGTCGCGGCGGTCGGGGTAGAGGTGGTGGACGCAGTAGGCGTTGTCCCAGAAGATGCGGAAGTCCTGCGCGGCGGTCTCCATGCGCGCGAGACGGCGCACGGCCTCGTCGGAAAAGGTCAGGCCGCTGGGATTGCCGTACATGGGCACGCAGATGATGCCCTTCACGGAGGGGTCGCGCACGAGGCGCTCGACCATGTCCATGCCCGGGCCGCCTTCGACAAGCGGCACGGGGACGCACTCGACGCCGAGCATGGCGAGCATGTGGAAGTGCCAGTCGTAACCCGGCACAGGGCAGAGAAATTTGAGGCCCGGCACGTCCTTCCACGGCGTATCGCCCGGGAGCGGGCCGTGGAGGATGGCGCGCACGAGGGCGTCGTAGATGAGGTTGACGCTGGAATTGCCGCCGACGATGACCTGCTCCGGCGGCATGCCCAGCAGCGCGCCAAAGAGACGTTTGGCCTCGGGAATGCCGGTGGGGTCGCCGTAGTTGCGCGCGTCCAAGCCGTCTTCGCAGGCAAAGCCCGCGTCGGTCATGCGCAGCATGGGCAGGGAAAGGTCGAGCTGGCGCGGCTCCGGCTTGCCGCGCGACATGTCCAGATGCAGGCCAAGGGCGCAGAAGGCGTCGTAGCGGGCCTGCAGGATCGCGGTGTCGGTCATTGTTTTTTCCTCCCGGAAGGTGTAGAATACTGTATTATAGTATAGGATGTGGAGGCGCACATGTCAATCGTTCAGGCCTATACGGAGGCGTACAGAAATTATCTCTTTGACGAATCGCGCACCATGGGGCGCGCGGACTACATCGCCTTTCCCCGCAACGAGGCGGAACTTGTCGAGGCGGTGCGCTTTGCGCGCGACAACCATGTGCCGCTGACGGCGCAGGGTGCGCGCACGGGGCTTGCCGGCGGGGCGAGCCCGCAGGGGGGCATGATTTTGAACCTTTCGCGCATGGACCGCATCCTCGGCATCCGCCGCGACGAGGCGGGGCGCTTCCTTCTGCGCGTGCAGCCGGGCGTGGCGCTGACCACGGTGCGCAAGGCGCTGAAAAACAAGAGCTTCGACGTGTCCGGCTGGGACGAGGAATCCCGCGAGACGCTGAAGGACGTGCGGGCGGGGGCGCTGTTCTTCTCCCCCGACCCCACCGAGCCGACAGCCAGCATCGGCGGCATGGCCAGCTGCAACGCCTGCGGGGCGCGCTCGTTCCTCTACGGCTGCACGCGCAAGCATGTGAACGCCCTGCGCGCGGTGCTTGCCGACGGGCGGGTGACGGAACTCATGCGCGGGCGCGAGCGGGCGCGGGGGCGCGATTTCGAGCTGCCCTGCACGGACGGCAGCGTGGTCAGGGGGCGTCTGCCCGACTTTGACACCCCGGACATCAAGGACGCGGGCTACCTTTTGCGCGCGGACATGGATCTGATCGACCTGTTTCTGGGCAGTCAGGGCACGCTGGGCGTGATCAGCGAGTTGGAGCTGATTTTGCTCCCCTCCCCCGCCCTCCTGTGCGGCGTGACCGCCTTTTTCCCGGACGACGAGAACGCGCTCCAATACGTGTACGCGATGAAGAAGTTCGACCCCAAGCCCGCCTCCATTGAGTTTTTCGACAAGCGGGCGCTCGACCTTGTGGAGGCGCAGAAGGCGGAGACGCCGGCCTTCCGCCAGTTGCAGCCACTGCCGGAGAACTACTGCTGCGCGGTGTATGTGGAGTTCAATCTGGACGACAAGGGCGGTCTCTGCCCGGTGCTGGAAAAGCTCGCGCCGGTCATCGCCCAAAGCGGCGGCGACGCGGACAACACCTGGGTGGCGCGCGACGAACTGGAACTGGAAAAGCTGCTTTTGTTCCGCCACTCCGTGCCGGAGACGATCGACATCCACGTAGAAAAGAACAAGAAAAACGAGCCGGAGATCACCATTCTTTCCACGGACATGGCCGTGGACGATGCGCATTTCGACGCGCTGTTCCACCTCTACAAGCGCGATCTGGCAGCAAGCGGACTGCCCTGCCTCATCTTCGGCCACATCGGCGAAAACCACGTGCACCCGAACGTGCTGGCGCGCAATTTGGACGAGTACCGCCGCGGACACGCGCTGTTTGAAAAGTGGGCGCGGGACGTAAGCGACATGGGCGGCACCATCACCGCCGAACACGGCGCGGGCAAGATCAAGCGCCAGTTGGCGCTGATCATGTACGGCGAGGAGAAGATGCGCAAACTCTGGGCGCTGAAGCGGCAACTCGACCCGGAGAACATCCTCGGGCCGGGCAATGTGCTGACGGAGGTGGCACGATGAAGATCGTGGTGTGCGTAAAACAGGTGCCCGCCACGGGCGAGCAGCGGCTCGACCCCGTGACCGGCACGGTCATCCGCGAGGGCGTGGCCTCGATTTTGAACCCCTTCGACGCCTACGCGCTGGAAGAGGCCGTGCGCTTAAAAGAACGGCTGGGCGGGGAGATCACCGCGCTGAGCATGGGCGTTCCCTCGGCGCAGAAGACGCTCCGGCGGGCGCTGGCCGTAGGCGCGGATCGGGCCATATTGCTCTCCGGGCGCGCCTTTGCCGGGGCGGACACGCTGGCCACGGCGCGGGCGCTGGCCCTGGCCATCCGCAAACTCGGCGGGGCCGACCTGGTGCTCTGCGGCCGCATGGCCACGGACGGCGACACCGCGCAGGTGGGGCCGATGCTGGCGGAGTTGCTGGGCATACCGCACGCGGCGGACGTCTCCCGCGTAGAGCGCGTCGAAGACGGGCGCGTGACGCTGGAGCGCATGAGCGACGACGGCTACCATGCGGAAAGGCTGCCGCTGCCCTCGCTTCTCACCGTGGTCAAGGAGATCAACGTGCCCCGGCTGCCCTCGGTGACGGGCGTTCTGCGCGCCGCGCGCGCCGAAGTGATGGTGTGGGACGCGGTGGACGTGGGCGCTTCCCCGGAGGACATCGGCCAGCGCGGCTCGCGCACGCGCGTGGTGCGCACGGCGCGCCCGGCGAAAAAGGCGGGCTGCCGCATGCTGGGCGGCTTCGCGGCGCTGATGGAGGCGCTAAAGGCGGAGGGTGAGCGATGATGGAGAAGAACGGCGAGAATACCTTGTCCCTCCCAAAGCAGAACGGAGAAAGTGTTTCCGCCGCGGCCGTCCGAAAGGCACAGGTCGCCTTTGCGGGCGCCGCTGAAGTGCTGGGCGTATCCAGCGTTGAGGATATTCAGGCGCTTGCAGACGAAGCGCGTTATGGAAAGGGACGGTAAAATGCGGAATTTGGCAGATACCGGCATCATTTGGGTGTTTTGCGAAAACGGGCCGCAGGGCGTGCGCGAGGTGAGCTACGAATTGCTGGGCGCGGCGGCGCGGCTGGCGAAGGACGCGGGGACGCGCGTCATTGCCGTGGCGCTGGGCGCGGGCGCGGGCGCGCCGGTGGAGGAGATGTGCGCGCGCGGCGCGGACGAAGTGCTGCTCGTGGAGGACGCGGCGCTGGACGCGCCGGAGGAGATGCGCTATACGGAGGAGATCTGCGCGCTGGCGCGGGAGTTTTCGCCGGACATCTTCCTGCTGGGCGGCACGATGTTTGGCCGCAGCCTCGCCCCGCGCGTGGCGGCGCGGCTCTCCACGGGGCTGACCGCCGACTGCACGCATTTGGAGATCGACAAAGAGACGGGGCTTTTGTTGCAGACGCGCCCGGCGTTCGGCGGCAACCTCTTTGCCACCATCCTCTGCCCGGAGGCGCGGCCGCAGATGGCCACGGTGCGGCCCAAGGTGTTTCCCATGCCGGAAGCGGACAGAACGCGCCCGGTGCGCGTTAAGCGCAGAAAAGCCGTATCGAAGCCCTCCATGGTGGAGCTGCTCTCGCTGCGCGGCGGTGAGGCGGGCGTGAACCTTGCCGACTACGACGTGCTGGTATGCGTAGGGCAGGGCATCGGCGGCGCGGAGAACATCGCCCGCGCCGAGAAGCTGGCGGAAAAGCTCGGCGGCACGCTGGCGGCCTCGCGGCCGATGGTGGACGCGGGCATCCTCCCCTACGCGCGGCAGGTGGGGCAGACAGGCAAGTCCGTGGCGCCGAAGCTGTATCTGGCGCTGGGCGTGTCCGGGGCTATCCAGCATTTGGCCGGGGTCAACGCCGAAGCGCTGGCCGCGGTCAACACCGACCCAGAGGCGCCCATCTTCGAGCATGCCGACTACGGCATCGTGCAGGACTGCGGCGCGTTTCTGGAAGAAGCGCTGGCGGCACTGGGGTGAGAACGGCGAAAGGCTCCCGCATGGCGCGGGAGCCTCAGGATGTTGACAAAGTGGGGCAGACTGCCAGAGCGATGAGAAGGCCCGCAAGCAAGGAAATTTTGCCGGCGGCAAAATTTGTCGCAAGGTCAAGACCTTGCGACTGGATTTGACGATCCCGCAGGGCTCGGCAAATCCACCCCAAGGAAGCTGTACTTGCATCCAAGGGAGCTTACATGGACGTAAGTGACCGCAGGATGCAAGTTGGCTGACGAGGAAATTTTGCCAGCGGCAAAATTTTTCGCTGAGGCGTTTTTGCCGATTTTTAATCGTCAAAAACGGTCGCCATAGGCGACTTGCAAGCCCTCGGGCTTGCAACCTTGCGACTGGATTTGACGATCCCGTAGGGCTCGGCAAATCCACCGCCGGAAGCAAAAATCGTTTCTGATTTCAATTTAATCAGAGCGATTTTTGCGGTTGTGGGCTTTATCAGCGCTCTGAGACAAGCGCCTTGCGGGCGTTTTCGATCTGCGCCTGCACAGCCTCGGGCGCGGGGCCGCCGTGGACCTTGCGCTTGGAGACGCAGTTGCTCAGGTCGATGAAGGTATAGACGTCCTCGCCGAAGGCGGGGTGTATTTTTTGGTATTCTTCGATGGGCAGCGTGTCCAGCGTTTCGCCGCGCTCCACGCAGAGGCGCACGAGCTGGCCGGAAATGGCGTAGGCGTCGCGGAAGGGCACGCCCTTGGAAACGAGGTAGTCCGCGCAGTCCGTGGCGTTCAAAAAGCCCGCGGCGGCGGCGGCGCGCATGCGCTCAGGGAAGAAGGTGGCCGTTTCCAGCATCGGCGGCAGCACGTCCAGACACAGATTTACGGTGTCCAGCGCGTCGAAGACGGCCTCCTTGTCCTCCTGCAAGTCCTTGTTATAGGCCAGCGGCAGACCCTTGACCGCCGTCAAAAGCGTGGTCAGAGAGCCATAGACGCGGCCCGCCTTGCCGCGGATGAGTTCGGCGAGGTCGGGGTTCTTCTTCTGCGGCATGATGGAAGAGCCGGTGGAGAAGCGGTCGTCCAGCGCCATGAAGCGGAACTCCCACGAACACCAGAGGCAAATTTCCTCGGCAAAGCGCGAAAGGTGGGCCATGAGGATGGCAAAGTCCGCCAGCAGTTCGAGGACGAAATCGCGGTCTGCCACGGCGTCGAGGCTGTTCTCGCTGACGCCGTTCATATGGAGCTGTTCGGCCACGTATTGCCGGTCGAGCGGGTAGCCGGTGCCGGCCAGCGCCCCGGAGCCGAGGGGCGAAATGAGCGTGCGCGCGCGGCACTCGGCAAGGCGCTCGCGGTCGCGCAGCAGCATCTGCGCGTAGGCCATCAGGTGGTGGGCAAGCGTCACCGGCTGGGCGCGCTGCAAATGGGTGTAGCCGGGCATGACGGTGTGGAGGTGCTTTTCCGCCACGTCGCAGAGCGTTTCCACGACGGCCTTGCAGCGCGCGCGCGTTTGTTCAATCTCGTCGGCGAGGTAGAGGCGCAGATCGAGCGCCACCTGATCGTTGCGGCTGCGGGCGGTGTGCAGCTTCTTGCCCGGCTGGCCGATGCGGCGGGTCAGTTCGCCTTCCACGAAGGTGTGGATGTCCTCGCAGGACATGTCGATCTGCAACTTGCCCGCGTCGATGTCGGCGAGGATGCCCTGAAGGCCTGCGACGATGGCCTCCTTTTCCTCCTCGGTGAGTACGCCGATTTTGCCCAGCATGCGCGCGTGGGCGATGGAGCCGGCGATGTCCTGCTTGTACATGCGCGCGTCAAAGCCGATGGACTTGTTGAGGCGGTCGAGGCGCTCGTCCACGTCGCCGCCCAGCCTTCCCTGCCAGAGTTTCATAAATATACATTCCTCCGGACGCGCAAAAGGGCTGCCCTGCGGACGGCCCTTTCGCATATGATCGATACCAACTTACTTCTTCAGCTTCTTCATAGCCTGAACGGCGATGGGCAGGCCGTAGAGGGCGATGAAGCCCGCGCTGTCGGCCTGATCGTAGACCGCGTCCTCGCCGAAGGTGGCGATCTCCTCATCGTAGAGGGAGTAGGGGCTGGTCATACCCGCGCCGGTGATGTTGCCCTTGTAGAGCTTGACCTTGACCGTGCCGGTGACCGTCTCCTGCGTCTTGTCGACAAAGGCGGAGAGCGCCTCGCGCAGCGGCGTGTACCAAAGGCCGTTGTAGACCAGGTCGGCAAAGTCCAGCGCCAGCTTCTGCTTCATGTGCTGGGTGTTCTTGTCCAGACAGAGCTGCTCGAGCATCTCATGGGCGAAGTAGAGGATGGCGCCGCCGGGGGTCTCGTACACGCCGCGGCTCTTCATGCCCACGAGGCGGTTTTCGACCATGTCGAGGATGCCCACGCCGTGCTTGCCGCCCAGCTGGTTGAGCTTTTCAATGAGGGCCACGCCGTCCAGTTTCTCGCCGTTGACGGCCACGGGGATGCCCTTTTCAAAGTCGATGGTCACATATTCGGGCGCGTCGGGAGCCTGCTCCGGGGTCACGCCCATTTCGAGGATCTTTTCGTACTGCGGCTCGTTGGCCGGGTCCTCGAGGTCAAGGCCCTCATGGGAGAGGTGCCAGAGGTTCTTGTCCTTGGAATAGTTGGTCTCGCGGCTGATGCGCAGGGGGATGTTGTGGGATTCGGCGTAGTCGATCTCGTCGTCGCGGCTCTTGAATTCCCAGACGCGCCACGGGGCGATGACCGGCATCTGCGGCGCGAAAGCCTTGATGGACAGTTCAAAGCGCACCTGATCGTTGCCCTTGCCGGTGCAGCCGTGGGCGATGGCGTCCGCGCCCTCCTTGAGGGCGATCTCGGTGATGCGCTTGGCGATGATGGGGCGTGCGAACGACGTGCCCAGCAGGTACTCGCCCTCGTACTTCGCGCCCGCCTTGAGGGTGGGAAAAATGTAATCCTCGACGAATTCCTTGCTCAGGTCTTCGATGTAGAGCTTGGAAGCGCCGGTCTTGATGGCCTTTTCCTCAAGGCCCTCCAGCTCCGTGCCCTGCCCCACGTCCGCAGCCACGGCGATGACTTCGCAGCCCTCGTAGTGTTCCTTGAGCCAGGGGATGATGACGGACGTGTCCAGACCGCCGGAATAGGCCAGAACGATCTTCTTATACTGCTTCATCGGAATGCCCTCCTGAATGAATATGCGTTTGATGATGTATATTATACGCTTATTTGCGAAAAAATCAAGGGGTCAAGCGCATAATTATGTATTTTGTTTGTTAAAACGCGCGGTTTTCAGCTGCGGGCGGCTTCCAGCGCCTCCCAGATGCGCTGCAAGTCGTCGGCGCTGTAATAGGAGATGACCAGTTTGCCGCGGTTTTTGTCGCCGTCGATCTTCGCGCGGGTGCCAAAGAGGTCGCGCGCCATGTCCTCCAGTTCCGTCAGCTCCCGGTCCGGGCGCGGGCGGGGCTTGGGGGCGGGCTTGACCGGCTGGGCGCAGATGCGCTCCAGTTGGCGCACAGACCAGTTCTGCTGCACGGTGAGGTTGGCAAGCTGCACCTGCCGCGAGGGATCGACCGAGACCAGCGCGCGGGCATGACCGGCGGTGAGGCGGCCATCGACGAGCATTTTCTGCACTTCCTCCGGCAGCGTCAGAAGCCGCAGGAGGTTGGCCACCGCCGGGCGGCTCTTGCCAAGGCGCTCGGCGACGCGCTCCTGCGTAAGACCCGCCGCCTCCATCAGGCGCCTGACGCCGGCGGCTTCTTCCATGGGGTTGAGGTCGTCGCGCTGAAGGTTTTCGATCAGCGCCGCTTCGAGGCGCTTCTGCTCGTCCCAATCGCGGACGATGGCGGGTATCTCCTCAAGTCCCGCCAGCCGTGCGGCGCGAAAACGGCGCTCGCCGGCGATGATCTCATAGCGCTCGCCCGTTTTGCGCACGATGATGGGCTGCAAAACGCCCACGGCGCGGATGGACTCGGCCAGTTCGCGCAGCGCCGTTTCCTCAAAGCGCTCGCGGGGCTGGCCGCGGTTGGGGTCGATGTCCGTCAGTTTCAGGGAACGCACCTCGTCGCGGGCAGCTTCGCTGTTTTCCGCCGCCTCGCCCAGGAGCGCGCCCAGGCCGCGGCCAAGGCCGCGCTGCATCTTTGCCGCCATACTATCTTCCCTCATTTCTGCCGATCAGCTCTTTGGCCAGCGCGCGGTAGGCAGCCGCGCCGTTGCAACGGCCATCGTAGCGATGGATGGGCATGCCATAGCTGGGCGCTTCGCTCAGGCGCACGTTGCGGGGGATGAGCGTTGCAAACGCCTCTTTGGGAAAGTGGTTGCGCACTTCCGTGACCACCTGCGCGCCGAGGTTGGTGCGGGCGTCGAACATGGTCAGCACGATGCCCTCCACTTCCAAAGCGGGGTTGAGCTTTTTGCGCACCAGCTTTATGGTGTTCATCAGCTGGCCCACGCCCTCGAGCGCGTAGTATTCGCACTGGATGGGCACCAGCACGCTGTCCGCCGCGGTGAGGGCGTTGAGCGTCAGCAGGCCCAGCGAGGGCGGGCAGTCGATGAAGATATAGTCGTAGCTGTCCCGCAGGGGTTCGAGCGCCGTTTTGAGCAGCCCTTCGCGGCCCTCAAGGCCCACCAGCTCCACCTCCGCGCCGGCCAGTTCGATGCTGGCGGGGATGAGCATGAGGCCGTCAAAGCCGGTATCGACGCAGGCGTCCTTGGCCTCCGCCTCAGCAAGCAGCACTTCATAGACCGTCTTCGCGCCCTGCGCCGCTTCCACGCCCAGCCCGCTGGTGGCGTTGCCCTGCGGGTCGATGTCCACCAGCAGCGTTCTTTTGCCGGCTTCGGCCACGCAGGCGCTTAAATCGACCGAGGTCGTGGTCTTGCCCACGCCGCCCTTCTGGTTGGAGATGGCGATGATCTTGCCCATGGTGTACGTCCTTCCTTGTCAAGTGCCGTCACGCCTCGACCTGCGCGTGGTGCATGAGGAGGCAGTCGATGGAATCGGTCAGCGCGATGAAGCTGGCCTCGAGGATGTTCGTGGAGACGCCCACGGTGGAAAAGACGTTTTTCCCGTCCGTGGAGTCGATGCGCACGCGCACGGCGCTGGCCGTGCCGCTGGCGGAGACGACGCGCACCTTGAAATCGGTCAGGCGCATGTTTTCCAGCACCGGGTAAAAGCGCGAGAGCGCCTTGCGCAGGGCGAGGTCGAGGGCGTTGACCGGGCCGTCGCCCTCGTCGGCGGTGATCTCCACGCGCTCGTCCACGGAGACTTTCACATAGGCCTGCGCGTTGAGCGGGCCGGGGTCCGGGCGGGAAAAGACGTGGAAATCCAGCACCTTGAAAAACGCCGGGCGGCGACCGAGCGCTTCGAGGATGCGCAGGGTCAGAGAGCCGTCCGCGTCCTCAAAGGAATAGCCCTCCGCTTCCAGCGCCTTGACGTTTTCGAGGATGCGGATGGTGGCCTCGCTTTCGCGGGTCAGTTCCGGGGCGACTTTTCTAAGCCGCGTCAGAAGCGCGCTGCGGCCCGCCACCTCGCTGATGAGCAGGCGGCGGCGGTTGCCGACCAATTTGGGGTCGATGTGTTCAAAGCTGTCGCGGCGCTTGAGTACGCCGTCTATGTGCATGCCGCCCTTGTGGGCGAAGGCGTTGCGGCCCACATAGGGCATGCTTTCGTCCATGTTGAGGTTGGCAAGCTCGCTGATGAAGCGCGCCGTGTCGCACAGAAGGGACAGATTGCCCTCCGGCAGGGCGCGCAGGCCCATCTTCAGTTCCAGATCGGGCAGCACTTCGCAGAGGTTGGCGTTGCCGCAGCGCTCGCCATAGCCGTTGATGGTGCCCTGCACCTGCATGGCCCCGGCCTCGACCGCGGCCAGCGTGCCGGCGGTGGCCAGACCCGCGTCGTTGTGGCAGTGGATGGCCACGGGCACGGAAAAGCGCGCCGCGACCTCGCGCACCACCTCGTGGATGGCGCTGGGGAGCGTGCCGCCGTTGGTATCGCAGAGGGCAAGGCGCGTCGCCCCGCCGCGCGCGGCGGCGGCCAAAGTGGAAAGGGCGTAGGCGGGGTCCTCGCGGTAGCCGTCGAAGAAGTGTTCGGCGTCGAAAAACACGCTCATGCCGTTTTCGGTGAGGAAGCGCGCCGTGTCCTCAATCATGGCAAGGTTCTCTTCCGGGGTGACGCCGACCACGTCCCGCGCCTGCGAGATGCTGGCCTTGCCGACGATGCAGGCGATGTGCGCGCCGCTTTCCAGCAGGGCGCGCAGACCGGCGTCCTCCTCCGCGCGCAGACCGGCGCGGCGCGTCATGCCAAAGGCGGCGAGGCGGGCGTTTTTCAGACGCAGCTTTTCCCGCGCGAAGCGGAACAGCTCCGCGTCCTTGGGGTTGGAAAAGGGATTGCCGGCCTCTATGTAGCTGACGCCCAGCTTGTCCAGCGCGCGCACGAGTTTGAGCTTGTCTTCCAGGGAAAAAATCACGCCCGCGGCCTGCACGCCGTCGCGCAGCGTTGTATCCAGCACTTCCACTGTGCGCTGTTCCACGCCCTTCGCCTCCTGTTTTCCGTGTCCTTCTATTGTAGCAAGTTTTGCAGGGAATGGCAAGTTGAAAATGCGCGAAGGGGAGCGGGATAAGCATATGTCCTTGCGCGAATGCGCATGTACAGAAACATCCGCCGCGCGAGGGGGCGCGACGGATATTTTGGGCTTTATTTGTCGCAGTCGCGCAAAAAGCGCTCCAGCGATGTCAGGAAGGGACGCAGCGAGGACTGGTCGGCGTGAAAGACGCAGCACGCTTCCTGCCGGTCGCGGTCATCGCTGTCCAGTTCGAGCGTGACGATCAGATGGCCGCGCATGTCCGTAGAGAACATCACGCGCCCGCCAAACAGCGACATGTAGGAACCTATATTGCGAAATTCGTAGCTTTCGCGCAGGAATTGCGCGCACTCGCGCATCTCTTCGAGCAGGCACGCGGCGCGCCCGCTGAAGGAAAAGTTGAGCGCGACGACGTCGATGGCGAAGGAAACGCATTTTTGCGTTCCTTCCCCGCCCACGGAGTGGGAGAACACGGTCAGACCGCGCCACGTCAGGGTGCTGTTTCCAAATTCCATGCGGCAATTGAAAGCGTCCATGCGCACGTCCCCCCTACTCCACTGTCTTGAGCGATTCGGCCATGTTGATCTTTTCCAGCTTCACGCGCAGGGCGAGGTTGACGAGGATGGCGAAGACGAACGTCAGCGCCACGGAGATGGCGTAGCTGAGAAGCGATACGCGCACGTCGAAGCGGATCATGTCGATCTTGATCTGCGCCATGACGAAGGCGTGCAGCGCCTTGCCCATGGGAAGGCCCGTCAGGGCGGCGATGAAGCAGAGCAGGAAGTTCTCCGAGAACACGTAGGAGGCCGTCTCCCGGGGGAAGAAGCCCAGCACCTTGACGGTGGCGATCTCGCGCGTGCGCTCGGTGATGTTGATGTTGGTGAGGTTGTACAGCACGATGAAGGCCAGCGCCCCGGCGGAGAAAACGATGAGTATGACGATGTAATCGAGGCTCTCCATCATGCTGTTGATGCGGTCGCGCATGTCGAGGTTGGCCGAAACGTTGGCAACGCCATCCAGAGAGGAGAGCGCCGCCGCCTCCGCGCGCGGGTCTGCATCGTCACTCACGGCGACGTAGGCGCTCTTGACCTCAGGCGCGTAGCCCCACTGTGCCTCGAGCGTCTCCGGGCGGGCGTAGACGTAGTTGTAGACGTAGTTTTCAAACACGCCGGAGATGGTGAGCTGCGCCGGGTTCATGTCGCTGTCGCGCACGGTGATGGTGTCGCCCACGCCCGCGCCCAGCGATTCGGAAAGCCCCTGTGAGATGACGGCCTCGCCCTCCCCGGGCAGGGAGACGGGCGCCCCGCCCATGTGCATGTCGATGAAGCCTTCGAGGCTCTCCGCCTGCGTGGAAACGAGGTAGACGGACTTGGTGACATCGCCCGCGGAGACGTCCACGCTGCTTTCGTGGACGAACAGCACGTCCGCGCCCTCCCCCGCCTCGCGGCGGAAGGTTTCCTGCGCAGCCTCGTCCTGCGCATCTACAAAGGTGACGGAGACGTCGTAGAGCGTGATCTCGTCAAACTGGTAGTTGACCACGTCGCTGATGGAATCGCGGATGCCCATGCCGGTGACCAGCAGCGCCGTGCAGCCGCCGATGCCGATAATCATCATCACCAGGCGCTTTTTGTAGCGGAAGATGTTGCGGATGGTGAGCTTGTGCATGAACGACAGACGCCGCCACAGCGGGCGGATGCGCTCGAGCAAAATGCGCTTGCCAGCCTTGGGCGCGGCGGGGCGCAAAAGCTGCGCCGGGGCGAGGCTCAGTTCGCGGCGCACCGAGAACCACGTGGCCCCCACCGAGCAGAGCAGCGCCGCAGCCAGCGCCAGCGCGCCCATGCCCCAATCAAACACCAATTCGATCTCGGCAAAGCCATACATGATACTGTACGCCATCCAGATGACCTTGGGGAAGACCGCGGAGCCGAAGAAGAAGCCGATGACGCTGCCGATGGTGGCGGCGCTGCCGGAATAGAAGACGAACTTGCCCATGATGGCGTGGGAGGTGTAGCCCATGGCCTTGAGTACGCCGATCTGCGTGCGCTGCTCATCGACCATGCGCGTCATCGTGGTCATGCACACCAGCGCCGCCACCATGAAGAAGAACAGCGGGAAGACCATGGAGATGCTCTCGACGATCTGCGAATCGCTCTCGAAGCAGGCGTAGCCGATGTTGGCGGAGCGGTCCAGCACGTAGACGTCCGGCTCGTCGATCTCGGAGATCTTTTCCCGCGCGTCGGCGATCTCGCCGCGGGCGTCGGCCAGTTCGCGCTCGGCCTGCATGAACTCGCGGTCGGCCTGTTCGCGGCCATCCTCGTATTCCGCGATGCCGTCGGCCAGCTCCACTTTGGCATCCTCCAGTTCGGCGCGGCCATCGGCCAGTTCGCGCTCGCCATCCTCGATCTGGGCAAGGGCGTCGCGCAGTTCGGCGCGGCCATCGCTGATCTGATCGCGGGCGGAGGCAAACTCGCGGTCGGCCTGTTCGCGGCCATCCTGCACCTGCGCCAGACCGGCTTCGAGCTGCGGCACGGCGGCCTGCAACTGCTGATAGGTCTCCACATAGCCGCTCTCCTCGATGGCGTCCAGACCGGCCTGCACGGGCGCGAGCTGTTCCAAAAGGGGCGTGAGCTGGGCGTCGATGGCGGCGAGGGAGGCGTCGTAGGCGGCCTCGTACTGGGCGAGCTGGCCTTCCAGCTCCGTCTTCTGCGCCTGCGCGGCGGCGATGCGGCTATCGTAATCGGCGGTGGTGGCGGTGATGTCATTGTTGACGCCCTCCAGCGCCGGGCGCTTTTCAGCGAGCGCGGCCTCGATCTGGGCGCGGCGCTCGGCGTCGGGCGAGGGCGTGAGGGTGCCGAGCGTGGCCTCGGCGGCGGCGATGTTGCCCTGCAGGGTGGCGATCTGGCTGTTCATATCGCCAAGGACGGTGTCGCGCTCGGCCTGCAAATCGGAAAGGTCGCGCTCGGCCTGCGCCAGCTGGCCGGAAAGGGTATCGTATTCGCTCTGCGCCGCGGCGATGCGTCCATCGTAGTCGCTCTGTATAGCGGATATCTGGCCGTTCAGTTCGCCCTTGCGGCCCTTCAGGGCGCTGATCTCCCCCTGCAAAATGGCGATGCGGTCGGCATCGACGGCGGGGTCCAGCCAGGAAAGTTCCGCCTCTTTGTCGTAGATGGCGTTCTCCACCTGCGAAAGCTCGCTTTTGAGCGGTGCGAGGGCGTTGTCGCGCTCCGTGGTGAGGCCGGTCAAGGTCTGTTGGGCAGCGTCAGCCTGCGTGGAAAGCTCGTCGCGGGTCTGCCGTGCGGCGGCGATGCGCGTTTCGTAGTCCGCGGCGGTGGCGGGGAGGTCTTGCTGCAACTGCGCGAGCTGTGGCCGCCACTGGGCGAGCTGGGCGTTGATCTCGGCGATCTGCGCGTCGTCGCCGGGGCGAAGCGTGGCAAGCTCGGCTTCGAGGGCGTTTATCTCCTCCTCCAGCGCGGCGCGCTGCGCTTCCAGTTCGGCAAGGGCGCTCTGCTTTTTGCTTGTGAGGTCTGTAATGGACTGTTCCGCCGCGGCGATGCCGCTTCGCAGGGTCTCGCCGGTGGCGTTGAGTTCGTCGCGCGCGGCCTGCAGCTGATCCACGGCGGGCTGGAGCTGGGCGGCGGCGGCGGTGAGCTGCTCGTACTGTTCAAGCACGCCGCTCTGCTCGATCTGCGCCATGCCGTCCTTGGCGGAGGCGAGCTGGGCGTTGAGCTGCGCCTCGGTCTCATCGAGCTGGGCGTAGGTGCTTGCCTCGGCGCTCTCCAGTTCGCTTTCGGCGCTGTTTAGCTCGCGGCGGCCGGAATCGTACTCGGCGCGGCCATCCTTGAGTTCCTGTTCGCTCTCCCGGATCACCTGCTCGCCGGTGATGATGTCGGCGCGACCGGCGACGATCTCGTCGCGGGCGTCGAGCAGTTCGCGCTCGGCCTTGTCGCGCTCCTCGCGGTACTCGGCGTAGCCCTCATCGTACTCGGCAATGCCGTCGTCCAGCTCCGACTCAGCGTCGCCCACGAGCGTCTCGAAGCGCTCGCGCGCCTGCGATTCGCCGGAGAGGGTCACGCTGTCCTCGTACTGTTCGACGCCGGTCTGGTACTCATCGGAGTAAATCTCGCCCTCGGTATCAAGGCGGATGTAGATGTCGGTGTAATAGTCGCAATCAAAGCCCTCGTAGGGGATGTAGGCAAAGGCCATCACCGAGCCGGTGCCAAGGGAGGTGCTGCCGCGCTCGTAGTTGAGGTAGGTGGGCGAATTGCCCAGGCCGACGATGGTGTATTCGCGGCTGGCGAACATATCCAGGGTATCTTCATCGTTGGCGTCGGAAAGGACGATCTTCTTGCCGATGCTGTCCACGGGGAAGAACTGCGCATCGACCACGGCCTCGTTTTTGGCGCGGGGCAGGCGGCCGGCGGTGAGGCTGATCTCATTGACGTCCTCGGTGAGGGAGTTGAAGATGACCACGCCGGACATGTCCAGGCCGGTCACGTCCACCAGCGCGTCCTGACTGACGGCGCCGGCGGCGGCGGTGACGCCGGAGATGCCGGCAAAGGCGTCGGCGTCGCCCTGATCGAAGCCCACGGTGGAGACGAGGCGGTAATCGTACATGCTCTGGCGGTCCAGATAGTCGTCGCCGGTCTCCACCATGGCGTCGCGGCAGACGCGCAGGCCGCAGAAAAAGCCCACGCCAAGGGCGACGATCGCAAGGATCGCCAAATACCGCCCCAGGCTCTTGCGTATCTCGCGCAGGGAACTTTTTCGCAGCGCTCTCATATTACCACTCGATCTCCTCAACGGGGACGACGTTATCGTTGATGCGTTTGGAGGCGACCATGCCGTTTTTGATCTCGACGATGCGGTCGGCCATGGCGGTGATCGCCTGATTGTGGGTGATGATGACCACGGTGATGCCCTTTTCGCGCGCCGTATCCTGCAAAAGCTTCAAAATGGCCTTGCCGGTGTTGTAGTCCAGCGCGCCGGTGGGCTCGTCGCAGAGGAGCAATTTGGGGTTCTTGGCCAGCGCGCGGGCGATGGCCACGCGCTGCTGCTCGCCGCCGGAGAGCTCCTTCGGACGCCGCTTTTCGCGGCCCTTGAGGCCCACGAGCTCGAGCACATAGGGCACGCGCTCGCTTATCGCCTTGCCGGAGGCGCCCACGACACGCATGGCAAAGGCCACGTTTTCGTAGACGGTCAGCTTGTCTATGAGCCGGAAATCCTGGAAAATTACGCCGAGCGTCCTGCGGAGCTGCGGCAGCTTGCGGCGCTTGATGCGGCGCAGGTCGAAACCGTTGACGGATATCTCGCCCTGCTTGGCCTGCACCTCGCCGGTGAGCAGCTTGATGATCGTCGTCTTGCCGGAGCCGGAAGGCCCCACGAGGAACACGAATTCGCCCTCGTTGATCTCCAGATCGACGTCGTTGAGCGCCTCAGTGCCGCTGCTGTCGTACACCATGCGCACATCATTCATCTGGACCATAGGTCCTCACCTCCTGGGTAGATACGC
>DVOU01000024.1:0-63169 GCA_018713365.1 Candidatus Pullichristensenella excrementipullorum
GGCATTCGTCGGCGCTTTTCAGGATGTTGACAAAGTCAACAGACTGGCAGAGTGTCGAGAAAGCCCGCAATCCAAGGAAGCCAACTTGCCGACAAGGGAGCTTACATGGACGTAAGTGACCGCAGGCGGCAAGTTTGCTGACGAGGAAATTTTGCCGGCGGCAAAATTTGTCGCCGAGGCGTTTTTGCCGATCTTTGATCGTCAAAAACGGTCGCCATCGGCGACTTGCAAGCCCTTGGGCTTGCAACCTTGCGACTGGATTTGTCGATCCCAAAGGGCTCGGCAAATCCACCGCCGGAAGCGAAAATTGCATCTGATTTTTTATATATCAGTGCAATTTTTGCGGTTGTGGGCTTTATCGGCGCTCTGCGCGCCGACATTCGTCGGCGCTTTTTCGTATGAGGCATGCCGTTTTTTGCGCGCCGCGCGCGTCGTCGGCGGTGCGTGATGATAGTTATTCCAAATTTGTCACTCTATCGCAAGGGAGGGGTCTTTCTGTCACAGAAACGCTCTAAGAACACAAAGAAGAAGGAGCCGAGATTGCGCATCATCCCCCTGGGGGGACTGGGCGAGATCGGCATGAACATGACCGTATTTGAATACGGCGACGACATCGTGGTGGTGGACGTGGGCTCCATGTTCCCCCGCGACGATATGCCGGGCATTGATCTGGTCATTCCCGATTTTACCTATCTGGAAAAAAACCGCGAGCGCATCCGCGGCTACGTCATCACCCACGGCCACGAGGATCACATCGGCGCCGCGCCCTATGTACTCAAGGAACTGCCCGCGCCCGTGTACGGCACGCGGCTGACGCTGGCGCTGGTGGCGCAGAAGCTCAAGGAGCATCGCCACATCGAGGGCGTGCAGCTCAACGTGGTCGAGCCGGGCGATCTGATCCAGCTGGGCGCGTTCCGCATCGAGTTTATCAAGGTCAACCACTCCATCGCCGGGGCCTGTGCGCTGGCCATCCACACGCCGGTGGGCACGGTGGTACACACGGGCGACTTCAAGGTGGACTTCACCCCCGTGGACGGCGAGCCCATCGACCTGGGGCGCTTTGCCGAACTGGGGAGCAGGGGCGTGCTGCTGTTGCTGGCCGATTCCACCAACTCCGAGCGCACCGGCTACACCATGTCCGAAAAAAAGGTCTGCCAGACGTTCAACACGCTGTTTGAACGGGCGGACGGGCGCATCATCATCGCCATGTTCGCCAGCAACATCCACCGCATACAGTCTGTGGTGGATTCGTCGGTGCGCTTTGGGCGCAAGGTCTGTCTGGTGGGGCGCAGCATGGTCAACATCGCCCGCGCCGCCATGCAGCTGGGCGATCTGCGCATCCCCGAGGGGCGGCTCATCAGCGTGGACGACATCGACCGCTATGAGGACAACGAGATCACCGTCATCACCACCGGCAGTCAGGGCGAGCCGATGAGCGGCCTTTCGCGCATGGCGTTTGCCGAGCATCGCAAATTGGAGATACGCGCAAGCGACATGGTCATCGTCTCCGCCTCGGCCATCCCCGGCAACGAAAAGAGCGTCTCCCGGGTCATCAACCAGCTGGTGCGCACCGGCGCGGACGTGGTCTACGAGGCGCTGGCTGAAGTGCATGTCTCCGGCCACGCGCGGCAGGAGGAACTCAAGCTCATGCACATGCTGGTCAGGCCGAAGTTTTTCCTGCCCGTACACGGCGAGTACCGCCACCTCTACCACCACGCGCGCCTTGCCGAGGCGCTGGGCATGCCGGAAGAGCGCATCCACATCCCCGAAGTCGGCGAGATGATCGAATTGTCGCCCAACAGCATGACCGTGGCCGGCACGGTGCCCAGCGGCTCGACGCTCATCGACGGTCTGGGCGTGGGCGACGTGGGCGCGGTGGTGCTTAAGGACCGCAAGCATCTGTCCGAGGACGGGCTGCTCATCGTCGTCATGGGCGTCGATCACGAGGAGCGCGCCGTGGTCTCCGGGCCGGACATCATCAGCCGCGGCTTTGTGTACATGCGCGAGGCGGACGAGCTGGTGGAGGGCGCGCGCGACGCGGCCAAGCGGGCCATAGACGCCTTCGGCGCCGTGGATACCACCGACTGGAACCATTTGAAGAACAATGTGCGCGACGCCGTACAGCATTACATTTACGAAACGCTCAAGCGCAACCCGATGATTTTGCCCATCATCGTGGAGATCTGAACCAAAGCGGCCCTTCGTTCGTCCAAGAGAAGAGCCGCGAAAGGGAGGCAAAGCGATGAACCCTTACGACCTGGCGCACCAGCTCGCGCGCGCCATGAAGGACAGCGAGGAATACCGCGAGTACGCGCGCCTGCGGGAAACGGCCTACGAGGACGAGACCAACCGCGCGCTGCTGGACGAATACAAGCGCCTGCAATTCCGCATGCAGGCAAAGCTGGCCTCGGGCGAGAACATGCCCGAGGAAGATCTGCAACGGCTTCAGCAGATCGGCACGCTGTTGCAGTTCAACCCCGACGTGAGCGCCTATCTGCTGGCGGAGTTCCGCTTTCAGAAGATGCTCTCTGACATTTTCAAAATTTTGGCGGATGTGGCCGATATAGACCTCGATTCGCTGACCAGGAGCTGAGTATGGCAGGCAAGAAACAAGCGCCGCGTCAGGAGCGCGAGCAGCGGCCCTTTTCGCGCCCGATGCGCTACGACCAGCGCACCGTGCGCGAGGAGCGCGAATACGGCGTATACTGGTACGCGTGGCTGTGGCGCGTTCTGCGCCCGGTGACGGTGTTTTTCTGCGCCGTCCTCATCGTCATAGGCCTTGTGACCATGGGCTGGAACAGCGTCTACGAGGCTTTCCTCATGCCCGTGGACCCCGAGAACACCCAGACCGTGCGCTTCACCATCGAATCGGGCGATTCCATTTCCGAGATCGGCGAGAACCTCGAAAAGGCGCAGCTGTTGCGCAACCGCACGGTGTTCCGCTATCTGGTGCAGTTCCTCGGCGTGACGGACAAGATCAGTTACGGCACGTTTGACCTCTCCCCCTCCATGGACGTCAACGCCATCATCGACGAACTGTCCTCCGGCAGCCAGAACGCCGAGCGCACCATCACCATCATCCCCGGCTGGACGGTGGAGGACATCGCCGACTACCTCTACGCCGAAGGCGCCATCCAGAGCCGCGAGGAGTTCTTGAACCTCTGCCGCGACGCCGCGCCCTTTGCCGAGATGAGCTATCCCATCAAGCTGGCGCAGGACATGGGCACGCTCTCTGGCCGCAAGTACCAGCTCGAGGGCTATCTGGCGCCGGACACCTACCGCGTGTTCCGCAACGCCAGCGCGCAGCAGATCGTCAATACGCTGGTGGAGCAGACCAACACCGTCATCGACGAGGTCTATTACGCGGACACCATCCAGTATGAGGTCGATCCCGAGACCGGCGAATACCGCGAAGTGGTGCGCTACCGCAACGACGACCTGACGCTGGATGAGATCATCATCCTCGCCTCGATGATTGAGAAGGAGGCGGCCAACACTGAGGACTACGCCCGCGTATCTGCGGTGTTCACCAACCGCATGAACGCCGGCATGCGCCTGGAGAGCGACCCCACGGCCACCTACCTGCTGGGTGTGGACAAGCTGGCGCTGTCCGACGAGGAGACCAGCGCCGTCAACAACTACAACACCTACGTCATCGACGGCCTGCCCGTCGGCCCCATCTGCAACCCCTCGGCGGCGGCGATGGAGGCGGCGCTCTACCCGGACGTGGAGTATGTGGACGAGGGTTACCTCTACTTCTGCGCCAAGGAGCCGACCTCCGGCGAACTGGCCTTTGCCAAGACGCTCGAGGAACACGAAGCCAACGTGGCCAAGTATCGCCCGCTGTGGGAGGAATACGACCGCCAGAGGGCGCAGCAGCAGAGCGCGAGCGATACAAGCGCGCAGTAAGCGACGCGGGGCCGGGAGTTTTCCCGGCCCCGTCAGGATGTTGACAAAGTCAACAGACTGGCAGAGCGTTGAGAAAGCCTGCAAGCCAAGGAAGCTGTACTTGCATCCAAGGGAGCTTACATGGACGTAAGTGACCGCAGGATGCAAGTGCAGCTGACGCAGGAAGCAAAAATTGCTTCCGATTTCTTTTTCATCGGAGCAATTTTTGCGGTTGTGGGCTTTGTCAGCGCTCTGACGGGGCCGGGAGTTTTCCCGGCCCCGTTTTACGTGGCAGATGTGGTTGAAGATCGCGCCCAATCCATGCGTTTGGAATGGCTTGCGCTGTTTTAAATCAACGTCTCTATGTCTTCCAGGCCAAGCCCTGCGACATCGACTTCATGGGCATCCAGTTCTGAACGGAGCATATCCAACACTTCATAGAAGGCCAAACGGCGGCCCTGCCGGAAAAGTCTTCCGGCTCTGCGTCGCTTTCCCGCGCCGCTTCCTGCGCTCTTTCCTGAATGCGGAAAAGTATGTATTTCAACAGCTGCTCTGTCATATCTTTCCCTCCTTGTCCGCAACATATGACAAAGGGCCGTGGAAACTTCCACAGCCCTTTCTTGTCCGTTGTTCTCACGCCGCCGGCGACTGCGCCGGGGCGGTGGGCGTGCTGCCCGCCTCGGGGGTCGGGGTCGGCAGCACGATCTGCACCGGGGTGATGACCTCGCCGCCGCGCACGACGAAATTCAGCGAGTCGGGGAAGCGGTAGGCGACCTGCACCTCGGAACCCTGGTGCATGCACATCAGCAGCGCGCCCAGCGTATAGGTGCCGTCCATGTAGTTGGATACGTCGATATAGACGCGGAAGTCGGCCAGCGCCAGATTCTTGCCGATGCCCTCATGCTCGATGCCGGAGATGCCCTCCTCCGAGGTGGTGAGGTAGGCGGCAAGGTCGCCCGAGGGATTGCGCACGATCAGGTAGACGGAGCTGTTGTCGCCATCGTAGAGCTGGTGTTCCAGATAGGCGTAGCCCTCCACCTCGATGATGTGGTAATCGTCCGCCGGAGAGACGAAGAAACTGGTCAGGCCGGCGCGCACAGTATTGTCGATGGGCGTGGCTGCCAGATTGCTCGCGTTCAGACCGCGGCCGGTGACGACGAGCGACTCCGGGATGCTGGTGGGCACAGGCGTCGGCGCGGGCGTGGGCACGGGCGTCGGCGTGGCCGGCGTGGGCGATGCCGTGGCCCATGCGGGCGGCTGTTCCTCCTCGCCCGGGGTGGGCGCGGGGCCGGGCGTGGGCGTCGGCGTGGGCGTGGGCGTCGGGTCCGGCACGACGTATGGTCTGGGCGTCTCGCCCGGCTGCAGGCCCTCTACGGAATAGTGGGTGGTGACCACGAGAAAGTAGAGTACTCCAGCCAGAACGACGAAGATGATGAAACCGATCGTAAATCGGATGATCGCAGGGGCGATGCCCTCGCGGAAGATGGTTTTTCTCTTGCGCATGCGAACGCTCCTTACAGGTCCAGCAGATATTCCTTCCTCTAATTGTACCTTTATGCCCTGTACCTGTCAAGGCGCTTTCAGAAACGTTAAAATATTGTCGCAAAGGCCGCGCGCCGCTGGGGGAGCGCGCCGCGAAGTTGACAGGCGGGCGTTCTCGGTATACAATAGAATGAGAGCGTTTATCAAAGGAGTTTTTTTGTGGGTAAATCGAATTTTGCAGTATTTGTAGACTTGGAAAACGTGGGCGCGAAGGAGCCCATGCTGCGCTACATCATCGAAAAGGTCAAGATACGCGGCGACATATTGCTGGGCAAGGTCTATGGCTACACGGACCGCTATTCCGACCTCAAACAGTGCCTTCTGTCCAACACCTTCTCCGTCGTCCCTTCGCTGCGCTACGGCAAGTGCCAGAAAAACAATCTGGATATCCAGCTGGTCATCGACGCCATGGAGGTGGCTTACGTCAACCCCCTCATCGACAGCTTCTGCATCGTCTCCGGCGACAGCGACTATCAGCCGCTGGTGGCCAAATTGAAGAGCATGGGCAAGCATGTGCTGGGCATCTCGCGCTCAGAGGCGGCTTCGGAGATCTTTATCAACGCCTGCAACGAGTTCATCTTTCTGGAAAACGTGGCCGTCAAGCGCCCTGTGGTCAAGAAGAGCCGCGCCAAGGAAAGCAATGTGGTGGACGGCGATGTGGACGAGCTGATCACGCAGGTGATCACCATCCTCGAAGATCAGGACGAGGAGCAGATGTACGCCAGCGAGATCAAGGACACGCTCACCCGCCTGCGCCCCGACTTCTCCGAGCGCAGTTACGGCTGCGCCACCTTTGGCAAACTGATGAGCATGCTGGCCGAAAAGTCGCCCAAATTGCACGTGTGGACGGAGCAGAGTTCCCTGATGGTCGGCCTTTCCGCCAACGACGCGCCGCAGAACCCCAAACTGGACAAGACCAACTGGCTGCCGGCGTTCACGCAGGCGCTGGAACGCTTCAAGAACGACGGCTTCGACCGCGTCAACCCCTCCATCCTCAAGGCCACCATACAGGCCGATTACCCGGACTTCGACGAAAAGCAGATCGGCTTCAAGCGCTTCAGCGACGTGATGAAGGCGCTGGAAAAGCAGAAACTGCTGGTGGTGGAGATGGACGAGGCGCACACGATGCTTTTGAAAATTTGCTGAAATATCGCGCGACGGCCCTTTGCGGGGGCTGCCGCGCTGTTTTTTGGAGGTGCGCATGAAGTTCTCTGTCGGAAAGCAACGGCCTGCGCATTATCGGCCCGCCTATCCCGAAGAATTTGACCTGTTTTCCCATCTGGAGCTGTGCGCGGCGGTGCCGCAGGCGCTGTTCGCCATCACGACATGGAAGGAAAACGGCCTGCCCAACCTCTGCCCGCACGCCTGGACCTGCTTCCACGGCGACCGCGCGGCCTTTTTCGCCTGCATGGGCAATCTCTACCAGCACACGCACACCTACAAAAACATACTGCGCGACGGATGTTTCTGCATCAATTTTCTTTCCTTGCAGCACTATGAGGCGATGATGCGCGCCATCCGCGAAAACGGCGACGATACGGACGAATTTGCCGCCGCGGGGCTGACGCGCGAGCGCTGCGAGGAGATAAACGCCCCGGCTATCCTTGAGAGCTTCCTCACCATGGAGTGCCGCCTGCTCGATGCGCGCGACTTAAGCGGCGCGGGCATGGCGGCGATGGTGACGGGTGAAGTGGTGCGCGTGCGCGTGGAGGAGGGCTTCGCGCGCGGGACGCGCGACCGCTTTGGAGAAGAGGGCTTCCTCCTGCTCGCCCCCGGGCCGCAGAACATGGAAAGCGGCGCGCCCTCCCCCACCGCCATCGGCAATTTTACGCCCCGGCTGTGGGATTGACGCGCCGCGCCTTTACGATACGATGACGTCCGCCAATTCGACAGGCACGGCCTTTTGCAGGTCCGCGAGACTGGTCTCGATCTGCAGGCCGATCTTGCCGGCGCTGAAGAGGATGGTGTCAAAGTCCTTCGCCGTTTCGTGCGCCACGGTGCGGAACGGCTTTTTCATGCCGATGGGCGAACAGCCGCCGTGGACGTAGCCGGTGATGGGGAGAAGTTCCTTCGATTTGAGCATGGAGAGCGCCTTTTCGCCCACGCAGGCGGCGGCCTTTTTCAGGTCCAGTTCCTCGGCCACCGGCACCATGAACACGTAGTGGGCGCGGCTCTTGCCCTCGGTCACCAGCGTCTTGAACACGCGCCTTGCATCCTGCCCCAGCATGCGCGCCACCTCCACGCCGCTGACGGCCTCGCCGTCGCCGTAGCTGTGGGTGGTATAACTGGCCTTGACGCGGTCGAGGGCGCGCATGGCGTTGGTCTTTTCGTGTTTTTCGCGCATAGGCGCCTCCTTAGAGCGTGTCCAGCATCTGCTGCGGGTTTTCCCCCGCCTTGACCTTGGAAAAGGCGCGGGCGATGACGCCGTTTTCGTCGATGAGATAGGTGGTGCGCACCACGCCCATGGTCTTTTTGCCGTACATGTTCTTTTCCTGCCAGACGTCGTAGGCCTTGATCGCCTCCAGTCCCTCGTCGGAGAGGATGGTGAAGGGCAGGCCGTACTTTTCCTCGAACTTTTTGTGCGAGGCGACGCTGTCCTTGCTCACGCCCAGCACCACGGCGCCCTTTTCGCGGAATTGCGGGTACAATTCACCAAAGGCGCAGGCCTGTTTGGTGCAGCCGGGGGTGTTGTCCTTCGGGTAAAAGTAGAGGACGACCTTTTGGCCGCGGTATTCCTCCAGCGTGTGCGTCTGTCCGTTCTGGTCGGGCAGGGAAAAAGACGGGGCCTGTGTGCCGGCTACGAGCATGGGAAGACCTCCTTGAAAAAAACTTCGCGCGGCGCGCGTTTCCTGCCCTTAGATGATACCACACATCGGCAAAAAATACCAGCCCCGCTTTCTGGGCGCGCGCACACTTTCATTTTTGGTAAATTTGCGCGCCTGAGCGCCAAACGCGCTTGCTTTTCAGCGGATTTTCGCTATAATAAGGATAGGCTCTATTACGAAAAGGAGTGTGTCACATGGCGATCGTAACTACCACTGAGATGTTCAAGAAAGCCTATGACGGCGGCTACGCCATCGGCGCTTTCAACGTCAACAACATGGAGATCATCCAGGGCATCACCGAGGCCGCGATCGAGGAGAAGGCTCCCCTGATCCTGCAGGTCTCCTCCGGCGCCCGCAAGTATGCCAAGCACGTTTACCTGATGAAGCTCATCGAGGCCGCCATCGCCGACGCCGAGGAATCCGCCGGCTTTGACCTGCCCATCGCCGTCCATCTGGACCATGGCGACAGCTTCGAGCTGTGCAAGAGCTGCATCGACGGCGGCTTCTCCTCCGTCATGATCGACGGCAGCCACCTGCCCTTTGAAGAGAACATTAAGTTGACCCGTCAGGTCGTCGAGTACGCGCACGATCACGGCGTGGTCGTCGAGGGCGAGCTGGGCCGTCTGGCCGGCATCGAGGACAAGGTCAACGTCTCCGCTGAGGACGCTTCCTACACCCGTCCCGAAGAGGTCGAGGAGTTCGTCGGCAAGACCGGCGTCGATTCTCTGGCCATCGCCATCGGCACCTCTCACGGCGCTTACAAGTTCACCGCCGCCCAGTGTACCCGCAATGAGAAGGGCATCCTCGTGCCCCCGCCGCTGCGCTTCGACATCCTTGAGGAAGTCTCCAAGCGCCTGCCCGGCTTCCCGATCGTGCTGCACGGCTCTTCCTCCGTGCCGCAGGAGTTCGTGAAGATGATCAACGAGAACGGCGGCAAGATGCCCGACGCCGTCGGCATCCCCGAGGAGCAGCTGCGCAAGGCCGCCAGCATGTCCGTGTGCAAGATCAACATCGACTCTGACCTGCGCCTGGCCATGACCGGCACCATCCGCCAGTACTTCAACGAGCATCCGGATCACTTCGACCCGCGCCAGTACCTCAAGCCCGCGCGCGCCAACATCAAGAAGCTGGTCCAGCACAAGCTCGTCGATGTGCTTGGCTGCAACGGCAAAGCCTAAGTCAAACAGATCGCGCCGCCTCACCGATGTGGGGCGGCGTTTTTCGCGCAAAAAACAGGCGGCCACGCTCCCCCGTCGGGCAGAGCGCGGCCGCCTGTTTGACCTGTTTGCCGGCGACGATGCCTAAATGCCGTTGCCTGTCTAAAAGCCAAAATCGTTGCGCGGATCCTTGCTCTTGCGGCGCACGTCGTCGATGAACTCGATCTCCATGCGCTCGAAGTGTATCTCCTCCACGAAGTGATCCTGCGTGAACGCGGTCATGCGGAAGGAGGCAAATTCCCGCTCGTTCTTGGGCAGCCAGATGGGCCGCGGCACGTCCAGCGCGTGGCAAGCCTCGTCCAGCGCCTCGTGCGCGCCATCGAAGGCGCATTCCACCGTCATTTGGCGCTCGATGCGGTGCTTTTTCATCAATCGCACCCAAAGTCTGGTCATGGCAGCCTCCTAGTGGCTCAACTTGCCCTTCGCGCCCTTGCTGCCGTGGACGATGTTGGCAAGCAGCGTGGAATCGTGGGAGAACACCGAGGCCTTGCGGTCGGCCCAGGCGCTGAACGCGCACTCCACCATGCCGTCCAGCAGCGCGGAGAAGGAAACGCCCTTCGGCTCCCAGAGGTAGAAGGCCAGCGAGCCGGGAATGGTGTTGGCCTCGTTGATGAAGACATTTTCGTTTTCGTCCAAGATGAAGTCGATGCGCACCACGCCCTTCAAGTCCATGGCGCGGAAGGCGCGCACGGCGAGGTCGCGCACGGTCTGGGCGGCCTGCTCGCTGATGGGCGCGGGGATAAGGCGCACCTGCGAGGCCATGCCGCCCGCGCCCTTGGCGTTGCACATGTACTTTCCCCGGAACGTGAGGAACTCCTCCTTTGTCACCGGCATTTCCAGTTCTGAAGTTTCCACATGATCGCCATAGCCCAGCACAGAGCAGTTGACCTCGCGCAGCGGCGATACCGCCTTTTCCACGAGGATGCGGTGGTCATATGCGGCGGCGGTCTCGATGGCGTCTTCGAGCTGGTTGCGGTCGTGGGCGATGTTGATGCCGATGGAGGAGCCGAGGTTGGCGGGCTTGACGATGAGCGGGAAGCCCAGTTTGTCCTCGCACTCGTCCATGACGCCGTCGCGCTCGCGGCTCCAGCGGCCGCGGTCGAACCACACGCCCTCGATCACGGGGAAGCCGCAGCCCTTGAACAGCAGCTTCATGGTGATCTTGTCCATGCCCACGGCGGAGCCCATCACGCCGGCCGAGGTGTAGGGCACGTCGAACAGTTCCAGCATGCCCTGCAGAGTGCCGTCCTCGCCGTTGAGGCCGTGGAGGACGGGCATGACCACGTCCAGCACCGCCACGCGCTCCGCCGCCGCGCCGCCAAAGAGCTTTTTCTTCTCCGGCAGGTGGTATAGCACCAGCTTGCCGTTTTCGCCGGCGGGCAGGACGCGCGTGAGCTTCGCGGCGTCGAAATGCTCATAGAACTTGACGTCGGCAAGCGCTTCGCCCGTGTACCACGTGCCCTCACGGCCGATGTAGATATAGGTAATGTTGTAGTTCTTGGTATCCAGCGCCTGCGCCGCCTGCAGGGCGGAGATGATGGAGACATCATGCTCGCAGGTGCGGCTGCCGTAAATCACGCCGATATTGTACATGGATATGCCCTCCCCTGTCGCTACTCTGTGTAATTGTCGGGAAGATCGTTTTCAAACAGCACCGTATCCCCCGGCTTGCCGATGACGCGCAAAAGCGCGCTGGCCTCGTCCAGTTCGGAGACGACGTGTATGTCGTCGCGGGAGAAGCCGGAGTCGATCAGCCCCTGACGGATGGGCTTGGTGTGCTTGGGGCCGACGAGGATGGCTACGTCCACGCAGTTGACCATCTGCGTGCCGAAGGCGTAGTTGAGTTCGTCCTCCTTCGCGCCCTGCTCGACCATACCCGGGGTGACGATGATGCGCCGACCGGGGAAGCCGGACAGCACGTTGAGCGCCTCCTGCGAGCCGGCTGGGTTGGAATTGAAGGCGTCGTCGATGACGGTCATGGCCCCGGGGATCAGCTGCAGGCGATGCTCGATCGGCTCAATGATGCGCACGCCGCGGGCGATCTCCTCCATGGTCAGGCCCAGTTTGCGGGCCACCGCCGCGCACAGGGCGATGTTCTGGATGTTGTGCCTGCCAAGCAGCCTCGTGCGGCAGCGCAGCGATTCGCCGTCGGCGCACTTGAGGGTGAAGCGGCTGCCCTGGGGGCCGACCTCGATGTCCGTGGCCAGCATGTAGGGCTGGCGGTCGGGATTGAAGCCCACGCGGTACTTCTCGCGCTCGCATTTGGCAAAGAGGCGGTCCACATAGCTGCCGTCCGAGGAGAAGAAGGCGATGCCGTCCCTGGGCAGGGCCTCAATGAGTTCGTACTTGGTGCCGGCGATGTTCTCGATGGAGCCGAAGGTCTCCAAATGCTGGGGGCCGACGCTGGTGAGCAGGCCGTATTTGGGATGCACCAGTTCGCACAGTTCCTTGATGTCGCCCACGTGGCGCGCGCCCATCTCGGCGATGAAGATCTGATGCTCGCCCTTGAGCTGCTCGTTGATGACGCGCGAAAGGCCCATCGGGGTGTTGAAACTGGCCGGCGTGGCCAGCACGCGGTATTTCTGCGAGAGGATGTCGCGCAGGACGAACTTGGTGGAGGTTTTTCCATAGCTGCCGGTGATGCCGATCTTGATAAGGTCCGGCCGGCTTTCCAACTTCTTGCGCGCGCGCTCGAAGAACTGGCCGTTGATGCGGTTCTCCAAGGGCTGGGCCAGCGCCGCCGCGCCCATGACGATATAGCAGTTGCCGGCGTAGAGCAGATACGGCGGCAGGGAGATGAGCGAAAGCACCGCCGAGCCGGCCAGACACAAAAGCACGATGAAGCCGTAGAGCCTTCGCACGCGGCGCGTGAACACCAGCGGCTTTTTCGCCGGCGCGCGCAGATCGAACACGGCCAGCACCGCCGTGACAACCACGAACAGCGCCAGCATCACCCACTGGGCAACGCTTTCGCGGCGCACGCGCTCGGTGATGAACAGCGAGAAGAACACCGGCAAATACCAGCTGAGTACGACGCTGACGAGGCCCACGAGCAGGTTTTTCAGCTGTCTGTCACGATTGCGGCTCATCCAACGGCGATAGCCGGGGAGCTGATAGCTCTCCAGCTGCAGCATGTGGACGAAGTGCCGGCAGGCGACCGCGCAACAGGCGGCCACCAGCACGATGCGGATCAGCGTAAATGGCATAAGCTACACATTGCTCCTATCCAATGAGGAATTTCCAGGCGATGGCGCGGAAGTCCGCGTACTTTTCAAGGTACGCGAAGTGGCCGCAGCCCTCCAGGCGCACGAGCGCCGCGTCGGGGATCTCCTTGGCCATGACCTCGCCCATCCACAGGGGCGTATCCCTGTCCTCCGTGCCCCAGATGAGCAGCGTGGAGGCCTTTATCCGGGGAAGCACGCCGCGCAGGTCCTGGGCGATGACGCGGTTGAAGGTGGGGCGCATGGTCGCGGAAAGCGCCTTGTAGTCGGCGGAACCGAACTTCTGCACCAGCTTTTCGCGCCAGACATCGACGCGCTTTCCCATCAGGCGGCGGGTAAGGCCGTTGTCGGCAAGCGCGCGCAGGGTCTTGTAGGCGCGCGTGCGCAGCGTCTTTTTGCCCGTAGCCGGGGGCTTGATGCCCGCGCAGCCGGTAAGCACCATGCGGCGCACGGCTTCGGGATGCTCGGCGGCGAGCAGGAGCGCCACGCGGCCGCCGAAGGAGTGGGCGATGATGTCGCACCCGGTTATATCCATTCGGCGGATGAACGCCCAGATCAGTTCCATATACTCCGTCACCGACCAGGGCGCGGGCGGCTCCGGGCTGTTGCCGTGGCCGGGAAAATCGACGGCATAGACGGTGCGCGCCTGGGAAAAATCGCGCGTCACCGGCAAAAAGCTGTCTGCCCTGCCGCCCCAGCCGTGCAACAGCAGCAGCGGCGCGCCGCTTCCCGACTTTTCATAATACAGCTTCACGCCCGCGTTGTCAAAAAACATCCAAGCCTCCAAAACATTGTAGCGCAGTTTGCGGGGATTGTCCAGCCCCGGCGGGTAAAACCGCCGTTAGCAGCGCTTTTCTTCCTCCCTGTGCAGGCAGGGGTCGTTCTCCGGGTGCGCCTCGGGCAATTTTTCCAGCGCCATGAGCAGCGCGTCCTCGTTGTTGTCGGCGTAATAGCGCTTGCGGTAGCCCACGTCCACAAAGCCGAGCTTGCGGTAGATGGACTGGGCGATGAGATTCGAGCGGCGGCATTCCAAGGTCATCCACGTCATGCCGCTGTCCGCCGCCAGCTGCACCAGCGCCTTGGTGATGGCCGTGCCGTAGCCCCTGCCGCGGCGGTCCGGGCGCACGGCGATGTTGGTGACGTGCGCCTCGTCCAGCACGAACCACATGCCGGCGTAGGCCACGCACTCGCCGTCCTCGCGCATGACCAGATAGCGCGCGCACTGGTTTTCCGTCACTTCGTAGAGGAAGGACGCCAGCGACCATGGCGTGGCGAAACAGGCTTCCTCGATGGCGTGTACGGCTTCGACGTCCTCCACGCGCATCAGCGTTATCTCCGTCACGCGCCCGCCTCCTTTTTCAGCCGCTCGGCGCGCTCGCGCTCGGCCTGCGGCGCGCGCAGGTAGCGCGGCTCGAGGCGCGCGGGCTCGATCCAGTCCTCCCGCCGCTCGGCGGCCAGCACGCAGGCGGCGTCGGCGCGCAGGTCGGAAAGGTTGGGCGGCAGGACAATGGCCCGCTCCCCCAGCGCCGCGCGGATGGCCGCGCCATGGACGGGCGCGCCGTCGCCCAGAAACGCCAGAGGCGCGTCCGGCGGCAGGGCCTGCAAAAACGCTTCCAGCGGCAGGGCCGCGTCCTCCAGCATACGCGCAGGGCGGCCGGAGGATGTGTCAAAGGCGGCGCAGTAGACCTGACCGCGCCGGGCGTCGAGGATGGGACAGACGAGGCCGGCAAAGCCCACGGCGTTCATCGCCAGCGCTTCCAGCGCGTTGACGGCGCAGCAGGGCCTGTTTACCGCGTGGGCGAAGCCCTTGACCATGCACACGCCGATGCGCACACCGGTGAACGAGCCGGGGCCGGTGACGGCGGCGAAGGCGTCCATATCCTCGCAGCGCAGGCCCGTCGCGCGCAGGGCCGCGTCCACGGCGGGCAAAATGGTCTGCGAATGGGTAAGCCCCACGCGCAGCGCCGCCGTATAGGCGATGAGGCCATTGCGCATCACCGCGCAGCCGGCCACCGGGCCGGAAGTGTCCACTGCCAGTATGTTCAATCGTTCGTCCTCCATCGTCCGCGCTTTCTTTCAGGCCTGTTCCGCCCGCCACGGGGCGAACGCGGCCTCATTGAGCGGCACGCCGTCCGTTACCAGTTCCACATCGCGCGCGCCATCTTCTGCGGCGCGGCGCAGCGTCAGGCGCACGCAGGGGCGCGCGTCGAGATCGACCGTCTCCGGCCACTCCACCAAGCACACGCCCGCGCCGCCAAACCACTCGTAGAGGCCCGCGGCCTCGAACTCATCCGGGCCGGAGAGGCGGTAGAGGTCGAAGTGGTAGACGGGGCATTTCCCCTCGTAGGGAAACAGGATGGTAAAGGAAGGGCTGGGCATCGGGCCTTCCACGCCCAGCGAGCGCGCCGCGCCCCGGGCCAGCACGGATTTGCCCGTGCCCAAATCTCCCGAGAGCAGCAGCGCGTCGCCCGGGCGCAAAAACGCGCCCAGCGCCCGGCCGAGGGCGAAGGTATCGTCCTCCGAGCGCGTCTTCAAGCGCAGAGCCATGTCGCCAAGTCCTTTCCTGTCGTTTTGTCAGTTGCGCTCGTAGGCGACCTCGCCGCCGACCAGCACCAAGGATGTGTGGGTGCGCGTTTCCAGCGGATGGCCGTCGAAGAGCGCGAGGTCCGCGTCCTTGCCGGGCGCGAGCGAGCCGATGCGGTCCGCAAGGCCGATGACCTCGGCGGCGTTGATGGTGATGGCGCGCATAGCCTCCATCTCCGGCAGGCCCTCGCGCACGCAGAGGCCCGCTTCCACCGGCAGATACTGCTCGGGGATGACGCCGTGGTCGGTCATCAGCGCGAACTTTACGCCGGCGCGGTGGAGGATGGCCGGGGCCTTCATGGACAGGCGCTTGAGTTCCGGCTTGCTGCGGTCGCAGAGGAGCGGGCCGAGGATGATGCCCACGCCTGCCTCGCGCAATTCATCGGCGATCAGGTAGCCCTCTGTGCAGTGTTCCACCGAGGCGCGCAGGTCAAATTCCTTTGCCAAGCGGATGGCGGTGAGGATGTCGTCGGCGCGGTGGGCGTGCATCTTCAGCGGCAGTTCGCGGCGCAGCACTTTGGCCAGCGCCTCGTTTTTGAGGCTGAAGGCGGGGCGCTTGTCCGCGTCCCTGCTGGCGCGCTTTTCCATGTACTCGCGCGCCTCGTAAAACGCCTCGCGCAGCACGGCGGCGGTGGCCATGCGCGTGCTGGGGCGCTTGCCGCTTGCGCCGTAGACCATCTTCGGGTTCTCGCCAAAGGCGGCCTTCATCGCCAGAGGCTCCTTGATGAGCATTTCCCTGAGCGACCGGCCGTGCGTCTTCATGGCGAGGAACTGGCCGCCGAGTACGTTGGCGCTGCCGGGGCCGGTGGCCACGCTGGTCACGCCGGCGCGGCAGGCTTCGGCAAAGCAGGGATCGACGGGATCGACCGCGTCCAGCGCCCGCAACTGCGGGGTGACCGGGTCGGTCGCCTCGTTGCCGTCGCCGGTGTCGTCGCGCTCGCCGTCTGCCCAGAGGCCGATGTGCGTATGCGGATCGACAAAGCCGGGGGTCACGTAGGCGCCATGGGCGTCGATGACTTTCGCGCCGGGGGCGGACAGGTTCATGCCCGTGGCGACGACCTTGCCGCCGTCAATAAGCACGTCGCCGCCGTCGATGTAGCCGTCGCCCTCCATGGTGAAGAGGCGGGCGTTGCGGATGAGGAGCATACGTTTCCTCCCCTCTTACTGAAGCACCACCGCGCCCTCGGGGCGGATGGAGAGCGCCACCGTGGCGCCATTGCCAAAGACGGCGTCCATCTGCGCGCGGTAGGCGTCGAGCATGTCCATGGGCACGAAGGCGAGGATGGTACCGGCAAAGCCGCCGCCATGGATGCGCCACGCGCCGCGTCCGGCCAGCATGCGCCTGCTCATCTCCAGCGCCAACGGCATTTCCTGATTGCTGCTGCCGGGCACGTAGAGGTTCTGCAGAAGTTTCCAGCTGCTCTCGCCGGAGGCGACCAGCGCGCCCAGGAAAGAGCGCACGTCGTCGCGTTCCAGCGCCGCCACGGCCTCGCCCACGCGCGCGGTCTCGTCGAAGAAATGGAAGGCGCGGAGGAGGGCGCGGTCCGGCACATGGTTTTTAAGCGTGGGCAGGGCGGCGTTGAGCGCTTCGACGTTCGTTTCCGCCAGCACGCGCACGCCCAGCGCCTTGCAGACTTCGCGCAGCTCGGTGGTGATGGCGGCGTACTCGCTGGTGAGATCGCCATGGTCGCCGCCGACGGTGACGACGCAGACGGCATAGCCCTTCTTCTGGAAATCGTACTGGATGGCGCGCACGTCCGGGTCCTCGGGCAAAAAGTCGATGGTCACCAGGCCGCCGACGGAGCTGGCCATCTGGTCCATGAGGCCGGAGGGCTTGCCGAAGAAGACGTTCTCGGCGTACTGGGAGATCTGGGCGCGCAGCTTGGCGTCCACCACCCAGCCGTTGTAGAGGGCGTCGAACACGGCCACGAGCATGACCTCAAAGGCCGCCGAACTGGAAAGGCCGGAGCCCTTGAACACGGTGCTGGTCACGCAGGCGTCAAAGCCGCCCACCTTGTAGCCCAGTTCCTTGAGGCGCGCGGCCACGCCGCGGATGAGGGCGTAGGTGGTCTCCTTTTCCGCCTCACGCACGGTAAGATCGGAAAGATCGACCACGAAGGGCTGGTCGTAGCCCGCCGACCAGAGCGTCACCACGCCCGTATCGGTGGGCGCGACCGCCGCAACGGTGTCCAGATCCACCGCCGCCGCCAGCACGCGGCCGAGGTTGTGGTCGGTGTGGTTGCCGATGACCTCCGTGCGCCCGGGGGCGGAGACGAAAGCCTGCGGCTCGCGCGAAAAATGCGCGCGGAAAGCGTCGGCCAGGGATTCGTAGCGCGCGGCGGGCACTTCGCCGCCGTAGAGGGCGCGCAGTCGGGCGTCGTTGGCGTTGAGCAGGGCGCGGACATCCATCTTGATCGACCTCTCTTCCTTGGAATGTGCGTTTGGATTCATTTTAATCCAAATTTCGCCAAACCGCAAGCTCTGTATGTTAATTTGAGGCGTGAAAAGGCTATTTTGCCTGTGTGGGGGCAAATCACGGGAAGCAATACCGCCCCGCAAGCCCTGCCTGTCATCGTTTTCGCGGGGAGCGCGCTTCGTTCGTTCGCCAAAGGCAGGAAGGCTGCGCTTTGCCGCGCAAAATGTACGCATCTGGAATTGACAAAAGCATCATATTATTGGATAATATGGATGAGGTGATACGATGGATATGCATGTGACGGAATGGATCTACCGCCTGACAGACTTTGCCATCGCCAAGGGGCTGATCGAGGCGCAGGACCGGGCCTTTTACGTCAACCGACTGCTGGAGGCCATGCGCATGGACGCGCCGGAGGAGATCGACTATGTTGCCGTCCCCGCGCCGGAGACGGCCACGCAGATGCTCGACGCACTGGCCGACGACGCCGCGGCGCGGGGCGTCATCGAGGACAGCGGCGAGCGGCGCGACCTGTTCTCCGCCAGATTGATGGGGCTGCTCACGCCCGACCCGCAGCGCGTGCGCGAGCGCTTCTTCGCCCTGTACGGGAAAGATGGCCCCGTGGCGGCCACGGAGTGGTTCTACAAGCTCTGCCGCGACTGCGACTACATCAAGGTGGACCGCATCGCCAAAAACATGCGCTTTTTCGAGGACACCGAGGCCGGAAAGCTGGAGATCACCATCAACCTCTCCAAGCCGGAGAAGGACCCGCGCGACATCGCCGCGCAGCGCAGCGCCAAGCAGACCGGCTACCCCAAGTGCATGCTCTGCCCGGAAAATCCCGGCTACGCGGGCCGCATCGGCTTCCCCGCGCGGCAGAATCACCGCATGATCCCGCTGACGCTCAACGGCAAGCGCTGGCACATGCAGTATTCCCCCTACCTCTACTACGGCGAGCATTGCATCGTACTCAACGACGAACACGTGCCCATGCGCATCTCCCACGACGGCTTTGTGCGCATGTTTGACTTCGTCGATCAGTTCCCCCACTACTTCATCGGCTCCAACGCCGATCTGCCCATCGTGGGCGGCTCCATCCTCTCCCACGACCACTTCCAGGGCGGCAACCACCGCTTCCCCATGGACGAGGCGGGCGTGTGGATCGCCCTCAAGGAGCCGCGCGCGGGCGTGAGCGCCTGCGTGGCCGACTGGCCGATGAGCTGCGTGCGGCTGGAGAGCGCTTCGCGCGAAGACCTCATCGCCCTTGCCGACGAGATGCTCGCCGCCTGGCGCAAGTGGTCTGACCCCGCCTGCGACATCTATGCCGAGACCGATCAGCCGCACAACACCATCACGCCCATTCTGCGCATGGAAAGCGGCAAGTACCGCCTCAGCCTCGTTTTGCGCAACAACCGCACCAGCAAAGAGCATCCGCTGGGCATCTTCCACCCGCACGCGGAACTGCACCACATCAAGAAGGAGAACATCGGCCTGATCGAAGTGATGGGCCTGTTCATCCTCCCCGGACGGCTGAAGAAGGAGCTGGCCGAGGTGGAACGCGCCCTGGTGGAGGGAACGCCCGTGGCCGAGGCGCACGCCGCCTGGACGGAGGAACTGCGCGCCCAGCCCGGGGCCAAGGACGACCCCACCGGCACGGTGCGTCGCGGCCTTGGCAAAAAGTGCGCCCGCGTGCTGGCCGACGCAGGGGTGTACAAGCACGACGAAAACGGCCGCGCCGGATTCCTGCGCTTCCTTGAGAGCATCGGCTATCAGGAGGCGTAAGGACGCTGGACATGGAAACGCCCGGGACTGCTTTGCGGCAGCCCCGGGCGTTTTGTCGGTCCTCCCAATTATTCCTTGGCAATGGCGACGATGCGGCCCTGGCCGTAGGGATCGGCGTAGTCCTCGCCGATGACGCCGCCGAGCGTATCGACGATGTAGGAGATCAGGGCTTCGTTGTCGAGCATGATGTCCTCGAGGATGAGTTCGTCGCCGACGAACATGTTGAAGCCGTCGCCGCCGTTTTTGAGCATGTAGTTGTGGGAAGCGAGGGTGTAGGTCTTCTCCGGGTCGAGGGGCTCGTCGCCCACGTAGACGTTCTGCACGCGCCGCTCGCCGGTGACGCCTACGAACATGCCGTTTTCATCCAGCTCCACGGTGGAATCGACGTTCATGTCGATCTCGTAAGTGAGGCCGCTGACCTGCTGGAAACCGCCGAACTCGGCGGGCAGGGCGCTGCAGCCCATCTCCAGCGCGTCGAGGATCTGCGCGCCGGTGGTTTCGACCATGCAGACCTCGTTGCCAAAGGGATGGACGTTGATGATGTCGCCGTAGGTGATCTCGCCGGCGGGGATGGCCGCGCGCACGCCGCCGCCGTTGACCATGGCCACGTCCGCGCCCGTCACGGCGCGGTAGGCGTCGGCGCAGAGGTCGCCGAGGTTCGTCTCCGCCGTGCGCACGATGCGCGCGCCGGTGGCCGGGTCTTCGATGACGAGATCGACTTCGCTGGTGGCGACCACCGTTTCGACCACTTCGGCCAGTTCGCTCTCGATGCCGGCGACGAAGGCCGCCATATCGGCGTCGGCCACGCCGTCGGCAAGCGCGTCGATGGAGACGGCGGTCAGTTTGCCGTCTTCGCCGATGCACACCGCGCCGATGCGCTCCAGTTTCGTGCCCGGAGAGGTGAGCAGCACGTCCTCGCCGTCCTTGTTTTTCACCCATTCGGACTCGATGACCTGATGGGCGTGGCCGTCCAGCACGGCGTCGATGCCGGTGGTGTTGGCGATCACTTCGCTGCTCGTCCACGGCGAGGCGCTCATGTCGATGCCCAGATGCGCCGCGGCGATGACGTAATCCGCGCCCTGCGCGCGGGCCTCGTCCGCCGCCGCCTGCACGCAGGCGTAGAGGGCTTCGCCCGTGTCGTCCTGACAGAAGCCGTAGATAAACTCCCCGGCCTCGTTCTGGAAGTAGGCGGGCGTGGACGAGGTGATGGTCTTGGGCGTGCAGATGCCGAGGATGGCGATCTGACAGCCGCCGGCCTCGAGCGTCACCCAGGCGGGGAAGACGCTTTCTTCCGTTTCCAGCGACATGAAGTTGGCCGATACGTAGGGGAACGTGGCGCTTTCGGCCAGTTCGAGGAAGCGCGCCATGCCGTAATCGAACTCATGGTTGCCCGGCACGGCCGCGTCGTAGCCCATTTCGTTCATGATGCGCGTGACATACTCGCCCTCGGAGAGCGAGCCGAGCGGCGCGCCCTGGATGGCGTCGCCCACGTCGATGAGCAGCACGTCCTTGCCCGCTTCTTCCAGCGCCGCGCGGACGCCGGCCACGCCCGCGTAGCCAAGGCCATCGCTGGCGCCGCAATGTACGTCGGTCGTAAAGAGGATCACGGCCTGCGCATCGGCGAAAGCCGCGTCCTGCGCACCCGCGAAGGTCTCCGCGGAGGCCGGGAGCAGCAAGAGCGCCGCCGTCAGGCAAAAGAGCAGCAGCCGTTTGAGTACCTTGTTCATATCCATGCATTTTCCTCCTTTATCCATGCGTTTTCCTCCTTTCCCCGCCTTGGGCGGGGCGAGCCGTGCGCACCCCTGTGCGCAGCGCAAGCCGCTCTCGCGTTCGCGCGCGGGAGCGGCCAAGAAACTGTGGTCATCGCTTGCGGAAGGGGAAGGCCCTGCCGGTCAAAAGCTGTATGCAGCCGTGGGTGCAGGCCTCCACGCACTCGCCGCAGCCGGTGCAGTTCCACTCGATGATGCTGCGCTTGCCCTCGCCCGCGCCGGCAATGGCCTCGAACTGGCAGGCTTTCTGGCAGTCGCCGCAGCCGGTGCAGTCGGGATAGTCGATCACCGCGTGGCGGCGCATATCGTCATAGGCCATGATCGCGCCCGTGGGGCAGGCATCCACGCATTGCATGCAGCGGCGGCACTTGTCAAAGTCTATATCCGGCAGATTGTCCACCAGCCTCAACGCGCCAAACTTGCAGGCGCGCTGGCACTTGCCGCAGCCGATGCAGCCGGCCGTGCAGGCCTGCCGCACCACCTTGCCGCTCAAATGCGCCGAGCAGGCGCTGTGTACGGGGTGGCTGGCGGTCATCAGCTGCAGCACGCCGCGCGGGCAGGCGGTGAGGCAGACGCCGCAGCCGACGCACTTTTCCTCGTCCACCGCCGCCAGACGGCCCTCGACCACGTGGATGGCCCCGAAGGGACAGGCGGCCTCGCAATCGCCAAAGCCGAGGCAGCTGTATTCGCAGGCCTTGTCGCCGCCGGCCACCAGCGCCGCGCTCTTGCAGTCCCGAGGACCGTCGTAGTCAAAGCGCAGTTTGCAGCGGTCGAGGCTGCCGCGGCAGCGCACCGTGGCGATGCGCTTTTCGCGCTTGCCGGCCTCCACGCCCATGATCTTTGCGATTTCTTGCGCCACGGCGTCGCCGCCCGCGGGGCACTTGTCCACCGGGGCGTTGCCGCTGGCCACCTGCTCGGCGTAGGCGTCGCAGCCGGCGAAGCCGCAGCCGCCGCAGTTGGCTCCGGGCAGGCATTCGCGCACGGCCGTCTTTTTCGGGTCTTCCTCGACGCGGAAGATGCGCCCGATGATGGCGAGCAGCGCCCCGAAGATCAGCCCCATGCCGCCGATCATCAAGGCGGCGGTCAGGATCGGTTTGAAATCCATCTCTTCCCCTCCCCTCAGATCAGGCCCGCGAAGCCGGAGAAGGCTACGGCCATCAGTCCGGCGGCGATGAGCGCGCCGGGAAAGCCGCGCATCCAGTCGGGCAGATCACACGTTTCCAGCTTTTCGCGGATGCCGGCAAACAGCACGATGGCCAGCGTAAAGCCAATGGCGGCGCCAAAGCCGTTGACCACGCTCTCGATGAGATTGTAGCCGCTGTCCACGTTGAGGATGGTCGCGCCCAGCACGGCGCAGTTGGTGGTGATCAGCGGCAGATACACGCCCAGCGCCTGATAAAGCGCGTAGCTCAACTTGCGCAGCACCAGCTCCACCACCTGCACCAGAACGGCGATGACGAGGATGAAGGCGATGGTCTGCAAATACTCCAGTTCCAGCGCCACCAGCAATTGGCGAACGAAATAGGTCACCAGAGAGGCGATGGTGATGACGAACGTCACCGCCATGCCCATGCCGAACGCGGTCTCGGTCTTCTTGGACACGCCCAGAAACGGGCAGCAGCCCATGAACTTGTTCATCACGAAGTTGTTGACCAGCACCGCGCCCACGAAGATGAGGATGAGGTTCACTTGGCCGCCTCCTTCCGTTTCTGCGAGCGGGCCGCGATGCCCGTCACCGCCGCCAGCGTCAGGCCCAGCAGGATGAAGCCGCCCGCCGGCTGCACGGCGATGGCCATCGGCTCAAACCACTCGGGCATGAAGCGCGTGCCGAAGATGGTGCCGGAGCCGAGCAGTTCGCGGATGCAGGACAGAAGCGTGATGGCCAGCGTAAAGCCCAGCCCCATGCCCAGCCCGTCCGCGGCGCTCAAAAGCGGCGGGTTCTTGAAGGCGAACGCCTCGGCGCGGGCGAAGATGATGCAGTTGACGACGATCAGGGAGATGAACACGCCCAGCGTGTCGTACAAATCGGGCAGGAAGGCGTGCATCACCATCTCCACCACGGTGACGAAGGTGGCGATGATGACGATGAAGGCCGGGATGCGGATCTTTTCCGGGATGACATTGCGCAAAAGCGAGATGACGAGATTGGAAAAGACCAGCACGAAGGTCGTCGCCAGCCCCATGCCGATGCCGTTGGAGGCCTGATAGGTGATGGCCAGCGTCGGGCACATGCCCAGCACCAGGCGGAAGGTGGGGTTTTCGTTGAAGATGCCGTTCAGAAACGTCTTGCGCAAGGCTCTCAAGTCCATCATTCCACCTCCTGCGCGCCAAGCACGTCGCGCGCGTGCGCCAGCGCCTGCGATACCGCGCCGCGCACCGCGTCCGAGGAGACGGTCGCGCCGCTCATGGCGTCCACGCTCTGCGCCTCCTCCGGCTGCGAAAGGCCGGTGAAGCGCTGCAAAAACGGCGCTTCATCCGCCGAACCAAGGCCCTTGGTCTCGGCATGGGAGGCGATGCTCACGCCGCTGACGGCGCCGTCTTTGACGCCCACGGAGAGTACCACGTCGCCGCCGTAGCCACGGCTGACCAGTTCGTAGACGTAGCCGACGGTGCCGCCATCATCATCCAGCGCCGCGTAGACGCTGCGGATGGCGTCGTAGCCGCTCACGTCCGTATCCACAGGTTCAAAGGCATAGTCGCCGATGACGGCGATGCGGGAGCCGTCGGCCTTGAGGCGCTCGTTGCGGGCGATGGGCTCCTCGGTGACGGCGTTGACCACCGCCAGCAGAAGGCCGGCCACCAGCGCGAAGAGCATCAGTCGCACGCCCAGATTCACCGTTTCACGCACGCTTCTTCACCTCCCCATAGACGCGCGGCCGGGTAAAGCGGTCGATGAGCGGCACCGTCAGGTTCATAATCAGCACCGCGTAGCTCGCGCCCTCGGCCATGGAGGAAAAGCGGCGGATGACGAAGGTGATAAGGCCGCAACCCACGCCCATGATGAGCTTGCCCACCGGCGTGACCGGGGAGGTGGCGTAGTCCGTGGCCATGAAAAACGCCGCCAGGAACGCGCCGCCGGAAAGGATGGCGCACAGGCCGTCGTAAGCGGAGCCTTCCGCCAGCCATGTGGCGGCAAAGAGCGTCAGAAGCATCATCACCGGCACGCGCCAGGAGATGACCTTGCGCGCGATCAGGTAGACGCCGCCCACGAGGATGGCCACGCGCCCCACCTCGCCGATGCAGCCGGGGCACTGGCCGATGAAGAGCTGCCAGAGTTCATAATTTTCCGGCGCGGCCAGCGGCGTGGCGGCGGAGATGGCGTCCACGCCCCGCACGGCCACCTGATAGGCGCTGCCGGACATGTAGCCCACCCACGAGGTCATGAGGATGGCGCGGGCGGTCAGCGCGGGGTTGACGAAATTCGCGCCCAGCCCGCCAAAGAGCATTTTCACCAGCACGATGGCCAGCAGCGTGCCGATCACCGGCATCCACACAGGCACGCTCGATGGCAGGTTGTAGGCCAGCAGAATGCCCGTGACCACGGCGCTCAGATCGCCCACCGTGCAGGGCTTTTTCGCCACGCGGCCGTACAGCCACTCCCAGAAGACGGCCGACAGGACCGACACCGCGATGATGAGCAGCGCGCGCCAGCCAAAATACCAGATGCCAAACGCGCCCGCCGGCACCAGCGCCACGATCACCTCGAGCATCAACCCCTGCACGGTGCGCCCGGCATGGATGTGCGGCGAGGACGACGCGCGCTTCAGGGCCATATCCTCCATGCGACTTTCCCCTCCTGCGAAATGGTCTGAATGGCTATGCGCGGGCCTGCGCGCGCCGCAGCGCGCCCTTGGCCACGCGGATATACTGCACCAGCGGCAATCGCGCCGGACACTGATAGGCGCAGGCGCCGCACTCGATGCAGTCCATGAGATGCTGCGCGTCGCGCGCGCGCTCGTAGAGCCCCTTGCGGGAAAGGGCGTAGAGCGTCAGCGGCATCAGCCCCACCGGGCAGACGTTCACGCAGCCGCCGCAGCGCACGCAGTTGCCCAGCGGCTTTTCCGTCTCATTGTCCCGGAAGAGCAGTATGCCGGAGACGCCCTTGGTGACGGGCGTTTGCAGATCGAAGGCGCACTGGCCCATCATCGGCCCGCCGAGGACGACCTTGTTCACGCCTTCCTTCGCGCCGCCGCAGAAGGCGATGACCGCACCGATCTCTGTGCCGATGCGCACGCGCAGATTGTTGCTCTCCCCCACTTCGCCATCCACGGTGAGCGCGCGCTCGATGAGCGGCCTGCCTTCGCGCACGGCGCGGGAGATGGCCGCGGCGGTGGAGGCGTTGATCACCACGCAGCCCGCGTCCATGGGCAAGCCTCCGGAGGGCACGCGGCGGCCGGTGAGCGCCTGAATGAGCTGCTTTTCGCTGCCCTGCGGGTACTTAGCCTGCACGGTGAACACACGCGCGTCGCCCCCCGCGGCCTTTTGCAGGGTCTCGGCGGCGTCGGGCTTGTTGTCCTCTACGCCGATATACAGCGCCTTTGCGCCGACGATCTTCGCCGCCAGGCGCAAGCCGTCCAGCACGGCGTCCGCCTCTTCCAGCATCACGCGGTGGTCGGCGCTCAAAAACGGCTCGCACTCCGCGCCATTGAGGATGACCGTGTCGATGGGCTTGTCCTTGGGCGGCGAGAGCTTGACGTGGGTGGGGAACGCCGCCCCACCCATGCCGACCACGCCGGCGGCGCGGATGGCCGCGAGCAACTGCGCGGGATCGTCCGCGTTTTCCACCGGGGCGATGGACGCATCCCACTCGTCCAGGCCGTCGTTTTCGATGATGACCGAAGATACGCGGCGGCCCCCGGCGATAAAGCGCGGCTGGATGGCCTTGACCTTGCCCGAGACCGGCGCGTGGACGGCGGCGCTGACGAAGCCGTCCGCCTCGCCGATCTTCTGCCCCAGACACACCCGCTCGCCCGGCTTGACCAGCGGCTTGCAGGGCGCGCCCGCGTGCTGCACAAGCGGCACCGCCGCCAACTCCGGCGCGGGCATGGCCTCGATGGGCTTTGCCCCCGTGGCGCGCTTTTCCTCCACGCCCTCGCGCGGATGCACGCCGCGGCGAAAGCTCAACATCTTGCCCAATGCTCTGTCCCCCATTTTCCGCGCGTCCCCCGCGCTATATATATAGGTTCGTATATATCACAATGCGGCCAGCAGGCCGAAAAACGCCCGTATTTCCCCGTTGGACGGCTTTCCCGGCCTTTTCGTTCCCCAAAGCCATATGCCTGAGGATATGTCGATTATATCATAAGTCCGCGCGTTTGAACATATATATTGCAATAAAATTTGCGAAGTGGCTGAATTTTGCCATTTCGCATGCGGCATATCCTTTATTTTTCCGTTCCTGTGTGAACGCGGCGGAGTGCGATGCCCGAAAACGCGCGTCGACGGACGGCAAAGTGTTAATTTTGAAATTTTCCCTTTGCGCGGCGGGCGAATTTTCTTGACATTTGCGCGCGATTCCTGTATAATATCCTTTGTTCGCCGGTATGGCTAACGACATAGGGGCATGGTGTAATGGTAACACGTGGGTCTCCAAAACCTTTGTTGAGGGTTCGAGTCCTTCTGCCCCTGCCAATGGAAAACCCCTGAAAACATTGCGTTTTCGGGGGTTTTTGCTTGCTCAAAATCGGCGTTTTATCGCAGTTGAAGCCTGTGACTTGTTCTGGAATACCAGCGCCTGGTGTCCAGTGGCGGCGCAGCAAATCAGCGCAATATCTTTGCTTGATCTGGTACTGGGCAAAACGCTCATCCTGTGTTAGAATATTCACAGGAGCAAGGCTTTGCCGGCCTGTAAGGGGCTTGCGGCGCGGCCCGAGGCGAGGGAGGAAGCAAAAGATGAATGTTGTTTTATCCCCAAAGGCGGCAAAGTACCTGAAAAGGTTGAATCAACCGCTGAAAGGGCGTATAATTGAAGTATTGGAAGGCCTCGCCAAAGAGCCGCCCGAAGGCGATATTCGCGCAATGGCCGGGCGGGACGGCTATCGGCTGCGCATTGGCGGGTACAGGGCGCTGTTTGACATCACGGAAAACGAAATCGTCGTGTATGAGATAGGACCGCGCGGGCAGATCTATAAGGGGAGGCGATAACATGTCCGAATTGCGCAGGGAAGTACAGGATTGCATAGACAGGCTCCCGGATTCCAAACTGGCGGCGCTGCGCCCACTGTTGCGCCTGCTGACGGATGATGAGATCGCAGTTGAAACCGACCTGACCGACGAAGAAAAGGAGATCATTCGCGCCGGGCGGGAGGAATACAAGTCTGAAAAGTTCATTCCGCTGAACGAGGTCTGACAAACGCACGCCCGAGGTTTCGCGCCTCGGGCGTTTTGTCAGACCTCGTTTTCGGGGGGTTTTGCTTGCTCACGAGCGCGTCATCTCGTACATCATGATGCCCGCCGCCACCGCCGCGTTGAGGGATTCGGCGCGGCCGCGCATGGGGAGCTTGACCAGCGCGTCGGCCTGTGCGCGCACTGCGTCCGAGATGCCGTGGGCCTCGCTGCCGATGACGAGGATGAAGCGTTCCCCCACTTCGGGTCTTTGGTAAAAGTCCGCGCCGTCGAGCGCCGAGGCAACTACCATCCAGCCGCGCGCGCGCAGGAATGCGAGCGCCTCGCAGAGCGGGTCGGCGGGAATGGCCGGCAGGCGAAAGCCCGAGCCCATGGCCGCGCGCTGCACCTTGGGGCTGTACGGATCGGCGCAGTTCGCGCCCAGCAGCAGGCCGCCCAGGCCCGCCGCGTCCGCCGTGCGCCAGATGGTGCCCACGTTGCCGGGGTCCTGCACGCCGTCGAGCGCCACCAGCGTTTGCGGCGCGTCCGAGAGGGCGCGGGGCGGGGGCAGTTCAAAGGCGGCGCACATGCCCTGCGGTGTCTTTGTATCGCAGACAGCCTCCAGCACGCCGCGCGTCACCAGACGCGCCTCGGGAAAGCGCGCGGCAAGGGGCGTTTCCGCCTCCGCAAGCAGCGCGCGGGGGGTGAGGCCAGAGGAAAGCGCCTCGTTGAGCATCGTCTCGCCCTCGACGAGGAACAGCCCCGTCTCCCTGCGCGCCTTGGCGGTTTTGAGCGCGCGCAGCGAGGCGACGAGCGGGTTTTTCACGCTGGTGATGGTTTCCACGGACATTTCCCTGCCTTTCCTGTAAATTGTAGCAGATTTTGGCCCGCCGTTCAAGCGGGCGCTTGTTTTTTGCCGCGGAATATTATACAATAAGGTGAGTTTACTTTGGAGGTCACCGCCATGCGCGTTCTCGACATCATCAACAGCGACCACGTCACCGTTTCCTGCGAACTCTTTCCGCCCAAGTTGGGCAAGCCTCTGCGCGATACCGAGCGCATTGTGGCGGAGATCGCGCGCCTCAGGCCCTCGTTTATCAGCGTCACCTGCGGCGCGGGCGGCTCGACCGGCGACCACACCGTGGAGATCGCCCGCTGCGTGCAGAAGGACAATGGCGTGACCGCGCTTGCGCACGTCACCTGCGTGTCCACGCCGCGCGCGCAGATCCACCGCACGCTGTCGCTTTTGCGCGAGGCGGGCGTGGAGAACATACTCGCCCTGCGCGGCGATCTGCCCGCCGACGGGTCGCCCGCCTGCGCGGACTTTGCCCACGCCAGCGACCTCATTGAGGAGATCAACCGCTTCGGCGGCTTTTGCGTGGGCGGCGCCTGCTACCCCGAGGGGCACCCCGAATCGCCCAACAAGCAGGCTGATCTCGACGGCATCCGCAAAAAGGTGGACAGCGGCTGCGCGTTTTTGACCACGCAGATGTTTTTTGACAACAACATACTCTACAACTTCCTCTTCCGCCTGCTCAAGCACGGCATCAATGTGCCGGTGGTGGCGGGCATCATGCCCATCACCAACGTCCGGCAGGTCAAGCGCACCTTCGCCCTCTCGGGAGCCAACCTGCCGCCGCGCTTCCGCGCCATCGTCGACCGCTTTGGCGACGATCCCGCCGCCATGAAGCAGGCCGGCATCGCCTACGCCACCGAACAGATCATCGACCTCATTGCCAACGGCGTCAGCCACGTGCATATTTATACGATGAATCAGCCGGACATCGCCGGGCGCATCATCGGCAATCTTTCGGAGATCTTCCGGTGACGGCCTTTGAGCGCGAAACGCTGCGCTATCTGGGCAACGCCACTGCGGACGAGCGACTGATGGCGCTGATCGCCTCCGTGGAGGCGGAGCTGCGCAAGGATGTGCGGCCGCGCGGCGTGTACCGGCGGCTGCCCATCGCAGTATCGGAGGGGCGCGTGGAGGCCGGCGGGCATGTGTTTGAAAGCAGCGCCCTTGCCAAAAACCTCTGCGGCTGCGGGGAGGCGTTCTTCCTCGCCGCCACGCTGGGCGCGGAGGCCGACCGCCGCCTGCGCCGCTTTTCCGCGCTCGACCTGCCCCGCGCCGCCGTGTGGCAGGCGGGGTGCGCTGCCTATCTGGAGGAATACCTGGACGGCATGGAGGACGGCCTGCGCCGGGAAGCGCCGGGGCTGTACCTCCGCCCCCGCTTCAGCCCCGGGTACGGCGACCTGGATATATCGCACCAGCGGGCGATGTTTGCTCTGCTGGAACTGGAAAAGCGGCTGGGCCTTTCGCTGACGCAAACGCATATGATGCTGCCGGAAAAGTCCGTCACCGCCATCGCCGGCCTGTCGGACGTACCCGGCTCGCATGTGGGCGGCTGCGCCGCCTGCGCAAAGACCGATTGCCCCAACAGGAGGATGACCATATGAAGAATTTCCGCGACCGGCTGGGCCGGGAGCTGCTCTTGATGGACGGCGCCATGGGTACGATGCTGCAATCGCGCGGCCTCAAGCTGGGCGAGCTGCCCGGCAACATGAACCTGCGCGCGCCGGAGGTGGTACGCTCCATCCATGCCGAGTACGCCGCCGCCGGGGCGGACATCATACAGGCCAACACCTTTGGCGTCAGCCGCCTGAAGTTCGGCGATGATACGGCCAAGGTGGTGCGCGCGGGCATCCGCATCGCCCGCGAAGCCGTGGACGCGAGCGGACGCGAGGCCTATGTGGCCGCCGACATCGGCCCCCTGGGGCGGCTGCTCAAGCCCGTGGGCGATCTGGAATTTGAAGAGGCTGTGGCGCTGTTCCGCGAGGTGATCGAATCTTCGCGGGAGGCCGACCTTTTGCTGTTTGAGACGTTCACGGACGTATACGAGTTGAAGGCGGCGCTGCTGGCGGCGCGCGAGGTCAGCACCCTGCCCATCGTGGCGATGACGACCTTTGACGAGAGCGGGCGCATGCTCACCGGCGCGGATGTATTGAGCGCCGTGACGGTGGCCGAATCGCTGGGCGCGGAGGCGGTGGGCTTCAACTGCGGGCTGGGGCCGGAGCAGATGCTGGCGCTTTTGCCCGAGCTGCGCGCGGCGGCGGGCGTGCCGCTCGCCTTCAACCCCAACGCCGGGCTTCCCGTGGTGGTGGGCGGGCAGACGCAGTTCCGCGTCTCGCCGGAGGATTTCGCCGCCGCCGCGCGCAAACTGGCCGAGGGTGGCGCGGCGCTGCTGGGCGGCTGCTGCGGCACCACGCCTGCGCACATCGCGGCGCTGAAAGAGGCCGTGGCGGGCATATCTCCCCCGCCGTCAAAGGCGACGGGGCGCACGGTGATCTGCTCCTACGCGCGGGCGGTGGAGTTCGGCGGCGCGCCGGTACTCATCGGCGAGCGCATCAACCCCACCGGCAAGCCGAACCTCAAGCGCGCGCTGCGGGAAAACGACATGGGCTATGTGCTGCGCGAGGGCGCGAAGCAGGCGGACGCCGGTGCGGACGTGCTGGACGTGAACGTTGGTCTGCCGGGCATCGACGAAAAGGCCCTGCTCCCCCGCGCCGTGCAGGAATTGCAGGCCGTCCTGCCGCTGCCTTTGCAGATCGACTCCGCCGACCCCGAGGCCATGGCGCGCGCGGCGCGGCTCTACAACGGTCGGCCGCTGATCAACTCCGTGAGCGGCAAGCGCGCCTCCATGGACGCGGTGTTCCCGGTGGCGCAAAAGTATGGCGCGGTACTCATCGCCCTGACGCTGGACGACGAGGGCATCCCGGACAGCGCCGCCGGGCGCGTGGCCGTGGCGGAAAAGATCCTCGCCGAGGCGGAAACTTACGGCATCGGGCCGGAGCGGATCATCTTCGACCCGCTGGCCATGTCCGTTTCCACCGGCGGCGGGGCGCTGGCGACGCTGGACGCGCTTTCCGAACTTTCCCGGCGCGGGCTGTGTACCTCTCTGGGCGTTTCCAACGTCTCTTTTGGCCTGCCTGCGCGCGCGCGGCTCAACGCGGCCTTCTTTGCCGAGGCGCTTTCGCGCGGGCTGAGCGCCGGCATCGTCAACCCCCTCGACGCGGGGCTGATGGACGCCGCCGCCTGCCACCGCGTGCTGTTTGGCTACGACGCGGATTGCGGAAACTACATCGCCCGCTTTGCCGAGGCCGAGGCCGCGCCCACAAAGCCCACGACGGCACTGACGCTGCGCGAGGCGGTGCTGCGCGGGCTGCGCGAGGAGGCGCGCGCGGCCGCCGAGGAGCTTTTGAAAGCGCGCGCGCCGATGGACATCGTCGAGGGCGAGCTGGTGCCCGCGCTCAACGAAGTCGGCGAAGGGTTTGAGAAAAAAACCGTGTTCCTGCCGCAGCTTTTGATGAGCGCCGAGGCCGCGGGCGCGGCGTTCGAGGCCGTGCGCGGGCGCATCGCCGCCGCGGGCGGACAGTCGGGCAAGGGCACGGTGGTGGTGGCCACGGTGCAGGGCGACATCCACGACATCGGCAAGAACATCGCCCGCGCACTTCTGGAAAACTACGGCTACACGGTCGTGGACCTCGGCAAGGACGTGCCGCCCGAGGCCGTGCTGGAAGCCGCTTTGCAAAGCGGCGCGCCGCTGGTGGGCCTGAGCGCTTTGATGACCACCACCGTGGAGAGCATGGAGAAGACCATTCGCCTGCTGCGCGAGAAGGCAAATGTGAAGATCGTCGTCGGCGGAGCGGTGCTTACCGAGGACTATGCCATGCAGATCGGCGCCGACTTCTACGCCCGCGACGCCATGGCCACCGTGCGCGCGGCGGAGCGCGTGTTTGGCGCGGAGTGAACCTTCCTGCCCGCGCCTGCGTCTAAGAGATACGAACTTACGAAAGGGGGGACGCCTGTGAAAGGCATCGCGGTATTGTTGGCGCTGTCGCTCTTTGGTTGCCTGCCGGCTTCGGCGGAGGGCTGGAGCTTTGGCGAGAGCTGGGAGCAAGCGCCCGCGGCCTATGCCGGCTCCTGGGACGCCGACGGCGCGCCCGCCGCTGCGGAAAATGGCGGCGAATGGTACGCCGCGCCGGAAATTCCCGCAGCCGAAGAAGCGCCGGACGCCGCGCCCGCGGAGGATGCGGGCTGGGCGGGCTCGAACGCTGCGGCCATGTATGTGGTCAACTGCAATGAGTATGTGAACCTGCGCGCCGCGCCGGATACCTCCGCGCAGGTGCTTGCGCGCGTCCCGCTGGGCGAGCAGGTGGTGGCCTATGGCCGCGAGGGAGACTTTTACCGCGTGGAATACGCCGGTCTGCGCGGCTATGTACACGCCGACTACCTTTCCACGCAGCCGGCGCCCTTCTCCATGCGCCTTGCCTCCGACCCCGGCTGCGCGCGGCTGGACGCTTCCGCCATTGAGGCCTACGCTTCCAGCGAGCAGGTGGACCAGTACGGCTACTACGCCGCCGCCAACGCCAGCGACGCCGACCCCGCCACCGCCTGGGCGGAGGGCGTCAGCGGCGCGGGCGAGGGCGAATGGCTGTCGCTGTTCTTCAGCGAGCAGAAGGTGGCGGGCTTCGCCATCCGCGCCGGGTATCAGCGCTCCGCGGACGCCTACAACGCCAACGGCCGCCCGGCGGATATCCGCGTCAGCGTGGCCGGGGAGAGCGACTGCACCGTGCGGCTGGACGACGCGCGCGGCGAACAGGTGGTGCTTTTTTCCAGCCCCGTGGTGACGGACTTTCTCACCATCGAGATCAGCTCCGTCTACGGCGGGACTGGCGACGCCTGTACCTGCATCAGCGACGTGCTCGTGCTGCTGGCGGATTGAGACGGCAAGTGAAAAGCCGCTTCCTCTGATAAAGAGAGGAGGCGGCTTTTTTGTGCCCCGGAGCGCCCTTCATCGCGCCTCGGGAGGGCGCTTGTACAGAAGATGGATATGAAAAAGCCGCCTGACGTTCAGGCGGCTTGCTGGTGGGGTTAGGAGGGCTCGAACCTCTGACCTTTACGATGTCAACGTAACGCTCTAACCAACTGAGCTATAACCCCACGCGACGAATGATATTATACCACGGACGCGGGGGAAAAGTCAAGGGTTTTTTTCTCCGCGCGACAAAAAAGTGCGTAAAGGTTCTGTATATGTCCGCGCGGGGGCGCGGGATGGCGCGCGTTTTCTCCGCGCGGGCGGGGCGCGAACGTTGTTTACAAACTTGCACTACAAACTTCTTGACATTTCGGTCTATTATCGGTAAAATGGAGTCATGGGATACAGCGGTCTGCACAGTTTTTGCGATCGTTTGGCAAATGGCCATGCGCCCGGGCGCCGCGCCGTCTCAAGCCCGGGACGAAAGGGGATGCTATGGCAAAGCAACGCGATGAGAAACTCTATATCCGCGTCTTCCGGGAGCTGCGCGACCACATACTGCGCAACAACCTAAAGCCCGGAGACCTGATCCCCACGGAAAAGGAGCTTTGCGAAAAGCTCGGGGTCAGCCGCAATGTGCTGCGCGAGTCCATCAAGGCCATGGAGCTGATGGGCATCGTCTCCTCCCGCCCGGGGCGGGGCACGGCGGTGTGTCCCTTCAGTTTGGATTTCATCTTCCAGAACGTGCTGCTCTCCACCGCGGACGACAGCGAACGCGCCATTCTGGAGATGCTCAACATCCGCAAAAAGCTGGAACTGGGCTACATGCGCGAGGCGTTCCGCGTGCTGGGCGAAGAGCATGTGCGCGATCTGCGCGCGCGGCTGGACCACTTCAAGGAGCGGCAGGAGAACCAGCTCTATACCCTCGACGCCGACCACGACTTTCACATGGCCATGTTCACCCCGCTGGGCAACAAGACGCTTTTGACGATGATGGAGGCAATCTGGCAGGTGGACTCCATCTTCCGCCCCGAGGAAAAACTGCTGCTCAAGCCGGAGACCATCGTCGATCACGAGGCCATATTGCGCGCTCTGGAGGCGCGCAATGAAGAAGCGTTCTACGCCGCCATGCTGGCGCACTTTTCCACGGGCAAGTACGCGCCCGGCAAATGGGACGCGCCGCGTTGAGCCGAAGCGATGGCAAAACATCCTACAAACCGCGCAGGGAATACCCATTCTTTGCGCTACAAAGTAAGCAAGGAGGAGTTTATCATGAGCGATCTTAAGCGATACCAGGGCGTATTCCCCGCGTTTTATGCCTGCTATGATGAGCGTGGAAACGTCAGCCCCGAGCGCGCCGCGCGCCTGACGGAGCATCTGATCTCCAAGGGCGTACAGGGCCTGTATGTGTGCGGTTCTTCCGGCGAGTGTATCTATCAGGACGTGGAGGAGCGCAAGGAAACGCTGCGCGCCGTGGTGGAGGCCGCCGCCGGGCGCGTCACCATCATCGCCCACGTGGCCGCCAATTCCACGCGCGACAGCATCCTGCTGGCGGAGCATGCGCAGAGCCTGGGCGTGGACGCCATCGCCGCCATCCCGCCCATCTATTTCAAGCTGCCGGAGTACTCGATCGCCGACTACTGGAACGCCATCTCCGCCGCCGCGCCGGAGACGGATTTCTTCATCTACAACATCCCCCAGCTGGCCGGCGTCGCCCTCACCCCCAATTTGCTCAAGGTGATGCTGCAAAACCCGCGCGTCAAGGGCGTGAAGAACTCCTCCATGCCCTCGCTGGACATCCAGACCTTCAAGATGATCGGCGGCGACGAGCTTTGCGTCTTCAACGGCCCGGACGAGCAGTTCCTCGCCGGCCGCCTGATGGGCGCTTGCGGCGGCATCGGCGGCACCTACGCAGCCATGCCCGAGCTGTTTTTGCGCATGGACGCGCTCATCCGCGCCGGCCGCGCGCAGGACGCCACTGCCATCCAGATGGACGTCAACCGCATCATCACCGCGCTGTGTTCCTGCCACGGCAACATGTACGCCGTCATCAAGGAGCTGCTGCGCCGCCGCGGCGTGGACATCGGCTCTGTGCGCGCGCCCCTCTCCCCCCTGTGCGCGCAGGACATGCCGCAGGTGGATCGCTGCGAGGAAATGATCGACAAGGCCATCGCGCTGCACACGGCGCAGGCGCTTTGAGCAAGGCTCCGAGGAGGCATTTTCATGGATAAGCAGACTTTGTTCGCCGCCCTCAAGGGCAAGCTGATCGTCTCCTGTCAGGCGCTGGAGGACGAGCCCCTCTACGACCCCGAGCGCTCGCTGATGGGTCATATGGCCCTGGCCGCCAAGCGGGGCGGGGCTTCCGGCATCCGCGCCAACACCGTGCGCGACATTGAGGACATCCGCCGCTATGTGGATCTGCCCATCATCGGCATCATCAAGCGCGTGTTCAAGGACAGCGACGTCTACATCACCCCGACGATGGAGGAAGTGGACGCGCTGGTGGCCGCGGGCGTGGACATCATCGCCACCGACGCCACCGACCGCCCGCGTCCGAACGGGGTCGATTTCGAGAGCTTCTTCCGCGCCTGCCGCGAGCGCTATCCGCAGGCCGTGTTCATGGCCGATTGCTCCAACTACGAGGAGGGCATGCGCGCCTCGCTGCTGGGCTTTGACCTGGTGGGCACCACCATGGCCAGCTACACGCCTTACACGCGCGGGCGCGCGCTGCCGGACGTGGAGATGATCGGCGCTCTGGCGCGCGACGCGGGCGTTCCCGTGGTCGCCGAGGGCGGCATCTGGACGCCGGAACAGCTGCGCAGCGTGTTTGAGGCCGGGGCGCACACCGCCGTGGTGGGCAGCGCCATCACCCGGCCCATGCTCATCACCCGCCGCTTTGCCGCCGTCGTGCCCGGCGCGGAGGGCTGATGATGCACAACATACTGGCGCTGGACATCGGCGCTACCAACATCAAGGCGGCGCTCTTTGACGCGCAGGGAAATCTGCTGCGTCAGGATGAGCGCCCCTCCCACGGCCGCGAGGGCGGCGCGGCGATGATGAACGCCGCCTGCGAGGTCATTGCCGACGCGGGCAACTTTGCCGCCATCGGCATTTCCGTCACCGGTCAGGTGGACGCGGCGCGGGGGCGCATCGTCTTTGCCAACGACAACGTGCCGGGATTCACCGGCTTTCCTGTGCGCGATTACTTGCAGGAGCGCTTTCCCGTGCCCGTGGCGGTGGAAAACGACGTCAACGCCGCGGCGCTGGGCGAGGCCTTCTTCGGCGCCGCGCGCGATGTGGAGGACTTTCTCTGCGTGACGCTGGGCACCGGCGTGGGCGGCGCGGTGGTCATCGGCCGCCGGATCTATGGCGGCGCGGACGGCGTTGCCGGCGAGGTGGGCCACATGGTGACGCACCCCGGCGGCCTGTCCTGCGCCTGCGGTCAGCGCGGCTGTTATGAGCAGTACGCCTCCGCCAGCGCTCTGGTGCGCTCGGCGCAGACGCTGGACGCCTGTTACACGAGCGGCAGAGCCATCTTTGCCGATCTGGAGAAGCGCGAAGGGCTGCGCCACGTGGTGGACGCATGGATCGACGAGGTGCTGGTTGGGCTGGCGACGCTCACGCACATCTTCAACCCGCGCCTGTTCGTACTCGGCGGCGGCGTCGCGGAGCAGCCCTATGTGCTTGGCGCGCTGCGCGAGCGGCTGCCAGGCCGCCTCATTCCCAGCTATCGCGGCGTGCGCCTCGTGGGCGCGCAACTGGGCAACATGGCCGGCGCTTACGGCGCGCTGCACATCGCCCGCCTCGCTCTGGAGGAGCGCGCGCAGGCTTGACCCTTCCTTTTCCGACACAAGCAGACCCGTCTCCGGCACGCAGCGCGGAGGCGGGTCTTTCGTTTTTCTTTTGCCCGTGACGGAAAGCGCCCGCCGCGAATTGCGGTGGGCGCAGGGGTCAGAGCTTGTCCAATGTGTCGAACTCGACGTTCTCCTCGCTCAGTTCCAGGTCGATGACGCAGGCGGGGAAATCGTCGGGGCGGGGCGGCAGATCCACGAACAGGCGCGAAACGCCGCTCTTGGACGGGGGCTTCTGGGAGAAGTTCAGCGCTTCGCCCGTCTGCAACAGCGTCGCGGAGCGCACGGGCGTATTGACGCAGGGCAGATGCACGTAGGTGCGGCCATCCATGATGTGGGCGTAGAGGTGATAGGGCCGGCAGGTGAACCTGCACCATGCAAGGTCGTAGGGGTAGATGGGTGCGGCTCTGGTGCCATAGAAGGAATCGGCGTTGGCATGGATGAAGGCGCCGACGCGGCGCAGGATGCGCACGCTCTCCTCCGGCACCACGCCGTTGCCGTCCGGGCCGATATTGAGCAGGTAGTTGCCGCCGCGGCTGTTGACGCGCGTGAGCAGCTCGACCACCTGCGCCGGGGTCTTCCAGTTGTGGTCGTCCCTTTTATAGCCCCAGGAGCCGTTGAGCGTAGCCGGCACTTCCCAGTCGCCCGCATAGGGCAGCGTGGGCACGAAGTTGTCCGAGGTACTCATGTACTCGCCCAGCTGATTGCCGATGCGACCGCTGACGATGCAGTTGGGCTGCAGGGACTTGACCAGATCGTAGATGCCGCGGCTCTCCTCCTCGGTCATGCCCATGGGCGTATCGAACCACATCAAGCCGATCTCGCCATAATCTGTGAGCAGTTCGCGCAGCTGGGGCAGGCACTTGTCGCGGTAGTACTGGCCGTAGTCCTTCTCGCTGTCGGGCTTGCCGTAGCCGAGGCCGTTTTCCTCGTTCCAGTCCTGCGCCTGGGAGTAGTAAATGCCCAATTTCACCCCCGCCTCGCGGCAGGCGTCGGCCAGCTCGCGGAGCGGGTCGCGGCCAAAGGGCGTGGCATCTACGATGTTGTAGGCGGAGCAGCGGGAATGGTACATGGCAAAGCCGTCGTGATGCTTGGCGGTGAAGACGATGTACTTCATGCCCGCATCCTGCGCCAGGCGCACGATGGCCCGGGCGTCGAAGCCCTGCGGGTCAAATTCTTTGGCCAGCGCGCGGTATTCCTCCACGGGTATCTGCAGATGGCGCATGATCCACTCGGCCACCTGCGGCGTCTTCTGGCCCTTCCATTCGCCGCCGAGCAGCGAATACAGCCCCCAGTGGATGAACATGCCGAAGCGGGCATCCTTCCACCATTGCTGTTTACAATCCTTCATAGCAGACCTCCGTATTTGTTCAAGCCTTTTCCGCCGCTCCTTCCCAGAGCCGGTGCGCGTAGAGCGTGACATCGCCGCCGAGGGCGAAAATGCGCGCGCCGCCAAAGCGCAGCGTCAGACAGACGGGCTGTTGCCTGAGCGCGGCCCTGTCGCCGCTGAAGCGGACGCGGTAGAGGCCCGCGCCGATCTCTTCCAGCGCGCAATCGGCCTCGCCGAAGCCGGGCAGTTCCGCCTCGTTCCATGCAGAGCGCAGGCCGGCGCGGATGTAGCCGCCGGGGGCGATGTCGGCGGTGATGGTCAATTCGCCCTCGCCGAGCAGCAACTGCGCCGTGGCCAGCACGGCGGGGACGTCCTCGCGCTTCTGTTCATAGCCGGCGAAGCGGTCCTTGCGCATCCAGCCGCGCATCAGCGAAGTCTCGCGGAAGTCGGTGTGCAGGCCGTTGCCGCCCATGTAGTAGAACCAGTAGCCATCGCCGGCGTCCACGGGCGCGGAGGCGTAGACGCAGCCGCAATCGCTGTCGCCCAGCGGGTAATAGCCCTGCCCGCGCGGGATGATGGGCTGGCCGGGGGCCACGGCGTCGAACATGTCCGGCTCGGTGGCGTAGAACAGCTCGCAATCCACGGTGTCGAAGTCCTCGGCGCTGCGGTCGCCCTCGTGGAAGATGGCGGCGAGGCCGAAGTAGAGGCCGCGGGACATGAACACGGGCATGGCGTAGATCTGGCGCTCGAAGCCATCGCCGCGCAGCACCTCGCGCGGCTCGGACCAGTGGAGGAAGTCCGCGCTTTCACAGCTGGTCTCCACGCGCACGCCGTCGCGCCAGCAGCGGGTCATGACGCGGTAAAGGCCGCTCTTTTTGTCGAAGTAGGGGAAGTTGTGGCTGTCGGCGCGCGGGTTGTGTTCCGGCCAGGGGATCATATCGCCCCAATGCTCGCCATCCGGGGAGAAGTTGACGGCCATGTGGCTGGTCTTCATGCCGGCGAAGTCCACCTTGGTGACCATCTTGTAGCGGCGGTTCGGGTCGGGATCGTCCGGGTCGAGCATGACGCCGGTGCCGTGGGCGAGGGTGGAGATGAGGTTGTTGTGGCGATTGCCGCCGAACTCGACCAGCCCGAGGTCCGGCTTCTCCCAGTGGATGCCATCCGTGCTGCGCGCATAGGCGACGCCGACGCGGCGGCCGGGCGTGGGGCGATAGTGGCGCAGGGGGCGCTGCGCCTTCGGGGTGGCGGCGGCGTCCTCATCGTGCCAGAAGAGCGTGTAGTAGCAGCGGTACATGCCCTGTTTGGCATCGTAGATGACGTTGGGATAGCCGTTGTCGAAGCGCACTTCCCAGGGGCGCGGCGGGTCGGCGAAGAAATCTTCGGTGAACAGCGGCCCGTTTTTTGTGTCCTTTTCCACGGGGGAGACGCGCAAACACGCGTTGCTCATGCCCTGCGGCTGCAAAAGGCGGCGATCCAGAAACAGATACGTGCCCATATGGGTCACTCCTTTGAACTACTGATTATATAGGTGGCAGGCGACCTGATGCGTGCCATCGTGCGCCTTGAGTTCCGGCTCCACGGTCTTGCAGATGTCCATGCAGTGCGCGCAGCGCAGGTGGAAGGCGCAGCCCGTGGGCTTGGAGATGGCGCTGGGCACTTCGCCGCGCAACACCGTGCGGCGCGTGGTCTGGTGGATGTCCGGCAGCGGCACCGCCGAGAACAGCGCCTGCGTGTAGGGGTGCAGCGCGTTTCGGGACAGGTCGCCCGCGTCCGCCAGTTCGACGATCTTGCCAAGGTACATCACGGCGACGCGGTCGCTCATGTATTCGACCACGGAAAGATCGTGGGCGATGAAGATATAGGTCAGGTCCAGCTCCTTCTGGATGTCCTTCATCAGGTTGAGTACCTGGGCCTGAATGGACACATCCAGCGCCGAGACCGGCTCATCGCAGACGAGCAGGTTGGGGCGGATGCACAGCGCGCGGGCGATGCACAGGCGCTGGCGCTGTCCGCCGGAAAACTCGTGCGGAAAGCGCATCAGGTAGTCCGGCTGTATGTTGACCAGTTTGAGGGCGGACTCGATCATCGCTTGCCGTTCCTCGGCGCTCTTGTAGCCGTGTACCTTGAGCGGCTCGGAGAAGGAATCGTAGACGCGCTTGACCGGGTTGAGCGCGGAGTAGGGGTCCTGAAAGACCATCTGCACGCGCTTGCGGAACTGGAACAGTTCCTGACGGTCGAAGCGCATGATGTCCTTGAACTCGCCATCGAAATTGTATAGCACCTCGCCGCCGGTGGGGTTCTCCAGACGCATGATGGACTTGCCCAGCGTGGACTTGCCGCAGCCGGACTCCCCCACCACGCCCAGCGTCTCGCCCTTGTAGACGGTGAGGCTGAGGTCGTCCACGGCCTTGACGTCGCCGACGTGGCGCTTGAACATCCCCTTGCGCAGCGGATACCATGTGCGCAGGTTCTTGATGTCGAAAACAGCCGTCTTCTCCTGTTGACTCAGCTGGCTCATATCAATGCACCTCCGGGCGGTCCTTGTAGCGTATGCAGCGCGCGTTGTGCCCCGGCTCGATCTCGTAGAGGGGCACGTCCTTGGCGCGGCAGGCGTCTGTGCAGAACTCGCAGCGGTCGGCGAACTCGCAGCCCGCGCCCAGCTCGCTGGGGTTGGGCGTGCTGCCGGGGATGGTCTGCAGGCGCGTGCCCGCCGCCATGCCCAGCACCGGCACCGAGCGCAAAAGCGCCTGCGTGTAGGGGTGGCTGGGGTTGTCGAACACCGCCTGCAGCGAGCCGGATTCGACGATGCGGCCCATGTACATGACGCACACCGTGTCCGCCATCTGCGCCACAAGGCCCATGTTGTGGGTGACGAGGATGATGGACTTGCCGTCCTTCTCCTTAAGCCCCTGCAGTATCTCCATGATCTGAGCCTGAATGGTGACATCCAGCGCCGTGGTCGGCTCGTCGCAGATAATGAGTTCCGGGTCGCAGATCATGGCGATGGCGATGACCACGCGCTGCTTCATGCCGCCGGAAAACTCGTGGGGATAGCTTTGCAGGCGCGCCTCCGCGTCCGGGATGCTCAGTTTTTGGAACATCTCCAGCGCCTTCTGCATGGCTTCCTTTTTGGACATTTTGTAGTGCTGGCGCAGGCCCTCGATCACCTGATTGCCCACGCGATAGGCGGGGTTGAGGGCGGACATGGGGTCCTGAAAGACCATGGAGATGTGCGGGCCGCGCAGGGCGCGCATCTCCGGGCCGTTGGGCTTGCGAAACTGGTCGATGCGCTGCTCGGAAATGGAGCCGTCCGCTTCTTTCTTGTAAAAGGAGATGCGCTCCGCCGTGGAGACGGCGTTTTTGCCCAGGAAGCGGAGGATGGAGTTCATCAGCACGCTCTTGCCGCAGCCGGACTCGCCGACCACGGCCATGACCTTGCCGCGTTCCAGATCGAAGGAGACGTCCTTGACGATGCGCGTGAGCTTGCGGTCGGAGATAAAGCCCGTGTTCAGGCCCCGAACGCTGAGAAGCAACTGCGAACTGTTCATGGTAGTCCCCCCTATGCCTGCTTGGGATCGAGCAGATCGCGCAAGCCGTCGCCAAAGTAGTTGACCGAAAGAACGAAGATGGTCAGAAGCAGTCCGGGAATGAGCCACAGCCACCAGAAGTTCATCAGCGAGCTGAGGTTCGTTCCGGAGTTGATGATGTTGCCCCAGGTGGGCGTCGTGTCGCTCACGCCCAGGCCGAGGAACGAAAGGCTGGACTCGGAAAGGATGTAGCCGGGGATGCTCGCCGTGATGGAGACGATGATGGGCGTGCGCGTGTTGGGCAGTATCTGCGTGAACATCACGCGCGCCTTGCTCATGCCAAAGGCTTCGCTGGCCTTGACGTAGACCTCGTTGCGCAGGGACATGAACTCGTTGCGCACCAGACGGGCCGTGGACATCCAGCCTGTGCAGATGAAGATGAGGATGAGGTTGAACATGCTGCGGCCCAGCATCGCCGCAAGGATCATGTTCAAAACCAGCGAGGGAAAGGTCTGGAAAAGCTCGGTGACGCGGATGATGAACGCGTCCACCTTGCCGCCAAAGTAGCCGCCGATGGCGCCCAGCACCACGCCGATGACCGCGCCGCCCAGGGCGCTGACCACGCCGATGAAGATGGAGTAGCGGCCGCCCATCATGCAGCGGGCGAAGAGGTCGCGGCCGAGGCGGTCGGTGCCGAACAGATGCGCGCCCGTTGGGGCGACGGCGCCGGTGGCCAGGTCGATCTGCTTGTAATCGTGCGCGGCGACGAACGGATAGATGATGCACGCCAGCAGGATGATCAGCATGATGGCCGTGCCGATGACCGACAATTTGTTCTCCATGAACTTGTTGAACTGCCTTTTCATCAGCCGGCGGTTGTACTCGCGGCGCAGCGAGGTCTGCATTTTTCTTACGCTCTGCTCCATTGCTGCCTCCTTACTGTCCGATGCGGATGCGCGGGTCGAGCCATGCGCTGATGATGTCCAGCAGGAAGGACGCCACCAGCACCGAGGCCGCGATCGCCAGCGCCAGCACCATGACCACCGTGTAGTCGCCGGAGACGACGCCCTGCGTCATGCGCGCGCCGACGCCCGGCCAGCTGAACACGCTCTCGATGACCACCGAGCCGCTGAACAGCAGCGAGATGCGGAAGACGAGGATGACCACCACCGGGCGCAGGGCGTTGCGCAGGCCGTGCTTGATGAACACCTTCCACTCGGGAATGCCCTTGCTGCGCGCCAGCTTGATGTAGTCTGAGTTCATCACATCCAGCATGGAGTTGCGCGTATAGCGCATGATGACCGAACACATGGCGATGGTGATGGCGATGCAGGGCAGGATGAGGTGCTTGACGACGTCCACAAACGTGTTCGTCGCGCCCGCGGAGTACATGCCCGTGGCCGGCAGCCAGCCAAGGCGGATGGAGAAGAAGAGGAGCAGGATCAGGCCGATGAGGAACTGCGGCATGGCCTGCCCAAGAACGGCCAGTATGCGGCCGATATAGTCAACGATACCATTCTGCTTTACCGCCGAAACAAGGCCGATGACCAGCCCGAGAATGGCGGCAAGCACCAGAGAGACGGAGGAGAGCAGCAGCGTCGGGGGCAGGAAGTTGGCGATGATCTCGGCGATGGAGGTGCCGGTCACCATGGAGCTTCCGAAGTTGCCCTGCAACATCTGCCCGAGCCAGCGGAAATACTGCACATAGGCGGGGTCGTTGAGGCCGTAGTGTTCGCGGAGGGCTTCCATCATCTCCGTGTTGGCCGCCATGTCCGGCGAGACGAGGTAGTTGATCGGGTCCACGCCCGTGGCCTTGATCCCGAAGAAGATCAGCGCGCTGATGACCAGAAGCATGGGGATCATCATCAGCAGTTTCTTGATAGCATATTTCAGCATATGTCCACCTCTTTCGGCGAGCCACTTAAAAAGTGGGGGATGCGGGAACACAAGCCCCGTATCCCCCCCTTGGCGCTCACGCGCCTGATGGTGTTACTTGATGTACCATTCCTCGAAATCGAAGTCCACGCGATGGCCCGGGCAGCCCAGGTCGGTGACATCCTCGGGGATGGCCACACGGTCGGTGTTGATGTAGTTCATGTAGCCGATGGTGAACAGCGGGACCTTGTAGACCTTTTCCAGCTCCAGCGTCTGCAGCGCCTGCTTGGACGCAGTCACATCCTCGGGCGCGGTCGCCGACAGGTAGGCGTTGATGGCCTCGTCGAAGGACGTGTCGCCGCCGTAGATGTTCTTGAAGGTGTCGCTGGTGGAGGCGAACTCGGAGTAGTAGGCGTCCATGGGGCCGGTGCCCTTGAAGCCGATGTCATAATCGCGGGTGGTGAACAGGTCGGTGGTGCCATCCTGCGAGAAGGTGGTCTCGACCTTCATGCCGATGCTCTCGAGGTAGTAGACGACGGCCTCGATGACATTGCGGCTGGTGTCGTCGTTGTTGTAATAGAGGATACGCAGGGTGTAGTTCCAATCCCAGCCGGCCTCGTCCAGCAGCGCCTTGGCCTGCTCAGGATCGTAGCCGAGGCCTTCGCCGGTGTTGTCCGGGTCGCTGGCGGGGATGCCGGAGGTCTGCGCGGTGGCGGCGCCCATGTAGAGCTGGGCCAGCGCGTCCTTGTCGATGGCCAGGGCGATGGCGCGGCGCACGCGCACATCCTCCATGGCGGGGTTGGTGTTGCCATCGACGCCGGCGATGTTGAAGATGAAGTAACGGTAGAACAGATACTCGTTGTAGTAGCCGGTCAGGCCCGCGGTGGCGTTGGCCACTTCAAGGTCGCTGGCGGAGTTGAAGAAGGCGTAGTCCGTGGCGCCGGAGACCAGCGCGGTCAGAGCGCTCTCGGTGAAGTTGACGATCACCTTGGTGATCTTCGGAGCGGTGCCGGTGTAGTTTTCGTTGGCGACGAGCGTATAGTAGCTGCCGACGACCATCTCACCGAACTTGTAGTAGCCGCTGGTGACGGGGGCCTTCCAGAAATCGCACTGATAAAGCTCGAGCGGATCGACGTCTTCCAGGCAGTGCTTGGGCAGGAAGGAGAAGTTGGCCAGGTTCTTGAGGAAGAACGCGTAGGGAGCAGTCAGGGAGATGGTGATGGTGTTGCCATCCACGGCGATGCCGGAGATGCTCTCCGCGCTGCCGTCCGCGTATTCCGCGGCGCCCTGAATGTAGCCAAAGCAGGTGGTGTAAGCGGAGGCGACCTGCGCGGCCTTGAGCGCGGTCTCGATGTTCCAGACGATGTCGTCGGCGGTGATGGGCTCACCATCGGACCACTTGAGGCCATCCTGCAGAACGAAGGTGTAGGTCAGGCCATCCTCGGAAACGGTGTACTCGGCCATATCCGGGTACCATTCGGTCTCGGCAGCGTTGGAAGTGACCAGGCTGCGATACATGAGGATCTGCGGCAGGCGCAGATTGTACCACGGGAACTGGACGCTCTCATTGCCTTCATCCTGATACAGATAGAGCGTCTGTTCCGCGGCGGGCTCCTCCGCCAGCGCCGGAAGGGCAGCGACGGACAGCACCATGACGGTCGCGAGCAACAATGCCAACAGCTTCTTCATAGTTTGATCCCCTTTCTGATTTTTTCCTGCGTTCGCGATATTTGTTCTACATTTTTATTGTAGCACACACATCCGCGATTGTCAACACAAAATTTATTTGTGCGTTTTTGCTATTTCAGACAAATGAGAAAGCGCCATTTTGCCCCGAAATGAAAGAAGTGCCGGGGACGCGGGGCGTCGCTTGTCATATGTTTCCGTTAAAAGGCGCTTTGGGGCCGTGTTTTCGCGGCCTGCGTGGCTTTTGACGCGCCGGGGCGCGCGATGGAGCCTTCGGCGAGGGCGGAAACGCGGCGGCGAAACGCGGCGGGGCGCAAAAAGGCGGAGGCCTCTCCCCTCTCCCCCGTCCACGCGCGCGGTGCGAGCGCCGGAAAACGCGCATTTGCCCTACAAATCATCGCGCCGTTCGACAATTAAACAGAAAATGGCGGACACCTGTGTGCCCGCCGTTGGGATGATGGATGCGTCCGCTGTCCGAATTACTTGCCCGCCGCGGCGCGATCGCAGATGAGGACGACGTCGTGATGGAACTGCAGCACCGAGGCCGGGACCTGCGGATCCACCGGGCCGTAGAAGGAGCGGCGGAGGATGTCGGCCTTGTCCGCGCCGGTGACGACCATGACGATCCTGCGGGCGGCCATGACCGTGCCCACGCCCATGGTGTAGGCGCGGCGGGGCACTTCGTCGATGGAGGCGAAGAAGCGCTTGTTGGCCTCGCGGGTCTGCTCGGTGAGGTCCACGCCGTGGGTCATCGAGGGGAAGATGCTGTCCGGCTCATTGAAGCCGATGTGGCCGTCGTGACCGATGCCCAGCAGCTGCACGTCCACGCCGCCGCAATCGGCGATCTGGCGCTCATAGTCGGCGAACATGGCCTCCGGGTCGGCGGCGAGGCCGTCCGGCACGTGGGTGTTCTCCGGCTTGATGTTGATGTGGTCAAAGAGGTTCTCCTGCATAAAGCGGCGGTAGCTCTGCGGATGGTCGGGAGCAAGGCCCTCGTACTCGTCGAGGTTGAAGGTGCGCACGCGGGAGAAGTCTATGCGGCCCTCCTGGCAGCGGGCGACGAGCTGGCGGTAGAGCGGCAGGGGCGTGGAGCCGGTCGCCAGGCCCAGCACGCAGGCGGGCCTGGCCTTGATCTCCAGTTCAAAAAGGTCCGCGGCAAAGCTGCCGACGTCTTCGGGGGTATTGAGAACGATCATCTTGATCCCCATGGTCTTTTCCTCCTGTAACGATGTCCTGCGGCGGGCCGGAGCTTCGGCCCCGAAGTGTATACGATTAAATTATAGTTCACATGGGAAACAAATACAACCGCGGGATACGTTAAATTCTCGCTTGCGAACGCGCCATGGTCACGGCTTGATTTTTGCGCGCTGCGCTGTTAGAATATGGGTGGCGCCTTGCGCCATGACTGTTGGAAAGGTGGAAAGAGATCATGCTGCAAGCCATCGTCAACGGCCGCGTGCTGCTGCCCGACCGTGCCGTGGAAAATGCCTGTCTGCTGTTTGGAGAAAAGATCGAAGCGCTGGTTGCGCCCGGGGACGTGCCCGCCGGCGCGGCGAGGATCGACGCCGGGGGCGCGTATGTGCTTCCAGGGCTGATCGACATGCACATACACGGCTATCTCGGCGCGGACGCCTCGGACGGCAGCTTTGAGGGGCTGCGCACCATGGCCGAGGGCGTGGCGAAAAACGGCGTCACCGCCTTTTTGCCCACGACGATGACCGTTTCCTACGCCGAACTGCGCGCCGCGTTCCAGCAGATCCGCGCCGCCATGGAGGCCTCCCTGCGGCCGGACTGGCCGGGCGCGCGCGTGCTGGGGGCCAACGCCGAGGGGCCGTTCATCGCCCCCTCCAGGAAGGGCGCGCAGGCGGCGGAGAACATACGCCCCGGAGACGCGGCCTTTTTGCAGGAGCATCTGGACGTGATCCGCGTGTTCACCATCGCCCCGGAGGAGCCCGGCAACCTCGATTGCATCCGCGAAATGGCGGGCAAGTGCCTCATCTCCATGGGCCACACCGCCGCCACCTACGCGCAGGCGGTCGCGGGCATCGAAGCCGGCGTGCGCCATGTGACGCACCTGTTCAACGCCCAGACGCCGCTTTCGCACCGCGAGCCGGGCGTGGTGGGCGCGGCGCTGACCGACGACCGCGTCAGCTGCGAGCTGATCGCCGATACCTTCCACGTCAGCCGCCACCTCTTCCCGCTGGTGACGCGGATGAAGGGCGATCACATGGTGCTGATCACGGACTGCACGCGCGCGGGCGGGCTGGCGGACGGGCAGTATACGCTGGGCGGGCAGCCGATCTTCGTCAAGGGCATCGAGTGCCGCCTGGCGGATGGCACCATCGCCGGCAGCGTACTGAAGATGAACGAGGCCGTGCGCAACCTGCTGAGCAACACCGCGCTCGCGCCGTGGGAGGCCGTGAACGCCGCCAGCCTGACGCCGGCAAGGCGCATCGGCGTGGACGGGACCAAGGGCTCGCTGGAGGTGGGCAAGGACGCCGACATCGTCCTCTGCGACCAGCGCTTTGAGGTTTTGCGCACCATCGTTGGTGGCAGGACGGTCTACGCGCGCTGACGGGCGGGAAAAAGCGGTCCGATCCCTGTGCGGGACGGACCGCTCAGAGCGCTGACAAAGCCCACAACCGCAAAAATCGCTCTGATAAATTTAAAATCAGAAGCGATTTTTGCTTCCGGCGGTGGATTTGCCGAGCCCTTCGGGATCGTCAAATCCAGTCGCCCATGGCGACAAATTTTGCCACCGGCAAAATCTCCTCGTCAGCTGCACTTGCATCCGCGGACACTTACGTCCATGTAAGCTCCCTTGGATGCAAGTACAGCTTCCTTGGCTTGCAGGCTTTCTCAACGCTCTGGCAGTCTGTTGACTTTGTCAACATCCTGAGCGGTCCGATCCCTTTGCGGGACGGACCGCTCTTTTGTTGGCGTCAGCCCATCATCAGCGCGCCGTTGATGAGCAGCTTGAAGGCGCAGCCGAGCGCCTTGGCTGCCTTCTGGCAGAGCAGCATGCGGTTTAGGAATATCTCGAAGTATTCCAGCACCGCGCACTGCTCGGTGTCGATGCGCAAGGAGAGGGTGATGGTCTTCTCCTCGCGGCTGAGGTAAAAGTCGGCGTCGTCCACCGCGCCGTTGACGCGGTCGTGGATGTCGTTGACGCGCAGCACGGGATAGCGCACGCGGTTGCGGCGCACGTCGGTCTTGTCGCCGATGATGATGGCTGCCGCCATGGGCGTGATGGGCAGGCCGGTGGATTCATCGTGGTTGCCGATGGCGGTGACGACGTCGCAGATCTCGTCCACGGGCATGCCGAGGCGGTCGAGCAGGTGGTAGGCCATCATGGCGCTCATCTGCGCGTGGTTGCAGCGGTTGGCGACATTGCCGATGTCGTGCAGGTAGCCGGCGATGCGCACCAGTTCCACCGTGCGCTCCGGGTAGTCGAGCATGGTGAGGATGGAGGCGGCGCGCTCAAGCACGGTGGTCACATGCTGATAGCTGTGTTCCGTGTAGCCGATGGCGCGCAGGCTGGCATCCGCCTTTTCGATGAGCGTGTGCGCCTCGTCCAGAGAGCGCACCATTTCAAAACTGACGTTTGCATTCTGCATTTTCTTCACCTCGCACATACGGTATGCTTCGCGCGCGGCTGCAGAGAATGCCGCGTCGCGCCCCTGCGCGGGTGGCCGGGTGACCATTATAGAATATTTGTACCACAATGTCAAGAGGTTTTTGGACTGTATGGCGTCATTTTTGGGGTTTTATGACGCAATGTGGGATAAATGAAGCGGCGGTACGCCGGTGATGGGCGCATCGCCGCTTTGCGGGAAAACTCACGCCCCGCGCGCAATGGCGTAGACCTTCACGGTGGCCCGACAGGGCGCGCCGGAAAAATACAGTGCCCGGCATGCCCGGCCTGCGATGAGAGCGCCTGCTTCTTCGCGCAGCACTGGCAGCTCTTCGTGCGCGCACGCCTCCGTGCGCAGTGGTTCACGGCGACCGTCGGGCAATTCCACCTCGACTCGGATGCTCGCTTCCGTGGGCAGATCGAGTACCACGCCGGTGAGCAGGCGATCTTCCGGAAGCGGGACAACGACGGGCAGATCGAGGGTCCGCTCGAAGACACAGGAGCCATACATGGCCGGGGCGGCAGCGAAAGCATCCCGCGCGGGCAAAGGCGACGGTACGGACGGCGCCCGATCCAGTTCAAGGCGGATGATGACATCCTCCCCCACCGCCTGCCCCTCGGCGACGCGGACGGAGACGCCGCCGTCGCACTGCTCGACCTCGACCTTTTCGCCGCTGAGGCATTCGGCGCGGAGGACGCGCGCGGCGATGGGTGGCAGGGTGAGCTGCTTTCCAGCGGCGGCGCCCAGCAGATGCAGGTAGGCGGTGTTCCCCCGATGGGTACTTCCGCCCCACGCGCCCGGGAGCCAGGGGCCGCCGCGCGTGCCGTAGATGGCCTCGCCATAGCGCCCCAGCCATTCGCCCAGTTCGCGCAGACGCTGTTTCTCCGGGGCGTCAAAATCGCCGTTGGGCATGCAGCCGACGCTGAGCAGATAGTTGCCATCGCCGCAGACACACTGCACGCACTGGTGCAGTATCTCGCGGAAGGACTTGACGCCCTCGCCTGTCCACGCCCACGCCCTGCCAAGAGGCATGCACGTCTCCCATGGGCGGTGGCTCTGAAAAAAGCCAACGCTGCCCTCCGGGGTATCGAAATCGCCCGGCAGGCTGGCACGGTCGTTGATGAGCAGATGCGGCTGCGCCGCGCGCGACTCCTTCTCGACGTTCTCCGCGTCCCACATGCCGGCGAGAAACATGCCGCCCCACCAGGCGGCGTCCCACCAGAGGATGTCTATCCTGCCATAGCGGGTCATCAGTTCATGCACGGTGGCGCGCAGGTATTCGATATAGCGGCGGTGGCGCGGCGTGATGCGCAATTCTTCGCCCTGCGGCCAACAGAAGCGCTGACCGCTTGCTCGTGCGGCCAGTTCCGGCGGCACCGGCTCGTAGTCCGGGTGCTTCCAGTCTCGCTGGGAATAGTAGATGCCCACGCGCATGCCGGCTTCGTGGCAGGCGTCCACCAGTTCGCGCAGGTAGTCCCTGCCGAAGGGAGCGTTGGTGATCTTGTAGTCGGAAAAGGCGGTATCCCACATGTGGAAACCATCGTGATGCTTGGCGACGATGACGATATAGCGCATGCCGGCCTCCCTGGCCATGCGCACCCAGGCGCGGGCGTCGAACGCCGGCAGGGCCAGCTCCTCCGCCCAATGGTCGTACACTTCGTCCAGGACGGGGCCTGCGCCGCCGTCCGGGGGCTTGTGGGTGTGGCGCGGCCAGCTCAGGTCCACCCCGCCCATGGCCGAGAGGCCGACGTGGAGGAAGAGGCCGAGCTTCGCTTCGCGAAACCAGCGAACGTCCTCGGGCGCGGCGAAGGGATAGCGCTCCCATTCCGCGCGGCTGAAAACGTGGTAAAGGTGATGGGGCCGCGCCTGCGGGCGCTCGCCTTCGAGGATGGAATAGGGCATGCGTTTTCTCCCTTTGCTTGCGGGGACGACAAAGCGCGCGCCAGTTGGCGCGCGCTTGCGTTGCGGTCAGGCGCGCAGGTCGAGCCAGGCGCGCTCCTCCTGCGTCAGGTCGATGTCCAGCGCGGCGACGTTGCCCGCGAGGTGATGTTCCTTGGTGGCGGTGACGGCCGGGAAGATGCCCAGTTCGTCGGTGAGTACATAGGCAAGGGCGATCTGAGCCACGGTGCAGCCCTTTTGCGCCGCCAGATGCTCGGCGCGGCGCAGGCGCTCGATGTTCTCGGGGTAGAAGTAGCCTCGGCGGGAGCTTTCATCAAGCGACGCCTCCAGCCGCTCCGGCTCGCTGCTGAGCGCCTTGCCGGAGAGGAAACCGTGCGCCAGGGACGAATAGGCGATGACGGCGATGCCCTCCTGCTTGCACCAAGCGCGGTCGGCGGCGTGTTCCTCGCCGGAGAGCGTGGTGCAGCCGCCCCACGGATCGCCGATCTGGCGCGCCAGCGAATAGTTGGGGCTGATGACGCTGAAAGGCTCGAGGCCGTGGGCGTGGGCATAGGCGTTGGCTTCGCGCACGCGCGCCATCGTCCAGTTGGACGCGCCGATGCGCAGGGCCTGACCGGCGCGGACGAACTCGTTGAGCGCTTCCATGATCTCGTCCACGCCGCGCTGCGGGTCATCGCGGTGGAGCATGTAGATGTCCACATGATCCGTGCGCAGGCGTTCGAGGGACTGGGCGAAATCGTGGCGCATGTCCTCCGGGTTCACGCGCGGGTGGCCGTAGGGGTGGCAGCCCTTGGTGATGACGGTGACCTGATCGCGGTTTTTGCGCGCGTCCATCCACGCGCCCAGCACGCATTCGCTCTTGCCGTAGTTCTCGGCGGTGTCGAAGGCGGTGATGCCGGCGGCGAAGGCGCGGTCGAGCAGGGGGCTTTGGTCCTCGCCGGCAATCATGGCCGGGAAGGCGCAGCCAAAGACCAGGCGCGAGACCGGGCGGGGTATCCTGTCGAGCTGTACGTACTGCATGCTGTTTCCTCCTGTATCAAGCGAGCGGCTCCCATGCGTCGTAGTGATAAACGGGATGGATGGCCGCTACCCATTCGTCGAGCAGCGCGCCGTAGTGTTCCTCGCGCGCGGCGGTGAGCGCCTCGTCGAAGAGCTGGTCGCGAACGTCGTCAAGCGGCACGGGGCCGGGGGTGACGTCGCTTTCGTAGCGGATGATGTGTACGCCGCTCATGCTCAGCACCGGCTCGGAGACATCGCCCACGTTGCTCAGCAGCATGGCCGCGTCGCGGAAGGCTGTGTCCCAAGTGGTGGAATCTGCTGAAACGTAGTAACCCACCGTGGCGGTCGGCTCGTTCTGCATGCCCGGGTCCTCGCCGTATTCGTCGATCAGGGTCTGGAAGTCCTCGCCGGCATCCAGACGGGACTGAATCTCGTCGAGCGTATCCTGCACATCGGCAAAGCAGGCGTCGGCGAGAGGCTGGAGAGCCTCCTCGGCGGCGGCGATGGCTGCCTCCTGCGCGGCGATCTGCGTTTCGAGGGCCGCAGGATCGGCGGCTTCTTCACCCTCGGCGGGGTCATCGTCCGTGGCGGCGAGCAGCTGTTCGTTGAGGGAATCGAGTTCGCTCTGCATGGTATCCAGCTCGCTCTTGGCTTCCTGATAGGGCGTCAGCACGCTCTCGTCGGGGATGACGAGTATGTGCTTGACGGTGCGGTAGCCCTCCGGCATCCATGTGACGAGCGTGCCGCTGGTCATGGCGCTCTCGAAGCTGGCGGGGCTGTCCGCGTAGTTGGCCTCGTCGGACTCGACGCGCTGGTCGTAGGCCTGCTCGATGCTCTCCTCGCCCGGATCGGTGATCCCGGCGTCCTCCTGCTCGCGCAGTTTGGAGTTGAGGGCCTCGGCGGTATAGTAGGCGAGGATGGTCTCGTAGTCCTGCCCGCTGGCGTAAAGCTCGTATTCGGTGCGCGCGGCTCGCACATCCTCGTCGGCGTCGGTCGCCTGACTGAGCAAGGAGGCGTAGCTCTCATCGTAGAGCTGGCGGGCCGTCTGTTCGGCCTCGGCAAGTTCTTCCTCTGTCAGAGCGATGCCGCGGCGTTCGGCTTCCACGCCCTGCGCCGCGCGCTGCACGGCCGCGTCCACGCAGCTGTCGCGCAGCATGGCCACGGTCTCCTCGTCCAGTTCCATGCCGGCCATGGCATAGAGCTGGTAGTAGTACGACCACTGATAGTTGAAGTCATAGATGATGTCGGCGACGGTCACTGTGCCGCCATCGTATTCCGCCAGCACCGTTTCGTAGACGTCGCTCACGGCGGCGCGGTCCTCGGCGATCTGCATGAGCGGATCGACGCCGATGAGATTGCAGCCCGTGAGCGTCAGGCACAGTACGGCAAGCAGCGCCGCGAACTTTCGTAGCTTCCTGTCCATAAGCATATCCTCCCGAAAAAACGGACTGGCGAAGATGGTCGCCTGTTGGTTATCTTACCACGGATCGGCCTTAAGTGCAAGTATTTTTCCGTTGCTTTGCGGGCAGATGAAGGCCGCGATGGCCTCCGCGAGCAGATGTGCGCAGTTTGTCCACAGATCGACACGGTCTTGCCCCATATCCAGCCGCTCTTTGCGCCGCGAGCTGACCGCGCGCAACACCGTTTCCGCCGCGCGCGGGGGCATGGCACGGTCCGCGAGCGGCTGGATCACCAGCACGTCGCACACCACGCTGAACAGATCGCGCTCCACGCGCCGCCACAGGGGCGAAGCGGGGCGCGGACGCGCCGGACGGCCAATGAGGATCAGCCCCTGCACGGGATAGCGCTCGGCAAGGAAGAGGGCGCGGGTGCAGCCCTCCCCCGCTCCGAGCAAGAAAAGGCCGCGCCCGGCCTCGCGGGCGCAGAACAGCTCTGCGTCCACAGGCTCGGGCACGGCGATGAGTCCACGCGTTTCAAGAAGCGGCCGAAGCGCCGGCAGACAGCCCTCGGCGTCGCTCAACATGAGGCATTTGGCCATGCGCGCTCCTTCCGGGGCGCGTGGGATCACGCCAGCCCCAGCTTTTTGATGATGTCCTGGCCCGCCATGACCAGCATGCGGTCGGCGCTGGAAAGCACCGTGCCCGGCATCGGCGAGGGGTCCACCTGACCGTCGCGGCGGATGGCGATGACGTTGATGCCCAAGCGCTTGCGCAGGTCGAGCTGGGCAAGGGTCTTGCCGTTCCACTCCTGCAGCACCTGTATCTCAACCATCGAATAATCCGGGGACAGCTCTATGAAATCCAATATGTTGCCGGCCATGAGATTATGCGCCACGCGCTTGCCCATATCGCGCTCGGGGAAGATGACCTTGTCCGCGCCCAGCTTGGTGAGCATGCGGCCATGCACTTCGTCCTGCGCGCAGGAGGCGACGTATTTGACGCCCAGTTCCTTCATCAGCATGGTGGTCATGCAGCTGGCGCGCAGATCGCCGTCGATGGCGACCACAGCCACGTCGAAATCGCGCACGCCCAGCTGCACCAGCGCCTCGCGATTCATGCCGTTGGCTTCCACACAGTGGGTCACATTGTCGCGCAAAAGCTCCACGCGCTCACCGTCGATGTCGATGGCCAGCACCTCGCCGCCGTTCGCGCACAGCGTCACCGCCAGCGTCGCGCCGAAGCGCCCGAGTCCGACCACTACAAATTGCTTTCTAACCATAACCGTATCTCCCTCCGTCAGCCGACCAATACGCGCTCTTCGGGGTAGCGGAACGCGTCCTTGGTCTGTGCCTGTTTGTGTCCGAGCGCCAAGGTCAGGGTCAGAGGCCCGACGCGCCCGATGTACATTGCCAAAATGAGCAGGAATCTGGATACGCCGCCCAGCGTCGGCGTGCCTACTGAGGACACGCCCACCGTGCCCAGCGCCGAGGCACATTCAAAGGCAAGATCCAAAAACTCTGCCTGCGGTTCAAGGATGGTCAGGGCGAAGATCTCGCCCAGAAGCACACACAGACCGATCATGACGATGGCCAGCGCACGCTGCATGGTCTCGCGGTTGATGGTGCGGTGGAAGGCCGCGATCTCGGTGCGGCCGCGCGCCACCATGCGCACATTGAGGCACAGCACCGCCATGGTCGAGGTCTTGACGCCGCCGCCTGTGGAGGCCGGAGACGCGCCGATGAACATGAGGATGACCGAGATCATCTTCGTTGCCGGCAGCAGCGAGGCCTGGTCGATGGTGTTGAAGCCCGCCGTGCGCAGCGTCACCGACTGGAAGAAGGCCGCCTGCAATTTCTGGAAGAAGTTCATCGGCCCCAGCGTGGCGGGGTTCGACCACTCCACCAGCAGTACGATGAGCGTGCCGCCCAGAAGGAGGATGGCCGTGAAGACGATGACCAGTTTGCTGTGCAGACGCAGCTTTTTGAAGTTGCCGCCGTTCTGCTTGACATCCTGCAACACGGCAAAACCAAGGCCGCCGATGATGATCAGCGAGCAGATGGTCAGGTTGACCACCGGATCGTACTGGAAGGGCATGAGGTTGCGGTAGCCGCCGATCAGGTCGAAGCCGGCGTTACAGAACGCTGAGATGGAGTGGAAAACGCCGTACCACAGCCCCTTGCCGAAGCCATAAATGGGGATGAAGCGCGTGGAAAGGAGGATGGCGCCGATAGCCTCTATGCTCAGGGCGCTGAAGATCACCCAGCGCATCATGCGCACCAGTCCACCGATGCGGTCCTCGTTGAGCGATTCCTGAATGACCAGCCGTGTACCCAGCGTCACGCGCTTGCCCAGCACCATGAAGTAGAGCATGGCCACCGACATGAAGCCCAGACCGCCGATCTGGATCAGCAGGATGATGACCACATGGCCAAAAGTGGAAAACGCCGTGCCTGTGTCCACCACCACCAGACCTGTGACGCACACGCAGGAGGTCGAGGTGAACAGCGCATCGAAAAAGCCGACGCTGACGCCGTTGGCAGAAGAGATGGGCAGCGTCAACAGCAAGGCGCCCATGAGGATGACGAAGGCAAACCCCAACACCACTACGCGGGTGGTGCTCAAGGCGCTCTTCGCGCCGTGTCCGTCGTGTTTCATACCAAAATTAGATCCTTTCCGTTTGCACAGTTTGCAAAAGAGCCTCGAAGTCCTCGCGGGCGGGCGGCTCGGAGCCCTGCGTCATGCACATGGCCGAAGCGTTGGCTACGCCCATGCGGAAGGCTTCTTCCAGCCCCTTGCCCGCGGCGAAACCGCTGGTGAGCGCCGCCACCATGGCGTCGCCCGCGCCCACGGTGGAGCGCACTTCGATCTTCAGCGGCGGGGCGAAAAACGCCTCGCGCGCATCGGCGATCACTGCGCCGTCGCCGCCCAGAGAGACCGCCACCACCGTCGCGCCGCCGGCGATCAATTCCCGCGCCGCGTCGCGCACGGCGGGGATGTCGCCAAGCGTGCGCCCTGTGAGCGCTTCCAGCTCGGCGCGGTTGGGCTTGAGCATCCAGGCGCGCTCTTTGAGACCCTCGCGCAGGGGCGCGCCGTCGGCGTCCAGCACGCAGCGGCAGCCCTCCCCCGCCACCGCGCGCATCAACTGCGCGTAGTAGTCCACGGGGCATCCGGGCGGCAGCGAGCCGGAAAGCACGAGGAAATCCGCGCGCGCGGCGCGATGCCTGACCAGTTCCGTCATGCGCGCAAGGTCTTCCGCGCCCACTTCGCGGCCGGACTCGTTGAACTCCGTGACCACGCCGCGCTCGCGGTCAAAGACCTTGAGGTTGGTCCGGGCGCTGCCCTCCAGCCAGACAAAATCGCTGGCCGTGCCGCTCATGCGCAGGCGCGTTTCAAACAGGCGCGCGCTCTCCTTGAACATAAAGCCCACGCATTCCGCCTGCGCGCCCAGCGCCGAAGCCGCTACGGCGACGTTGACACCCTTGCCGCCGGCGTCGCGGCGGGTCGTTTGCACGCGGTTAAGACCGCCATAAGTAAAGCCGTCGATGACGAGCATCTGGTCGATGCTCGGATTGAGGCAGACCGTTGTGATCAAGGCGACCCTCTCCATTGTGATGATTCCGGCGACAAGTATAGCATGTCCGATGTAAATTTACAAGTCAGAGCTTCCATTCTATATAGGAAATGAATGCCCGGTCGCCATTTTTTACACGCGGGCAGGAAATCACAGCCAGCAGGACGAATTTAAATACCATAAAGGAGGTGCGGCCCTTGAAGGATATACTGATGATCGCCACGGGCGGGACCATCGCCTCCAAACCCACGCCGCAGGGGCTGGCGCCGATGCTCAGCGCCGGGGAGATACTCGCCTGCGTGCCGGGGCTGGCCGACATCTGTCAGGTGGAGAGCCGCCAGCTGTTCGATCTGGACTCGACCAACATGCGCCCCGAACAGTGGCTGGAGATCGCCGCCTGCATTGAAGAAAATTACGACCGCTTCGACGGCTTTGTCGTCACCCACGGCACCGATACGCTGGCCTACACCGCCGCGGCGCTGAGCTACCTCGTCCAGCGCTCCATCAAGCCGGTGGTGATCACCGGCGCGCAAAAGTCCATCTACACAGAGGACACAGACGCGCGCAAAAACCTGCTGGACGCCTTCGCCTACGCCTCGGACGGGCGCTCGCACGGCGTCTGCGTGGTCTTCGACGGGCGCGTCATCGCCGGCACGCGCGCCCGCAAGATGCGCACCAAGAGCATGAACGCCTTTCAGAGCGTGGATTACCCGGAACTGGCCACAGTGCGCGACGGGCGCGTTCTGCGCTATTTTTACGAGCCGGAGATGCAGCCGCGGCCAACGTTTTACCGCAGTCTCAACGAGCGCGTATTCGACCTGAAGCTCGTTCCCGGCGCTTCGGCGGACATCTTCGCCTTTCTGGAGCCGCGCATAGACGCGCTCATCATCGAGAGCTTCGGCGTGGGCGGGGTGCCCTGTTACGGCGATGAGGAGTTCCTCACCGCCATCGAGCGCTGGCGCGAGGCGGGCAAGACGCTGGTGGTCACCACGCAGGTGCCCTTTGAGGGCAGCGACCTGGGCGTGTATCAGGTGGGCGCGCGCGTCAAGGAGAAATACGACGTCATTGAAGCCTACAACATGACGCTGGAGGCCACCGTGACCAAGCTGATGTGGATCCTGGCGCAGACCAGCGAGCCGCGCCGCGTGCGGGAGATGTTCTACACCCCCGTCGCCCACGATATACTGTTGTTTTAAGCGCATAAGGGCGCAGCAAAGCCCGGGCCAACTGGAAAGCCCGGGCTTGCTCTTTGCGGCGCGAGGCCACTTTGTCAGCCGATGACGAAAGGCTTGATCTCTTCCATAAGATCGTCGCAGTTGTCAGCATAAACTTCCAACGTGATCGGCTTGGAGAGATCCAAACTGAAGATACCCAGGATGGACTTGCCGTCCACCACATGCCGCCCGACGCGCAGGTCAATATCGTAGGGATAACGGTTCGCGATGTTGACGAACGTCTTGACGTTCTCGGCCAGACTCAGTTTGATGTTCACCGCTTTCATGCAAATCGCCTCTCTCATGCTGAATAGTACGAAACCATGGTATAATCATTTTATCGCGAACGACGCCCGTTTTCAATCCCCTTTTCGCCATTTACCAACATTTAATTTGCCTGTGAAGCCGTCGCCATGCTTCGTAAAAAAATGGAAAAATGCTAAATTTCCCATCCAAGGGGCTTGACAAGCGCAGCCATATCCGCTATAATGTCATTCGTTGACCGGGCGCGCCGCGTTCGGCTGACAGATAGCCGAATGGTGTAACGGTAACACTAACGACTCTGACTCGTTCATTCTAGGTTCGAATCCTAGTTCGGCTGCCAATGAGCCTCCATGGTCAAGCGGTTAAGACGTCGCCCTCTCACGGCGAAAACTGGGGTTCGAGTCCCCATGGAGGTGCCAAAGGCCCTGCCAGTTTCGGCAGGGCCTTTCTTGCTTTTGGAACGCGCTTGGTCTCTTCGCGGCATTGCGTGAAGACAAACGGGCAACAGGGGCTGTCCGCGCAGGACGTTGCGCTATGAAGGCCGTCTTGGGAGCGGAGGCATTGCGCAGGAAGCGCGCTGTGGCGGTCCCGCGGCAGGGGCTGTCCTTTGCGGCGCATTGCGCTGTCCGTCTGGCATGGCGGGCTGTTGGTGGGGTGCTTCTTGAAAGAAGGAGAAACGGGAGCGACCCTTCCCTTCCGCCTGCGCGGGCTGAAGAATATGCCCGGGCGCATTGAAAAACTTCCTTTGCGATGGTATAATGAGCATGGTTTTGTATCGTTTTGCTCAGGTAAACAAATATGCGGACGCGGCAGAGCGTCGCTCGGTGATCGGGTACGGCGATTTCAAGGGGAGGTAACGCCATGTTGCGAAGATCGATCTGTCTGTTTCTGTGCCTGTTGCTGGCGCTCGCTTCCCTGCCCGCCCGGGCGGAGGACGCGGCGCAGCGCTACGACTTTAACGGCGATGGCGAGGCGGACGAATTGCGCTACTCCGTCGCGGACGCGGTGCTGACGCTGCGGGTGGGCGCGGCCAGCGCGGAGATCGCGCTCAACGATTTCAGCAATTCCTATACGCTCGCCCTCGCCGACCTCGACGCCAGCGATGCCTTTGTGGAACTCATCGTCGGCAGCGAGGGGCACGACGGCGAGTACCCGCCGTGTACGCTATGGCAGGTCTGGCGCTACGATGGCAGCCGCCTCTATCCCCTCGCGGTGGCGACCGGCGCGGGCGGATCCGATCGGCTCACGCAGTACGGATACGCCGGCAGCGGCATACAGCCATTGAAGATCAGCGGCGCGGGCGACGTGTACGTGCCCAGCGAGGGCGTCATCTGGATACAGCCGCTGATGGGAGAATATGTCTTTTCCGCTTACGAGGAGCATTACCGTCTGGAGGGCGACCGCCTCGTTTTGCAGAAAAACGACCAGTTTTACCCCGTTTCTCCCCGGGCGTCCGCCATGGACGATGCCGGGGAGCCCGTCTACGCCGCGAGCGCGGAGCTGGCGCTCTACGCCAGCGCCGACCTTGGTTCAGGCACGGTCTACTTCCCCTCGGGCACGAGGTTTGTGCCCGTGGAGGCGTCGCCCTCGGGCTGGGTGTGCCTGCGCGCTGAGGACGGCGCGGAGGGCTATATCTGGCAGGAGCCGGGCTGGAATGAGTGCCTCGACGCTGACGGACAGAGCTTTTTCGACTTGGTCTATGTCGATACACAGGGCGGGGCGGACGCGGACGCCTTTGAGGCGGTCCTGAACAGTCTCGACGTCGATCCCTCGCTTCTTCAGCGCGGAGACTTCGACGGCGACGGCGCGGAGGAAGCATTCTACCTCGGCGGGGGATATTACGACAACTACCTATACGCCGGGCAAACGATCTATACGCAGCTGTGGTACGCGGACGCTACGGGCGCGATGCGCCTCGAAACCGCGAACTCGGAGAATTTCTCGGACATACGCGTCTACGATGTGGGCGAGCGCAGCATATTGTGCGTGGAGGACAACTTCGCCACGACTTCCGAGACGCATGTGTGGATGGTGCGCGACGGCCAGCCCGAGCGCGTTCACTTTTCCAACGGTCAGCAGCCGGGGAGCATCCGGCAGGAGGACGGGCTGGATTTTCGCTTCACTTTTGACGCCTACGATGCTTTTGGCGACGGCTCCGGCCATACCCGGAAGACCTATTACATGTACTGGAACGGCGACGGTTTCACGGAATACGGCGGGATGCGCATTTCCGAGGAACAGTTGCGCGCGGTGGAGGGCGCTTCCCCGTGGCTGGACGCGGCCCTTGCCGCCGGCGGGGAGCTGGGCGAGATCTATTACCGCGAAAACGGCATCGTCAACGTCAACTACACGCTGCCTGATGGCCGGGAGAACAAGAATCTCACCCTCCGCATCACCGATGGCGTCGCGCGGCTCGACTATTGGCAGGAGGAGACGCTGGAGGACTCCGATCAGGGCGGCGTGTACCTTGCCAGCGTTCTTGACGAGGCCAGTTTCCCCTCCAGCTTCCCCTACGGCGGCGAGACGGAGGCGACGTCAGCCTCGGGCGCTGCCTATGAATGGGTGGTGCAGCCGCAGATCGAGGCGGATGACATACAGCCCATGAGTCTGTGTGACGGCATGGCCTACACCAGCTCCCACGACCAGAGCGCCATGGTGTACTGGAAGGACGGCAAGGCCGGCATCATCGACTACGCCGGGCAACTGATCCTGCCCCCTGTATACGATGACGCTATCCTGTTCTCAGAGAGCGAGCACGGCTATGTACTCAAGCAGGATGATGTACTCTACTTCTATCAATACGGTGAGTGTGTGCCTATCGAATACTATGATCTCGGCCTTGCGGAGGGTGACTATAGGGGCTTTAACTACTGGTCTGAAGCAAATCAGCAATGCGTTCACCTGAGCTACGATTTCAGCGGGATGAAGCCCGTTTCGGAGACCTCCATCGTGCGCGCCGATTGGTGGCTGGATGGCGGTACATATCGGGCGGAGGGCGGCTACGGTCTTGCGGACGCGGATACGCTTTTCGTCGCGCCCACCATGCTGGACGCCGTGGACTACACCGCCATCCCGGAAGACCCGCAAAACGACGCCTTTGCCCTCTTTGACGGCGAAACGTGGACGTATTACGATACCGACGGAGAAATCATCATTTCCGGCTGCGAGCCGGGGTGGCGGCAGATCGAGGACGTATATCGGTTCGTGCCGCTGGACACGCTGCGCCCCTTCCACTTCAGCGAGGGGCTGCTCTGCGTCGGGCAGGACGGCGCGTGGGGCTACTGCGACCACGAGGGCAATATGGTCGTGCCCTGCGTCTTCGAGGCCGCCCGCCCTGTCTGCAATGGGCTGGCGTGGGTGCGTTTGGATGGGCTTTGGGGCGTCATCCGCATAAGCGCGGGCGCGGCGTAGGAAAATGGCCGCGCCCGGGCAGGAACGATGGGCGGAGCGTTCAAATGGCGACCGGCCGAAAGGCTGTGCGCTGCCTACGGATGCGCCGCCGTTCGCAAAGGTCGCGGAACGCGCCGCAACGCTTTCTCCCGCAGCAGCGTCTGTTTCTTCCGTTTGCGCCCATTGAAGAAACGGGGTATTTACCATCATGACTGTTCCACGGACGCGTGCGGGTTTTCGCTTCCAACGCTGTTGGCTGGGCGCGCAGGCCTTGCACGTGCCACAGTTGACAAAGTGAGCCGGAGCATTGTGAGAGCCCGCGCATTGTCAGCGCACGGAGGCCGCTCACCGAAATGGTGAGCGGCCAGACCACTGACAAACCCCGTCAACGGTCTAATTTTTTAAAGGAACCCGAAAAACCAAAAGGGAAAGGCACCCCTCACGTCGAATATAAATACATCAACACAACCAGAAAGAAAACCAGGCGGTGAAGGGAATGCTCAAGCAGCGGCGGGAGAAGCAGCAGCAAATGGAGATGGTGATCATGGAACAGATGGTGCCGGAGGATCACTTTCTGCGAAAAGTAGACCGTGCGGTAGACTTCAGCTTCATCTACGATCTGTGTGCGCCGCTGTATTGCGCGGACAACGGCCGGCCCGCCATCGACCCGGAGATACTGTTCCGGATGCTGCTGGTGGGGTATCTGTACGGGATCAAGTCCGAGGCGCGGCTGGAGGAAGAGATCAACTACAATATCGCCTACAAGTGGTTTTGCGGACTGGATCTGACGGACAAGGCGCCGGACGCGACGACGATCAGCCAGAACCGTCGCCGTCGTTTCCGGGACAACAACATTGCGGAAGAGATCTTCAACGAGATTCTGCGGCAGTGCGAGGCGAAGGGGCTGGTGGGCGGAGCGATCCTGTATACGGATTCGACGCACATCAAGGCGAAGGCGAACAAGCACAAGAAGAAGCAGGTGGAAGTAGCGGTCGCGCCGAAGGCATATCTGAACGAACTGGACGCGCAGGTAGATCAGGAACGTAAGGAACTGGGGAAGAAGCCGTTTGACCGGGATGACGAGGCGCACAAAGGCGGCGGGAGCGCCACGCGGATGCAGAGCACGACAGACCCGGAGAGCGGAC
>DVOU01000025.1:0-123438 GCA_018713365.1 Candidatus Pullichristensenella excrementipullorum
TCCCTTCACCGCCTGGTTTTCTTTCTGGTTGTGTTGATGTATTTATATTCGACGTGAGGGGGGCTTTTTCCTTTTGGTTTTTCGGGTTCCTTTAAAAAATTAGACCGTTGACGGGGTTTGTCAACGGTCTGAACCCCCGCTCGAAGCGGGGGTTTTCGTTGCGTAACGAAAAAGCCCTTCGAGTAAGCCTGCGCGGCGCGCCTCGAAGGGCTTGATAAGGTGTATTCAGTTGTTGACGCGCTGGCGTCTCTTTGGGCTTGTGCTGTGTCAGGGCTTCATTCCTTCAGCGCATCCAGCAGCTCATCCAACGTCTTGCCCTTCTCGGCAAGTGCATACCCGTCGTTCATCTTGTCTGACAGCACACGCAAGCAGTCCTTGGCCTTGGCAGCCTCCAGCACATCCTCGCCATTACGCACCACCATGCTCGCCTAGTCATAGTAGCGGTATTTCAGCTTCTTCAGCTCCGCCAGTAAGATCAGCGAGGCCTGTTTGCCGCCCATATAGCCTATGAAGCCACACAGGTGCGTTTCTTTTCTCTTTGGTCGTTTACCGTCCCGCGCTGCCGCCGTCGCTATACGCCACGGTACGATCCCGCGCGGCGCCCCCCGCAGCTGCTTCGCTGTACTCTATTGTAACAGACTTAATCCCGTTTGAACAGGTCGCGCGTATAGACCTTGCCCTGCACGTCATCCAAGCAGCTATCGTACCGATTCGCAATTATTGCTTGACTCTGTGTCTTAAATTTCTCCAGATCATTTACAACCTTGCTTCCAAAGAAAGTCGTCCCATCCTCCAGCGTCGGCTCGTAAATGATCACCGTCGCGCCCTTGGCCTTGATGCGCTTCATTACGCCTTGAATGCTACTTTGGCGGAAGTTGTCGCTGCCTGTCTTCATCGTCAGTCGGTACACGCCGATGACCACTTCCTTCTCCTTGGTGGAGTCCCAGTCGTCGTTTGCCTCGTATGCTCCAGCCAGCTCTAGTACTCTGTCAGCGATGAAGTCCTTGCGCGTGCGGTTGCTCTCCACGATGGCCTCAATCAGATTTTCCGGCACGTCCTGATAGTTCGCCAGCAGTTGCTTGGTGTCCTTGGGCAGGCAGTAGCCGCCATAACCAAAGGACGGGTTGTTGTAATGGTTGCCGATACGCGGGTCGAGGCACACGCCCTCGATGATCTGTCGGGTGTTCAGGCCCTTCATCTCGGCATAGGTATCCAGCTCGTTGAAGTAGCTCACCCGTAGCGCCAGATACGTGTTGGCAAACAGTTTCACGGCCTCCGCCTCGGTGAAGCCCATGATCAGCGTGTCGATGTTTTCCTTAAGCGCGCCCTCCTGCAAAAGCCCAGCGAAGGTGTTCGCCGCCTTGACCAGCCGGGCGTTCTGCACGTCCGTGCCCACGATAATGCGGCTGGGATAGAGGTTGTCGTACAGCGCCTTGCTCTCCCGCAGGAATTCCGGGCTGAACAGGATGTTGTCGCAGTGGTACTTCTCCCGCGCCATGGCTGTAAAACCCACCGGAATCGTGGACTTGATGACCATGACCGCGTCGGGATTGGCCTGAATCACCAGCCGGATCACCGTCTCCACAGCGCTGGTATCGAAGTAGTTCTTCTTGCTGTCGTAGTTGGTGGGTGCAGCGATAACCACGAAGTCCGCGTCCCGATACGCCGCTTCGGCGTCCAGCGTCGCCGTCAGGTCAAGTTTCTTTTCAGCGAGATACTTCTCGATGTACTCGTCCTGAATGGGCGACTGGCGGCGGTTGATCTTTTCCACCTTCTCCGAGAGGATGTCCACGGCTGTGACGTGGTGGTGCTGCGCCAGCAAGATGGCGATGGACAGGCCGACGTAACCGGTACCCGCAACTGCGATGTTCATGCTCGTTCCCCCATGGTTGCTGTGTTCAGTTGTTACTTGTCACATAAAACGCCTTATACCACTGGGCAAACCTGCGAAGTCCCTCCCGCAGCGGCGTGGCGGGCTTGAATCCGAAATCCCGCTCCAACGCGCCGGTGTCCGCATAGGTCACCGGCACGTCGCCGGGCTGCATGGGCACGAGCTGCTTGTGCGCCTCGAAATCATAGTCCTCCGTCAGCAGGCCCGCGCGAACCAATTCTTCCGAAAGGATCTGCACAAAGTCCAGCAGGTTTTCCGGCTGGTTGTTGCCGATGTTGTACAGCGCATAGGGCGGGATGGGCAGGCCGTCTTCGCCAATCGCCTTTTCCGGCGCGTGTTGCATCACGCGAACGATGCCCTCGACGATATCGTCGATGTAGGTGAAGTCGCGCTTGCAGTTGCCGTAGTTGAAGATCTTAATGGTCTCGCCATTCACCAGCTTGTTGGTAAAGCCAAAGTAAGCCATGTCGGGCCGTCCCGCCGGGCCGTAGACCGTAAAGAAGCGCAGCCCCGTGCAGGGGATGTTATAAAGCTTGGCATAGGCGTGGGCCATGAGTTCGTTGCTCTTCTTGGTGGCGGCGTAGAGGGAGACGGGATTGTCCACTTTGTCCTCGGTGGAATAGGGTACCTTCTTGTTGCTGCCGTAGACGGAGGAAGAAGACGCGTATACCAGATGCTCCACCGAATGATGGCGGCAGGCTTCGAGGATGTTGTAGAAGCCGATGAGGTTCGATTCGATATAGGCATCCGGGTTGGTGATAGAGTAGCGCACGCCGGCCTGCGCGGCGAGGTTGACTACGATCTGCGGACGGTATTGTTCAAAGATGCTGTCGATGAGCGCCTTGTCCGCCAGATTGCCTTTAATAAAGGTGAAGTTCGGGAAATTTGCCAGTTCGCGCAGGCGGTATTCCTTCAGGCGGACGTCGTAGTAGTCGTTTACGCTGTCCATGCCGATGACCTGCGCGTCCGGGATATCTTGCAACAAGCGCTTGGACAGGTTCGCGCCGATGAAACCGGCTGCGCCGGTGATGAGGATGGGTTTGCTTTTCAGGTCAACGTTTTGCTTTAACATGCTTTGACACCTCAGCCCTTCCGCCACACCATCTTATTGACCACGCCGGTGTAACTCTGGATGATCTTCACGACTTTGGTGGAGACGTTCTCCTCTACATAGTCCGGCACGGGGATGCCGTAGTCGCCGTTCTGGTTCATCGTCACCGCCGTATCCACCGCCTGAAGCAGGTTCACCGTATCGATGCCCGCGAGGATGAAGTCGCCCTTGTCCAGCGCTTCGGGGCGCTCCGTGCTGGTGCGGATGCACACCGCCGGGAACGGATGGCCCACGCTGGTGAAAAAGCTGCTCTCCTCCGGCAGCGTGCCGCTGTCCGACACCACGCAGAAGGCGTTCATCTGCAAACAGTTGTAGTCGTGGAAGCCCAGCGGCTCGTGCTGGATCACGCGCCTGTCGAGCTGGAAGCCACTTTGCTCCAGCCGTTTCCTGCTCCGCGGGTGGCAAGAGTAGAGGATCGGCATGTCGTACATTTCCGCCATGCGGTTGATCGCCGTGAACAGGCTTATGAAGTTCTTCTCCGTGTCGATGTTCTCTTCCCGGTGCGCAGAGAGCAGGATGTATTTGCCTTTTGAAAGTCCCAGCCGGGCGTGGATGTCGCTCTGCTCGATCTTTTCGAGGTTCTTGTGCAGCACTTCCGCCATAGGGCTGCCTGTCACATAGGTGCGCTCCTTCGGTAGGCCACAGTCCGCCAGGTAGCGCCGGGCATGTTCCGAATAGCACAGGTTCACGTCGGAAATGATGTCCACGATGCGGCGGTTGGTCTCCTCCGGCAGGCACTCGTCCTTGCAGCGGTTGCCCGCCTCCATATGGAAGATCGGGATGTGCAGCCGCTTCGCGCCGATCACCGACAGGCAGGAATTCGTATCGCCCAGCACCAGCACCGCGTCGGGTTGGAGTTCGACCATCAGGTCATACGACTTGGCGATGATGTTGCCCATGGTCTGGCCCAGCGTATCCCCCGCCGCGTCCATGTAGACCTCCGGGTCGGCCAGTTCCAAATCGTGGAAAAACACACCATTGAGGTTGTAATCATAATTTTGCCCCGTGTGGACGAGGATAGTATCGAAATACTGCCGGCACTTGGTGATGACCGCTGCCAGACGGATGATCTCCGGGCGCGTGCCCACGATGATGAGCAGTTTCAGTTTGCCGTTATTTTGGAATGACGCCATTTCGTTTACTCCTTATTTACAGCAGATAAGCGCGGTTCTTGACGACCTCGCCAGCCTCGATTTTCATGCACTTCGGAACACGGTTTTCCGCCTTGACGATGGCCCCTAGGCAGATATGCACGCCCTCCTCCAGCACGCAGCCATGATCGACAATGGCCCCGCAGTTGACGATGCAGCCGGCCTTGACCACGCAGTTTGTGTTAACGATGGCGTGTGGAAGGATGACCACACCGGGCTCCACCAGCGCGGTGGGGCTGACGTAGGCTGTGGGATGGATGATGGTCGGAATGACGCAGCACACGTCCCGCAGGCGATGCAGCCATGCCAGACGCCTTTCGTTGTTGCCAAAGGCGGGATAGAAGGCGGTTTGCTCGTCGCGGAAGCGCTCAAACTCCGCGCACGCGCCGGCGACGTCCGGCGCGACGCTATTGTCGTCGAGGAAGAGAATCTTGCTGTATTCTCCTGTTTGTGCCGCCACGTCCGCCACCGTGCGCCCGTAGCCGCCCGCGCCGAGGATGATCAGGCGCATCAGTCTTTCACCTTCTCAAAGAACGTGTCCGGCCGGTTCGGGTCGAATATCTCGTTGCAGGTCATCACCGTCACCAGATCGTCCGTGTCGCTCAAGTTGATGATGTTGTGCGTCCAGCCGGGGATCATGTACACCGCCTCAATCTTGTCACCGAACACCTCGAACTCCACCGTCTCGCCGGTGTTGATGTTTCGCTCCTGGATGAGGCCATGGCCGTGCACTACGATGAACTGCTCCCACTTGCTGTTGTGCCAGTGCTGGCCCTTGGTGACGCCGGGCTTTGAGATGTTGATGGATGCCTGCCCGCAGTCATGCGTGTGCACCAGCTCCGTGAAGCTGCCGCGGTCGTCCACGTTCATCTTCAGCGCGTACTTGAACTTGTCTGTCGGAAGATAGGTCAGGTACAGCGAGAACAGCTTCTTGGCGAAAGAGCCTTCCGGCATCTTTGGCATCAAGAGCGTCGCGGACTGGGATTTGAACTGCTCCAGCAGATCGACGATCTCGCCCAGCGTGACCTTGTGGGTGGTGGGCACATAACAGTAGCGACCATTTTCTGTGGGGACGGGATTGAGGCCGTCGTACTCACAGTGCTTTTCCTTACCTTCCAGCAGGTCGAACATGCCTTCGATCAGGTCGTCGATGTAGAGCAACTCCAGTTCTGTGGCGCGATCATTGACCGTGAAGGGCTCGTCGTTCGCCACCGCCCAACAGAAGGTGGACACGGCAGAATTGTACTTCGGGCGGCTGTGGCCCATGAGATTCGGGAAGCGGTAGACCGCCACCTTTACGCCGTTCTCTTTGCCGTACTGGAAGAACAGCTCCTCGCCCGCCAGCTTCGATTTGCCGTAATCGCTCTGGCCATACCTACCGATAAGCGTCGCCTGTATGGATGAGGACAGCATGATCGGCGATTTGTTCCCGTGCTTCTTGAGCGTGTCCAACAGCGTAGAGGTAAAGCCAAAGTTACCCTGCATGAATTCCTCGTTGTCCTGCGGACGGTTCACACCCGCGAGGTTGAACACGAAGTCGCAGTCCATGCAGTAGGCGTCCAGCTGCTCCGGCGTGTTGTCGAGGTCGTAGCAGTAGATGTTGTCGATATGAATGTTCGGGCGCGTGCGGTTCTTGCCGTCGCGGATGTTTTTGAGGTTGTTCACGAGGGCCGTGCCCACCATGCCCTTCGCGCCGGTGACGAGGATGTTCACTGAAATTCCTCCTATTTCCCAAAAAACAATCTGGCAACCCACTTAGACCGGCAAACAAAGTCCACCAATCTCATAGTCACAAAAATTAGCACAAGACTTGCTAAAAGCAATCCTACGTTATAAAATAAACTGAGCGGAAACTCGCCTGCGAATACTCCGCTGACTTTTTCAAGAATATAATCTCCGCACAAGAAAACGGGCGTTGTCACGATATAAATCGCTCCTGTGCTTGCTCCTATTTCCTTCAAAGCGTCCTTATGCTTAACTTTCGATAAGAGCATCTCCAGAATCCCCGTAAAGCCTATACAGTCTGCCATACCAACCACAAATCGAAAGAGGCAGATTCCAAGCTGCCGAAGAGGATCCGACGCACCCAATAGATCCATGCCGCTGATATAGATATAGCATTCTTTGGTGTACGCAAACTGCGCCGCAACATATATTGCTGAGCTTCCGATCGCCAACCAACGCGAAACATGGAGCCTTTGATTTCGTTTCCCATAAACGTGTCCAAGCACAAAATATGGCAGCACAAAAGCTATGGTTTCCCACCTCGACCACAACAGTGTGGTTAGGCACAACGCGAAATAGGCGATCCAATGTCCGTGCAGCCACTTCTCGATTGCAAGCACACATACACACCCCAAAAACACCGCTTTGAGGAACCAATAATTGTTAAGCACCTCTCTGACTGGCGTGGCAAATATCGTCCATAAGCTCGGCATAGAACCGACTGCCATGTCATAGAGCAAACTCAAACAGCTCATGATCGTTCCCCATGTCAGGCAAGGCAGAAGCAGGGCCTTCGCCTTTCTGAATACAAGCGTGCTGGCCCGGTGGCGCTGGATGGAACGCGAAAAGAAATAACCGCTGACTAACGCAAAAATGGGCATGTGAAAGCCATAAATCGCTTTAAAAACGGGATCATTCCAGTAATCATAGCTATGACCATGAAAGTATTGGATCGCATGCCCCCAAACCACCAAGACGATCGCTAATGCTTTTATCGCATCGGGAAGAAGTTCTCGCCCCCCCCCGCAAATTTTGCTATTTTCGTGCCATCATTCATTTAACTTGCTCCCTAAGCGCGTTTTGTACATAGTCCGTCGTGAGAATCTTCTTCACCGCGCCTTCCACATCCAGTCGGTTGGTGTTGTGGCTAGTGTAGCTCTCGTCCGCCATGGTGTGGACCTGTCCCTTGACCACATACTTGTCGTAGTTCAGGTCGCGGTTGTCCGCCGCCACTCGGTAGTAGTTGCCCATGTCCTCGCTGCGCAGGCGCTCCTCGCGGGTCATGAGGGTCTCGTAGAGCTTCTCGCCGTGGCGTGTGCCGATGATGTGCGTGCCCGTGTCGCCGAACAGCTTCTGCACCGCCTTCGCCAGGTCGCCGATGGTCGAGGCGTCCGCCTTCTGGATGAACAGGTCGCCCGGGTTGGCGTGCTGGAAGGCGAACATCACCAAATCGACCGCTTCGTCGAGGTTCATGAGGAAGCGGGTCATGTTTGGGTCGGTGATGGTGATGGGATTGCCCGACTTGATCTGGTCGATGAACAGCGGGATCACCGAGCCGCGCGAACACATGACGTTGCCGTAGCGCGTGCAGGCGATGACCGTGCCACCGCGCTCCGCCGCCACGCGGGCGTTGGCGTAGATCACGCGCTCCATCATGGCCTTGGAGATACCCATGGCGTTGATGGGATAGGCTGCCTTGTCCGTGGACAGGCATACCACGCGCTTCACTCCCGCGTCAATGGCGGCGTGGAGGACGTTGTCCGTGCCGATGACGTTCGTGCGCACGGCCTCCATGGGGAAGAACTCGCAAGAAGGCACCTGTTTGAGCGCCGCCGCGTGGAAGATGTAGTCCACGCCCGGCATGGCGTCGCGCACAGACTGCGGGTTGCGCACGTCGCCTATGTAGAACTTGACCTTCTTGGCGTGCTCAGGGTGTTTGGCCTGCAGCTCATGGCGCATGTCGTCCTGCTTCTTCTCGTCGCGGGAGAAGATGCGGATCTCCTTGAGGTCGGAGTCCAAGAAGTGCTTGAGGACGGTGGAACCGAAGGAACCGGTGCCGCCGGTGATCATCAGGGTGGCGTTGGTGAATGTGGACATATCTTTCATCACTCCTGAGTTGTTTTATCCAGTTCTTTACTTATGTCGTTTTTTATTGCGAAATGCTGAATAAAGACATATGGTAATAATGCCAAACCATTTGCAAGAACAATCGTCTCCCAGCCGCTCAGTGTTCTGTAGAAAAGATAGCACAGCGGAAATTTCACGCATGCCGCGAATATATAGCATCTCATTTGATGCTTCAGTTTGCTCATTCCGTTTGCTATGCTAGATTCCGCATAACAGAACATCAAGACGACCGAATACAGAACAAATGCCATGCTTTTATGAAGATCAATACGCATAGCTTGGTCGCGCAGCCAAAGATCCACAATCGGCTGCAGCATAAGAGCAAGAGCAATGGCGAAAATCGATGCCAAACCGGCGAGGCCAAGCATATACTTGTATGTCTTATCGATCCACGAAATTCTTCGTTCACAATATGCCACTGTGATCGAAGACCAGACAGGATTTGTAATCAAGGAAAACAATGTAACAACGGTATAGAAAACCTTGTTATATACCTGGTATTCAACCACTTTATCTGCGCCGTACAACCTCGTAATCACAAATTCATTCGTTACTGTGATAACCAATAGCGCAATTTGGATTGCAAAAAAACCACCGCCGAGCGACAGGATTTTCTGAGCAATTTCGCGCTGAAAACACCGAATATTCGGAATGCTTTCGCGAAGTGATCTGGAAAAAATAATGATGCTTGTAAGCACATATGGAATGTTAATCGCAGCGATGTATACCCATGAAACAGTTAGTAGCCTTTCCTCGTCTCCGCCTTGAGCAAAAGTGGCAACAAATACCAAAACAATGATATTCGAAACCAGTGGCAGCATACTCGAAACGGCTGTTTTTTCCTGTGCATTTAATATAGAAGTAATCATCTTCAAGAAAAACTGTCCGATAATTCCGCACAACACAATGATAAATGACTTTCTCAGCACAGGGGGGCTTATGATCGAACTATCAATATTCATTAGGCTATTTAAGTCAAAGGAATAAATGCACATTATGCCTACCAACAAAATACACACAGATACGACGCCGACCACAATATACCCAGAGGATACCAGAATTTTAACTCGTTTCGTATCTTTCTCTGTCAACGGAACAACAAGCAAATTTCTCAAACCATTGCCAATACCCAAGTCAAAATTCAAAACCCATGTCAGCAATGACAACAGAGTATACCACACGCCAAGTACGATTTCGTTGGAAAAGAATTTCATATATGCTGGAACGGTCAATACGCCCACAATCACAGCTCCGCCCTTTACTGTGAATGCAAGTATAATATTTCGAAGCATTTTCTTGCTTCTTGCCATATATTTGTTCATATAATATCTACACCTTCAAAAACCGCCCGTCCAATTTGTCCAATTTGATGTCAAGACGCCTCTCTGAGTCTAGCGCTATTGAAAAACAGAATCACAATAAACATCAGCACATTCAAATTGTGAGGTTCCTTTGTAACGATCGCCAAAAGAACACAAATTAAGATTATCCTCTCTGTTCTCGAAATTCGATTCTGATGAAATCCTCCCCGAAAAAGCAGTACCAAGTACGCCAATCCAAATACACCGATAGTTGCTAAAAAGTATGTGGCGGTACTTGTTCGCGAATTCACAAAATAATTTGCCGCTACGCCTCCCCAAAGCATATTGTACCTTCGAATCCCTAATCCAAAAAACGGGGCTCTCTTCCAGAGCAACAGGTCTATCAAAGGATTGGATATGCGTGTCGACATTGAATAATTTCCGAATGTTAATTTTTTAAAAACACCCGGAAGGACATATGCAGCCGCTTCTATCAGCGAAGTCGAAAAAATAAAACAAATCAAAATTCCCGCATAAACCAGCACTTTTTTTGCAAAACCCATTTTTTGCGAGTTTGTAGAAACAAATCGCATCACAAGAGCCAGCGCGCCCAAAAAATAGCCAGCCGTGGACTGTGTCATCGCTAGAGAAACTAAATACAGCAGCGTTCTCGCAACGCGTTTTGATCCCTTAGCCGCATACGTTTCGTATATCATCCCAATCACGATGAAACTCGCAAAAATACCCGGTTCCCAGAATGGGCCGCACAACCTCCAAGGATTATTTCTTTGAATTACCGCCAAACCAATGGAATCAAAGGTGACATTATTGCCATTTGTGTAGCTGGCAATTGCCAGCCCGCCAATCGCATTGTATAAAAACAAATAAATCAGTGATATAATGCAAAGCCAGTCGAGTGCATGCAAATAGAACTGGTAGAAGTTGACAAAGTTGACTTTTTTAACAAAAATGATTGCAAATAAAATTACAAATATCTGTCTGGCATACGCACCCAATTGAGCGGTTTCTCGGTTTACCAGCATGCTGATGAAGAAACCGACAACCAGAAACAGCGCAATAAACTGGCCTCTGTTGACCCTATACCCTGATTTGTTCGAGCTTAATAGTAGCAGCGGAACTGAAATGCCCAAGAGAACTATTGCCCACGAATCGTCTACTGTACTGTAAGCATAAGATGAGTTGATAAGAATAACAATCGTCAGTAGTCCTGCCATGATTGGACATCTTCTGATTCTAGCACTCATTCCCATGCCTCACTTTAGTTTTTAATGCACCAAGGGAAAAACTATCATATTTGCTGAATCCGAAAATCGGCTTGATTATTCTTACAATTTGAATAATGATTCTTCGCGGTAACGGCATTAATATAATATTCTTCGTTCGCTTTTCGAATTCACTGTCTTTCATGATATTCTTCGGATGCACAAGAGGGAACTCCAGAGGGTAAGACTTTATACCACAGAAACGTCTTGTCATTACGTTCCTCATGCTCACACCTCCATGCGTTGATCTCTCATCAACACCTATATTCTGTATTTGATTAACCTTTGGAGCAATGCCAAAAGCACTGTTTGAGCGCAAGCTAAAACACATCTGATGATCCCATGACACTCGTTTCTTGTTTATAATTTTATCAAGCGTACCAGCCATTGCATAATACTGCTGTCGGTACAGAGCCCTACTTTCATATGCATACTTAAGCTTCTTTTTCATACCCTTATCTGCGAAATGAATCATGTCGCCATCATACATTTTGCAGAATTTATCACTCCAACTAGCCCATCCACACGGTAGCAAGTGCTGTGTAAAGACATAGCTGCTCCCATCTTCCGGCTCATACTTTTCAAGATAGTTTGTCCCACATATCCACAGCACGCGGTCATCATCTTGAAAACGCTCCAGCATTTCTTGGCAGTACCTGAAAAAGGTTACCTCTGGAAGATTGTCATCCTCCAGAAAAATAGCTGTTTTCTCTCGCTCAAAGACCCATTTTGCGCCTTTCCCAATATTCTCATATACACCGCGATTTGTCTGCGCGTAATTTCGGATGATCTCACATTCCCAGTCAATGTACTTTTCCGCAATACCGCGGCATTCTTCCACTTCCTTCTGCTCTTGTGCCGTCCGTCCGCCGTCGCCCAAAATATAAACTTTTCTGGGGCGAACCTGCCTAACGCGATCAATAATCCTTTCCAGTAAATCAGCTCTCTTAAAGATAAGCAAAACAACAGGAATATCAAACCCCTTGTCCATTTTCATTCTCCTTTATTAAAATGCAAAGAGCGTCCTCAGCGATTTTACAGGCGAAAGCATCTGATTGTATGATCCAGACCGCTGGCGAGTACCGCGATCCGGCATGCGGCAAAAACGTCTGAATACAACGGTAGAACCGTATAACTACTAAGCAGACAGATTCATGCAAATCAATGCGAGCTTTGCATTATCCTTTTGCCGATTCTGAGTCCACCTGCGCTAAAAACTCCCTCATCGGCTCAATGTACTGACGATAGTCGAAAACATGACTCGCGCGACATTTTTCTTTCATTTCCATCATTTCTTGCGGCGTTTTCATCAATGCATGTTCAAGTGCTTTCTTCCTGTGTGTCTCGTCCTGCAAATCTAAAATGATGCTCGGTACGCCGTTTTCCACATATTTTGAATACTCACTTGTATCCGTCATGATTACAGGCGTACCACAGCTAATACTCTCTACAAATTTTGTTGAGAATCCCGCCATGGTCATTCTATTTTTCAGCCGATATACTACTGTGTAATCTGCATCCGCTACAATCCGCAATGCCTTTTCGTGCCCGATTCGTCCGTGAAAAACGATCTGCTTCTGGTATCGCGCCAGTAACGGCTGCTGGCATGTCACAACACGGCTGTATTGTTCCTTCGTTATGCCGTAAATATCCAGCCGCCAATCTTTGCATGCAGCGGCGCACAGCAAATCAATAAACAAATCAATCCGATCCTTATATGCTGACTCGTCTACTTTCCGTCCGTCGATTGGAAAAGGAACGCCTACATACACAATTTTTTTTACATTGTTCCTTGGTGCAAAGTCGTGCCTCTCCATCTCTTGCGTATCTTTCAGTGGAGGAATAACTGCTATTGGATAACTGCTCTTCTGGGCAAAGAGTTCCTGAATATATCTACTGACAGCGATCATTCCATCCATACGTATTTCCATGGCATGATATCGGATAGCCCTATCAAGTTTTTTTACAATTCGCTCAACCATATTGCCGTGATTCACGTCTGGCAAGTCTACGCAGTTTGCTATTATCTGTACGTGATTCTTTTTGCACCAGTCCGAAAGCATCAAAAGCTGATTTGCAAAACCGATTGAGCCGTAACAAAATACATATGCAATCTCCCTCGCATTCAGCTTGTCGAGGATATTTTTAACCTGCGAAAACATCTCAACGGAATTGAGCAGCCCCTTGAGGCTCTTGCTGAAGCGCAAGGAATAGCATTCGAATCCTTCAATATTGCCATGATGAAACGCTTCGCTATCCATAACCATGTCTTTGTCGTTGCAAATCAAGGTTACATCCATGCCAAGCTCGCGAAGAATTCTTGAATTTCCAATAACAAGCTGCGTCTGCGCGTCCATTTTACTCGGTGAAAAATTGCCTATATACACCGCCTTACATTTCATGCTGTCCTCCTCAATATACGTCATGATACAACCTGTTATTGTGATACCACAAAAGCTTTTCCCCCGATTGAGTAGTAATTCGGTCAGTTCATCGGCACAGCCTTGAACGTTGCTCTCCAATCCCTCCTGAGTGTCCCGTCCGCAAACAACGCAAAGTCTCCGAGAAATGCTATGCGAATCACCGTCAGTCCATCCTCTTCACTTTCGAGATATCTATAAGCGCTCCGAGCTTTTCGTCCCATTCATCTGGTCTGAACTCTCCAAAACCGCCCCCTGGATACAGCGTCAACTCACCGAAGTACACCTTTGCGTGAATCTCGTACAGGTCAACTCTGACAAACGGAAATCCTGCCGCTAGCTTCTTACTCAACTGTATCATCAATTCAAAATTCGCTGGCTTTTTAATCGGCACATCCGAGGCCGGATAATGTCTTTCAAAAGGAAGCTTCTCCCAATCCATGTCCATAAATGTGACCTTAGGTCCCATTTCAGTTCTCTCTGTGCATACCATCACCAGTTTAGGTTCGCCATGAAAGCAAAAGAATTTATAGTCGGTCAAGCCACCGGATGCTGCGTTTTGCATAAACTTTTCACATATAACACGATGCTTTACGTCTTTGTACGGCCATTCCCGCCCTCTGATGTAATAGTCGTGCAAAAGCCATTTCTTTAGTTTCTTTTTGATCGCAACCTTATCTGTATTTTTATCAATAATCGCGACGCTTCCACTATCATGCGTACATTTCAAAACACACCTCTCCGGTAGTTTAGCAAAATCAATCTCATCAACTGAATCCCATACTCCATAGATCGGAATTAGATATTCCTCCCCGATGATTCTCCCAACATATGCTCTGACCGCATATTTGTCAACGCAAGTCGTGTAAATCGGCTGTCTGTCATGAAGTTTGAGCCATTGCAGTTTTTCATTAAACCGTCTAGGGTTCTCAAGATTCAATGATAAACCTGTTCTGCACCGGTAATTAACCTTGAGATACCATGAATCTGGGATCCATGCAAAGGGTCTCGCTGACAGCAAGCCAACCAACAGCAACTTGGGGTTTCTCATCAACGAATGCAGATGTTTTCTATTCATGCTTTCGTCCTAGCCTTTCTACGGAGCCACGTATCTGAAATCCATCTCATGATCGGTAATGGCATCACGAACAAAATCATTTGTCCCGTGATTACATACAACAAATCGCCTAAAGTGCAGTGGCCTCTCTTCCATATTCCAATCGTCACATCGATCGTGGTCTTGCAATAGGCCCAGCTTTTTCTACGCTTATAGTTATCCTCATTTGACCGAAACAAAACCAATGATTCATTTATATTTCTAGCCTTGCAGCCCATGTTGATCATCCGTGAGAATAAATCCCTATCTTGCTTGCGCCTTAAGGTTCCATACCCGCCACAACGTACGACAGCGCTCTTTTTATACATGACTGACGGATGGTTAAAAGGTGTAATTCTTCCTATTCGTTTAGCGATTTCTTCTGGCTCCGAGGGAACTATTCGCGACGTCTGTATCACTTTCGGATCGTCGTAGAATTCATCGATGTTACTTCCACAAATCGTCAAATCACGATCTTTAAGAAACTCATTTATCTCTTTTTCGCACCGATCCGGCAGCGAAATATCGTCTGAGTCCATACGTGCCACCAATTCATTGCGACAGTGTTCAAGTCCAATATCCAACGCCCTACCCAATCCGACATTCTCTGCAAGCGGAATGACTGTAAACATCTGCGAGTAAAGTGCTACATATTCGCCAATACATTCTCTGAGGTCATCACCTAAAGGGCCGTCTTCCACGAGGACAAACTGCTCAGGCTTGACTGTCTGATTCAGCATGCTGTCAATGCTTTGTCTAAGATATTCTTCTTTCTCTTTTGCATATACAGACATCAATACGGAATACTTCATAGACCTATTTACATCCACGAATAACGTTTCCTTTCTGATTAAAACGGCGTTATGCGCATCCTAAAAGTACACATAAATCATGTGGGCTCAAATTAACAGCAGCAGTGAATCATGTTAATACTATGTCGGTAAAACTACAGAAAAGTGCTGGCAAACGACGAGTATCCGCATCAGCAAACCTTTCTCATTATGAAGCGATCTGTTTCGCTTCTGAACTTTCGGCAACCTTCTCAGCGATCTCGATCTGCTTGTCGAATCCTTCTGTGGACTCCTTCTTGAACATCGTCGCCACCGTCATCAGGATCAGCTTGCAGTCCAGCATGAACGAATAGTGTTCGATGTACATCAGGTCGAGCTTCAGCTTATCGTAGGCCGTCGTGTTGTACTTGCCATATACCTGTGCATATCCTGTCAAGCCGCCCTTGACCTTCGCGCGAAAGGCAAATTCCGGTATCTCTTGTGTGTATTTCTGTACGTGTTCAATGCGCTCGGGGCGAGGGCCTACAATGCTCATCTTCCCGGAGAGGATGTTGAATATCTGCGGAAGCTCGTCTACGCGCAATGCTCGAATGACCCTGCCGACCTTTGTAATGCGGGGATCGTAATCCACCGCAGGGATGGACCTTCCGTCTTTTTCAGCGTTGACGATCATGGATCGGAATTTTAGTATGTTAAATTCCCTGTTATCCCGAGTGCATCGTCTCTGCTTGTAGAATACCGGACCGCCATCTTCTGCCTTGATCGCAATGGCTATGGCGATCATAAACGGCCAGAAGACCGCCAGTGCGATCAGGCAACAGGCAATGTCCATCGTTCTCTTGAAAAAGCGTTCCTCAAAATTCAGTCCGCGGGCGCGGATCAGGTACAGCGGTGTGTCAAAGAGATGGATATCTTCCGCTCCACCAACGATAATGTCCGATATTTTCGGCGTAACATACGTGCGCTTGCCGATCTTATAGCAATACTTGACGATGTCGTTTCGCAACTGCGCCGGAATATCGCTGATAACGACCGCGTCAAATTCAGGAATTACGGAACAGATATACGCCAACCCCTTGTCCGCATCGACTTCTTCCTGAATGCGGTATTTGTCAGCTCGCGCGTCCATCTTGGTTTTCAGAGTCAGCGCTCTTTTGCTTCCGTAGACCAGCAACATTTTTCTGGGGACATAAAAACGATGATAGATCGCTGTAAAGCAGTACGAGCATACAAAAGCAATGCCTGCGTCTCCAATGGTCAGCGCCAATATCGGAAATACATTGATCATTTTATTTGCGATCAGGCACAGCTGGAAATAGGTGATGAAGTTTACAATAACAACGGATATCCCCTGCGAGATCACGACATTGGTCAGCTTAAGATGCCCGTATTTGAACCCATCTGAGTAGTGAAACAGCAGAAACATCAATACCGCATAGACTCCAAGCAATACATACTTTCCCATACCAAAGTATGACGGCAATACGGTACTCCTGTATGCATACTGCCAAACGAAGTAATAAGCGAGCGTCAACAACGCGACCTCGATCATTCCCTCTACTTTACGCAGAGTATGCTTGATCCCATCAAACACATCCATACGCATGTACTTTTCCCCTTCACTGTCCGTCTCTGCGGTCATCCCATGCGTCACCCCAGAGCGATTCCCCATTCAATGTATAAGCCGGCATCCGCTTCCCCGACGGTCGATTTCGGCATTCGGTAGCCATGGGCGCCTATCCTGCGTTCTTTCCCGCTTGTCAGTATGTCGAAACAACAGACCGCTGTTCATACATCGAACCGTGCGAATGTCCAAATGAGCTTTGGGATCAGGTGGTTCGATGTATGAAAGCGGATGTTGGCAGAAAGCCGCCGAGCGTGGAGCTGGGCGGCGGAAATGCTTGGAAAGCGGCGCGGTTGTCGCAAATAACTTCCTGTCCGGCCGTTCCATGCCCGCGAGCCGATACAACTTGAGCCGACGCGCGGCAGATTTGCGGCAAAGGCCTATGCGAGCGGCGGTCGAATGACGGGAATGGGCTTGTCGGACGCCGTTTCATGCAAAGAATGCCTGCTCCTGCGCTTGCGCGGAACAGACATTCTTTTCACTTGTGAGTATCTTAGATGTTCTCCGTGAGCGCCTGCCAGAAGCCGGCGTTGCGGCCCAGGCCGGTGAGGTTGGCGGCATAGACGCTGTCGTAATCCTCTTTCAGCTTCGCGTATGCCTCGCGCAGCCGCGTGGGGCGAACGCGCAGGTCGTGCGCGTCCGAGGCGGCGATGTCGATCAGGCCCTCGTCCAGCATGTGGCGGGTGTGGCGGTCGCTGAAAAAGCCTCTGCCGCCGAGGATGGTGCTGGCGTTCATCTGAAAAAGCACGTCCTCAAGGTCCTCCTTGAGCTGGATGGCGCGCTTGGGGGAGGTCGCCAGACAGGCGTAGCGCTCAACGTGGGCGACGATGGGGAGATAACCGGCGCGCAGTATGCCCTCGACCGCCTTGTAGAGCGCGTCGTAGCGCACGCCCGGCATGAACTCGACCAGCACGTACTGCGTGCCAGCCAATGTCGGCACGCCGCCATCGGCGAGCATGCGGCAGGTCATGTCCGTGTAGAGTATCTCCGCGCCGAGAGAAACGCGCAGGTCCATGCCCTCGCATTTGCAGGCGGCGCGCAGCTCGCGCAGGCGCTTTTCAAAGGTATCCAGCGCTATGCGCTCGACGCCCGGGGTGACGTGCGGCGTGGCGATGATGGTCCTTGTGCCCTCGGCGTAGGCCTTCTGCGCCATTTTCAGCGACATCTGCAGGCTCTGCGAGCCGTCATCGACGCCGTAGAGCAGGTGGTGGTGGATATCTACGAATCCCGCAGTCATCGCGGTCTCTTGGAGGCGCTGCCGGCGCGGTTGGCGCTCTTTGCACCGCTCGCGCTCTTGGGGTTGCTCTTGGGGGCGGAGCGCTGGTAATAGTCGGACTCGTAGTGGGCGTTGTAGTAGGACTTATAGTAGTACTTCTTGCTGGCGATGGTGTCGAAACTGACGTTGTTGAGTACGGCGCCAAGGATCTGGCAGCCCGTGCGCTCGATCTGCCTCTTCGCCTCCAGCATCTCGCGGCGGCTGACAGAGTTGTAGTTGATGACAAAGACAACGCCGTCGCAGGACTTGGCGATCTCCGCGGCGTCGATGATCATGCCCACCGGCGGCGCGTCCACCAGCACGAAATCGAACTTGCTGTCCAGCCACTCAAGGAGCTGGGAGAGCTTCTGGGATGTGAGGAGCGAGAGCGAATTGCCGACCTCGCGGCCCACGGGTACTATGTACGCGCCGGAGATGTTGGTCTCATAGAGTACATCCTCCGCCGAACACATGCCTGCCAGATAGTGCGTGAGGCCGAACTGCGCGCCCTTCTGCACGCGGCCGCCATAGCGGGCAAGCAGCACGCTGCGGCGCAGATCGGCATCGACAAGCACGACGCGCTTGCCCAGGCGGGCGAAGGTGCGCATCATGTTCATGGTGATCATGCTCTTGCCTTCGGAGGCGTGGCAGCTGGTCATCATGATGCGGCTGACGCCTTCGCCGGCAAAGGTGAGGTTGGTGCAAAGGGTATTGAGCGCTTCGTCGCCGGTATAATCCAAATCGGCAAAGCGGGTAAAATCGATCTTATTCACAGGCTATCGTCCCTGCCTTTCCTTGGACCACACAGAGCGCTTCGCGTTTTTCTGCGTTCCGAGCGCCGGAACGATGGCCAGCGTGGGCATGCCAAGATACTTGGAGATGTCATCCGACGTCTTGATCTTGTCGTCGAGAATGAAGCGCACGACGTAGACGGCCGCCAGGAGCAGGCCGCCAAGCAGGCCGCCAAGGATGGTGTTGCGCATTTTGTTCGGCGAAACGGGCGAGGTCGGCTGCAGCGCTTCCGAGAAGAGGCGCGGCTCCTCCGTGCCCATGACCTGATAGATGTAATCGCAGGCGACGTTGGCGTATTCATTGGCCATGTTCGTCGCTTCCACGGGGTCTTCCGAGGTGACGGTGATGTTGAGAAGGCGCGTATCGGCGGGGTTGGTGACCGAGACCATGTCGTTGAGCGTGGTATAGCTGTAATCAAGGCCAAGGTTCCGCAACACCTGTTCATGGACTTCCCAGGTCCTGAACACTTCCTGATAGTCGGAGGTCAGATACGTGCCGATCTGCAGATCGGAGAGGTTGACCGCCGAATCGGTGCGCGAGGTGACGTAGAGCTTGCTCGTCGCCTCGTATTTCGGGTGAAGGAACAGCACGGAAACGAGCAGAAAGACGATCGCGCCCGCGAGGGCCGCGCCGACCAGCTGCCAGACATGTCCCAAAAGATAATAGAAAAGCTCCAGCAGGTCGATCTCGGTCTCCTGCCGTTCAGGCTGTGGCGCAATGTCGTTCGTTTGCGCGGTTTGGGGGGCATTGCGACGTTTTTTTTCCGTTTCCGGCATGGATCTTCCTCCGGTCTGAAAAGGGTATCTATCGAAACAACGCCAGTCCGGCGGGCGTTGCGCCCGCCAGACCCGCGCCCGGAATCTGCTCCGGCTTTGTTATGATCGACTCAGGTTCCAGTGAGATGAACCCTACGCGGGGGTGCTGGCGGAACGTGTGAATTCCCGCGCTCCGCCCAAGGCGATCATGCCTTGGCTGATCAGGCGAGAACGGCCAGCGTGGTGACGCTGCCCTCGGTGATCTGAGCGAACACTTCCTCGGTGAAGGTGATCTCTACGAAACCATCCGCATTGACGACCGCATCCAGCGGGACCCAGGTGGTCAGGCCGGTAGCGGGGTCGATGATGCCGAGCAAGGCAACGACGGTGTCGCCCTCAGCGAAGTCCACGGGGAACTCCAGCTGCAGGGTGATGTCGCCGTAGCTGGGATCGTAGGCGGCGGCCATGTCGTTGAGCGGCAGAGCGACGAAATCGCGCAGAACGAGATCGTTCGCGGCCACATCAGCGGGCAGCTTTTCAGCGATCGCAGCCTGGACGTCAGCGCCGAAATACTCGACGACCGGCAGACCATTGGCGGTGAGGAAAGCGTCGATCGCTTCCAGCGTGCTCTGGGCGGCGGCAACTTCTTCCTCAGTCGCGTCAGCGGGCTGCGGGATGGTCGCAAGGAAATCCGCGGGCAGAGCGGCGCCCGTAGAAGAAACGACAGCCTCGGTTTTGATCGTCGCATTCGTCACAGCGGACTGGCCAGCCATCGTGGGGCTGTCCAAAGCCGGGCTGCTCAGGCTGGGGCTGCTCTCCGCGAAGGCGGCGCCCACAGTCAGGACCAGGACCAGAGCGAGGACCAAACTCATCAACTTTTTGCTCATAATGAACCAACTCCTTTCCGCGCGCGCAAATATGTATCGGTATGCGCGACGCGAATCCCCCTGAGTCAATATAGCAAAACACCGTAAACGGCGTTCCGGGCTAGTCAGCAGGCTCGTAGAAGACCTCGATGACCAGGTCTTTCAAAGCCTCTTCGTCGGCGTAGAACTCCACATGTTCATCCGGGCCGACGGTCGTCTCCCCTTCCAAGGTGCGGGTGGCACCAAGCGTATAGTCGCGCGCGGCCCAGGCGACGTTGATCATCGTGCCGCGCGCCATATCGGTCACGAGCGTCGGCTCCAGTTCGTCAAACAGCTCGCCGATAAAGCCCGCGCCCTCCTGCAGGCGGTCATAGACCATGCGGCCCAGCTCCGCCATGTACTGGCGCTGGCGCTCCATGCGCGCCGTGTTGGTGCCATCGCCGACGTTCATGCGGCTGCGGACGAAGTATTCCGCCTGATCGCCGTGCAGCGTCAGCGTCGTGCCGGCGGTCATGGCCGGGTCGAGGGCACTCATGTCCTCGTTGATGGTGACGGTGACGCCGCCCATGAAGTCGTTCAGTTCCGAGATGCCGTCGAGGTTCATGGAGACGTAGTAGTCGATGTCGATGTCCAAAAAGAGGTTTCGCACGGCATCGCAGGTGTATTCGCAGCTTTGCTCCTTGCCATCGCCAAAGCCATGGGAAAGGCACAGCTGCGTGGTGATGGTGCCGGCCTCGTCGCCAAGCACGCCGAGGATGGTGATCTCGGTCATCACATCGCGGTTGATGTGAATGGGGGTGATGGTCTTGTTCTCCTTGTCGAGCACGAGAAGGAGGAGAAAGTCGCTCTGGCCGCCGTTGTGGTAACCGACGCGCTCGTCGTCGTACTCAAGGCGCGTGTCGATGCCCATGAGCAGTATGGTCGTCAGCCCGCGTCGGTACTGATAGGTCTCCCCATCCCTTTCCAACGTCTTTGGCTCTTCAAAGCGGCCGGTCAGATCGCCGCGCACGGTATCGGCCAGCGCGCTGCCGCAAAGCAGCAGACACAAAGTCAGCGCCAGCAGTTTACGAAGCAGGCAAGTCCTTTTCATCATGTTCTTTCTCCGCGCCATCGGGCGGCGTGGTCGTTTCTTTCTCATTCGGAGTTACGCTCTGCGCGTCGTTTTCCAGCAGGCGGAACGCCAGCCAGACGCTGCGCGTATCGCCAAGTATGTCTATGTCCACGCGGGCGAGACGCTTGCGCTTGTCCACCTTGGTGACGCGCCCGTTGATGGCGCGCAGCGCGCCCTCGCTGATGCGCACATAGCTGCCTTCCTCAATGGCGTCCAGGGCGCCGACGAGGCCGTCTGTGCGCAAAAGCAGCTCTGCGAAGCGGCGGTCGTTTTCGTTCAGGTACGGCTCCTTGCCCTCCGTGTCGTAAGCGAGCGGACGCAGGACGTTGGCGTCCTTGCAAAGCTCCGCGTATCGCAGCGGACGGTGGGCGTAGACGAACACATATCCCGGGAAGAGCGGGCGTTCCTCGTCCTCCCAATCGGTCTTTTTCCAGATCGGCTTGAGTTTGCGGGGGAAGATCGCCCGCACGCCTTCGATCTGTTCCAGCGCGCGCGCGGCTTCGCGCTCCTTGCCCGTTATGCAAAACAGGCAGCGGATGTACTCGAAGCGCTCCTCCATCCCCTCACCCCATTTGGATATAGCTTCGCCATTCGCATCCATTGCTTTCGGATGCGACTGGCTTCACTCGTATGTACAAGCGCTCATCCCCGCCACGCCATTGCTGTGAGCGGTCGGAACGCCTGCCTTTCCCCGTGGCCGTGCGCCGCCCGCGCTTTGCCGCGATGCCTGATAGGCACAGGGGCAAAAGTATACCCCCCTCCCCGGTGTAAAACTGGGGTTATGGGGGCGCTGACACGCAGGCCCGGGACGCTTTCGCGCGGGAACGTCCGGCAGCGCCGATACGCCGCGCGCACACGGCTGATGGGCCTTGTGCATCTGTACGGGCTCCACGCCCAGTACGGTGACATTATACCCTATTTCCGTTTGTTGGTCAACACGATTTTGACGAAGTTGGGGAACACTTGGTTATATTCACGCTAAATCTCGCTTCCAAAGGCGCATTCTTGTGCATTTCCATATATCCCTCCCGCGCGTGTAACATTTCGCGTATATTCGGCGGACGTTCTGGAAAACTCTTTGGGAAGGGAGGATGGAAGATGATCCATCGGGATACCGTTTGTCTTTTGCGCGAATGCAACGCGGGGCTGCGCATGGGCGTCGCCTCCATCGACGATGTGCTGGAGCATGTGCGCTCCGACGACTTCCGGGAAGCGTTATGCGCCTGCCGCAGCGCCCACGAGCGCCTCGGCGAGGACATCCGCGCGGCGCTCGGGCGCTTTGGCGACGAGGGCAAGGCGCCAAACGCCATGGCGCGGGGCATGGCATGGCTGAAGACGCGCGCGGAACTTTCCGTATCGCCCACGGACGCCACGGCGGCGAAGCTCATCCGCGACGGCTGCGAGATGGGCGTTTCGTCTCTGCGCCGTTATTTGGAACAGTACCGCGCCGCTGACGAAGCGGCTAAGGACATCGCCCTCCGGCTCATCGGCCTTGAGGAAGAGCTGGGCGCGGCGGCGCGCGCGCAGCGGTGAATATCTCCCCTCTGTCCAGCTTGCACAAAATCGGGCTTTTCCCTTGCTTCCGGGGCGCGCATGCGTTATAATAGATAACATTGAACGAACGCAAAAGGAGCGCGAAGCATGAAGAAGTTTCGTCCGCTGAACGCCGGGTATATCCTCACCTATGCCGTGGTGGCCCTGTGCATCATACAGGGCATCTGGATCATCGTTTCCATGATCCTGCGGCAAAACGCGCAGAACTCCGTCACGGGCATGCTGGACATGTGGTCTCTGATCCTCGTTCCCATCGCCGTCGTCTACGGGTATCACTACATCCAGACGGTGGTGGAGCTTTCCTCCACGCACATGCGCATCGTGCGCCCGGCGCAGATCATTCCCAAGCCGGGGCAGCAGCGCGCCTCCTTCCTCTTCCGGCAGGGCACGAGCGACAATGTGCTTATCCGCCGCAAGTTTGAACTTGCCCAGCTCGCCAAGTACGGCTACATCGAGGAATTTGGCCTGCAGAGTGAGGACAAGAGCGGCGCGAAGACGGATTCGCGCTTCTTCCCCGTCCATGAAGTAGCCTTCATCATGCAGGACGGACGCAACTGCCGCATGAACGCCGCCATCTACAAGCCGGCGCAGCTCAAAGAGATGTTCACCTTCCTGCGCGAGGCGACCGGCATCGAGCCGACCGGCAAATTGGCCGAAGTGCTTTCGGCGCAGTAGCGCGCGGATAAAGGGCGCCGCCTCCACCAAGTTGGGTGGGAGCGGCGCCTTTTTGTGTCCCGGATGGCGCGTCAGGGAGTGGCGCGCAGCTCGCCGAGCAGGCCGTTTATGTAATGAAGGCTTTCCTCACGCGACATGGCGCAGTTGCGCAAAAGATCATCGTCGAAACAGCTTTGGAACAGCGAAACCAGGTGCGCGTCGCGCAGGATGGCGGTCTGGAAGCTGATGTTGATGCCGCCCGCCTCCCGCGCAGGAAAGGCGATGATGCCAAGGCCGTCGTAGCAGTGGACCTCCATGGCGAGATCCGCCTCCGCGTTCCAGACGCGCAGGAGAGCGCCGTCATCTTCGCGCATGCGCCGGGTGAAGTTTTCCAGAATGGCGATGCGCTCCCTCACCGTGAAGGGGCGAATGGCGGAAAAGTTGGAATCGAAGCGGCCGGTGAGGGCGAAGTGGCGCAGGGAGCGGGCGGACATGATCTGACTGCGCGGCTGTTCGCCATCGAAGGCGTTGTGAAAGCGCTGGTTGTGATAATAGAAGAATTCCTCCATCTTCGCGCTTATCTGGCGCTCGCTCCAGCCGGGGAAATGGCGCAGAACGCCGCCATCGAGCAGCGCCGCGCGCAGTATCTCGCCGGGGACCTGATTGATGCACACATCCGGCTTGATGACGCGCGCAGGGCGGCCCCGCTCCACCTCCGTACAGAAGCGCATGGCGTCGACGATGGTCCCCGGCTCTTCCTTTGGGACGGAGGACGCGGAGACGGACGGACGGATCCCGCCGCGAAGGATGGCGGAGCGGAAAAAGTCGAACAGGCCGCAGGAGGATGGCTGGGTATGGACGGCGACGCCGCCTTCCGCCGGAAAGAGGATGAGCGTGTCCGTGCTAACGCCGTCGCGATCCTGGGCGGTGAAGCACAGCGCGTCCTGCCGCGTCGGCGCGCCCTTTTCCTCATCCGCGCGCGCCTCGCGCAACCAACAGGCGTAGGAGGGCACGCAGGCGATGCTGAGGATGGCGCAGAGGGCGTTCATGTCCCGCCGCACGGACGCGCCGACGGTGACATAGTGTTCCATGGTGTGCGCCGCGCGGCGCGCCAGCACATCCCGCAGGGCGTCGATGACATCCAGGCGGCAGCCGTTGAGCAAAAGGATGCGGGCGGCGTGCGCCGTGCGCAGGCTGTCCAGCGCGCGCTGGAGCGACGTATCGGCGGGGGTCTCGTCCCGCCGGCCCATCAGCAGCTGGCGCAGGCGCAGGCGCGCCGCGGCCTGTTCGCCGCCGACGCGGCTGAGTTCGAGCGCCTGCAAAAGCGTGCGGCGCTCTGCCGCGGACAAAAGCCCCAATTCGCTTATGCGGGCAAAGAGGCGCTCGCGCCCGGACTGCACGCATTCTTCGCGGAGGATGCGCACGATGGAGGTCTTGCTCTTGTAGCCCGCCAATTCGGCGAGTCGTTTCGTCGAAAGGCCCTTTTTGCGCATCCAGCCGGCGAGTGCCTGGCCAAAGGGCCTCAGGTCCCTTGTCATCGCATCCACCTCCTTCCCTACCCTGATTTTACCTGATTATCCGCGCAATTTCAATACCCTTATCACGTTTATAAAATTTGCGTCACTGTAATTGCCGCACGTTGGAGCGAGGGATCGGCGCCCGGCAATCGTTATCCATTCATGCGTTTCATCGAATTTTATACCGTTATTAGACTTTTTGCCCATGATTTAATTTATTATTTTGGTCATTGTATGAAAATTTCGTATTTCGCAAGAAATATCGTTGACAAACGTCTGCAGTCATGCTACAATATAGTCACAGCAAGGGAGCAATCCTCCGAACGCTGAACGCCGGGAAACGGAGGTGGGGCGTCAAGGAACTGAAGCAAAGGACCTGAGGCCAAAGAACACGTCGGAGCAGAAGTCAAAGCACAACGTCGAACGTCCCAGGAAAATCGCCAAAGGCGAGAAACGACCCAAAGACCGTTGAGACGAATCGCTTGAGACAGGATGCACGAACAGGTCGAAGTCAAAGGAATCGCGTAAGCAAGTACCAAATGAGGCATTTGTGACAGGGAAGCGAGACCATGGGATCACAACCAGGCTCGCATCGGAAACACAGTTCGCAGATGGACGTTCGGGAAGATGAGCTTGACGCCATGCCGGAGGCGATGGGCCAACAACAAGGCAACGGAGCCGTTTCCATCACAAGGACCGCAGGAATGCTGAAGAGACCAGGAAGCGTCGAAGATCAAGACGCGATCAAGGCTCTTGGAGGAACGGAAAAGCGCATCGGAAGACGATGACGGGTTCGCCTGAAAGCGCGTTGACGCGACGAAGAGCGAAGAGATGATCGTTGGAAGATACGTTGGGAGCGCATCAAAAGGCAACCAGGAGTTCGCAAGCAGCGCTCAGAAACATCGTTGCAGGACGTGTTCAGAAGGAAAGAAAGGAATCGAAAGGGCGTTTCCTGACAAGGCGCGTGACAGGCAAGGGAAATCTTCTGGAAAGACGATACCGCACAGGAAAGCAAGCCACGCAAGCAGGAGTTCAAAAGGACAGCCGCATTTGTCAACGCTACGGCATAGAACAGGGGCGGTCATCCAAAGGGCAAAACGTCAGGAAAAGAGGTCTGGAGCTGAAAGATCGTTGACGGTCATCGACGGAAGAAGACGGACAGTGGAACATCGCAGTCGTACAAGTGACGCGAACAGGTCGGAGGAATACGTAAGAATATCCGGGATGCAGGAGGATAGGCCCGGAAGCGAAAACAGAGTCAGGAGGCGATACCGTTGTACCATTTAGAAGCTGGGACAGAACACATCGCTTGCCTCGTCCGTTTCTGGATAGATAACTGAGCAGAGAAGTTGAGGTTTTCACTCGGAGACGTATCCATTCGGACACTCAAACAAGATTGCTCCTTCCAATTATGGAAATGATCTTTACCGGATGAGGCAAGCGAACCCCGGGAGAAAAGTTGAATAGAATTTTCGCAAAGCCCGCGCAGAAGACGCGGGCTTTGAATGTGCCGGACGGCGGGGCGTCCCCATGCCCTTTCCCGCCCGGTGGAGTGCGCGGGGCGAAGTGGGTCAATTCAACAGCTTGTGAACGCTGCCTTTCCTCGCGTGGGCGGATTAGGCGGGATGGAGCGCTATAGCACAACAGTCCACTTGGACGGAGCGCGGGAGGAAACGTGATGACGCAACGTTATGTGGATGCGCCCTTGCCGGCTTGGACAGAACGGGCGGGGTAAAGTGGTGCGGCGCAACAGCCTGTGAACGCTGCCCCTGTCCGCGTGGATAGAGCGGGCGGGATGAAACGCAATGACGCAATGTCATGTGAGCGCGTTCTTCCGGGCTTGGACGGAACGTGTGGGACATCCGCGCCTCTATCGTCGTTTCCTGCCCATCCCTGCACGGACGGAACGGGCGGGGTAAAGTGGTGCGGCGCAACAGCCTGTGAACGCTGCCCCTGTCCGCGTGGACGGATTGAGCGGGATGAAGCGTGACGGCTGACAGCCTGTGAATGCTGTCCTTCCCCCACTTGAATAGAGCGGCGGGGCGATGCGCGATGGACGCAATGTCATGCGCGCGGGTCCTTTCCTGCACGCATGGAGCGAGCGGGAGCTTGCACGCCCCCATGATCGTTTCCTGTTCTTCCCTGCCTGTACAGAATGGACTGTTCGCCCGGATGCGCGGACTTGGCGCTGGTGATACGGTTGCCGTGCCGGGCGCAGGCTTGACTTGCGCGTTGCGCGGATAAAGGAGGTCGTTTTGTGACCGCAGAATTGACCATGGACGAGGTCATGCTCTTTGACAGGCACCCGGGCGTGCTGCCCCTGTACGCGGCGCTGCGGGAAAAGCTGGCGGCGGCGTATCCGTGGATGACGTTAAAGGTCTCAAAGACGCAGGTCTCCTTTCGCGAGCGCTATGTCTTTGCCATGGCTTCGCCGCCGTGGCGGCGCGTGCGCGGTTGGCCGGAGGAATACCTGCTGGTCTCCTTCGGCCTCTCCCACCGCTGCGAGCTCGCGCGCGTAGCCTCGTGCGTGGAGGCGTATCCGGGGCGCTGGACGCACCACGTCGTCGTCGCGAGCGAGGAAGAGCTGGATGATGAACTGATGGCGCTCATCGACGAGGCGTACCAATTCAGCATGGTCAAGTAGTCAGCCGTTGGCATGGGTCGGCATCCTCCATCATCTCTTCCCGAGAAACGCGTCTGGCGCACAGCGCGGCGCTCCATGGGCGTTCGACCGGGCGCGGGCCTTCCGGCACTCCCCCACCTGTGCGGCTTGCGGGAGAGGCACTTTGCGCACTCAGATTTGTTCCCTCTCGCGGCAGGCGCGAACTGCCCCCGCCTTTCATGCGCTTCTCCCACGCGCGAGGGCGGAGCTTCGTGGCTGTTATTCCCTTGCGCCCGGCGATATTGTCATGCCCTTGAGTGAGAGCAACCAGAGTACCCGCGCGGTGGGTTGCGCTGCCGACAGATCTCAGCTCCTGCCTTCGCGTGAGGGCGAACCTTGACCGCGTCACCCACCTTGTCGATCTGGAAATTGCAACGCCCGTCCTCGCGCGAGGGCGTACCGGAGATGGATGCGTGCGCAATCAGCGTTTCAACTCCCGCTTTTGCGCACTTCGCCCGCGCGCGCTGAAGCGCCTTTATCCCCTGCATCCGTCAGAACAGCAAAGCGCCGGCCCTTTCCGGACCGGCGCGGTGTTTTGGAAGGTCAGATGCCCCAGACGAGCCAGATGTAGATGTATCCGGCAAGCACTGCGGAAAGCGTGAAGGGTACGCCGATGCGCAAAAAGTCGCGCAGGCGCACCGTCTCGCCGTTCTTGCGCAGGATGCCGATGGCGGCGATGTTGGCGGAGGCGCCGATGGGCGTGAGGTTGCCGCCGAGCGTCGCGCCGGTGAGCAGGCCGAAGTAGAACACGTAGGGCGGCAGGCCCGCGCCGCCGTTCATCAGCGCCGCGATGCCCTCCACCACCGGCAGCATCGTCGCCACGTAGGGGATGTTGTCGATAAAGGCCGATAGCACCACCGAGGCAAAGACGATCAGCGTGTAGAGCAGGAAGGGGTTGTCGCCGGAGATGTTGTAGAACAGGTCCGCCGCCGCGTCGATGACGCCGGCCACGCGGATGCCCTCGATGACCATGAACAGGCCGAAGAGGAGCAGGAGTGTATCCTTGTCAAGGTCCTTGAGTACGCGCAGGAACGTGTCTCCCGAGCGCTTGCGCAGGCAATCGCGCACGACGCCGATCAGGCACAGGCCCACGCAGACGAGGCCGCTGCGCAGGTCATAGACGGCTTTCAGCGCCGGGTCGGACGGCTCCGGCAGGAAGGAGGCGACGATCAGGAGCGCGACCGTGCCGATCATCAGCGCCGAGGGCACGTAGTCCGTCACTTCCGTCTCCACGGCGGCGGAGACCTTTTCCGTGTACTTGCGGAAGATCACCAGCAGGGCGACCAGCGAGGCCAGCGCGCCCAGTTCCACGCCCCAGAAGATGCCGGGACGGCCCTGCATCCAGAAAAAGTCGAGGAAGTTCATGCCCGCGTAGCTGCCCAGCAGCATGCTGGTGGTATCGCCCACCATGGTGGCCGCGCCCTGCAGGTTCGAGGAAACGGCGATGGCGATCAGCACCGGCACCGGCGAGATCTTCAATTTGCGGGAGATGGCCAGACCCACCGGGGCGACCATCAGCACCGTGGCCACGTTGTCCACAAAGGCGCTGACCACGCCGGCAAACAGCGCCAGCACCGTCACCGCCCACTTGACGTTGGGTACGCGCACGATGAGCTGCTCGGCGAGGTAGGCCGGCATGCGGCTGTCGATGAAGAGCGTCACCAGACCCATGGTGCCGGCGATCATCAGAAGCACGTTGTAGTCCACCGCCGCCAGCGCGTCCAGAGGCCGGAAGTCATAGACCCCGCACAGGCCCAGCACGATGAAGAGCAGCGCGCTGGACAGGGCGATGGTCGGGCGGTATTTTTGCAGCGTGAGCATCAATACGTATGTCAAAAGAAAGATGCCCAATGCCAGATACATGGTTTGCATGGTCATTCCTCCGTTTCTTCCTTTGCGGGCAGCCGCCCTCGCGGCCGCGGCATACAGTATAGCACGCGCCGTGCTTAAGAAGTTGTGAAGATGTGGGCCGCGCGTCTCTAAATTCCGTGAAGAAACGCCCCGCCGGGCGGCGCGCGGCGCTTGCCAGCGGGGGCGCAGGCGTGGTATAATCTTGCCAAAGCGAGGGATGTATATGTATCTGACCATACTGGGAAACAACGGCCCCTTCCCCGCCCCGGACGGCGCCTGTTCGAGCTATCTTCTCGAAAGCGACAGCGCGGAGACGAAATTGCTCATCGACGCGGGAACGGGCAGTCTGGCGCGCCTGATGGAGATTGCTCGGCCGGAGACGCTCACCGGCGTGGTTCTCACGCACCTGCACTTTGACCACATGTCCGACCTGCTGCCCATGCAGTACGCCCTGCAATTCTCCCGGCGCGAGCGGCCTCTGCCGGTGTTTCTGCCCCGGCAGAGCGAGCGCGTGCGCGCGCTGCTGGAATGCCCGTACTACGACCTGTTTGACCACGAGGACATCGATCTCGGCGAGATGCGCCTGAGCTTTATCCCCGCCCTGCACCCGGTGGAGGGCTCCTGCGTGGCCGTGGAATGCGACGGGGCGAAGTTCGTCTTTACCGGGGACACGAACGCGCAGCCGGCGCTGGAGCTGTTCGCGGATGGCTGCGACCTGCTGCTGGCCGACGCCGGACTTGCGCGCGCGGACTGGACGGAGAAAAAGCCGCACCTGTCCGCCGCCCTCTGCGGAGCGCTCGCCCGCGACGCGCGCGCGGGGGCGCTGCTGATCACGCACCTCAATCCCCTTTACGACCCGCAGGCGCTGCTCGACGAAGCCCGCGAGGCGTACCCCGCCGCGGAACTGGCCCGCCTCGGGGAGCGCTACCGCGTCTGACATGCGCGCCCACGGCCCCGCCCTGCCTCTGCGGGCGCTGTACACGCGGCCGTTGATGCTCGCCGCCCTGTTCTACGGCCTCGGCGCGCTTCTGGCGCGGGATGGCCGCCTGCCGCAGGGCGTGCTTTTGGTCTGCGCCGCTATATCGCTGCTGGCGTGGTGCCTTACGCACCTGTGCCGTCGCCGCTGCGCGGCCCTGCTGGTCGCCTTCGCCCTTTTCTTCGGCGCGGCGCGCATGAACCTGGCCGTGGGGACGCGGCCGGAACTGGAGGATCGCTTTTCCGTGCCCTTTTCCGGCACCGTGGCCGATACGCCGGCGGTTGACGCGGAGATCGCGCGGCTCACCTGCCGCCTTACGGACGTCTTCGTGGAGGGCGAAGCGCTGGGGTACGACATACGCCTCTATCTGCGCGGCGATGTTTCCTCCCTGCGCACGCTCGCGCCCGGGCAGCGCGTGGAGGCCACCGGGCATCTCTGGGCGCCGGACACGCCCACCAACCCCGGTCAGTTCGACTTTGCCGACTACCTCTGGCGCAACGGCATGGCCGCCTACGCCACGGCGCAGTGGGTGGACGCCGCCATTCTCGGCGAGGCGCGGGGCTTTCAGGCGTGGCTGCACGGCCTGCGCACCGCCATGGGCGAGCGCATCGACGCCCTCTTTCCCCACAGCGCCGACATCGTGCGCGCGCTGGTACTGGGCGACCGTGGGGACATGGACGCGGATCTGCGCGAGAGCTTCGACCGCGCGGGCATCACCCACGTGCTTTCCATCTCCGGCCTGCACATCACGCTGCTGGCCATGGCGGTGATGAAGCTGCTGGGGCTGTTTTTGCCCAGGCGCTGGTCCTTTTGGCTGGCGCTGGCGGCGGTGGTGTTTTACGGGGTGTTGGTGGGCATGGCGCCTTCGGTGGTGCGCTCCATCCTCATGTACGCGGCGCTGGGCGCGGGGCAGTCCACGGGTCGGCCGACGGATTCGTTCACGCGGCTGGCGTTGGCGTTTCTGCTGCTGTTGATCTGGCAGCCGCTGTATCTGGACGACGCCGGTTTCGTGCTTTCCTTCAGCGCCTGCGCGGGCATGCTCTGCCTGACGCCCGCGCTGACCGCGCTTTTGCGCATCGACCGCCTGCGCGCGCCGAAGGGTTCTTTGCGGCCCGCGGCGCTGCTCAAACGCGCCGGGCGCTACTTTGGCTCGCTTCTGTGTTCGACGCTGGCGGCGCAGCTTTCCACGCTGCCCGCCGTCATCGCCTATTACGGCGAACTGCCGCTGCTGGCGACGCTGGGCAATCTCATCGTGGTGCCGCTGATCCTGCTGGGCATGTATCTGGCGGTGGCGGCGCTGCCGCTGTCGCTGTTGTGGATGCCGCTGGGCACGGTCTTCGCCGCGTTGGGCGACGCGGTGTTCCAGGGTTCCACTTATCTCACGCGCCTGTGCGCCGCCCTGCCGCTCAACGCCCTCGCCCTGCCCGACTTTCCCCTCTGGCTGACGCTGCTGTTCGTGGGCGCGGTGGCGGCCATCTCGCCGCTGACCCGGCTGCGCAGGGGCGCGCGCTGCGCGCTGTTGGCCGCCCTGCCGGTGCTGGTCTGCGTGGCGGCGCTGCTCCCCGGCCCGCAGGGACTTGAGATTGTCTTCCTCGACGCGGGACAGGCGGACGCGACGGTGGTGCTGGCCGAGGGCAGCGCCTATCTGGTGGACGTGGGGCTGGAGGGCAGCCCGGTAAACGACTATCTGGCCCACATCGGCAAGGCGCCGGAGGCGGTGTTCCTCTCCCACCCGCACACGGATCACGCCGGTGGGCTGGCGACGCTCCTGGAGGAACACGTGCCCGAGACCATCTACATCCCCGCGGGCTGGGACAATGTGGAGGCCGACGCGGACGTGGTGGAAGATCTTAAGCTGGCCGAGGCCATGGGCGCGGATGTGGTAATGCTGGCGGCGGGCGACGTGGTGGCGCTGTCTGAAAACGTGTCCGCCACGGTGCTTTATCCCTCGCGGGATGTGGAGGCAAGCGGCGACGCCAACGCCGTTTCCATGCTGCTGCGCATCGACTACGGCGAGGCTGCGGCGCTGTTCACCGGCGATCTGGAGATCGGCGACGAGCCGGGGCCGATGCCGGATGTGGACGTACTCAAGGTGCCGCACCACGGCTCGGCCAATTCCTCGAGCCTGATGTTTTTGCACTCCGCCTCGCCCTCGGCGGCGATCATCTCCGTGGGGCGGGACAACGCCTACGGCCACCCGGCGGAGGCGCTGCTCAAGCGTCTGGCGGGAACGGACGCGCTCGTACTGCGCACAGACGAGTGCGGCGCGGTGACGGCGGAGCTTTTCGAGGACGGCACGGTGGCCGTTTCTACGTATCTTACCCCGGAGGACGAGGCATGACCTGGAAGGAATTTTACGCCCAACTGAAAAGCGGCGCGCTGGAAAGCGTCTATCTGTTCAGCGGCCCGGAGGAGTACCTCAAGCGCGAGGCGCTGGGGGCGCTGCGGCGCGCGCTCCTGCCCGACGGGCTGGAACAGCTCAACGAGACGGTTCTGGAAGGGGCGACGGCGGCGCAGATCGTCGAGGCGGCGGAGACGCTGCCCTTCATGTGCGAGCGCCGCGTCGTGGAAGTGCGCGACTGGGCGCCGCTTTTGGGCGGCAAGGCGCGCGACGAGGAGAGCGAAGCCGCGCGCGTGCTGGACTGGCTGAAGGACCCGCCAAAGAGCTGCGTGACCGTCTTTGCCATGCGCGGCGAGGCCGACGGGCGCAAAAAGCTCACGCAGGCGCTGAAAAAGCGCGGCGCGGAGGTGCGCTTTGAGCCGCTTTCCGACGCCGAACTGCTGCGCTGGGCGAGCGCGCGGCTGAAGCCGCTGAAAAAGACCATCTCCCAGCAGGCGGTCTCCCATCTGGCCTTCACTGCCGGGCGCGACCTCACCCGTTTGAGCGGCGAGGTGGACAAATTGGCCGACTACACCGGCGGGCGCGCGGAGATCATGGTGGAGGATATCGAGGCGGTGGTCTCCCCCTCGCTGGAATACAGCGTCTTTGAGATGCTGGACTTTCTCTTTGCCGGAGACCTTGCCCGCGCCGAGCGCAGTTTGCAGACGCTGCTGATGGGCGGGCAGACCTGCGTGGGCGTGTTCTCCATGGTGGTGCGGCAGTTGCGCATGCTTGCGCATCTGGCGCTGGCGCAGCGCGGCGGCGGGAGCGCGGAGGGCGTGGAAAAGGCGCTGAAACTGCACCCTTACGCCGCCAGGCGCGCCGCCAAACAGGCGCGCACGCTGGACGCGGACGCGCTTTTGGGACTCTACCGCCAGAGCGTGGAGGCGGACCAGAGCATCAAGTCCGGCAGGCTGCGCGACCGCGAGGCCTTGCAGCTTTTTATGCTGAAGATCGTCGAAATGCGCAAAACAGCGGGAACTTCGCGCGGGCGTTGAACGTCTAAGAGACAAGCGAAGCTGTGGAGGTCCTGCTTATGAAAACGATCGTATCGGCCATGCTTCTGATGGCGCTGCTTTTGTCTGTATGCGCCTGTGCCGAGGGCGTGCCGTCCATCTCCGACGAGCTGTTCGCCGCAGCCAAGGAAGCGCTCGGCCTGCTCTCCTACGGGGAATACGCGCGCGTTTCGGAGGTATTGCCCTTCTCCGGCGGCGCACCCAGCGCGGAGGAATGGCAGAAATTTGCCGAGAGCTTTGCGACGCTAAGCTCCGGCACGGTGCAACGCGAGGTGTCCGTGGCCTACTGGCAGGGTTCCTGCTGGTATCTGGCCGTGCCGGTCTCCGAGCCGGACCGGGACAGCGTGGAGGCGCTCATGCTGCGCTCTGACGACGGGACGGCCTTCTCCGGCTACAAATTGAGCAACTGGGGCGAGGTCAAGAGCGGCTATCAGGCCAGCGACTATGTGATCTGGAACGAGGAATACGTGGCCGGTACGCCGGTCATCATCGCCGACTGACGAAAGCGCCGGGAAAATAGCTCCCGGCGCTTTCTTTGCGGATATGCCAAGACCGCCCGTGAGGCGCGCTGCGTGCGGCCTTCGCGGGCGGTCTTTTGCGGCTGTTTCAGGCGTTGGCGCTTTCTTCGAGGTAAACGCCGGCCATGTAGGCGGCCGTCGCGCCGTCGCCAACGGCGGTAGAGACCTGTCTGAGCGGCTTTTTGCGGCAGTCCCCCGCCGCGAACACGCCGGGGATGGCGGTGGCGGTATCCTCGCCGGCGAGGATGTAGCCGCCCGCGTCGAGGGAGAGCTGATTTTCCACCAGCTTCGTCTGCGGCTCGACGCCCACGGCGACGAACACGCCGTCCACCGCCAGCGCACTGTCGCCCGAAAGGCGCAGAAGCAGGCCGGATCCGGCGCGCTCGATGGCCGAAACGGTGGTGGTGAGCAGCATCTCCACATTTTCATTGGCACGGAGCTTTTCCACCTGCGCGCCCATCGCCCGCAGGCGGTCGCGGCGGTGGATGAGGGTGACGTGGGCAAAGCGGGAGAGATAGAGCGCATCCTCCACCGCCGTATCGCCGCCGCCGATGACGGCCACGCGCTTGCCGCGGTAGAAAGCGCCGTCGCAGGTGGCGCAGTAGCTGACGCCGCGGCCGATGTTTTCCAGTTCCCCGGGAACGCCAAGTTTGCGCGGCGTGGCGCCGAGGGCGAGAATGAGCGCGCGGGCCTCAAGTTCGCCGCCATCCAGCGTCAAGCGCTTGTTTTCCATGTCGATCGCGCGCACCTCGGCGTACTCCGTTTCCATGCCGAAGCGGGCCGCCTGATCGGCAAAAGCCATCATCAATTCCGGGCCGCCCACGCCCTCGGGAAAGCCGGGATAGTTTTCCAGACGGTCGGTGGTGGCCGCCTGTCCGCCTGGCAGACCGCGCTCGATGAGTACCGTCTTCCAGCCGGCGCGCGCGGTGTACATGCCCGCGGTCAGCCCCGCCGGGCCGCCGCCGATGATCGCAACGTCGTACATACGCTTTCCTCCCCCATGCGCCTCCGGGCGCGTTTACAGCTCCCGCCGCCCCTGAAAGGCGCGGGAGAGCGTCACTTCGTCGGTATATTCCAGTTCGCCGCCCACCGGCACGCCGTGGGCGATGCGCGTCACCCGGATGCCCATGGGCTTGATCAGGCGCGAGATGTAGGCCGCCGTGGCTTCGCCCTCCACATCCGGGTTGGTGGCCAGCACGACCTCCTGGATCTCGCCCTCGGCAAGGCGCGAGAGCAGCTCGCGGATGCGTATGTCGTCCGGCCCCACACCGTCCATGGGCGAGATGACCCCGTGGAGCACGTGGTAAAGGCCGTTGTAGTCGCGCATGCGTTCAAAGGCGTTGACATCGCGCGGGTCGCGCACGACGCAGACGATGTCCCGCCGCCGCGAGGCGTCCGAGCAGATGGGACACTTTTCCCCGTCGGTATAGTTGCCGCACACGGGGCAGAGGTGAACTTTTTTCTTGCCCTCAAAGATGGCCACCGCCAACTCGCGCACGCGCTCCTCATCCATGCCGACGATGTGATAGGCGAGCCGCTGCGCGGTCTTGCGCCCGATGCCGGGGAGCTTGGAGAGCTGGTTGGTCAGTTTGGCGATGGCCTCGACCTCCGCCATGGATCAGAACAGGCCGGGCATGCCCATGCCGCCGGTCAGTTTGCCCATCTCGCGCTCGGCGGTGTCCGCCGCGGTGCGCAGGGCCTCGTTGACGGCCGCCATCACCATGTCCTCGAGCATCTCCACATCGTCGGGATCGACGGCCTCAGGCTTGATGGTGAGGTCGAGCAGCTCGCGCTTGCCGTTGACCTTGGCCGTGACCATGCCGCCGCCGGACGTGGCCTCAAATTCGCGCGCGTCCAGTTCTTCCTGCGCCTTGGCCATCTGCTGCTGGAGCTTCTGCGCCTGCCGGGCCAGCTGCTGCATGTTCGCGCCGCCCATCATGCCGGGAAATCCGCCTCTTGCCATGGAAATATCCTCCTCCAAAACGTTTCTGCTGGTCTATTATAGCAATTTCCCGCGGAGAATGCAATAATTCACGCGCTTTTCGTTGACATTGACGGCGCATTTTGCTATAATCACCCTTGCAAACATGGATGGCCAAGAGGAAAAAGTTCGCGCCGTGGCTCAAGAGAGCGGATGTTCGGTGAAAATCCGCGCCGGAAGCGTGAACGTGCCGCCTCGGGCGCGCAAGCGCCGGCTCCGCGCAGGAAATGGCGCGGCGGTCTGCCCCCGTTACCGGGCGCGAGTGGGTCTTCCCCGCGAAGGCCAATCAGGGTGGTACCGCGAAACGCGCCTTTTCGTCCTTGAACGCGAAAGGCGCTTCATTTTTGGGAATATGGAGGAAGGTCAGCATGAACGTCAACATCAAAAGCTCCAACGACCTGCGCAGCCTGTTTTTGAAGTTCTTTCAGCAGAAGAACCACGCCGTCATCCCCAGCGCTTCGCTGATCCCGGAAAACGACCCCACGGTTTTGTTCACCACCGCCGGCATGCACCCGCTGGTGCCCTATCTTCTGGGCGCGAAGCACCCCATGGGCACGCGGCTGACGGATGTGCAGAAGTGCATCCGCACCGGCGACATCGACGACGTGGGCGACCCCAGCCACCTCACCTTCTTTGAGATGCTGGGCAACTGGTCGCTGGGCGATTACTTCAAGAAGGAAGCCATTTCCTGGAGCTGGGAGTTTTTGACCAGCCCGGAATGGCTCGGCATCGACAAGGACCGCCTCGCCTTCTCCGTGTTCGCCGGCAACGAGGACTGCCCGCGCGACGAGGAGGCAGCCAACCTGTGGCGCGAGATGGGCGTCAAGGACGACCACATCTTCTACCTGCCCAAGGAGAACAACTGGTGGGGCCCCGCCGGCCTGACCGGCCCCTGCGGCCCGGACACGGAGATGTTCATCATCACCGACAAGGAGCCCTGCGGCCCGGATTGCTCCCCCGCCTGCTCCTGCGGGCGCTATCTGGAGATCTGGAACGACGTGTTCATGCAGTACGACAAGCAGGCCGACGGCTCCTTCAAGCCCCTGAAGCAGAAGAACGTCGATACCGGCATGGGCCTGGAGCGCACCTACTGCGTGCTGATGGGCGCGAAGTCCGTCTACGAGACCGACATCTTCGCCGGCATCCTCGCCAGGATCGGCGAGTTGAGCGGCAAGACCTACGGCGAAAATGAAGAAGTGACCAAGTCCTTCCGCATCATCGCCGACCACATGCGCACCGCCACCTTCATCATCGGCGACGACCGCGGCGTGACCCCCTCCAACGTCGACCAGGGCTACGTGCTGCGCCGCCTCATCCGCCGCGCCGTGCGCCACGGCATGCAGATCGGCATGCCCGAAGGCTCCACGCCGCAGATCGCCAAGGTCATCATCGACCAGTATGGCGACGTATACCCCGAGCTGCGACGCAACGAGGCGCACATCCTCGAACAGCTCAAGCTGGAGGAAGACCGCTTCCAGCGCACGCTGAAGAAGGGCACCAGCGAGTTTGAAAAGGTCTTTGGCAACGTCAAGCGCGCCACCGACGCCTTTAACGCGCTGGAGGCAAAGTTCCGCGAAGCCTTTGAGGGCGAAGAGGGCAGGAAGCTGGCCGAAGCCATGCAGGTGGCGCAGAACGTCGGCTCCACGCTGCGCCCGACACCGGAGATGGTCGAGATCATCGAAAACGTCAAGAAGTTCCGCGAGGCGCTGGAGACCATCCGCGACTTCGGCGAGAAGATGAAGAAGTACGCCGGTTCCTTCGGCACCATCGACGGCCGCAGCGCCTTCAAGCTCTACGACACCTACGGCTTCCCCATCGAACTGACGATGGAGATGGCGCACGAAAAGGGCATCGAGGTGGACGAGAAGGGCTTTGAGGAGCGCTTCAAGCAGCATCAGGCCACCAGCCACGCCGGCGCGGAGCAGCGCTTCAAGGGCGGTCTGGCCGACAACACCGAGGAGACGGCCAAATTGCACACCGCCACCCACCTTCTGCACGCGGCGCTGCGCAAGGTACTGGGCAACGAGGTGGCGCAGAAGGGCTCCAACATCACCGCCGAGCGCCTGCGCTTCGACTTCTCCTTCGGCCGCAAGATGACGCCGGAAGAGCTTGCCGAGGTGGAGCGCCTGGTCAACGAGGCCATTCAAGCCAACGTGCCCGTCACCTGCGAGGAGATGACTGTGGACGAGGCCAAGGCGCAGGGCGCCATCGGCCTGTTTACCTCCAAGTACGGCGAGCGCGTCAAGGTCTACACCATGGGCAACTTCTCCAAGGAGATCTGCGGCGGCCCGCACGCCAGCAACACCGGCGATCTCAAGTCCTTCAAGATCAAGAAGGAAGAGAGTTCCTCCGCCGGCGTACGCCGCATCAAGGCGGTCATCGGACAGTAACGGTATTTTCGCTCGCCCCGCACGCACGCGGGGCGGGCTTTTATGGGAGGAAAAGACAATGGCGAAATTTTCCGCGATGAGCCTTGCTGAACTGACCCGGCCCGAGGGATACGACTGCGCCTGCGGCAAGCATCACGCCGTGGATCTGCCCTGGATACGCATCGGGCGCGGCGCGCTCAACGCGCTTCCCGAGGCGCTCAAAGCTGTGGACGCCCATCACCCCTTCGTGGTCTGCGACGACAACACCTACCGCGCCGCGGGCGCGCGCGTGGAAGAGGTGCTGAAAGGGGCGGGCGTGCCCTTCCAAACCTACATCGTTCCCTGCCGGCACGACCGCATCGCCCCCTCGGAGTGGGAACTTGGCTCGATGATGATGCACTTCGACCCTGCCTGCGATTTCATCCTCGGCGTCGGCTCCGGCGTGATCAACGACTTGAGCAAGGTGTTCGCCCACGCCACGGGCCGCAAGAGCGGCATCGTCGGCACCGCGCCTTCCATGGACGGCTTTGCCTCCAACTCCGCCTCCATGGAGGTCAACAACGTCAAGTCCACGCTCTACAACGCCTCCCCCGCCTTCATCCTGCTGGATACGCAGATCCTCGCGCAGGCCCCAGAGCGCATGCTCTGGGCGGGGCTGGGCGATATGGCGGCCAAGTACTGCTCCGTGTGCGAATGGCGCATCGCCAACATCGTCATCGGCGAATACTACTGCGAAGAAGTAGCGGACATGATGCGCGTGTCGCTGAAAAAGATCATGGCCGCCGCGCCGCGGCTGATGAGCCGCGACCCCGACGCCGTACAGCCCATTGCCGAAGGGCTGGTGACGGCAGGATTGGCCATGGCTTACGCGCAGGTCTCGCGCCCGGCTTCCGGGTTGGAACACTACTTCTCCCACGTATGGGAAATGCAGGCGCTGGAGCGCGGCGTGCCTTACGACCTGCACGGCATACAGGTGGGCGTGGGCACGATGCTGACCTTCCAGGTGCTTGCCTGGCTTAGGCAGATTAAGCCCGACCGCGCGCGCGCGGAAAAGCACATGCGCGAGTTTGACGAGGGCGCGTGGGCGGAGAACATCCGCCGCATCTTTGGCAAGACCGCCGATGAGATATTGCGCGCGGAGAAGAAGTTCCGCAAAAACGACCCCGCCGCCCACCAGAAGCGGCTCGACACCATCCTCTCCCATTGGGACGAGATCATGCGCGCCATCGACGAGGAGATGCCCTCGCTGGACGAGCTGCGCGCCGTGCTTGAGCCGACCGGCATGCCGCTGACCCCGGCGGACATCGGCATTTCCGCGCAGGACGTGGCCGACGCCTTCGTCGGTTCGCGCGACATCCGCGACAAGTACCTGTGCAGCTCGCTTCTGTGGGATCTCGGCCTCATGGATGAGTTCGCGCAGCGGCTCAAGGACGCGCAGGCGTAAGCGCCTCCGCCCTACGGCGCGGCATTTATGCAAAACGCCCCATCCCCCGCAAAGGGAATGGGGCGCTGGTTTTTGGAGGCTTATTCCGCTTCCACAGCGGGGTCGATGGCCTGCATGGCCTCTTCGAGGTAACTGAGCAGCTCGTCCTCCGTGAGGTAGAGGCCCTCGGTGTAGGTGGCAAGGCCCTCGGCGTCCACGGGAGTCTCGGTGGTGCCATTGACGTAGATGTGGATGGTGACGCAGTAGTCCTTGGTGAGCTTGGAAGTCACATAGGCGGAGAACGCCTGCTGGCAATCGTAGCGCTCCAGCGCAGCTTCCGTCTCCTCCTCGGCCGTCTCCGCGTCGGCGGTGGTCTCGTCGGCAGCGGCTTCGTCCGTGGTGGTATCGTCCGTGGCGGTCGCGTCGGCGGTATCGTCCGTGGCCGTCTCGTCCGTGGCGGTCTCGGCGGCGGTATCGTTCGTGGCCGTCTCGTCCGTGGCGGTATCGGTGGCTGCGGTATCGTCCGTGGCCGTCTCGTCCGTGGTCGTCTCGTCCGTGGTCGTCTCGTCCGTGGTCTCATCGGCGACGATGTACTCGGCGGTGCTGATCAAATAGGCGACGTCGCGGCCGTCCAGTTCGAGGCTGCCCTGCGTGTCGATGGGGCGGCCGTTCATAGCGTAGTTGTACACGCTTCTCGCAATCAGTTCATCCGGCGGGTACGAACCGCTGGAGATGCGGATATAGTCGATGGGGGAAGTTTCATCTTCTGGCGTATAGACAAAGGTGGCGAGGTTGGCGTTGGCGGAGTTTTCCTCGCGCTCGCGCGTGTAGCCCTCGAGTTCGCCGACCTCGGCGACCTTGAAGTACTTGGTCTCATCGCCGATATGATCCTGCACGATGACGCTGTTGTCAAAGTTCTCCGTCTGCACGGCGCCGTCGACCACGTCGAGGGAGCCGTCGTCGTAGAGGAGGTTGAACAGAAGGATGGCCAGCGCGATGACCGCGACGATCGCCACCAGGGCGATGATCTCTTTCTTGGTCAGAAACGGCTTTTTCTGCACCGTCTTGCGGTAGCCCTTGGAGCGGGCGGAGGTCTTGGCTTTCTTAGCCATGGGGATCAGTCCTTTCCTGCTTTGTGCGGTTTGAAAATTATTTTATCACACTTTTCCCCGTTTGTCCACACGAAAACAATTTTGCGCATGAGAAAACCGGCGCCCCATTCGGGACGCCGGCTTGCGTTCGCCCAAGCGACGCGGCGGCGCTTCTTAGAAGCGGCCCTGACGATGCGCCTCGAAGCAGGCACGGCAGTAGACCGGACGGTCTCCGCGCGGCTGGAAGGGCACCTGCGTGGGCTGGCCGCAGCCATCGCAGATCACATCGTACATCTGACGCTCGCCACGAGCGCCGCCATTGTTCTGGCGACGGGCGGCACGGCAGGCCGGGCAACGGCCGGGCTCGTTCTGGAAGCCCTTCTCGGCGTAGAACTGCTGCTCGGAAGCGGTGAACACGAACTCCGCGCCGCACTCACGGCAAACCAACGTCTTGTCCTCAAACATGGAAAAAACCCTCCTAATTGATGTGCCCATACGATGACCTGTCTTGATGCCGAGTCCTGTCATCGGTAGAGTCACCAACGGAGGGATACGGTTCTAAGAGCATTCTATCGGGGCTGGACGTATTATAGCATAACACGCGCGGAAAGTACAGCCCTTTTCAAAATTTTTCACCGCAATTTCAATTTGCTTCCGCTTCCGGGGCAGGCGCGCTCGCGGGGGCCGCGGGAGCCGCAGGGGCGGGCGTTTCCGGGGCGGGCGCGCTGACGGGCGGCGCGGACGGTTGCGGCGAGGGCGCGGCTCCAGTTGCAGCCTGCGCGTCCGCGGGGGGCTGCGGCGCGGCGGTCTCGGCGCTCTGCGCGCCCTTGCCGCGACGGCGCTCGCGCGGGGGACGCTCCTTTTTGGGGCGCTCGCCCTTCTTCTTGCCCGCGTCGGCGTCCGTCTTGAGCTTTTCCAGGAACTGGTCGGTGGAGAGGTTCTTGGGCGCCTTCTGATGCGGGTACTTCTTGCGCTTTCCCTGCTCCTCGGCGGGGGGTTCCGCCTCCGGCTCGGGGCGGCGCTGTTTGGGCTTGGGCGCTTCGCGCACAGCGGCGGAATCGTCCGGGCCGGGCTTGCGCACCTCGTCGATGGCGTATTCGCGCACGTCGAAATCATCGTCGATCTTGATGCGCACCTTCACGCGCTCGCGGATGGCGTTGATCTCGGCAAGCACGCCCACGCCGTCCGGGGTGACGATGTCCTTGCCCACCTTGGGCAGCTTTTTCAGCGTCTGGGAATAGCAGTCCTGCTCGTACTTGAGGCAGCACATGAGGCGGCCGCAGAGGCCGGAGATCTTCGTGGGGTTGAGGGAGAGGTTCTGTTCCTTGGCCATCTTGATGGACACGGGCTGGAAATCGCCCAGAAAGGTGCCGCAGCAGATGGGCCGGCCGCAGGAGCCGAGGCCGCCGAGCATCTTCGCCTCGTCGCGCACGCCGATCTGGCGCAGTTCTATGCGCATTTTGAAGACGCTGGCCAGATCCTTGACCAGTTCGCGGAAGTCCACGCGGCCATTGGCCGTGAAGTAGAAGATGATCTTGGAGTTGTCGAAGGTGTATTCGACGCTGACCAGCTTCATCTCCAGTTTGTGCTTGGCCACCTTTTCCTGACAGACGCGGAAGGCCTCCGCCTCGCGCTTTTCGTTGTGTTCCGCGCGGCGGATGTCCTCTTCGGTGGCGATGCGCACCACTTTTTTCAGCGGCGCGACGATCTGCTCGTCGGCCACCTCGCGCGCGCCGGTGACGACTTCGCCGAACTCCACGCCCCGCGCCGTCTCCACCACCACGCTGTCGCCCGGACGCGGCCAGACCTCGCAGGGGTCGAAATAATATACCTTGCCCGCTTTCTTGAAGCGGACGCCGATCACTGTTGCCATGTGGTATCCTCCCATTATATCAACGCCCTTGCGGGCGCAAGTTTCGCTTTGCAAAAGGGCGCGGGGCTTTTCTCAGACGAGGGAAAAGTACATAGCGTCCAGAGCGTTTTGCCAGGCGACGTTGGCGGCGAGCATGCGCCGCGCCTCCATCACCGCGAGCATCAGTTTGCGGCCGTCCACGCGCAGGGGCGAAAGTTCCGCGTCCGTGAGCGCTTCCCCTTCCACGCCGTTTTGCCGGGCCATGCGGTCGCGGCCGATGGTCTCGAAAATGGAAAGTATGTCCTCCTGCCGTTCGCGCTCCTCGTAAAAGGGCGCGGCGGCGGCAGCCACGGAGGATGCGCCATCCAGCGCCGCCAGCGAGGCAAGCGCGCGCGCAAGCAGCGGCTCGTAGCCCTCGTCCGCGTTCAGTTCCAGCGCCCGGCCCACCGAGCCGTGGGCAAGGCCGGCGAGGCGCGCGGCGCGGCCCTCCTCGACGCCCTGACGCGCGAGGACCTGCGCGCAGGCCTCGCGGGTGAGCGGCGCGACGCGCACTGTGCGCAGGCGCGACTTCACCGTGGACAAAAGCGCCCCCGGCGTATCCGTGAGCAGGAAAAAGACCGTGTCCTGCGGCGGCTCTTCCAGCGTTTTCAAAAGCGCGTTCTGGGCGCTGGGCGTCATTTTGTCGGCGCGCTCGACGATGGCCACGTGCCAGCGGCCCTCGTAGGGGCGGCGGGAGAGGTAATCCATCAGTTCGCGCACCTCGTCCACGCCGATGGAGCGGCCCTTGGGGGAAAGCGCGCGCACATCCGGGTGGTTGCCCGACAAAAAGCGCTTGCAGGCGGGGCAGAGGCCGCAGGGGCGCTTGCCCTCCTCCGCTTCGCAGAAGAGCGCCTGCGCGAGCAGCCGGGCGAGCGTCTTTTTGCCGCAGCCGCGCGCGCCGCAGAAAAGATAGGCATGCGCAAGACGCCCGGCGCGCGCCGAGCGCAAAAGATGCCCGATCTCCGGGCCGTGGCCCTCATATCCCAGAACTTTCAAACCGTGCCAAATGCCTTTCTGCGCGCAGAGGCCCGAAAGCGGCGGAGGACAGCCGTCCCCCGCCGTCAGAGCGCCGATAAAGCCCACAACCGCAAAAATTGCACTGATATATAAAAAATCAGATGCAATTTTTGCTTCCTGCGTCAGCTGCACTTGCCGCCAGCGGTCACTTACGTCCATGTAAGCTCCCTTGTCGACAAGTGCAGCTTCCTTGGCTTGCAGGCTTTCTCAACGCTCTGACAGTCTGCCCACTTTGTCAACATCCTGAAACGGAGCGGTCTCCCGCCCCGTTCCTACTTAGATCTTGACGAACTTTTCCACGTTGAGGACGAACACCGTAGCGCCGCCGACCACGACCTCGATCGGGTAGGGCACGTAGACGCCCGTGGCGCCGGACATCGGCGAGGGCGAGGTGGCGATCTGCTTTCTGCTCTTGCAGACCTTTTCAATCACTTCCATGGCGCCGTCGAAGCGCTCATCCTCGACGCCGACCAGCAGCGTGGTGTTGCCGGAACGCAAAAAGCCGCCGGTGGTGGCCAATTTGGTCACGCCGTAGCCCGCGTCCATCAGCCCGCGCACCAGGCGGGCGGAATCTTCATCCTGTACGATGGCGATGATCAGTTTCATGCCGTTTCCCTCCTTCTTGGAGCTTTGCGTATATTATACATCAAAACGCCGCCGCGCGCAACCTTTGCGATAAAAAGGGCATACAAAAGCGCTCCCGCGTGGTGCGGGAGCGTGGTTTTGGAGGTTTAGAGCAGGATGCAGATCATGCCGCCCGTGCCCTCGTTGATGATTTTTTTGAGCGCTTCCTGCAATTTCATGCGCACATCCTCGGGCATGCGCGTGAGCTTGCTGGCCAGCCCTTCGCGCACCAGATCGCTGAGGGATTTGCCGAAGATCTCCGTATCCCAGATGCCGGCGCGGTCGTTCTCGAAACCGCTCAGAAGGTACTTGACCAGTTCTTCGGACTGCTTCTCCGTGCCGACGATGGGGTTGACCTCGGTGTCTATGTCCACGCGGATCATGTGCAGCGAGGGCGCGCTGGCCTTGAGGCGCACGCCGAAGCGCGAGCCCTGACGGACGATCTCCGGCTCCTCGAGCGTCAACTCCTCCATGGAGGGTGTGACCAGCCCGTAGCCGGTGGAGCGCACGCTCTCCAGCGCCCCGGCCACGCGGTCGTATTCGCGCTTGGCCTTGACCAGCACCTTCATCAGTTCAAAAAGATGTTCCTCATCCTTGATCTCCTGTCCGCAGGCTTCGCCGAGTACCTGATAGAAGAGGCCGTCGCGCAGGGCCAGGCGGTAATCGACCGCGCCCTCGCTCAAGCGGATGTCGGTGACGGCGGCGTCCTCGGTGTAATCGAGGGCGCGCAGGGCCGCGCCCAGCAGCGCGTGGTCGCGCACGCGGCGCATCTCCCCCGCCGCCGCGCGCACCGCGTCCAGCACGGCGCTGGCCAGCCAGTGGCCCGCGTCCAGCGAAGTCAGCCACGCCGGGGCGGAAATGCGCACCTCGGTGAGCGGGAACTCGAACAGCACGCTTTCCAGCAGGGCGTTTATGTCCTCCTCGCGCATGTTGAGTACATCCACGGCCATCACCGGCACGCCGTACTGCTTTTCCAGGCTCTCGCGCAGGCGGCGGGTGTCGGCCTGCTGCGGGTGCGTGGAGTTGAGCAGCACCACGAAGGGCTTTTCCAGCGCCTTCAGTTCCCCGATGACGCGCTCCTCGGCCTCGAGGTAGGCGGAGCGGGGGATGTCGGTGATGCTGCCGTCGGTGAGTACCACCACGCCGATGGTGGAATGCTCGCGGATGACCTTGCGGGTGCCGATCTCCGCCGCCTGCTCAAAGGGGATGTCGTGGTCGAACCAGGGCGTGCGCACCATGCGCGTCTGCCCGTCCTCGTCCAGGCCCAGTACGCCGTCGATGAGGTAGCCCACGCAGTCCACCAGCCGCACGCGGAAGTTGGCCTCGTCGCGCAGTTGCACCTCGACGGCCTCGTTGGGCACGAATCGCGGCTGCGTGGTCATGATCGTCCGGCCCGCGCCGCTCTGGGGCAGTTCATCCTGCGCCCGCTCGCGGCGATGCTCGCCGGTCAGGTTCGGAAGCACAAGCAGCTCCATGAAGCGCTTGATGAACGTTGACTTGCCGGTGCGAACAGGGCCGACGACGCCCAGGTAAATATCTCCCTCGCATCGACCGGCAATGTCCCGATACAATGTGCTTTGATCCATGGAACGCGCCTCCCACCATGATTTGCTGCTTTGAACATATGAGGCCGGGCAGGGCATTATGCGCGCGCCGCCGCTTGCAATCCCGGCGCGCAGGGCTTATAATAAAGGAACGAAGATGGATCGGAGGTCGCGGCATGCTCAAACGCCTCAAGGCGCTCCTGATGTGGGGCGACCCTTCCCCGCGCGCACGGCGGCACCGGCTGTTCTGTCTGGCCTGCGCGCTGATCATGCTCGCCTGTATCGCCTACGCGGCCAGCTACTTTGCCGAGGAGAGCCGCGTGCGGCGGGAGGGCGAGACCTATCGCGCCATGTACTCCCCCGCGCCGCTTGATACGGAAGCGCCCGCCGCGACGGCGACAGCCTCTCCCACGCCGACGCCGGGCGCGACAGCCACGCCTACAACGATTCCTACGCCGGACGCGACAGCCACGCCTGCGCCGACCGCCGCGCCCACGGCTTCCCCGACGCCCACGCCGCTGCCGCTGGTGGAGGACGTGCCTCTGCCGACGCCGAACGAGGATACCATCGTCTACGCCCTGCCCACAGAGCCGCCGCCGCAGGAGAGCTTTGCCGAACTTCTGCGCTACAACCCGGACACGGTGGGCTTTCTGACCATTGGCGAAACTGTCGATCTTCCCGTGGTGCAGCGCGAAAACGACAACGAATACTACCTCACCCACGCCTATTCCGGGGAGGAGGCGCGCGAGGGGGCGCTGTTTCTCGACGGGGCCAACCGTTTGAGCGACGAAAACCTCATCGTTTACGGCCACAACATGCGCAACGGCACCATGTTCGGGGAATTGTCGTCCTTCGGCGAGCGGGAGTTCTTGCTGGAAAACGCCGTGGTGCGCTTTGACACGCTCTATGAAAACGCCCTCTACGTGCCCTTCGCCATGTTCGAGGCCTCCATGGACGAAAATGACGGGCATTACTTCGACGTGCGCCAGATCGTCTTTGACGAAACGTCGTTCGAGCTGTTCGTACTCAAACTGCGGGGCCGCTCGGTATTCGACGTGCCCGTGGAGGTGGAGTACGGCGACCAGCTTTTGACGCTGGTGACGTGCAGCTACAACGACGACGACGGGCGCTACATCGTCGCCCTGCGCAAATTGCGCGAGGGGGAGACAGAGGAGGAGATGCGCGCGCTGATGGCGGAGGCGCGGTAAAGGCCAAAATACGTTTCGCGGCGGGAGGCAAGCGCCTCCCGCCGTTGTTTTGTCGTTATTCTTTGTTCTTTTCGCTCCCCCGCCGCGCGGAGAGGGCCATCACCAGCGCGCCGGTGAGCGCGGAGAGCGCGCCCCAGCGGACGAGGCCGGACCAGAAGCGTATCTCGGCGTATTCCTGCGTGCGGATAAAGATGGGCGCGGCCGCGGCGGAAGTGAGCTGCCAGAAGCGCTCGGTGATGGAGGAAAGCTCCACCAGCACGTCCGGTATCCACTCGGTGAACACGTACATCGGCTCGATGGCCAGCGTGAGAACGCCGTAGGCGGCGGCGAGCAGGGCGGCGTAGCCCAGCGCCAGCAGAAGGAAGCGCGGCAGAAGGCCGGGCAGCATGTCGCGGAAGTACTCCCGGCGCAGCCGCGCGCGGATGTCCGCGCTGAGCCCTGCCGTGCGGCAGTTGAGGCGGCGCAGCAGGTACAGGATCAGGTAAAGGCCGAGGGCGATGGCCAGCGCGCGGGCGACGATGCCGCCGCGCATGGCCTCCTTGTCCGTGTCGGTAAAGGTACCGCCAGCCTGCCAGTTCTCCGCCGCGTCCTCAAAGGCGCGGGACGCGCCCGACTGCGGCAGGGCGACGCCGCAGACCTCGACGATTTCCATGGGCAGGCGGTCTTCGGCGGCGCTCGCGTAGGGGATGTAGGCCTGATACTGCTCGTATTCCCCCACCGAGCGGCGGTAGCGCACCACGCCGATGACCTCGTAGCGCTCTGTACCGATGGTCAGCTCGCGCCCGATGGGGTCGGCGGTGGGAAAGAGTTTGAAGGCCAGCGGTTCGTCGAGGACGATGCAGCGGTCGCCGTCTTTCAATTCCTGCTCGGTCATCAGGCGGCCGGAGACGAGGTAGCGCGGGTAGACCGAAAACCAGTTTTCGCCCACCGCCGTCAACGTCGCCGTGGCGCTGCCGCCCTCGCCGGAGAGGGCGACGCCGTAGTCCCGCGCGGCGATGGAGGACGCCGCAAGGACTTCCAAGAGGTCTTCCTCCGCGCGCGCCTGCCATGCCTCGCAGAGCTTTTGCAGCGCGCCGCTCTCCTCCTGCTGCGCCGTCTGTTCCTCCTGCCCGGACGGCTGCGGCGCGGCCTCGTCCGTGGGGGCGACGATGCAGTACTGGAGAACGGAGGGCTGCAGCGCGAGCATGCACAGCCCCGCGGCCATCAACAGCGCGCCCAGCGCCAGCAGCCATTTGCCGCGCGTTTTCCGCTTCTTTTCCATATCAGTTCACGTACTCCATGACGGTGGTGTTCTCGCCGATCTCGCGGTCTTCCATGTAGGCAATCTGCATATAGCTGAGGTCTTCGGCGACGCTGACGGTGCCCTCGGCCTCAGCCAGCACGGTGACGGACTGCTTCTGTGTGACCAGGCTGTTGACGCCGAAGGCGCTCTGCGTCTGCTGGACGGTATAGACGTAGCGGTCATCGCCCGCGCCGCGCACGGCGCTGGAGGGGAGCAGCGTGGTGTTGTCGTTTGAGCGGTAGCTGACGCGCACGGGGATGTCCTCCGCCAGCATGGCGATGGAGCCGCCCAGATCGCGGATCATGCGGCTGGAGAGTTCGACATCGGCGTAGGTATCGCCGGAAACGGTGACGCCGGTGGAATCGACGCTGCCCTCCGAGGTGCCGCCGCGGGCGCTGTCAAAGGTGATGTCCGTGCCGCGGGAGATGGTCAGCGTGGTCTTGCTGGTGTCGATGCGCAAAACCGGATCCTCCTTCTCCGGGCTGAAGGAGTAGGCGGGACCGGAGGCGTCGAAGGTCTCGCCGGCTTTGACGTTGACCTCGGTGATGTAGCCATCGTCCGGGGCGGTGACGGTTTGCAGCGTGGAGCGCAGGGCGCGCAGATCGACCATCTGCCCTTCAAAGTCCTTCATCTGCTGTTCGTACTTCTGCTTATCGACGATGTAGGCGCGCGCCGTTTCGGAGATGTTGTAGCGCTCGGCGGTCTCCATGGCGGCCTCGGCTTCTTTGAGCGCCTGCGCGGCGGCCTCGTGCGCCGCCCACGCCTCGGTCAGTTCCTCGCTGGCGCCCTCGGGCAGCGTTCCGTTTTCTGCCTTCAGACCCTCGACGGCGAGCAGCGCGTCGCGGGTGACGCGCGCGTCGAGTTCGGCGTTCTGCGCCTCGGCAAGCGCCGTGTACGCCTCGGCCCAAGCCTCGTCCGTGGGACGCAGGCGTAGGTTGGCGTTCTTGCGCTCGAGGTCGGCAAGCTGGCCGGCGGCCTCGTTGTAGCTCTGGCGCAGCGTGTCCATGTTCTTTTCATAGTCGGCGATCTCGGCGGTGAAGAGCGTGTCGCCCTTCTCCACCTCACTGCCGGGCTGCACCTTCACGGATGTGACGGTCAAGGAGACGCCCTGCGCGTTTTCCAGTTTCACCGGCTCGGCGGCGGGAAAGACCACCTTGCCGGTCAGTTCCACTTGCTCGGAGAACTTTCCCTGCCGGGGCGTGAGGAGCTTGACCTTGGCGGTGGTGATGGTGCGGATGGTGCCGGAAAAGAACATGCACAGCGCCACCACCACCGCGAAGACGATCAGGCCACGAATGGCGTATTTTTTCAGTTTCATGCGTCCGTCCCCCTATTTGAGTTCCGTGAGCTGTATGCCGGAGAGTATATCCTTCTGGAAATAGAGATAGATCAGCAGCGCCGGAAGGATGTAGAGCGCCGCGCCGGCAAATTCCACGCCGGAGGGGTTTTCCGTGAGCTGGTTGAACATCACCGAAAGGGGCATGAGCTGCGTCTGCCCGGCAAGATAGGTCAGCGGCTGTTCCACCAGATTCCAGCAATCGGCAAACGACAGCGCCACCGCCGCGCCGAGGATGGGGCGGCAGACCGGCAGCGCCACGTGGATGAAGCAGCGGAACGTGCCCGCGCCGTCCACCTCCGCCGCCTCGAGCAGTTCCCGGGGCAGACCCACCATGAACTGGCGCACGAGGAAGATATAAAAGGGCGCAAAGCAGGTGGGCAGGATGACCGCCCAGGCGGTGTTGAGAAGCCCCATGGCCCGCAGCGTGAGTACATTGGGCACCATCGTCACCTGAAAGGGCAAAAGCATCAGCATGATGACGATGAAGAAGATGGCGTCCCGTCCGCGGAACTTAAAGCGGCTGAGGGCGTAGGCCATGGCGGGGATGACGAGCGCCTGCCCCAGAAGGATGGCCACGGTGTACATGGCCGAGTTGCACAGAAGGCGCAGCACCGACACGTCTTCAATGAGGATGTTGTAGTACTGGCTCAAGGAAAACACGCGCGGGGCCAGTTTGATCTCCATCCACACGGAGGCGTCGTAGTTGCCGCGCGTTTCCATGAACGCCTTGATCTCCTCCGGGGAGAAGAACGAGTAGAGCGCCGTCAGGACGACCGGCAGGAGGATGATGAGCGCCACAAGCGTCAAAAGGGCGCGGGAAATGACGTGTTTTTTTCGCAGTGTCCGCATCGCGCCCTCCTAATTGAGCCTGTCCTGCAGCCGCTTCTGCATGAAGAACAGCGCGCCGAAGATGATAAAGACGATGATGGCGAAGCTGTAGGCTGCGGTGGTGACGTTCTGGTAGTTGAGCTTGCCGAACATATTGTTCATGTAGTTTTGCAGCGTGTAGACGGCCTCGTCCGGGTAGGCGCCGCCGATGAAATAGACCTCCTTGAAGATCTTGAAGGCGTTGATCCACGACAGCACGAATACGAGAAAGGCGCTGGGCACCACCATGGGCAGCGTGATGGAGAACGCCTGGCGGAAAAAGCCCGCGCCCTCCAAACGGGCATATTCATACAAGGGCTCGGGGATGGATTGCAGCGCCGCCAGAAAGATGACCACGGCAAAGCCGAGGTTTTTCCACACGAACATGAGGATGACCGGCACGCGCAGCGCTGCCCCCTCCAGCCAGGAAACGCGCATAAAGCCCAGCGACGTGACCAGGCGGTTGATGACGCCGCCATAATCGAACAGCACCAGCCAGATCAGCAGCATCGCCGAGGAGGGCATCAGATAGGGCATGAGGATGCTGTTGCGGAAGAACGACCCGCCGGGTTTGAGGCGGTTCAAAAGCACGGCGACGATGAAGGAGAGCGCCCACACCAGCGGCGTGCAAATGAGCGACAGTTCCAAGGTGTTTTTCAGCCCCAGCAGGAACATCTCGTTTTTCCAGATGTTTATGTAATTTTGCAGGCCGACAAAGGCGTTTTTGTAGCTGCCGTCGGTGAGGCTGTAATAGATGCCGCCGATGAACGGCACGATGTAGAACAGCGTCAGGCCGATGAGGCCCGGCAGCAGGTAGAAAAGCGCCGAGCGCTTGCGGGTAAACACGTTTCTTCCTCCCCCGCGCGGCGGATGCGCGCGTTTCGTATTTTGCTACATGCCCTCGAGCATCATCATCTGCAATTTGCCGTCCACGCCCTCAATGAACTCGTCGGCGGTGATGAGGCCCTGCGTGAACTGGTTCTGCAATTCGTAGAAGGCGGAGGCGTTATCGCCGCCCATGCCGAGGTTGCGGATGACGATGATCTGCGGGGCGAAGGCGCGGTAGCGCGCGATGCTCTCCTCGCTGGCCTGCCAGGCGCCGTAACGGAGAAAGTCCGCGCGCACCTTTTCGTATTCGGCGAGGATGGCCGCGTAGGCCTGTTTTTCCGCCTCGGTCTCCGCCGCGTCGAGCTGGGCCTGCGCGTCGGCGATCATCTGGTCGTAGGCGGCGAGCATGGTATCGTAACTGGGGTTTTTCACCGGCTCGTTTTCCTCCGGGCAGAGCTGGATCTTCAGAAGCGGCTCCATCTCGCGCGCGACGGCCTCCAAAAAGGCGACGGCCTCCTCGCGATGCTGGGAGAAGGGGTTGACGAAGGCGACGGTCATCTGCGCGGAGAGCTGGCGGCTTCCATCAAAGCCCAGCGGCAGCGGCTGGAACGAGCCCTGCACGGCGTAGGTTTCGGCGGTGGGGTTGCCGTAGCTGGAAAAGAGGGCGTCGTGCGTGCTTTCGCCGCTGCTGGATGTCCAGCTGTATCCATTCATATCCTCGGGTTCGGCGAGGCCAAGCGCCGTCCAATCGACCGCTTCGCAGGCGTTGAGCGCGCCGCGGAAGGCCACGGTATCGAACGCCAGTTCGCTTCCGGGCTGGGAGATGTAGGCCATGTAGCTGGCGATCATCGTATCCAGCAGCATGTAGCGGGCGCTGCCGTAGTCCTCAAAGCCGTCAAAGAGGGTCATGCCCTCGACCTCGGCCACCTTCGCCGCCAGCGGCTCGAGGCTTTCAAAGAACGCCTGCCAGGTGGTGGGCACGTCTTCCTCGGTGAGGCCAAGGCGGGCAAAGGCCTCGGGGTCGTAGCCCATGCTGTCCACGTAAAACTCCACGGGCACGCCCAGGAGTTCGCCATCCTTCACGCAGGCCTCGCGCGCGAAGGGATAGAGGCTGTCTATGAAGGCGGACAGTTCCTCGCTCTCTGTCAATTCCGCCATGTAGCCGCGCGAATAGACGGCCTCGTATTCGGCGGAATCGACGCTCAGGCAGTAGATGTCCACATCCGAGGAGCGGTTCATCATCGCCTGCACCACGTCCTCCACCTGCTCCACCATGACCACGTCCACATCGCCATATTCGGCGGAGAAGGCGTAGTAGGCGTTGTTGATGGAAGGATTGTAGTTTCTCTGCACGGTGAGGCGGACGTCGGAGCGCAGGGCGGGGTCGGTGTTGCGGCGCACGACGGCCTCGTAGCTGCCAGTGATGTAATAGCCCTCCGATGTGAGGATGGGGCGCACGTCGTAGGAGGCCTCCACGGGCAGGGAGGCCACGCTCTCGAGCCGCTCCGCGTCCATGCCGGGCAGGGCCCAGAGTTCGCCGTTCATGGCAAAGTAGAGGGTGTCGTTGTCCGCGCGGTAGACGAGGCCGTCCGGATAGCCCCGGCCCGTGAGCGGCACTTCGGCGAGAAGCTCCGCTTCCTCCGCCTCGGGATCGGTCCTGTACAAATTGGCGATGTTGCCATCCTGTGTGTACTGGACGGACAGGGCCAGAAGCAGGCCGTCCTTGTAGGCGCATATCTCTTCGACGTAGGCGCCCAGACCGAGGTCGGTGGGATAGTAAATCTCGGTATCGCCATCGGTAAGGTCGGTTGTGACGATGATGTTGTTGCCGCTCTCATCATAGCTGGTGAAGCAGAGCAGGTCACCCGCGACGAAGGGGCGGTCGCACTGGGCGTAATATTCGTAGTCCGTGCCCTGGATGATGTCAAACCAGTCAAGTTCGGTGATCTCCTCGCCCACGGAGGCGTTGCCCTCTGCGTCAAATTCCAGCTCGCAGAGCCACGCGCCCTCGCAGGTGCGGAAGTATTCGGCGTCCTCGCCCTCTCCCTCCGTCTCCTCAAGCATCTCGGTGAGGACGACGCAGGGCCTGCCTTCATAAGCGATGTAGGCGGCGATGTCGGGATAGAGGGTGGTCTCTTCATCCTCCATCTCCGGCTGCGGGGTCTGGAAGGCGCGGCGCTCGGGGGTATCCGCGCCGGGGGCGAGGGTGTAGACCTCGTCGTGATAGGTGAACATGTACACCGTGCCATCCGCCTCCACGAGGCCGCGCAGATCCACGCCGCACTGCGCGTCCGCACGCAGAAGGAGGGCGTCGCCGGGGGCGGCGAGGGCCGTCATGGGCAGCGTCAAAAGCGACAGCGCCGCGAGCAGAGAGAGAAACTTTTTCATTGTTCGCTCCTTTCTGCGGCCCATGGGCCGCCCCGGGATGATTCAATATCCTTCCTGCGCCATCATCTGCAACGAGCTTTCCAGTCCGGCGACGAAGGCGTCGGCGGTGAGCGCGCCAGAGGGTTTCGCGGGCGATGCGGGGCGGAGACGGCGGCGGAGGCCGCGCTCATGCTCATTTCGCCGTCGCCGGGCGTTTCTCCTGCCGTTTCGCCGTTTCAGGACACGCGCCTGTCAGGGGGCTTCAAAGGCCGCGCGGCCGCGATGAAGCTGCGCCGCGTCCCCGTCGGTCGTTTGTTACATTCCTTCTTTCATCATCATTTGCAGTTTGCCATCCACGCCGCGGATGAACTCGTCGGCGGAGATCATGCCGTCCGTGTACTGCTGCTGAAGCTCGTAGAACGCCTCGCTGTTCTCGCCGCCCATGCCGATGTTGCGCTTGACGCGGACGCTGGGCGCGTATTCGCGGTAGATGGCGATGCTCTCCTCGCTGGCGGTCCAGGCATCGTATTTGAGGTAATCCTCGCGGTACTGCTTGTATTCTTCAACGAGTTCCTCGTAAGCCTGCCGCTCTTCCTCCGTTTCGGCCTTGGCGAGCTGTTCCTCAGCGTCGGCGACGCTCTGGTCAAAGCCCTTCAGGTTATCCTCGTACCACGGGCTGCGCACCGGCTCGTTCTCGTCCGGGCAGAGGTGGATGCGGGTGAGGGCGTCCAGCTCTTCGGTCACCGTTTCAAGGAAATCAATGGCCGTGTCGCGGTGCGCAGAGAAGGGGTTGACGAAGGCGACGTAGAGCGTGGCGGAGATGTGCGGCTGCTCGCCCTCGGCGAAGCTGAGCAGCAGCGGCCTGAAAGCGGCGCGCGCAGTGTAGCCATCCGCCGAGACGTTGGTATAGGGGGAATAGAGGGTGTTGTGTTCCGTCCGGCCGCCGATCTCGATGACGCTGACGCCGCCGCTGAGGCCGTCGTCCACGTCCGGCGCGGGAAGGCCCAAATTCGACCAGTCCACGGCCTCATAGGCGGCCAGCGCGGCGCGGAAGGCCTCGGTATCGAAGGCGAACTCGTTCTCCGGCAGAGAGATGTAGTCCATGTAGTCGGCGATCATGGCGCTCAAAAAGGTCATGCGGGCGGTCTCGTAATCCGAAAAACCTTCAAAGAGCGTCATGCCCGGTTCTTCGGCGATCTTGGCCGCCAGGGAGCCGAGGCTTCCAAAGAACTCCGCCCATGTTTTCGGCACGTCTTCCTCGGTAAGGCCGAGGCGGGCGAAGGCCTCCGGGTCGTAGCCGCGGCCGTCCATGAAGAGCGTCACCGGCACGGCGACGATCTCGCCATCCTTTTCGCAGACCTCGCGCGCGAAGGGATAGCAATTTTCAAGGAACGCGGAGATGGCTTCGCTTTCCGTCAGCTCGGCCATGTAGCCGCGCGAATAGACGGCGTCGAACTCCGCGGAATCGACGTTCACGCAGTAGACGTCCACGTCCGTCGAGCGGTTCATCATCGCCTGCACCACGTCTTCCGTGCGCTGGAGCATGACCACTTCCACATCGCCGCGGGTCTCGCCAAAGGCGTAGTAGGCCTCGGTGATGGCGCTGCCGACCGTGTCCTGCACGGTGATGCGCGTCTGGGCGCGCTGCGCAGGGTCGGTGTTGCGGCGGACGAGCGCCGCGTAGTCGGCGGCGATGTAAAAGCCGTCCTCGGTGACGATGGGCGCGGTGGAACCTATATAGCTGACGGGGATCTCGGCCACGCGCTGGAGGGCAGAGGCGTCCATGCCGGTCATGGCGCAGATCTCGCCATCCATGATGCAGTAAACGGTGTCGGTGTCGGCGCGGTAGGCAAGGCCGGTGGCGGAGGCGTTTTCGCCCGTGGCCAGCGTGAGAAGCTCGGTCGCCTCCTCGTTTTCCACGTCGATGGCATAGAGTTTGACGGCGCTTTCGTCCTCGCCCCACTCGGTTTCCAGCACCAGAAGCTGGCCATCCTTGTAGGCGCAGAAGGAATCGAGGGAGATCTCCGCGCCGAGGTCGGCGGGATAGTACACGTCCGTATCGCCGTCGGTAAGGTCCGTGGCGACGAGCACGCGCTCGTAGCTTTCGTCATAGCTGGCGAAGTAGAGCGTATCGCCCACGACGGTGGGCCGGTCGCACTGGGCGAGGTATTCGGAATCGCCGCCGCCCTGCACCAGATCGGACCAGTCCAGCTCCGTAAGCTCTTCGCCCACGGCGGCCTTGCCGTCTTCCAGCGTCAGTTCGCAGAGCCAGACGCCCTCGACGGTGCTGAAGCTCATGCGTTCTTCGCCCACGCCCTCGTATTCCGTCTCCATCCCGGCAACGATGACGCAGGGACGGCCTTCGTAGGCGATGAGCGCGGAAACGCTGCGGCTGACGGCGGTATCTTCATCGTCGTCCCCATCGTCCACGGTGCTGCTGAGGGGAAAATCGTAGTGGGTGGGCTTGGTTTCGCCGCTGGCGAAGACATAGAGGCCGTCGTAGGTGAGCGCGTAGAGGTCGCCGTCCACCTCCGCCAAGCCGCAGACGTTGCTGTTGTAGCCATCCTCGCCCTGGCGGAGCAATACGGCGTCGCCGGGCGCGGCGAGGGCGCTGACGGGCAGAAGGATGACAGTGAGCATGAGGATAAGGGAAAGAAGTTTTTTCATCGTTCTGTTCTCCTGCATAGCATAAATATTTGTGGGCGCGGTCAGGCATTTTCGCGCCGCTGCATGGAAAGCATGCGGTCGAGCTGGCGGATGAAGCCGTCCGCGGAAAGCGCCCCGGCCTTGAACTGCTGCGCCGCCTCATAGGCGGCCATGTCGCTCTCGCCGGAAAAGAGGTTGCGGGCAAGGAGCATGCATGTGGTGCGCTGGCGGTAGGCGGCGAGGGCGGAGGCGCTGACCTTCCAGCCGTCTTCGGCGAGATAGTCCGCCCTGGCCTGTTCGTAGAAGTCGATCATCTCCGCGAAGGTCTGTCTGTCCTCCCCCTCGGCGGCTTCGAGCGCCGCGCGGGCGTCGGCGAGGGAGCGGTCATAATCGGCGAGGTCGGCCGCGAAGGTGTCCAGCGGCACCGGCTCGTCATACGCCGGGGAAAGTTCGAGGCGGGTGACCGCGTCCATGGCCCCGGCGAGCGTTTCCACAAAGGCGCGCGCCTCGTCCGGGTGGGCGGAGAAGGGGTTGACGAAAGCCACGGTGACGTCGGCGGCGATGGTCGGGCCAACGTCCCCGGAAAAGCCCAGCGGCAGCCATTGCAGGCCGGACGCGGCCATGTCGCTCTGCGCGCTGACGTCAGCATAGGCGGCAAAGAGTACGCGACTTGCGCCGTCTCCGGCGAAGGGGGCGTCGTCCGCTTCATACGCGAAGGCCTGTTCGTCGCTGAGGAGGCCGATATTTGCCCAGTCCACCGCCGCGAAGGCTTCCAGCGCGGCGCGGAACGCCGGCGTGTCGTAGCCGTCCTCTGCTTGGGAGATGTGGGCGGCGTATTCGGCGAGCATGGCGTCAAAGAGTACATCGCGCAGAGACTCCCAGCCCTGCTGCGGTTCGAAGAGATAAAGCCCGGCGCGCTCGGCGGCTTCGGAAAGCGATGCAAGGCTTAAGAAAAACTCCGGCCAGGTCGCGGGGAGGTCTTCTTCCGTCAGGCCCAGTTTGGCAAGCGCGCCCGCGTCCCAGGAGAGCGGGGCGTTGAAGCCGACCTCCACGGGCAGGGCGACCACCGCGCCGCCCACCGTGCAGGCATCCCGCACGAAGGGATAGCAGCTCTCGACAAACGAACATGTGTTCGTAAGTCCGTCCAGAGACGGCAGGAAGCCGCGCGCGCGAAGGGCTTCGTACTGCGGAAGCGAGGCGGAGAAGCAATAGACGTCGATCTCCGGGGAGCGGCCGAGCATGGCTTCCAGCACATCGCCGGACTGCTGGACGAGGGTCATTTCCACATCGCCGCGCTCCGCGCCAAAGGCGTAGGCGGCGTTTTCCACGTTTTCCGAGTGGCCGGACAGCACGGCAAGGCGCACGGAGGCGCGTTGCGCGGGGTCGGTATCGCGGCGCACGAGGGTGAAAAAGTCGGCGGCGGCGTAGAGGCCGCTGGCGGTGAGGACGGCCTGTCCGCGCGGCTGATCGAGCGGGAAACCGGTCACGGACTCAGGATGGGAGGCATCCAAGCCCGGCAGCGCCCAGATCTGGCCGTCCAAGAGGTAGTAGAGCGTGTCGTTTTCCGCCCGGTAAGCGGGCGCTTCGAGGTAGCCTTCGCCGGTGGCGAGGGCGCAAAGTTCGTCCGTCGCGCCGCTGGCGGGGTCGAAGCGGCAGATGCGAGAGATGTTGCCATCGCTCCCCCACTCGCGGGTGATGCAGAGCAGTTCCCCATCGCGGTAGGGCGTGAGCAGGGCGTCCTCGCCGGGCAGCTCGTCCGCGTAGTAGAGGGCGACGGAGCCGTCGGTCAGGTCGGCGATGGCGTAAAATTCGTTGCCGCTCTCGTCATAGCTCTTGCAGGCGAGGAAGTCGCCCGAGGCGCAGAGGCCGTCCGCCTCGGCGAGGTAGGCGTCGTCCGCGCCGCCGAGGATGAGGTCTTCCCAGTCAAGGGCGCAGACCTCCGCGCCGGCGGTCGCGGTATCGCCCGCAAGGTCGAGCGCGTAGAGGGAAACGCCGTCGATGGCGGTCTCCCAGATGCTCTCGCCGTCTTCCTCGTAGATGGTCTGCTGGGTCTGCGCGGCGAGCAGGCAGAGCTTTCCGCTGCGCGCGACGATGGCGACGGCGTCCAGTGAGCTGGTCGTTTCCACGCCGTTTGCTTCCTCTGTAACGCCCGGCAGGGAAAGCTCGTAGCGCGCAGGTTCGGCGCTTTCGCCCTCGAAGGCGTAGACCGCGTCGTAGGTGAGGGCGTAGAGCGTATCGCCGGCGGCGGCGATGTTTTGGATGTTGCCGGAAAAGCCGTCCGCGCCGTCGCGCAGCAGCACAGCGTCCGCGGGGGCGGCGTGGGCCGCCGGTATACAGGCAAAGAAAAGCGTAAAAACGAGCAACAGGGAAAGTCCCCTTTTCATCCCTCATCCCTCCTGTGTCTCTATTCTGTCAGCCCGCCCTCCGTTTCCGGCGCGGCAGCGTCGTGGCTGTCGCGCGTGTAGACCAGCACGGTCATGCCCAGACGAACGCTCTCGTCGGGGTCGAAATCCACGTAGGCGGTGTAGGTCGGTTCCTCGCCGGCAGTGGAAGCGGTGGTCTGGCCGTCCTCCCCGGCGGCGGGCGCGTTGGCGCTCAGGTAGGAGATGCCGGTGATGGTCCCTTCCAACCGCGTCATGCGCTGCAGATCCCAGTTGAACTCGATATCGACCTTCATGCCCTCGCGCACGAGGCCAAGGTCGCTCTCGCGCACCTGCATCTCGATGCGGGTGGCGTCGTCCGGGTAGATGGAAAGGAGTTTGCCGCCTTTTTCCACAGACGCGCCCGCGCCGGCATCCACGCTGGCGACGATGCCGCTTGTTTCGCAGACGATCGCGTTGCCGGGGGCGTAGAGGCCGTCGAGGCCGCCGGTGACGGTCTCGAAGAGCAGTTCGCCGCGCTCGACGAAGTCTCCGTTCTGAACGTGCATTTTGAGGATGCTGCCGCTGCCCTTGATGGGCACCACCTTGGCCGCCGCCACCGTGCCCCGGCCGATGCGGGAGGACTCGGCGTAGTCGCTGCGGCGGTAGATGCTCACCGTTTCGGCGATGTAGAACTCGCCGCCGGTGACTTCCACGTTGTACTCGCCGGCCTTTTCGCCCATGCCGGTGACCACGCCGGTGCCGCGGTGGCTGCCGTCGGAGGTGCATTTCAAATACACCGTCTCGCCGACGTGGATGAACTTGTTCTCGCTGCGGTTGTAGGCCTTTTCCGTGGAGGCGGCGATGGTGTACTTGTTGGTCGGCTCGATGAACAGCACGCCGCCGTAGCGCTCGGAAACGCCCTCGGTGGCGTCGCCCTCGCGGCCAAAGACGCCGGAAATCTTGCCCTCCACGTCGGCGTAGACGCGCGTGGTCTGGATGCTGGCGAGCGCCTGCCCCGGCTGCACGCGGTCGCCGACGCGGACGTTGACTTCATCCATTACACCGCCAAAGGGGGCAAGCACGAACTGGGCGTCGCCGCCGGTGACCACGCCGTCAAAGACCATTTCCGCCAGACCCGCGCCGCACAAAAGCGCCAGCATGAGCAGGATGGCAGACAAGCGTCTCATGTTCCTCATGCGTTCTCCTCCATTTCCAGAGCGGCCGCCATTTCCGGCGTCCAGGCGCCGAAGGCGACGTCCAGAAGTTCCGCGGGGCCGTAGTAGAGGTCGTAGTAATACATGGGCTGCGTTTCGTCGTCCGTGAGGGGGTAGACCTCCTCCTCGACCGTGGTCTCGACCACCATCTCGCCGATGGCCGCGTCCAGCACCGAGCCGGACATCCAGATCGTGTAATCGAACTTGCGGGTGGAGACGCCGGCGGATTTGAGGTCTGTATAGGCGGTGCCGGCGGTGAAGCCCGCCGTGGGGAAGGCGGTCACGTGGTCGCCCACCTGCAAGACCACGTATTCGATGCCGCTGTTGAACAGCAGGCGGTGGACCACGCCGTTGAAGCGCCAGACGTAGGCGTAGTCTCCAGAGATGGCGGGGTCGATCTGGGCGGTGAGCAGCAGCGTGTCGGGCGCGTCCAGTTCGGCGTGGGCGTCGTCTTCGCCCTCTTCGTCCTTATGCGCCTCCCACGGCTGCAGACCCTCGTCCGTCCAGCGCGCGAGGGCGGCGGTGAAGACCGGCTCGTAGGGCGTGGGCGGCTCGAAGCCCTCGGCGCTGTCCAGTTCCAAGGTCAGCGCCAGCGGCGCGTCGCCAAGGGTGAGGCGGTGCATCGGCTCCTCGGGCAGGATGAGCTGCACCTCGCCGTAGGGCGTGGTGTCCACATCCTCATCGCCGGTGTGCTTGATGGACGGTTCGCCGTCTCCCCCACCGCCGCCACCGCCGCCGCCACCGCCGCCGAAGTCAGGATAGGTGATGGGCGCGGGGATCTCAAAATCGGTGGGGTATTCGATGATGTTCCCGGCCACGTCGCGGGCCATGAGCATGCCCTGCGCGTAGACCTCGCCGAGCTTGCCGGTGTGGACGTAGTCGCCGGTCTCAGAGGCGGGCACCCACGTCTGGCCGCCATCGACGCTGAAGGCGTCCAGACCGCTGAGCGCGTCCTCGGAGGTGAGGATGAACTGCGGCTGGCCCTCGGAGACGATGGAGGCGGTGAGGTAGGCGGGCGGGGTGAGGTCGATCTTCAGATCGTAGCGCGTGGAGAGGGCGCAGACGTCGCCAATGGGATCGAGGATGGCGAAGCGCAGCGAATACTCGCCCTCGTCTTTGGAGGTATAGGTATTGCCGGAGAGGATGATGAAGCGCTCGTCATAGGCGACGACGGCGTAGTTGTAGCCGCGCGCACCCTCCGGGATGCCGGAGAGCGTGAAGGACGGAGCCTCGCACGACCACACGCCCGGCATGTAGTTCTCTGCCGCCACGAACACATCCAGCTCCACCGGGCCGGGCTTGGGCGTCGGCGTGGGCGTGGGACCCTGCGGCTTTTCCTCCACCCACACGTAGAGCCAGACCTCCGGCGCGGGTTCGGCTTCCCCTTCTTCATTCAGGGGCGCGGGCTGGGCGGGGTCGTATTCCGAGACCTTGACGACGAACTTGTCCTTCTCAAACACCGTTTCGTCGGGCAGGAAGGTGGTCATGACCACGTCGTTGGGCGTCTTGTCCTTCACGCGCATCACTTCTTCCGAGCGGATGAAGATGGTGGCCTCGGTGTTGGCGTCGAAGTCCTGAATGAGGTCTTCGAGCTTGCCGGCGATGACCTGCGTGGGATCGTCGGGGTTGACCATCCACGCCTCGGCGTCCTCGGGGATGCCCGGGGCGGGCGTGATGGAGGGGCCGGGCGTGATGGAGGGGTCTAGGGTGATGGACGCACCCGGGGTGACGGACGCACCCGGGGTGACGGAGGTGTCCGGCGTGACGGACGTATCCGGCGTCACCGACGTATCCGGCGCGGTGGTCTCGCCATCCCCGCTCTGCTCGGGCGGCGCGGAGGGCGGCGTCTCCGTCACGTTTCCGCTCTGCTCGGGCGGCGCGGACGGCGGCGTTTCCGCTGCGTTACCACTGTCCTCCGGCGGCGCGTCGTTTGCCGGCGCTTTGGAGGCCTCGACGGACGGCTTCGGCGCTTCGGTGGGTGCTTCCGTGGGCGGTTTCGGCGCTTCCGTCGGCGGCTTGGGCGCTTCTGTCGGCGGCTTGGGCGCTTCTGTCGGCGGCTTGGGCGCTTCCGTCGGCGGCTTGGGCGCTTCCGTGGGCGGCGCGGCGGCGGGCTGCGGCGTCTCCACGGGCGGCGCGGGCGGCTGGCCCTCCCCTCCCTCGGCGAAGGCGCATGTGGTCAGCAGGCAGATGGCCAGCAGGGCGGCGAGCAGGCGTTTCATATCCCGGTCTCTCCCTTCGTTCAGGCGCGCCGGACGGGGCGGCGCTGTGTTTCTGTATACTAGACGGCTGGATATGGCATTTGGTTGCCATTCCAGGGAAAAATTACGGCGAACTTCACGCAAATGGCGCTTTGCCCTGCCGATGGAGGCAAATTTCGTCGATGACGGCGTTTTTGTCCAGCGAGAGCAGGAACATCACCGCGTCGGCGACTTCCCCGGCGCTGATGAGGCCGTCCGGGGAAAGGTCGGGCCGGGCCGCCTTGGCCATGTCCGTATAGACGCCGCCCGGGCTGATGACGTGGACGCGCACGCCTTCCTGATAAAGCTCGTTGGCCAGCGACTTGGACAGGCCGAGCAGCGCGTGCTTGGAGGCGGCGTAGGCGCTTTGCAGCGGATAGCCCTTGTGGGCCACCACCGAGGCGATGTTGATGACGCGCCCCCGCGCACGGCGCAGATGCGGCAGCGCGCTGTGGATGAGGACGAACGGCGCGCGCGCGTTCGTGGCCATAACGCGGTCGAACTCCGCGATGGACGTTTCGCCAAAGGGTTTGGAGAGGGCCACGCCGGCGTTGTTGATCAGTATGTCGAGCCCGCCAAAGGCCTCGACCGTCCTGTCTGCGCAGGACTGCACGTAGGCATCGTCCAGCAGGTCGCCGGGCAGGGTCAGCGCCCCGCTGATCGCGCGCGCGGTGGCTTCGAGCTTTTCCACGCTGCGGCCGCAGATGGCCACGTTCGCCCCCGCCGCCTTCAAGCGCGCGGCGATCTCGCGGCCGATGCCGCCGCCCGCGCCCGTCACCAGAGCCGTCTTTCCTGTAAGCATGCGGACACTTCCTTTGCAAAAATCTCCCTGTCTATATCATATCACCTTTTGCGGCAAAATCAACATCGAATTTTAATAAAAATATGTTGACCTTCATTTCTAATCATGTTATAATCCAGCCAAGGAGGGATCAAAATGAGCAAACATCCCGAACGGGGCATGAAACTGGCCGCGCTGGCGGCGGCGGCGCTGGGGCTGCTGGCGGCCTTTGTGCTTCTGCCGCTGCTGGCCTCGGCTTTGCTGGAGGAATACCCCGCGTATCAAAAATGGTACTGGCCCGGCCTTGTCTACGGCTGGGTCGTGCTGCTGCCCGGCTTTGCGGGGCTGTGGGAGTTCTGGAAGGTCTGCGTTCAGATCGGGCGCGACAATTCCTTTTCGCAGGAAAACGCCCGCTCGCTCTTTCGCATCTGCCTGCTGGCGCTGACGATGGCGGCGCTGCTGGTGGTGGGCGTGGCGGCGCTGTGCCTGCTGGGCATGGGGCTGCCCGCGCTGCTGATCGCCATGCTGGGCTTTGCCGCGGCCTGCGCGCTGGTGGCGCTGCTGGCAAACGCGCTTTCCCAACTGGTGCGGCGCGCGGCGGCCATCAAGAGCGAAAACGACCTGACCATATAGGAGGCGCGCCATGGCTATCATCGTCAATCTGGACGTCATGCTCGCCAAGCGCAAGATGCGCCTGACGGAGCTTTCCGAGAAGGTGGGCATCACCATGGCCAACCTCTCCATTCTCAAGACCGGCAAGGCGCGCGCGGTGCGCTTTTCCACGCTGGACGCCATCTGCAAGGCCCTGAACTGCCAGCCGGGCGACATCCTTGAATACCGGGACGAAGAGGAATGAGCCTCGCGGGCATTTGGGAATTGCTCCGCCCCGCGCTGCTGTTCGCGCTGGGGTGCGCGGCGCTGTGGGCGCTTTTGCGCCAAGCGATCCTGCGACGAAAGCGCAGGGCGCGTCGCGAGGCGCTTTATGCCCTGACGGTGTTCTATCTGGCGGCGCTGGTGGAGATCATCGCCCTGCGCTTCGGGCGGCCCGCCGCGCGCGTCGCGCCGCAGCTTGTTCCCCTGCGCACGACGCTGGAACAGTGGCGCGCCGGGGCGTGGCCGTTTGTCTACCATGTGGTGGGCAACCTCACCTGGTTCATGCCGCTGGGACTGTTCTTGCCCATGCTTCGGCCAAGCGCGCGGTGGTGGCAGGCCCTGCTTCTCGGGGCGGGGCTTTCCTTTCTGGTGGAGGGGTATCAGTGGCTGTTTGGCACGGGCACGCCGGACGTGGACGACGTGCTTCTCAACGCGCTGGGGGCGCTGCTGGGCTATGGGCTTTGCCGCCTCGTCCGGCGCGTCAACGTTAAATCTTGCGGCAGCGCTTGACAGCCGTGGGTGCGGAAACTATACTGATTGCATGGATTTCCGTCGGGATGACGGGGACACGGGCTGTTCAAACGAAGCGGCAGAGAGGGCGCGCCGGAGGCTGCGAGCGCGTCTCGCCCACGCGGACGGCTTACCACCCACCGACTGGCGGCGCGCGGGGCGCGATACAGCCCCGGTGAGACACAAGTTGGGTGGAACCACGGGCTTTGGCTCGTCCCTTCGCGGGGACGGGCCTGATTTTTTGGGAGGTAGAAACATGAAGCTGGTCATCAACGGTCAGGAAATGGAATTTGCCGAGGGCGCGAGCGCGCTGGACGTGCTGGACAAGCTGCCCAAGGAGGTAAAGAAGGAAGCGCTGGTGGCGCGCCACAATGGCAAGCTCATCTCGCTGATGGAGCCGCTGCCGGGCGACGGGGAACTGGAGATCCTCACTTTTGACGACCCCGACGGCCGCTGGACGCTGCGCCACACCGCCAGCCATGTGCTGGCGCAGGCGGTCAAGGCCCTGCGCCCGGAGGCGAAGCTGGCCATCGGCCCGGCCATCGACAACGGCTTTTACTACGATTTTGACGTGGACGAGCCCTTCACGCCCGAGTTCCTCAAGGACGTGGAAAAGGAAATGAGCCGCATCATCAAGAAGAACTCCAAATTGGAGCGCTTCGAGCTGCCCCGCAAAGAGGCTTTGGAACTGATGAAGGACGAGCCGTACAAGGTGGAACTCATCAACGACTTGCCTGAGGACAGCATCATCTCCTTCTATAAGCAGGAGGGCTTCACCGACCTGTGCGCCGGGCCGCACCTGCCCTCCACGGGCCGCATCAAGGCCTTCAAATTGATGTCCATCGCCGGCGCGTACTGGCGCGGCAACGAGAAAAACAAGATGCTGCAGCGCATCTACGGCACGGCCTTCACCAGCCGCGAGGACCTGGACGCCTATGTGCAGCGCCTTGAGGAGGCCAAGAAGCGCGATCATCGCAAGTTGGGCCGCCAGCTCGACCTGTTCGACATCTTTGACGAAGGCCCCGGCTTCCCCTTCTTCTTCCCCAAGGGCATGATCTTGCGCAACCTGCTGGAGGACTACTGGCGCGAGATCCACCGCAAGGCCGGCTATGAGGAGATCAAAACGCCGATGATTTTGAGCCGCAAACTCTGGGAGCAGTCCGGCCACTGGGATCACTATCAGGAGAACATGTACACCACCAAGATCGACGACGAGGACTTTGCCATCAAGCCGATGAACTGCCCCGGCGGCATCCTCGTCTACAAGCGCCGCATGTGGAGCTACCGCGATCTGCCCATCCGCTCCGGCGAACTGGGCCTTGTCCACCGCCACGAACTCTCCGGCGCGCTGCACGGGCTGATGCGCGTGCGCTGCTTTACGCAGGACGACGCCCACATCTTCATGACCCCGGAGCAGATCCGCGATGAGATCAAGGGCGTCTACAAACTCATCGACGAGGTCTACTCGGTCTTTGGCTTCAAGTACCACGTCGAACTGTCCACCCGCCCGGAGAACTCCATCGGCACGGACGAGATGTGGGAGCAGGCCACCGACGGCCTGCAGGGCGCGCTGGACGATCTGGGCGTGAAATACGTGGTCAACGAGGGCGACGGCGCCTTCTACGGCCCGAAGATCGACTTCCACCTCGAGGATTCCATCGGCCGCACCTGGCAGTGCGGCACCATCCAGCTGGACATGAACCTGCCCGAGCGCTTTGACCTTTCCTACATCGGCGCGGACGGCGAGAAGCATCGCCCGGTGATGATCCACCGCGTGGTGTTCGGCTCCATCGAGCGCTTCATCGGCATCCTCACCGAGCATTTTGCCGGCGCCTTCCCCCTCTGGCTGGCCCCGGTGCAGGCGAAGATCCTCACCATCACCGACCGCGCCGACGAGGCCGCCCTCAAATTGCAAAAGGCGCTGGAGGGCGCCGGCATCCGCACGGAGATCGACCTGCGCAATGAGAAGATCGGCTTCAAGCTGCGCGAGGCGCGCGTGATGAAGATCCCCTACATGCTGGTGCTGGGCGACAAGGAGGCCGCCGAAGGCACGGCGGCGGTGAGCGTGCGCGGCCAGCGCGACAGCATCGGCGCGATGACGGCGGAAGAACTCATCGCGCGCATGCAGGAGGAAGTGCGCACCCGCGCCATCTTCTAAGGCCCCTTGAAAACTGCATGTCCCGCGGAAGAAACAGCTTCCGCGGGACGATTTTTGGGCATGCAAAGACCCGGCGTGCAGCGCTGCGTTCGCCGGGTCTTTGCTTTTCCTAGAGCCGCACTTCGCGGCTGGTGATGAGGCGGTTTTTGTGCTCGCGGCTGCGCGCGCGCATGACCACGTTCATCACCAGGCCGATGCCAAGCATATTGGTGATCATGTTGGAGCCTCCGTAGCTCATAAACGGCAGGGGGATGCCCGTGACCGGCAGAAGGCCGATGACCATGCAGATGTTCTCGACGATGTGGAACAAAAGCATCGATGCTACGCCGATGATGAGGTAGGAGCCGTAGGAGTCCTGCACGCGCATGGCCAGATAGAACAGGCGGCCAAGCAGCAGCATGTACAATACCACCAGCACGCAGGCGCCCACCATGCCGAAACTCTCGCAGCAGACGGCGAAGATGAAGTCCGTGTGGTCGTCGGAGATATAGCCCAGGGAGGCGTAGCTGCCGGGAGAGACGATGCCCTGCCCCCACATGCCGCCGCGGCCCACGGCGATGCCGGCGTTGATGACCTGCCGCGCCTCGTCCGGGTAGCTTTCGGGATCGAGCCAGATGAGGATGCGCATGAGGCGGAAGCTGTCCGTGGCGTTCATAAACGTCCACACCGGAATAATCAGCACCACCGCGCAGGCGAGCACGCCGAGGATGAGCTTGTAGTTCGTGCCGGAGACGAAGACCATGATGCAGAACACCGCCAGATACACCAGCGCCGTGCCCACGTCCGGCTGGGCGATGATCAGCAGAAGCGGTATGCCCATGTATACGACGAGGGGCAGAAGGTCGCGCACAGTCATCACCGGCTTGACGCGCACGGCAAAGGCCTTGGCAAAGGCGATGATCATGGCGATCTTGCCGACCTCCGAAGGCTGGAACGTTCGCTCCGAACCGGAACCCCAGGTGAAGAAGGCGGTCATGCCGCCGCGCCCGGCCTCCATGCCCAGCACCACGACCAGGAGCACGATGTTGAGCACGTAAAACGTGTTGGCGTAGTGGCCGTAGAGGTCATAGCCAAAGTAGATGATGACCATCATCGCCACGATGCCTACGCCCAGCCACATCAGCTGCAAGCGCGCGTAATCGACGGGCTGCGTTTCCAGCATCTCCATGATGGTGGCCGGCGTTTCGGTGACGGATGTGGTGGTGGCGGAGAAGATGCACACCACGCCGAACAGCGCGATCACGAGCACGTTGAGAAACAACGGCCAGTCAAAGTAGCGCATCAGGCTTCGGTCGAACCGATTCAGGCGCACCTGCTTGACGAGCGCCGCGATCTTTTCCCGCATTGCTTGGCTCCTTTGCGTCAGTCGGCGATGGAGAACTCCGTCTCCGCTTCGGTGGACTCATAGCCGCCGTAGTTGTCCAGATAATAGGTGATCGTCTCAATGGCGGCGCTGCCCGAGCGCGCGCCGGCGTAGCCGTTCTGTATGTAGACGACCACGGCGATCTTCGGATCCTCCACAGGCGCGTAGCAGACCAGCCAGGAGTTGTTCTCCACGTCGATCTCGGTTCGCTGGGAGGTACCGGTCTTGGCGGCGATCGTGTACTTGGAATTCTTGAACTGCTCGGCGGCGGTGCCGTCGTTTTCGACGGAGGTCACGTTGACCATGCCCTCCTGGATGAGCTCGAAGTACTCCGGATCCGTCTCGATCTGGTTGGCGACGACCGGCTCCTTGTCGACCACCACGGTGCCGTCCGGGGCGATGATCTTGTCGATGATCTGCGCGTCGTAGACCGTGCCGCCGTTGGCGATGGCGGAGACGTAGCGCGCCGCGGCGATGGGCGTGATCTGCGTGATCGACTGGCCGATGCCGAGCATGATCGTCTCGTTGGGCGTCCAGTAGAGGTCGGCGATGTAGCTGGCCACGGTGTTGCCAAGGAAATTGGAGGAGATATACTGCACCGGCAGGTTGAGGTCGTAGACCAGCACCTCGCGGATGGGCGCGTTCCACTCCACGCGGTTGTCGTAGCTGACGGCGATATCCATCAGCTTTTTCACCACTTCGTCCACGCGCTCCTCGTCGTATTCGATGTTGCGCTCCTCGCCGATCTCGGCGATGAGGTTGCGCAGGGCCGTAGCCACGACCATGGGCTTGGTGGTCATCTGGTCCTCGATGGCCACGTCCGGATCATAGAGGGCGTCCTGATTGCCGACAAAGCTGGTGGACTCGCCCGGCAATTCGATGTTCGTGCGCGATGTAAGGCCCAGCGCCGCCGCCCATTCGTTGAGCGTCTGCATGCCTGTGCGGTAGCTCACTTCATAGAAGAAGTAGTTGCAGGAGTTGGAAAGGCCCTCCACCACCGTCTGGTTCTGGTGGTTCTGAGGATAAGACGTCCAGCACTTGGCGGGGTTGGCGGTATCCGTCTTGGTGTAGTAGCCTTCGTCGTCGATCGTCTCGGTCTTGCTGAGGTTGCCGGAGGCCAAGCCCGCCAGCGCCGTGCAGAGCTTGAAGCAGGAACCCGGGGCGTCCTTGGCGCTGATGACGCGATCGAACAGGGGGTTGTTGTCGTCGGCGAGTATCTGCGCCCAGGCGCCGGAATCGACGCTGCCGCCCTCGAAGATGGAAAGGTCATAGTCCGGCAGGCTGACGTAGCCCAGCACGCGGCCGGAGTTGGGGTCCATGGCGATCATGGCGCCGGAGTCGGCCAGCTGCACTTCGTGGCCCATGTCCTCATAGCGGGCCAGTTCGGAGGCGTTGCGGCGCTGCCAGCTGCTGCCGGACATGACATCGCGCTGCTGGTAGTTGATGGAGTTGATGACGTTTTGCAGGGCGTTGCGCATGACATCCTGCAGCTCCGAATCAATGGTCAGCACCACGGAGTTGCCGTCCACCGGCGCGGTGTAGGAAAGCTCGCGCACGATCTTGCCGCGCGTGTCGATCTCCACCACGCGCTCGCCCTGCCGGTAGGAGACGTAGGGCGAAAGCTGATCTTCCATGGACTTTTCGATGCCGGAAACGCCGACGATGGCGTCGTTGGGATAGCCCTTGGCGGAGTATTCCTCCATGTCGCTCCGGGAATTGATGCGGCCCACATAGCCCACGGCGTGGGCGGCGGTGCGGCCCTGCGGGTAGACGCGGGTGGAACTTTCCTCGGCGGACATGCCGTCCAGCTCCATGGCGCGGGCCTCGATCTCCGAGACGGTCTCAAAGCCGACATCGTAGGCGATGGCCACGGGGCGGGAATTGTAGTTGTTCATGCGCGAGGTCTGCCAGATGGCGAGGATCTTGACGATCACGTCCTCGTATTGCGTGACGATGTCCTCGTCGGAGAGGCCGGCGGCGGCGTCCGCGCCCTGTTCCTCGGCGATCTCCTCGCGCAGAACGTCCACGATGAGGTACTTGTCCAGCAGGGCGTCGAACAGTTCTTCCTCCGGCGTATTGGTGAGGTAGAAATTGGCGCGCCACTGGCTCTCGCGGGTGGCGTTGACCGATTCGGACGTGGAATTGGTGGAAAAGCGCCACACGCCATCTTCGTCCTTCTTCAGCCAGAACTCGGTGATGGTGGATTTGCCGTTGGACTCCACGAGCTGGATGGTCTTGAGGATGGAGCGGGTGTAGCCCTTGCGGTCCGCCTCCGAGCTGCGCGAGGGATCGCGGTAGAAGGTTACGTTGTAACTGCGCCGGTCGTAGGCCAGCGGCGTCATGTTGACATCATAGATGGTGCCGCGCATGCCGGTGACGGAGAGCGTCTTGGTCGAGCGCGAAGTGGCGCGGGCGGTGGACGACTCCTGACCGTCGATCATCAGTCTGTCCAGGCGGAAGAACACCGCCGTGAAGGCGATCAGCAGCACGACGCAGACGATGAGTACGCGGTTTTTAAAGGGCCTCAAAAGGACTTCACCTCCCGTTTGGCGGATGTGCGCCGGTAACGCGCTCCCCTGCCCAGCACGATGCGCGACTCGATGGGGCCGAGCAGCATGCAAAGGGCCGTGGTGAGCAGCGTGCGGATGAGTATGTTGAGAAAGTATATTCCTTCGATGCGCGCGGTGCCGAAATACTGGTAGGCGTAGATGACCAGTTCGCGCACGAGCGCCATGCCCAGAAACGTCAGCGCCCGGCGCAGGTAGACGCGCGAGGGGCGACGGCGGGCGCGCACTTCCTCCGGCTCATAGGCGATGAGCCCGGCGAGGAAGCCCAGGGCGATGTAGACGAAGGTGTTGAAGCCGAGCTGGTAGCCGACCAGTATATCCTGCAAAAGGCCGGCGATGAGCCCGTAGAGCATGCCGTGCATGCGGTCAAGGTGTACGCCCATGACCAGCACGGTGATGAACGTAAGCGAGACGATGTAGGGACTGCTGACGAGGAAGGGGATGACCGATGTATCCACCATCAGCGAAAGCAGCGTGAGTACCGCCGGCCATATGCGTCTGCGCACGGTCATCCCTCCTTCTTCACAAAATGTTCAGGTCGTTCAGCTCTCGGCCCAGATGTCCTCGGGCAGGTCTTCGTAGACGGGGCCGGTGGGCGCGCCGCCCTCGGGGATGGCCGTCGGGAAGACGAAAATGTTCTCGTCCGTCTGCGTTTCGCCCGCCGCCGCGGAAGGCGCGGGCGTCGCCGTGCGCACGGGCACGGGCGTGGGCGTGGTCACCACGGGCAGGCCCTGTTCTTCGTCCGTCTCCACCACGGTGCGGAGGATGAGTACTTCCTCGATGTGCTGGAAATCCACGCTGGGCATGGCGATGACGTAACTGCCGGCGGTATCCGTGGCGCGGCTGACCGCCGTGACGGTGCCGACCTGTATGCCCTTGGGATAGAGCGAATCCGTGCCCGAGGTGATGAGCGTATCGCCCGGGACGATGTTGGCGATGTTCTGCACGTAGTTGACGTAGCACTCCGCGCTCTCGGACGTGGCCGTGATCTGGCCGCGCATCACGCCATTGTCGCGCGTGCGCTCGATCAGGCAGGAGACGGCGCTGCGCGAGTCGATGATGGTAAGCACCTTGGCGTAGTTGAGGCCCGCTTCGTAGACGCGGCCCACCAGCCCGTCGCCGGTGACCACCGCCATGCCGACGCTGACGCCATCGTTGGTGCCGCGGTTGACGGAAAAGGTGTCGAACCACTGGCCCGGATCGCGGGCAATGACGCGCGCGTAGATGGGGTCCAGTTCCTCATAGCGCTCCTGCGCGTCGAGCAGGCCGAGCAGCCGCTGGTTCTCGACGAGCGCTTCCTCGGCGCTCTGCAGTTCGAGGCTGAGCTGCTGGTTCTCCAAAAACAGTTCCTGATAATTTGCTTCCAGTTCGTCGTAGTTGCGCCAACCCTGAAAGAGGTCGCGCACCCATTTGGTGGCGGAGCTGAAGGCGTTTTGCAGCGGGGAAAACGCGCTGCCGATGGCGTTTTCGCCCACCGATGCGCCCTCGCCGCCGCGCAAAACCAGAAAGACCACCGCCAACACCACGACCGCCAGCACCGCCACCACGAAGATGGCCCGGCGGATGGTGTTGCCGCGCGCGCGGCGCTGTTTGTCCACCTGCGCCTGGGAATAGGCGCGACCCGTGCTTTTCTTTGCCATGTGCGTTCCCCTTACAGCTCGATGAGGCAACCCGACCGCTTGAGCCGGAAAGCCAGCCGCTCATCCGCGGCGATGGCGCCCGCGCCGGAGGCCACGTCGTCCTCGGGCGATTCGCTCATGTGGACGGGCATGCTCAAAAGCTCGCTGAGACGCTCGCGCAGGCCGTCGAGGCGCGCGCCGCCCCCGCAAAGGCAGATGCCGCGCTCAAGGACGTCCGCCGCCAGTTCCGGCGGCGTGTTCTCAAACGCCTCGCGGATGTTTTCCAGCAACATGGTCAGCGGCGGGAGGATGGCTTTGTCCACGTCCCGCGCCGAGACGGTCACGGTGGAGGGCTTGCCCGAGCGCACGTCGCGGCCGCGCAGAAGCACGTCTTCGACATTTTCAGCGCGTTCCTGCCGGGCGGAGCCGATGTCTATTTTGAGATCCTCCGCCGTGCGCTGGCCGATGACCAGACCCTTTTCGTTGCGTATGTAGCGGATGATGGCCTCGTCCAGCGCCATACCGCCGGTGCGCACCGAGCGCGAGGCGACGACGCCGTCTGCGGAGAGAACGGCCACTTCCGTGGTGGAGCCGCCAATATCGACCACCATGACGCCCTTGGGCTCGTCGATGGCCACGCCCGCGCCCACCGCCGCCGCCACCGTGGAACGGACCAGCGAGGCGCGGCGCGCGCCCAACGCGCGAACGGCTTCCTCCAGCGCGGCGCGCTCCACGCGCGTCACGCCCAGACCCATGGATACCACCACGCGGGTGCGGTCCAGCGCCCGGCGGCGGCCGATGGCCTTTTCGGAAAGCTCGCGCAAAAGCGTGGTGGCCATGTCTATATCGCCCACTGCGCCGTCCATCACCGGAGAAAAGAGCATGGCAGCCTGCGGCGTGCGCCCCAGCATCTGCCGGGCGTCGCGCCCACAGGCCAGCACATTGTCCGGGTCATCGCGCGCGGCCAGCACGTAGCTCGGCTCGCGCAGCACCACGCCCTCGCTCTCCAGAAAGATCGTCACGTTGGCGGAGCCAAGGTCTATGCCCACGCCGCCGGATGAAAAAACGCCCATCTGTGCCCCTCCGCTTCGTCAGCCTTCGCCGGTGAACGCGCGCAGCATGCGCTCCACATCGTCCACGGGAAAGCCCATCACGTTTTCAAAGGAACCGTCCAGCCCCTCGACGAACGCGCCCGCGCCGCCCTGTATGCCATAGGCGCCGGCCTTGTCCATCGGCTCGCCGGTACGGATGTAATCCCATATCTCTTCGTCTGTCAGCTCGCGGAAGCGCACGGCGGTTTTGACTTCCTCGACCATTTCGCGCCCCGTGGCCGCGTCGTGCAGGCAGACGCCGGTAAAGACCTCGTGCGCGCGGCCGGAGAGGGCGCGCAGCATGGCGTGCGCCTCGTTTTCATCGGCGGGCTTGCCAAGGGGCCTTCCGTCCAGAGAGACCAGCGTGTCCGAGGCGATGATCACGCCCCGCGCGTAATGCGAAGCCGCCGCGCGCGCCTTGCGCACGGCCAGCGTTTTGACGATGTCCTCCGCGCGGCCCTCGACATGCTCATCCACATCCGGCGCGCAGATCTCAAACGCATATCCCATGCGGCTGAGCAGCTCGCGCCGGCGCGGCGAGGCCGAGGCCAGGATCAGCGCAAACGGCTGTTCCATCCCCGATCGCCTCCCTGAAATATCCGCGACTGTGCATGAATACAGTCGTTCTTTCTGATTATAACACATCCCTCTGTTATTTGGAAAGCAAATTCAGGCTATGTTCCCGTTTTGTCACATAAATGCCCGAAGCCTTCAAGCAGCATAAGCGCGCGGGGATAGAGGGCGTCGAGGGCGCAGCCGCACGTTCCGCAGACGGCCCGCGCGCGCAGGATGGCCTCGCGCAACGCCGCGGCGGACGCCTTTCCTTCGAGAAATTGCCGCGCGGGGACGGCCAGTTCGTCCCAGCCCGAGGCGGCGAACGTTTGGAGGATGTCCAGCAGCTCCTGATCCATGATTATCCCTCCTCCCCCATCGCCAGACGCTCGGCGCATTTTACGCCGTCCACCGCCGCGGAGAGGATGCCGCCGGCGTAGCCCGCACCCTCGCCGCAGGGGTAGAGGCCGCGCACGGCGCTCTGGCCGCTTTGGTCGCGCTCGATGCGCACGGGCGAACTGGAGCGCGTCTCCGGGCCGGTGAGCAGCGCGCCCGCGTGGGCAAAGCCCTTCAGGCGGCGGTCGAAGAGGCGGATGGCCTCGCGCATGTCGCGCACGGCGTAGCCGGGAAGGCACCCGGCAAGGTCGGTGTAGGCGACGCCGGGGCGATAGGTGGGCGCGACGTCGCCCGCGCCCGTCGAGGCGACGCCCTGCAGAAAGTCGCCGACGCGCTGGGCCGGGGCGCGGTAGTTTTCGCCCGCCAGTCGGAACGCCCTTTGCTCCCATTCCCGCTGAAAGCGCACGCCGGCGAGCGGGTCGTCGCCGGGGAAATCCGCGGGCGAGACGGCGATGAGCAGGGCGCTGTTGGCGTTTTCGCCATCGCGGGCAAAGGGACTCATGCCGTTGGTGACCACGCCGCCCACTTCCGAGGCCGCCGCCACCACCGTGCCGCCGGGACACATGCAGAACGTGTAGGCGGCGCGGCCGTCGGGCAGGTGGACGCTGAGGCGATATTCCGCCGCCGGAAGGGCCGGGTGTCCGGCGCACTTGCCGTACTGGGCAAGATCGACGAGCGCCTGCGGATGCTCGATGCGCGCGCCGATGGAAAACGGCTTGGGCGACATGGGAACGCCGAGCTTGTGCAGCATGGCGAAAGTATCGCGGGCGCTGTGGCCGACGGCGAGGATGACGTTCTCCGTCTCCACCTCCATGGTTTCGCCTCCGCGCACGCAGGTCGCACCGCGCACGCGGCCATTTTCGACCAGCAGGCCGGTCAGCCGCGTCTCAAAGAACACTTCCCCGCCCAGGCGCACGATCTCCTGGCGGATGGCGCGCACCACGGCGGGCAGGCGGTCCGTGCCCACGTGCGGGCGCGCTTCCCAGAGGATCTCCTCCGGCGCGCCGAAGCGGGCCAGCGTTTCCAGCACTTCGCGGCAGTGGGCGTCCTTGATGCCGGAATTGAGCTTGCCATCGGAAAAGGCGCCCGCGCCGCCCTCGCCGAACTGTACGTTGCTCTCCGGGTCGAGCGCGGCGCCGTTCCAGAAGGCGTTTACGTCCCGCGCGCGCTCGTCCACGCTCTTGCCGCGCTCGATGACCAGCGGTGCAAGGCCCATGCGCGCAAGCGTCAGCGCCGCGAACAGCCCCGCCGGGCCGAGGCCGACCACCAGCGGTCGATGGGCAAGGGCGCGCGGCGTGGGCAGGGCGCGCGGCGTGGGCGGGGAAAGCTGTTCGCAGCCTTTGGGCAGCGAACGGAGCGGGCGCTTTGTCTCCACATCAAGGGTGAGGACGAAGCGTATGTCGCCCTTGTCGCGCGCGTCCACCGAGCGTTTGCGCAGGTGGACGGCGGATATGTCGTTCGGGGAACAGCGAAGCGCCCTCGCGGCATGCGCGGCGAGGGGCGTTTTTTCATAGCCAAGCGGCAGTTTGAGCTGCGATATGCGTATCATGCCTTGAGCCTTTCGTTCATCGCTTGGGCGGCGAGCAGCGCCGAGGCCCACGCCCATTGCAGGTTGTAGCCCCCGCAGGGGCCGTCCACATCCAGTATTTCCCCGGCGGCGTAGAGGCCGGGCACGCGGCGGGATCCGAGCGTTTGCGGGTCGAAGAGCGCGCCTTCGAGGCCGCCCGCCGTCACCTGCGCCTGCTTGAGATCGCGCGCGCCGCGCACTGGGAGCGTCCAGCCGGTGAGGGCGGTCTCCAGCGCCTGTATCTCCGCCTCTGTCAACTCCGCCGCCGATTTGGCAAGCGGTATGCCGGCGCTTTTGACCAGCACCTGCCCCACGCGCCGGGGGACGATGCCGTTTAAGAAGTCCTCCATGCGCCGCGCGGGCAGCAGGCGGGCGCGCTCGGCAAGGGCCGGGCGCTCGCCGCAGAGAAAGTCCACTTCCAGCAGCGCGCCGGGGCGGGCGAAGCGCGAAAGCTGCATGGCGGCGATGCCGGAGACGCCGTATTCGGTAAAGAGTATCTCCCCGCGCTCGCGGCGGCCCTCCATGGTGAGGACGCACTGGGCGCGCAGGCCCTTGAGGGCGGGGACAGGCTCGGTCTCCAGCGGCGAAAGCGCCGGGAAACGGCGGGTGAAGCGGTGGCCGAGCGCCTTGACAAAGGGTGCGTCCGCCGCCCCCAGCGAGGGCGCGGCAAGCCCGCCCGTGGCCAGCAGCGCGCAGCGGCCCGCGGCGGTGCGGCCGTCCTCCGCCGTGGCGACAAGCTCCCGGGAGAGGGAACGCACGCGAAAGCCGGTCACTTCCTCGCCCCCGGCCTCGGCAAAGGAAAGGCGCAAAGCGTCCAGCACGGAGGCGGCCATGTTGCTGGCCGGATAGGCGCGGCCCTCCGCGTCCACGCGCGCCGGTATGCCGAGGGAAGAAAAGAACTCCAGCACCTTTGGGGGCGGGAAGGCGGCGAGGGCGGGCGCGGCAAGGGCGGCGTCGCCGAAGTAGTCCTTCGCGGAGGCGTTTATGTTGGTGAAATTGCAGCGGCCATTGCCGGTGGAGAGCAGCTTGCGCCCCACGCGCGGCTGCGCTTCGAGGATGGCGGTGCGCCAGCCCGCGCGCGCAAGCGACACGCCCGCCGCCAGACCGGACGCGCCGCCGCCTATGATGATGGCGTCGTACCTCACAGCACGATCCCCAGCTTTTTGAGCATCTCCTTGTCGGCCAGCAGCGTGGCCGCGTGCAGGGCGCGCGAGCAGGCGGTGTAGAGGCGGCGGCGCTCGTCGTCGGTCAGCTCCGCGTCCGGCCAGGCGACGATCACCGCGTCGAACTCCAGGCCCTTCATCAGGTGATAGCAGCCGACCACGGTATCGCCGTTTTCATACTGCCAGTCGTCCTCGCCGCCATCGAAGCGGTAGACGTTGGGCAGCTTTTCACAGAGCTTTTCCGCGCCCTTCTGCGTGCGGGTGATGACGGCGATGGAGCGGTAGCCCGCCTCGCGGAAACCCTCGAGCGTTTTCTGCACGGTTTCGAGGCTGTACGGGGCCACCACGGGCATGTCGCCCTCGCGGCCAAAGGGCTTTAAGCGCTCCGCGTCCGGAAGGATGGCGTTGCAGAGGCGGGCGATGGGCAGCGTGGAGCGGTAACAACGGCTCAGGGACAGCACCTTCGCCTCCGGCTCGCCGAAACAGTCGCCCCAGTTGGCCGGTTCGCAGGCGTCCATGCCCGGACAGGTGCGCTGCATGGGGTCGCCCAGAAGCGTCACATGGGCGTTGGGATGATAGAGCGAGAGCAGCGAGAGCGCCGTTTCGGAATAGTCCTGCGCTTCGTCCACCAGCAGGTGGTAGATGCTCTTGTCCGGCGCGGCGAAGCCAAGGCGCACCATCAGCCACGCCTCGGCCACGGCGTCCTCCCACCAGGTGAGGCCGGCTTCGCAGTTTTCCTTATAGAGGTCGCGTAGCTCTCTGGGCGCGTCGCGCATAACTTCGGTGAGCAGGCGCTGCCCCTTGATCTCCAGCATGGAGCGCAGCTGGGCGCGCACGGGCTGGAGGCGCTGGGAGACGGCCATCTTGCTGACAAAGGTCAGTTCGCGGCCCTGATAGTGGCCCTCGAACTGCTTTTCGTACTGCTTGTAGAGGCTGCTCTCCCAGCTGGCCATGCGCGTTTCCAGCGTGGCGCGCACGCGCTCCAGGCGCTGGGCCGGGGTGAGCAGTTTGAACTCGTCCTTGTACATGCGCCGCAGTTCCTCGCGGCGGATGAGGGGCTTGCCGTCCAGCCATACGTTGGCAAAATTGGGGCCAAAGGTGGCAAACGATTCGGCGCACTTGCGCAATTCCTGCAAAAACGCCTTGCCGCTCTTGAAGCGCACGGAGTTCAGGCGCATCTCGTCGGGCTGTTCGAGCAGCTTTTCCGTCTGCTTGAGCGGCGATTCGACCTTTTTGCCGAGAATGTCCTCGACGACCTCCCGCAAGGTACGCGAACGTATGTTCTCTTCGCCGAGATCGGGCAGCACGGCGGATATGTACTCCGAAAAGGCGCTGCCGGGGGAAAGGATCTGTATGCGGCGGGCGTCGAGCGTGTCGCGCTGGCGGTACATGAGGAAGGCGGCGCGGTGCATGGCGATGGAGGTCTTGCCCGAGCCGGCCCCGCCCACCACGCACAGCACCCGCGCGTTCTTATAGCGGATGGCGGCGGACTGCTCCGCCTGTATGGTGGAGACCACCTGACGCATGTGGCGGCTGGTGGCCTGGGAGAGCAGGTCGAGGAGGATGCCGTCGTCTATGTTGAGCTGGGTATCGACATAGTATTTGAGGCGGCCGTTCTCCATGCGGTACTGGCGCTTGAGCGTCATTTCGCCGCGTATCTCGCCGGAGGGGCTGTCGTAGCGGCAGGGGCCGGGCATGGAATCATAATACAGCGAGCAGACCGGCGCGCGCCAGTCGTGTACCAGCATCTCGTCATCCTTGCCGCGCAGGCTGTACAGGCCGATGACGATCTTCTCCGGCGCATTTTCGCCCGCCTCGGCAAAATCGACGCGCGCGAAAAACGGCGCCATCAGCATGCGCTTGTAGCGCGCGGCGAGGTCGTCGGTGAACGACTTGCGCACAAGGTAGCGGTCCACCTCGGCGGAGAGCTGTTCAAGGTCCTGCGGCGAGAGCGCGGTGGGCTTCATGCGCAGCTCATCCCAGGCGTCGGCCACGATCATATGCACGGCCTCGGCGTGGTCGGCGGAGATGCTCGTGGACTGCTCGATGACGGAGAGCAGGAGCTGCTGCACGCGCTGCGTGTATTCCTGTTCGGCGCGAAGCACCTGTGGATCGTTCACGTTCGTCCCTCCCTTGACTGGCGAAAAGAAGCCGCCATTTTCATTATAACATATCCCGGCGCGAATTGCAAAACGCTTCCTTCCAAACGGGGAAAAAGGCCGCCAGAGAGGCAAAGCACACCAGCGCGCAGGCGATGAAGCCGCCCGCCTCCCCGAACGCGCGCGCCGCCGCGCCGCCCAGCCAGCTTCCAAGGACGCGGGCAAGGCCATAGCAGAAGACGTTCAAAAGCGCCTGCCCCGAGGCGCGCGCCTCCCTCGCCACCGCGCTTTGGATGTAGAGGGCCATGCTCAGGGAAATGGCGATGTAGCCAAGGCCGTGCAAGAGCTGCGCGGCAAACAGCGCCCAAACGCTTTCGCCCAGCCCCGTCAAAAGCCAGCGCGCACAGAGCGCCAGCGTGGCGACGGCCACCGTGCCCGCCGCGCCCCAGCGCCGGAAGACGCGGTCGCCCACGAGCAGGAAGGGCACCTCTGCCAGCGCGGAGATGAGATTCGCCCAGCCCAGAAGCGCGCCCGTCGCCCCGGGAAGTTCGAGAAAGCGCGTGGGGAAAAAGGCGTAGAAGTAGCCCATCGTCGCCTGCGCGGGCAGGACGAAGAGGAGCAGGCAAAGAAGCCTCCGGTTCTTGAGCAGGCGCAGGGGGCGCACCTTTTCGCGCGGGCGCTTCTCTCCGCCGAGCAGGAAGGAGGCAAGGAGCGCGAAAAGCATCAGCGCCGCCGCCGAGAGCGCCACCAGTTCCTCCCGCCCAGAGGCGTCGAGGAAAAAGCCGAAGACGAGCGCCGAGGCGGCAAAGGCCAGCGCGCCCATCAGCCGCGCGGGGCCGAAGGGCTTGCCTTCGCGCGAAAGGCGTTCCAGCGCGAGGGCGTCGCCGATGGGCTGCACCGGCGTATAGACAAAGCCGAACAGGGCCGCCAGCGCAAACAGGGCGAAGCGGCCGCGGGCGAAGGTCTGCAAAACGAGCAGCGCCGAGGATAAAAGCAGCAGCGCGCGCAGCACGCGGCCCGGAACGCGGGCGCGGTCCGCCGCCGCGCCGAAGAGCAATTGCCCGGGGATGGAGGCCGCCGCCGCGAGCGCGCAGAGCGCGCCAAGGCCCGCCGCGTCCAGCCCCCGCGCGCGGTAAAAGAGGCTGATGTAGCTCTGATAGACCGCCTGCGCGAGGAAATAGGCGGCCATGTACGCCTTGACGCGCATACAGTCCTCCTTCCCAAAGCACGGGCGGGGAAGTTCTCTCCCCCGCCTTTGGTTGTTGACAAAGTGGGCAAATGGACAGAGCGTCGAGAAAGCCCGAATAGCAACAGTCCCTGCTGATTTTAGAATATCAGGGGGGCTTTGGGGCGGGGAAGTTTCCTCCCCCGCCCCGGTTCAGCGTTCCTTGCTGCCCCTGTCGGGCTTTTTGCCCACCGCGCCGGCGGTCATTTCGCTGCCGGTGCGCCTGATCCTGTTCCAGATGGCGGAAAGGCGGCCGGTGGAGGCCAGCGCATAGATGACGGCGATGACGACCACCGCGCCGATGACCCAGAAAACGCCCGAGGCCACGCCGCTTGGCTCCGCGCTCTCCTCGGCCACGGCGCTCTCGCCGTAGAGGACTTCGGCGATGACGTCGGCGATGTAGTCCGTCGAGGCCATGACCTTGTCCTTCTCGATCTCGTGCGTGCCCATCTCCAGCAGCAGCGCGCGGGGGTAGAGTTCCTGATTGTAGTTGCCCTTGCCGATATAGATGTCCTTGACAAGGCCGGGGTATTCCTCGTCGGCCACGGCCTTGATCTGCTGGGCGAAGGCGCGGTTCTCGTCGCCGTTGGGGTTGGAGCGGCCGACGAACAGGCGCACCTTGCTCACGTCCTCGCCCTCCACCTCCGTCTCATACTGCTCGGCGGGGATGGCGTCGCGGTGGATGTCGAGCAGGGCGTCGGGGCCGTCCTTGAGCAGTTCTTCCGCCGTGCGGCGCGAGCGGCGGTAGGCGCCGGCGTCGTGGGGGTGGAAGGTCTCCCTGGAGTAGACCACCTCGATGCCGCGCTCCTCAAAGCTCTTGGCCAGCGCCTCGCCCACGTCGTAGATGCCGGCATCCTCCAACTTGGAGGATTCGCCGTCCGAGGGTACGTAGCTCTCGTCGGAGTGGGTGGAATACATGGCGATCTTCTTTTCCGGCTCGGCGGCGGCGATCAGCGAGGCGAAGGCCGTCGCCGAGGCGCCGTCCAGCGTGGCGGGGCCGATGTACTCGGCGCGGGCGGTGCGCGCTGAATCGTCCACGGAGGCGACGCGGTAGAGGCGGTCGTCGCCGGAGATGTACTCGTCGCCGACGTACATGCGGCCCGCGCGCATGGTCAGTTCATTGCCCTGCGCGTCGTAAAGGGTGTATACGCTCTCGCCGTCCATCTCCGCCCGCGCGGGGACGGCAAGGGCGATGAGCGCGACGACCAGTATCCACAAACGCTTCATTTTTCCCGCTCCCTTCGCAGAAATTCGCCGCTCTCGATGCTGTATTCGCGGTCCGGGCCGCGCCTGCCGCGCGCCATGCGCTCGCGCACCTCGCCGATGAGTTCGCTGAGCAGCACCGCGAGAATGCCGGAGATGACCACCGCGTCGTAAGCCCCCGCGCCGCCGAGGGAAAGCGTCTGGGAAACGCCCTGCGACCAGACCTCGATGGAGGCAATGACGTCGGAAATGAGTACGCCCACAACGCCGGCGATGAAGGCCGAACGCCGCGAACGGCCGAACAGACAGGCGATGACGCCGCCGGCCACGCCGTAGAGGTAGTTGGGGTCGAAGGTGATGGCCTCCGGCTCATCGGCGGTGTAACGGCCGATGATGTAGCAGACCACGCCCGTGACCAGCGAGGCGGCGATGGCGCGGCCGCGCTCCATCCACGTGCCGGCGCGCACGAACAGGTAGACGCAGAGGATGAGCGGCATCACGCAGCCGCCAAGGTTCACCGTGACTTCGCCCCCGAGCGGTATATCCGGCAAAAAGCCCAGCGCGATGATGAGGGCGATGAAGAAAAGCGCCTGCTTGTCCGTGAGGCGCAGGCGGTCCAGAGCGCGCTGCCCCGCGCCAAAGATCACCAGCAGGCCGGTGACGATGAGTACGATGAGTCCGATGGACATGAAACATCCCTCCTGCTCTCTATCTTTTCCGCAAATGGCGTTTTCAGGCGCGGAGATTTTTGCCAGCGGCGGCGCTTCCGCTCTTGCATCGCGGCGAAAAATACGGTAGAATATTGTATAATGGCGATAGGGCGTGTTCGATCGCGGGGCAGTCGCGCGCTATTTGAGGAAAGCTGGGGTGAGACTGTGTCATTCGTGGATGTTGATTTTGCCTATATGCCTCCCGGAAGTTATACTGTTCTGCCGGATGATACGATTTATTTCGACATGAAATATTGCACCGAGGAACAAAAGGCACGCATGCTGCGCGAATGGCCGGCGTACCTTGAGCGCATGAAAGAAAAGCATCAAAGCGGCCGATGGGATTCCCGCGACGTTGCTTCCGGCGAGAATGCGCCAAAGGAAAACTGGGAAGCGACCGCCGAACACGCGGAGGAATTGCTCTTTCCCTGGCTCATAGAGCGGCGCAGGAAAAAGGAAGCGGAGAAATCGCAGGGATCGTGAAACTTATCAACGCCAGAGGGGACGGATGCCTATGATACGGCTGATCGCTACGGATATGGACGCGACGCTGCTCGACGACGAAAGCGAGGTCACGCCCCGCACCGCGCGCGCCGTGACAAGGGCGATGGAGGCGGGCGCGCGCTTCGTCATCGCCAGCGGACGCATGTACGAGACCGCGCGGCCCTACGCCGAGCTGCTCAACGCCAACGCGCCGATGATCGCCTTCAACGGCGCCATGGCCTGCGACTGGCAGACGGGCGCGCCGCTGTTCAAGACCGCCATTCCCGCGGAAACGGCGCGAGAAGTGTGCGCCATGGCGGAAGCGCGCGGCGTGTTCATCCAGTATTTCCCCGAGCGGGGGCTGTTTTATGCCAGGCGCGACCCCGCGGTCAGCGACGAATACGAATCGCGCGTGCGCTATCGCGGCACCGAGACCGGGGAGCCGCTCTCCGCGTGGATCAAGGACGCGCCGCTCAAATTGCTCTGTCTGGGCAAGCACGCGCCGCTGCTGGCCCTGCGCGAGGCGGTCTGTGAAGCCTTTCCCGGCCTGAAGTTGATGTTTTCCCGCCCCACGTATCTGGAGATCGTCAGCGGCGAGGTGGACAAGGGCAAGGCCCTGCGCGCCGTGGCGGAACAGCTGGGCGTCCGCCGCGAGGAGATCGCCGCCTTTGGCGACGCGGACAACGATCTGGGCATGCTCACCTACGCCGGGCAGGGCTATGCCATGGCAAACAGCAGCGAGGAAGTACTCGCGCGCGTTCCCCGGCACGCGCGGGCAAATACGGACGACGGCGTGGCGCGGGTGCTGGAAGAACTGCTCGCCCGCGGCGAGATCGGAGGTTGAACTATGGTTCTGGAAGCGGATCTGGTCAAGGCCCTCAATCTCAAGACCATCATCGCCGCCGAAAACGGCCGGCTGAACATCGAAGTCTCCAACGTCAACCGCCCCGGGTTGCAGCTGGCCGGGTACTGGGACTTTTTCGGCTATGAGCGCCCGCAGCTGTTGGGCATGGTGGAGATGACCTACCTTTCCATGCTGGACAAGGCCACCCGCCACGAGCGGCTGACGCGCTTTTTCAGCTACGACATTCCCTGCATCATCATCGCCCGCTCCATCCCCTGTTTTGACGAAATGCTGGTGCTGGGCGCGGCGCGCAAGATACCCATCTACTCCGCCGCGCCGGAGACGACGCAGGTGGAAGTGGAGCTGATCTCCTTTTTGCGCGACTATCTGGCTCCGCGCGAGACCATGCACGGCGTGCTGGTCAACGTTTACGGCAGCGGATTGCTCATCACCGGCGAGAGCGGCGTGGGCAAGAGCGAGACGGCCATTGAGCTGGTCAAGCGCGGCCATCAATTGGTGGCGGACGACGTGGTGGACATCCGCCGTGTGTCGGACGACCGTCTGGTGGGCGAATCGCCGGAACTGGTGCGGCATTTCATGGAGATACGCGGCGTGGGCATCATCGACATCGCCACCATGTACGGCGTGGGCGCGGTCATCCGCTCCAAGACCATCGATCTGGAAGTCAAGCTGGAAAACTGGCAGCAGGGCAAGGAATACGACCGGCTGGGCCTGACCGACCAGTACGGGGAGATCCTCGGGGTGAAGGTGCCCTATATACTCATCCCCATCCACCCCGGGCGCAATCTGGCCATCGTGCTGGAGGTGGCGGCGCGCAACTTCCGCCTCAAGCAGATGGGCTACAACGCCGCGCAGGAACTGGCGCACCGCCATATGGAGCGCGCCATGCGCGCCCAGCAGGAAGAAAGCGAGGAATGAACATGTTGTACATCGGCATCGACGTGGGAGGCACCACCGCCAAGGCCGGCGTGGTGGACGAAGAGGGAAAAATACTGTCAAAGTCCGTCTGCAGGACGGGCAAGGAGCGCGCTTTTGAGGACATCGCCGCCGACATGGCGGAGCTTTGCCGCCGCGTGGTGCGCGAAAGCGGCCACGAGATGGCGGACATCGCCGCCGTGGGCGTGGGCATCCCCGGCGAGCAGGACCCCAGGAGCGGTCTGGTGGCCTTCTGCAACAACCTTGGCTGGGTGAACGTGCCGCTGATGCAGCGTCTGCGCGAGGCGCTGGGCCTGAGCGTGTATGTGGACAACGACGCCAATGTCGCGGCGCTGGCCGAGAGCGCGTTCGGCGCTTCCCGGGACGTGAAAAGCAGCATACTTGTCACCCTTGGAACCGGCGTGGGCGGCGGCATCGTCGAAAACCGGCGCGTGCGCACCGGCGCGCACGGCGTGGGCGGCGAGATCGGCCACATGGTGGTGGTCATGGACGGCGAAAAATGCAACTGCGGCCACCGCGGCTGCTGGGAAAAGTACGCCAGCGCCACGGCCATCATCCGCATGGGCCGCGCGCTGATGGAAGAAAAACCCGATTGCGCCCTCGCCCGGCAGCTGGGCGGCGACGCGGCGCAGCTCAACGCCAAGGCGGTGCTTGACCTTGCCAAGGCGGGCGACGCGGACTGCATGGGCATCTTTGAGACCTATGTGAAGTACCTGTGCGTGGGGCTTGCCAACCTCATCAACATCTACGACCCCGACATGATCGTGCTTGGCGGCGGCGTGGCCTACGCGGGCGACTTTTTGCTGGACGCCGTGCGCGCCGCGCTGGGCGACTATGTGTACTGCCCGGCGCTCTCTTGGGCGCGGGTGGAGCTGGCCCGCATGGGCAACGACGCGGGCATCATCGGCGCGGCCATGCTGGGGAGGGCGGAATGATGCGGCAGGGCTTTGACAACGACATGTACATCCGCCTGCAATCCGAGCGCATCCGCGAGCGCATCGCCCAGTTCGGCGGCAAACTGTATCTGGAATTTGGCGGCAAATTGTTTGACGACAACCACGCCTCGCGCGTGCTGCCCGGCTTTCAGCCCGACAGCAAGCTGCGCATGCTCAAGACGCTGGCCGATCGCGCCGAGGTGGTGATCGCCGTCAACGCGCAGGACATCGAATCCAACAAACTGCGCGGCGATCTGGGCATCGGCTACGACGCGGAGACGCTGCGCCTGATCGACTCCTTCCGCGAGGCGGGTCTGTATGTGGGCAGCGTGGTCATCACCCGCTTTGGCGGGCAGGCGGCGGAGGCCTACAAGCGGCGGCTGGAAAATCAGGGCATCCGCGTGTTCCGCCACTACGCCATCGAGGGCTATCCCTCCAACCTCAACCACATCGTTTCCAGCGACGGCTACGGCCGCAACGACTATATCGAGACCAGCCGCGAACTGGTGGTGGTCACCGCGCCCGGCCCCGGCTCGGGCAAGATGGCCACGTGCCTGAGCCAGCTCTACCATGAGTACAAGCGCGGCATCAAGGCCGGTTACGCCAAGTTCGAGACCTTCCCCGTCTGGAACCTGCCACTCAAGCACCCGGTGAACCTCGCCTACGAGGCCGCCACCGCGGACTTAAACGACGTCAACATGATCGACCCCTACCACATGGAGGCCTACGGCAAGCTGGCGGTCAACTACAACCGCGATGTGGAGATCTTCCCCGTATTGCGCGCCATCTTCGAGCGCATTCAGGGCAAGTCGCCCTACCAGTCGCCCACGGACATGGGCGTGAACATGGCCGGTTTCTGCATCACCGACGATGACGCCTGCTGCGACGCCTCGCGGCGCGAGATCGTGCGCCGCTACTTTGCCGCCGGCTGCGCCAAATTGCGCGGCTCGGGCGACGACGAGGCCGTGGGCAAGATCGAGATCCTCATGGAACAGGCGGGCGTTTCCCCGGAGAACCGCCGCTCGGCGCGCGCCGCCAACGCTCTGGAGGCCGCCACCGGCAAGCCCGCCGCCGCCATGGAGCTGGCCGACGGCAGCGTGGTCACCGGCAAGACCAAGGACCTGCTCGGCTGCGCCAGCGCCATGCTGCTCAACGCGCTGAAGACGCTGGCGGGCATCCCGGACGAGGTGAAATTGATCGCCGAGCGCGTCATCGAGCCCATCCAGCAGCTGAAGGTGACCTCGCTGCACAACCGCAACCCGCGATTGCACACCGACGAGGTGCTTATCGCCCTCTCCATCTGCGCCGTGGACGACCCGTTCGCCGCGCGCGCCATCGCCCAACTGCCGCGGCTGAAGGGGCTGGAGGCGCACGCCAGCGTGCTGCTCTCGCCCGTGGACGAGGACACCTTCCGCCGCCTCGGCGTGAACCTCACCTGTCAGCCCAAACACGAGACGCAGCGGCTCTACTACCGCTGAGTGCTGACCGCCGCCCCGGACGGCCGACCGCGCGCCGACCGGGGCGTTGTTTTTCCGCCCGCGCGGGCAAACTGTATCTGTTCTTTGGGAAGGAAGGCTTTGTATGCGCGCCTATGAACGCCTGTTGCGCTATGTAAAATTCGACACCGCTTCCGACGCTTCCAGCCAGAGCTGCCCCAGCACGAAAAAACAGCTGGCGCTGGCCAAAGCGCTGGTGGAGGAACTCTCCGGCCTCGGGCTTGCCGACGCCCGCGTGGACAAGTTCGGCTATGTCTACGCCACCTTGCCCGCCAACTGCGAGGGGCAGCCCACCATCGGCCTCATCGCCCACATGGACACGGTGGACGTCGTGCCCACCACGGGCGTTTGCCCCGTGCTTCTGCCCTACGAGGGCGGGCCCATCGCGCTGCAAAACGGCGACGTGCTTGCGCCGGAGCAGTACCCCGGCATCGAGGCGCGCCGGGGCAAGACGCTGATCGTCACCAACGGAAACACGCTTCTGGGCGCGGACGACAAGGCCGGCATCGCCGAGATCGTCACCGCGCTGGAAACGCTTGCGCATGACCCCGCCATTCCCCACGGGACGGTGAAGGTGGCCTTCACGCCCGATGAGGAGATCGGGCGCGGCGCGGACAGATTCGACGTGCAGGGCTTTGGCGCCGACTTTGCCTACACCGTGGACGGCGGCGACGTGGGCGGCATCGAATACGAGAACTTCAACGCCGCCTCGGCGGTCTACACCATCCACGGCGTCAGCGTCCACCCCGGCTCGGCCAAGGGGCGCATGGTCAACGCCAACCGCCTCGCCTGTGAATTAAACGCCCTCTTCCCCGGGGAGGAAGTGCCCGAGCGCACCGAGGGCTACGAGGGCTTTTACCACCTCTGCGACCTGCGCGGCAGCGTGGAGGAGTGCCTTTTGCACTACATCATCCGCGACCACGACCGCGCGCGCTTTGAGGCGCGCAAGCGCTACGCCGCCGATGTGGCCGAGGCGATGAACGCGCGCTATGGCGCGGGCACTGTGGAGGTGAAGCTCGTCGATTCCTACTACAACATGCGCGAGGTGATGGAAAAGCACATGGACGTCATCCATCGCGCCGAGGAAGCCTGCCGCGCCGTGGGCATTAGGCCGCACAGCGCGCCCATCCGCGGCGGCACGGACGGCTGCCGGCTCTCCTTCATGGGCCTGCCCTGCCCGGACCTGGGCACCGGCGGCTTCAACTACCACAGCCGCCATGAACTGATCGCCATCGAGGACATGGACGCGGTGACGGCCATGCTCGTCGAGCTGGTGCGGGCGCGGTAGACGGAGGCGGGCGCCTGAAAACGCGCTGTGCCGACGCGGCGCTGATCGCGCAGAAGGCCGCCGCGCGCAACCGCCGCGTAGACGTTCGCCCGAGGCTTCAAGTGGCCTCGGGCGTTTTTTTCAGCGCGCGCCGCTGCGTACGGGGCTGGGCTTGCGGCCGGTGTTCGTATCGTCATGGCGGCGGTCCCGCAATTCGGGAATGGGGTTTTCCTCCGTCTCCCAGCGGTAGTCCTGACCATTTTGGGCGATATAGCGGTCGATGACCATGTGGCTGGGCACGGCGGCGACGTCCTTGTTGACGATGGCCTGATACTGGAAGAACTCGAAGTCCGGCTTGAGGGCGGAGACGTTTTCCCAGCTTTCGCGCACGGCGGTGTCGCAGACGGTGCTTTGCAAAACGCCCCGCACGTAGGCGATGTTCTCCTTGAGCGTCAGGGGCGCGGGGAACTCGGGACGCGGGATGACCTCCCGCCAGTCCTTGCGCTCATATTCGCCAAGCAGGCGCGCGGCGATGTGCAGGTGGGTGATCTCCTGCTCAAAAAGCTGCTGCCATATGCCGCGGATGGCGGGGCAGGTCTCGGTCTGGACGCAGGACCAGTAGAGGTAGCACTCGGTGTACTGGTGCATGAGCAGTCCCTCCAGCCAGCTCTCATGCACGTCCATGAGGCTGCCGTACTGGGAGACGTGCTGCTCCTCGACCATGCCGATCTCCTGATAGAGCTTGCGGCCCAGTTCCGTGGGGTAGAGGCCGCAGACGTTCATATAGTAGTTCATCGTCTGCTGTTCGGCGGCGGTGATGATGCCCACGGCCAGTTTGGTCACGGGGTCGGCGCTGCGGTCGATGGGCTTTTTGATGGAATCGTAGGGGTGGCGGTGGTGGGCGATGGTCGGGCGGCCGGGCATGATCTCCGTGTAGCGGCCGACGATGTCCTCCGCCTTGACATTCGTCTCCATATCCAAAAGGTCGGCGTAGCGGTAGAGGTGGTCGAAGTCCTCCAAAAGGGCGAAATCGAGCGCGCGCTTGACATACCCGTCGCCCACCATCTGCGCCAGCGCCGCGGTGAGATCCACGGCCAGCTGTTCGTAGCCGATGGTGTGTTCGAGGATGGTCTCGTCGGCGGGCTTTAACATGCTGATGAGCTTTTGCTGCTGCTGTTCGCCGCGGCGGATGCGGGCGAGCTGGCGGCGTAGTTCGTTGTCGCCGCAGTGGCGGGAAAACTGGTGCGAAAACCAGTTGGCCTCGAACTCCGTGCCGTTCATGAGGATGATGCGCGTGCGCGTGTAGGGGTCCACGCTGTGCTTGTCGTAGGGCTGGGCGTACAGGCGCGGCCAGTCGAAAAAGGTGTCGTTCATCCTGCCGGGGGTCTGGGCAAAGGGATCCATATCGCATACCTCCTTTTCGCCAGTTTTCCCGTGCAAGGCGCAAAACATTCGTGATAAAACTGTGTCAATACTTGCAATATTTGTTGAAATACGGTATCATAAGAACAGTTGGGCAAAAGGGAGGGAACGCTCATGAAACGTTTATTGGCATGTCTTTTATCTCTGTTTCTGGTTCTGAGCTGCGGCGCGCTGGCGGAGGAAGCTCCCGCGCGCGAAAGCGCCATCTTTGTCGAGGCCGGGTACGCGCATTCGTTCGCGCTCGACGCGGACGGCACTTTGTGGGCCTGGGGCGCCGGGGAGTACGGCCGTTTGGGCACGGGCTCCTCGTATTCGGCGTACAGCCCCGAGGAAGTGGAGCTGGACGACGTGGTGGAGGCGTCGGCGGGCTGGTATCATTCCCTGTTCCGCACCGCTGACGGCGGCGTCTACGCCGCGGGCTGCAATTACGACTACGGCCAGCTCGGCAACGGCACCGGCCTTGACCGCAGTATGCCCGTACACATCATGGACGACGGCATGCAGGTGCTGGCCAGCCGCGACTTTTCCGCCGCCCTGAAGACGGACGGCACGCTGTGGACCTGGGGCCGCAACGACAAAGGGCAGCTCGGCCTTGGACACACCGACACGCAGACGACCCCGGCGCAGGTGGCGCTTAAGGACGTGGCGGAGATCGCCGCCGGCGAGAGCTTCATGCTCGCGCGCACGAAGGACGGCAGCCTCTACATTTGGGGCGACAACACCTACGGGCAGATCCCCGGATCGGAAGAAGAATACGTGAGCGAGCCTGTGCTGATGGAGGACATCGGCAATGTGCGCAGCGTGCGCGCGGGCAACAACCACGCGCTGGCGCTGCTCGCGGACGGCACCGTGCGCGTTTGGGGCGACGACTACTACGAGCAGTTTGGCGGCGGCGAGGAAGCGCTGAACGCCTTCATCGCCGAAAACAGCCTGACCATTGAAGCCATCGACGCCGGCGGCGACATGTGCGCCATGCGCGATGCGGACGGCAACTGGTATCTGTGGGGCGACATGATGGGCGATGCGCCCACGCACATGGAGCGGACAAACGTCGCCAGCCTCTCTCTGGGCTACTGGCACGCGCTGGCCGCCGAGGGAGACGGCACGCTCTGGGGGCGCGGCGATGACAGCAGTTGGCAGCTCGGTTTGCTCTCCTCCTCGGAAAACGCGCACCTGAACTGGTGCGAGCTTTCCATCGACCTGAGCGGCAAGACGCGCGCGGCGCGCCCGCCCCGGGAACAGGACAAGGCGCGGCCGGTGGAGCCGTTCGCGGGCGAGGTCATGCCCGTGGCGGCGGGGTATTATGCTTCCTTCGCCATCGCCGACAACGGCGAGGTCTGGGCCTGGGGCCGCAACGACTACGGCCAGCTCGGTCTGGGCGACGAGGAGATGCGCGACGCGCCGGAAAAGCTGGAACTGACGAATGTCGTACAGGTGGCCGCGGGCGACTATCACACCCTCTTCCTCACCGGCGACGGCCAGCTCTACGGCGCGGGCTGCAGCGAGGACTACGACCAGCTGGCCACGGGCGAGTTTGAAAACGAGAGCGCGCCGGTGGCGATCATGGACGGCATCGCGCGCATTTGGGCGGGGCGGGACTTCTCCATCGCCCTGGACGAGGACGGGAACTACTGGGGCTGGGGCGACAACACCCTGGGCCAGCTCGGCCTCGGACACGCCGACCCCGTGGAAGGGCCGACGCAGCTGCCGCTTGAAAACGTGGTGGACCTTGCCGTGGGCAAGCAGTTCGCGGCGGCGCTGCTGGAGGACGGGACCGTGTGGACCTGGGGCGACAACACCTACGGCCAGCTCGGCGTCGGCGAGGGCGAAAGCACGCTTTCGCCCGTGCGGGTGGAGCTTGAGAACGTCGTCTCCATCGCCGCGGGCGGGGCGCACATGCTGGCGCTGGACGCCGACGGCGTGGTCTGGGCCTGGGGCTCGGGCTGGTACGGCCAGCTCGGCATCGGCGGCGACAGCGACCGCTTCACTCCCGTGGAGGTCGAGTCCGCGCAGGGCGTCAGCGCCGTCATCGCCGGCGGCGACACCTCCTGCGCCCGCATGCTGGATGCGCAGGTGTCGCTCTGGGGCGCGTACTTCTACGACGAGCCTTACGAAGAGCAGATCGCCCTGTGGGACGATGTGAACTACGAGTACCACTACGTTGACATCGAGGCCATCGCCATGGGCAGTTTCCACGTCATCGCCACGGATGAGGACGGCAACGTCTACACCAACGGCGGCAACGACTACGGTCAGCTTGGAGATGGCGGCGCCATCGCCGAGGGCGGCTTCCACTACTACGACTGGGTGGACACGGGGCTTGATCTCGCGCACAGCGAGTACACCGAGCCCAGCGACGAGATCGACGCGCCTGACCACGGACAGGCGCTGTAAGGCACGGGGAGCGGGCGAATGCCGCTCCCCCTTTTGCCATTTTTCGGGGATGCGCGGCGCGCTCGGAAAAAGCGCTTGCATTCTTTCGCGCTTTGTGGTATACTATCCCTTGTTCCACGGGTGATGACGATCGGGTCCCGTGCGGCGTCATGCTGCGAATCGTGTCAGGGTCGGAAGGCAGCAGCACTAAACAGAAGTTGGCGCGCGCCGCGGGGTATGCCTGGTCTGAGTCCGTGGGATTTTCTTTTGGGCGCAAAATGCCCCCACTTCCGAAACATGGAGGCGGGGGCATTTTTCAGCACGTCCACGTAAACAGCGCGCCGGGCAGGGCTTCGGCGGCGCGCAGGGCCTCGGCGGCGGTGCGGAAGACGCCGAACACGGCGGAGCCGCTGCCGCTCATGCGCGCCACGCGCGCGCCCAACGCCCGCAGCGCGCGCAGGGCTGCGCCGATCTCCGGCATCAGCGATATGGAGGGCGCTTCCAGCGCGTTGCCGCAAAGGCGGTCCATGCCGTCCAGATCGCGGGCGAGGATGGCCCGGGCGAGGGCAGCGTTGTCAAGGCCCAATGTCCTTCCCACGCGGTCGTATTCGGAAAACACCTGCGCGGTGGACAGGCCGCGGCCTACATGCAGAAGCACCAGCGGAAAGCGCTCGCCTTCGCCCAGCGGGGTGATCTTCTCCCCCATGCCGCGCACGCGGGCGAAGCCTCCGGCGATGCAGTAGGGCACGTCCGCGCCCAGTTTGCGGCCGATCTTCAAAAGTTCAGAGAGGGGCAAGCGCAGATCCCAGAGGCGGTCCAGGGCGATGAGCGTGGCGGCGCAATCGGCGCTGCCTCCACCCAGCCCGGCGCGGATGGGGATGTGCTTGGCGAGGGTGATGCGCGCGCCATAGTGCCGCCCCATGTGGTCGTTGAGCGCCTGCGCGGCCTGCAAAACGAGGTCGCGCCCGCCCTCGGACAGCGTGCGGCCGCCCACGGTCAGCGTCAGAAAGCGGGCGCGCTCGAAGGTGAGCGTGTCGGACAGGTCGATGCGCTGCATGAGCATGTCCAGTTCGTGGTAGCCATCGTCGCGGCCGGCGCACACGTCCAGCGACCAGTTGATCTTCGCCTGCGCCCGCACGGTGATCTTCATGCGCTCTCCCCCATCGCTTTGGTAACGGCCCATGGCCGCCAACGTTCATTATAGCACGCTTTCCGCCGCCACGTGTTAAAAATCGGCTCTGTGCTTGCATATTTTCAAAATCGGTTTATAATGATAGTATCGCAAGGACGGGAACGGTCGGGCGGAGGCGCGCAAAGAGAGACGGCGGCGGGTGCGAGCCGGAGGCGCAAGGTCCGATCTCCATTCCCTGAGCATCCCCGCGAAAGCGGGGCGGGTGCGCCCGATAGCGCGCATAAAAGGAGCTTCTGCTCGAAAACGGGTGGCACCACGGCGCGCGCGCCGTCCCTGTTGGCGGGCGGGGCGTATTTTTTTAGGAGGGATACCATGCTGGACCTGAACCTCATCCGTTCCAATCCTGAATATGTTCAAGAAGCCCTGAAAAAGCGCGAATACGACGTGGACTTCACCGAGCTTCTCGAGTGGGACGCCCGCCGCCGCGCGCTGCTTGTGGAAAACGAGTCGCTCAAGGCCGAGCGCAACCGCATGAGCAAGGAGATACCCGCCCTCAAAAAGCAGGGCAAGGACGCCTCCGAGCTGCTCGCCAGGCTCAAGGAGATGGCCGATCAGGTCAAGGAGATGGACGAGGAGCAGAGCGCTCTGGAAGACAAGATCTACCGCTTCGTGGTGGCGCTGCCCAACCTGCCCGCCGAGGACGTGGTGGCCGGCGGCAAGGAGAACAATCAGGTGGTCAGGGTCTACGGCGAAAAGCCCGTTTTCGACTGGGAGCCGAAGAACCACGTGGACCTCTGCACAGATCTGGGCCTGATCGACTACGAGCGCGGCGTAAAGATGGGCGGCAACGGCTTCTGGCTCTACACCGGCGTTGGCGCGCGGCTGGAGTGGGCGCTGCTCAATTACTTCATCACCGAACACCTCAAGGACGGCTACACCTTCATGCTGCCGCCGCACCTTCTGACCTACGAGTGCGGCCTCACCGCCGGGCAGTTCCCCAAGTTTGAAGACGATGTGTACCGCCTGACCGAGGAGGGCTTCCGCTTCCTGCTGCCCACGGCGGAGACGGCGCTGATCAACCTCTACCGCGGCGAGATCCTCTCCGAGGACGAACTGCCCAAGCGGCTGTTTGCCTACACGCCCTGCTACCGCCGCGAGGCCGGCGCTTACCGCGCCAGCGAGCGCGGCATGATCCGCGGCCACCAGTTCAACAAGGTGGAGATGTTCGGCTACACCCGCCCCGAGGACAGCGACAAAATGCTCAGGGAACTCATCAACAAGGCCTGCCGCCTGGTCGAGGGCCTGGGGCTGCACTACCGCCTTTCCAAGCTGGCCGCGGGCGACTGTTCCGCCTCCATGGCCACCACCTACGACATCGAACTGTGGATCCCCAGCATGAACGAGTACAAGGAATGCTCGTCCGTCTCCAACGCGCGCGACTATCAGGCCCGCCGCGGCAACATCCGCTTCCGCCGCAACGAGACGAAGAAGTTGGAGTTCGTGCATACGCTCAACGGCTCCGGCCTGGCCACCAGCCGCCTGATGCCCGCCATCGTCGAGCAGTTCCAGCAGCCGGACGGCAGCGTCATCATTCCCGAAAAGCTGCGGCCGTGGATGGACGGCATGGAGAAGATCTCCCCCAAGCGCTGAAGCATTGCCCCTGCGGAGCGGCCCACGCGGCTGCTCCGCGTTTGTTTTGGGGCGCAAATTTGTGCATTTCGCAGTCATGTTTTTTGTCTTCTTCCGCGACAACTTTACATTCATGCGCTATAATATATTGTCATAAGAAACATCAAAGGGGTTGCGCGTACCCATGCGACATGAAAAATCCTGTGGCGCCGTGGTCTTCAGCCGATTTGACGGCGCCTGGCACGTTTTGCTCATCCGCCACGAACACGGGCGGCACACTTCCTTCCCCAAGGGCCACGTCGAGGCCGGCGAGACCGAGCGCCAGACCGCCGAACGCGAGATCTTTGAGGAGACCGGCGTGCGCGTGCGCGTGGACACCGGCTTCCGCGCCGAAAACCGCTACATGGCGCGGCCGGACGTGGAAAAGCTGGTGGTGTTCTTCATCGCCGTGGCCGGGGAACAGACGCCCGTGGCGCAGCAGGGCGAAGTGGCCGTGGCCGAATGGGTCGATGCCGATGAGGCTCCCGGACGGCTCACCTACGAACAGGACCGCCGCATCTTCCGCCGCGCGCAGAAATACCTGCTCAAGGAAGCGGACACAGAGTGAGAATGACCCCGCGCAAAACGAAGCGCGGGGCCTTGCTTTGTCGATCGTTGGGTAAAATGCGACAAAAATGCGCGCACAGTTGTCCAAAGCGATACAAAAATTCAACAAGAAAGCCATATTTGTCCTGTATAATGACGTCGTATACGATATGAGGTGATCGCGTTGCGGCGAGCGTTGTCGCTTTTTTTGATGATACTTTTGGCCGTTTCCTCTCTGCCCGCCTTTGCCGAAGAACTGACCGAGGGCGCGCGCGGGGAGGACGTAGAGCGCTTTCAGCAGCGCCTTGCCGATTTGGGCTATCTGTCCGGCGGGGTGGATGGCATCTACGGCAAACAGACCACGGAGGCGGTCAGCCTCTTTCAGACCTTCAACGGCATGACGGTCACCGGCGAAGCGGACGAGGATACGCAGGCGGCGGTGTTTTCCGCGCAGGCGGTCGAGCTGCCGGAGACCCTCGAGCGCGACGACGAGGGCGAGGATGTGCAGCGCTTGCAGGAGCGCCTCGTTTTCCTCGGCTTCCTCGACGATGAGGCGGACGGCAAGTACGGCAAAAACACGGAAAACGCCGTGGAGGACTATCAGGAACACCTCATCGCGCAGGGCGTGGAGTTGGTCAGCGCCACGGGCACGGCCACGGGGATAACGCAGTTTTACCTCTTTGACGAGGAGCGCTCCACCTACATAAAGGATCTGCGGCAGGGCGACGAGGACGGCGAGGTGCGCCGTCTGGAACACCGCTTGCAGGCGCTGGGGTATCTGGACGACGTGCCCGACGAGTACTTTGACGAATACACCGACTCCGTGGTGCGCGCGTTTCAGGATGCCGCGGGTCTTGACGTCACCGGCGTCATCGACGAGGCGACCGTGGACGCCCTCTTTGCCAGCGACGCGCCCGTGGCCGAGCGCTTCGTGGCCCACGACGTCCATTCCGGCGATACGGGCGACGCCGTGCTGGCCGTGCAAAAGTCGCTGGCACAGTACGGCATGCTCGGCGAGGAGCCGGACGGCGTGTTCGGCTCGGCTACGGAGGATGCGCTGGAGCGCTTTTACGAATACCTGTTTGAAAACGAAAGCCCCTTTGCCGAGCATTTTGCCATGTACGACGGCGTCAACGCCGCGGCGCAGGAGGTATTGGCGAGCGAGGACCTCTTCTTCTTCGAGGAAACGCTGGAACGCGGCGATTCCGGCGACGAAGTGCTGCGCCTGCAGCGGCGGCTGTACACGCTGTACTACATCCCCGAGGGCGTCATCGACGGCAAGATCGGCGAAAAGACGGAGGACGCCATCCGCGAGTTTCAGGCCAACAACATGCTGGAAGAGACCGGCGTGGCCGACGAGGAGACGCAGCGCGTCCTCTATTCCGCCGACGCCATCGCCAAGAACACCAAGTACAAGCTGGTGGTGAGCATCGCCGATCAGCGCGTGTATGTCTACGGCCTCAACTCCTTTGGCGAATACGAGCTGGACGACACCTTCATCTGCTCCACCGGCCTTGGCAACAGCACGCCGCCGGGCATCTATACCACCACCACCGAGCCGCTCAACCGCTGGCAGTACTTCCAGAAGTTCGAGTGCTGGGCGCAGTACTCCTTCCGCATCACGGGGAACATCTGGTTCCACTCCGTGCTGTACAGCGCGCGCGACACCAGTACGCTGCGCTACGGCAGCGTGTCCGCGCTGGGACACAAGGCCTCTCATGGCTGCGTGCGCCTGCGCGTGGAGGACGCCAAGTGGATCTTTGACAACTGCGATGAAGGCACCATCGTCGTGGTGCAGTGAGCAAAACGGGCAAGGCCAATGGCGGCTTTGCCCGTTTTCCAAAATTCACAGAGCGCGCCCCGTCGTTTCCGACATGGGGCGCGCTGCCTTTATTCTCCGCCCAGCTGGTAGCCGGAGCCTTTGCGGGTGAGGATGAAGTCGGCAAGGCCGATGGCTTCCAGCTTCTTGCGCAGGCGCGTGACGCTGACGGTGAGGGTGTTGTCGTCCACGAAGCAGTCCGTCTCCCAGAGGCGCAGCATCATCGTCTCGCGGGAGATGACCTTGCCGGGTTGCTCCATCAGCGTTTGCAGGATGCGAAAGTCGTTCTTCGTCAGCTCCAGCCGCTTGCCCTCGTAGGTCAGCGAGGCGTCGTTCAGATCAAGCACCGCGCCGCGGTACTCGAGCAGCTGGCGCAGGCCGGAGAACTCGTAGGCGCGGCGCAGCACCGCCTGCACCTTGGCGGTGAGTACGCTCAAATCGAAGGGCTTGGCGATGAAGTCGTCTCCGCCCATGTCCATGGCCATGACGATGTTCATGTTGTCCGAGGCCGAGGAGATGAAGATCACCGGCACTTTGGAGATATTGCGTATCTCCCGGCACCAGTGGTAGCCGTTGAAGAACGGCAGGGAGATGTCCATCAGCACCAGGTGCGGGTCGAAGGCGACGAACTCCTTGACAACGTTGCGGAAATCCTGCACCACGCGCGCCTCGCAGCCCCAGCTCTCGATGTGGCGTTTGACGGCGGCGGCGATGACGCGGTCATCCTCGACGATGAATACGCGGTGGTTCACCGCCCGATCCTCCGCATTTCCAGATAGTAGCGCTTGTCGCGCGCCTCGCCCATGGAGAAGGTCTTGCGCGGCAAAACGCCGTTTTCGCGGATGTAGGGGAACAGTTCGGCCTTGTCGAAGGCGCGGGGCATGAAGCCCACGGCGTCCTCGCGGGCGAGCAGGGCGCGCAGCGCGTCCTCGCCGTGGATGTAGTCGATCTTCGCCCCGGGATGCTTTTTGAGGAAGTTGTCGAGGAAGTTCTGCAAGGGGCGGATGGGATGGCCCGCCGTGGCAAAGCCCTCTTCCCCGCCGGCGAAGGCGACGCGCACATCTTCCCCGCCGCGCTTGAAGGAGCGGCTGCGTTTCATGGAGGCAAGCACTTCCTTCGGCTCGACGCCGAGAAGCACGCGGTGGATAGGCTCGAACTTCAGCGCCGGACAGTGGAGGTTGACCAGCTCCACCATTGCGTAGCGCGCCGGGTGGGAATCGAACTCCGCCGCCGAGAGGCCGCCCTTGATGTCCTCCCAGCACTTTTTCGCCGCGGCGAGGGAATGGTTGCCGTCGCCCACGGCGTAGAGCAGGCCGTCGCTCTTTTCATGAAGGCGCGCCAGCGCCTCGAACACGCGCAGGGCGCGGCCGTTTTCCAGCGCCCAGCCCTGTACGTGGCCGCCGCCCATCATCAGATCGAAGTTGTAAAGCTCCTGACCGGGGTCGTCGAAGGCGGGCTCGATGACGGTATGCTCAGGGTCGTCGATGAGCATCATCACGTGCGGGCATTCCAGCGGCGCGCCGGCGCGTATCTCGGCGCGGGGCGGCACGCGCTCGGGCACGGCGCCCTCCGTGGCGCGGATGAGGCTTTTGCTGCCGGGGGCGAAATCGTACTTTTCAAGATCGACGCAGGCCAGCAGGCCCTCGCGGGGCCCGGAGGACGTCTGCCGCCGGGTGAGGACGAAGCCGTCCGGCACGGCCACGCGCACGGCGTTGCCGAGGTAGACGCGCATGGCGCCGTGGATCTCGCGGATGCGCTGCCTGCGCTCCTCTAAGTAGATCTCCGGCAGCACGATGCGCAGGGACGAGGGCGCGTCGCCGACGAACGCCTCCACGCCGTGCCAGTAGTCCGGCTCGGCGGTGAACTGGTCGCAGGCCACCACGGCCCACTTCTCGTAATTCAGCCCGTGCGCGGGAAGAAGGATCTCCCCCGTGGACAGGGCGATGTTGCTGTCTTTCATCTGCTTATCCTCCTGAAAAGAGGGAAGTTCCCGCGCGGGGAACTCCCCTGAAATGTGTCCTTTAGGGCAGGATGAGGCGCACGCGATAGGTGGTATCCAGCGCCGCCAGCTTGTCCATCAGCGCTGGGCTGGGCTGCTTGTCCAGCTCCACCACCGTGTAGGCGTAAGCGCCGCGGGATTTGTTGATCATGTTGTCGATGTTGTGGCCCTCGCCGGCGATGAGCTGCGTCACCGAGCCGATGACGTTGGGCACGTTCTTGTGCAGCATGACGATGCGCGGCTCCGTGCAGCGGCCCAGCGGGCAATCGGGATAGTTGACGGAGTGGACGATGGAGCCCCAGCGCAGGTAGTCGTCCACCTGACGGGAGACCATGCGCACGCAGTTGTCCTCGCTCTCGGGCGTGGAAGCGCCCAGATGCGGGATGCACAGCACGCCTGGCGCGCCGATGAGTTCATCCGAGGGGAAATCGGTGACATAGGCGCGCAGCAGGCCGGCCTTGAGTGCGTCCAAGGCCGCGCGCGCGTCCACCAGACCGCCGCGGGCGAAGTTGAGCAGCGCCGCGCTGGGCTTCATCTTGGCAAGCGCCTGCGCGTTGATCATGCCGCGGGTGGCGTCGATGAGCGGCACGTGGACGGTGAGGTAATCGCTGGTTTTCAGCACTTCATCCAGAGAATCGCTGTGGCGCACGGCGCGGGAGAGCTTCCAGGCGTGCTCCACGGAGATGTAGGGATCGTAACCGAGCACGTCCATGCCCAGCGCCACGCCCGCGTTGGCCACCAGCACGCCGATGGCGCCCAGGCCGACGACGCCGAGCGTCTTGCCCTGCAATTCGGGGCCGACGAACTGGCTCTTGCCCTTCTCCACCAGCTTTTCCACTTCCGCGCCCTTGCCGGAGAGCGTTTTGCACCACTCCACGCCGTCCACCACCTTGCGGGAGGCGAGCAGCATGCCGGTGATGACCAGTTCCTTGACGGCGTTGGCGTTCGCGCCCGGGGAGTTGAAGACCACGACGCCGCGCTCAGCCAGTTTGTCCAGCGGGATGTTGTTCACGCCCGCGCCGGCGCGCGCGACGCACTGCACGCTTTCCGGGATGTCCATCTCGTGCATGTTCGCCGAGCGCACCATGATGGCGTCGGGGTTTTCGGCGTAGGCGTCGAAGGCGTAGTCCTCCATGTTGAGAACGGTCTGGTAGACCGGGGAGATGGCGTTGAGCGTTTTTACCTTGTACATTTACTTATGCTCCATTTCAAATTTCTTCATGAACTCCACCAGCGCCCTGACGCCCTCCGGAGGCATGGCGTTGTAGATGCTGGCGCGCATGCCGCCCACGGAGCGGTGGCCCTTGATGTTGACAAAGCCGGCTTTGGTCGCGGCTTTGACGAACTCAGCGTCCATATCCTCGTCGCCGGTGCGGAAGGTGACGTTCATCAGCGAGCGGCTTCCCTTCTCGGCCACGCCCTTGAACAGGCGGCTTTCATCGAGAAAATCATAGAGCCAGGAAGCCTTTTCGCGGTTGACCGCGGCGATGCCCTCGACGCCGCCCTGCTTTTTCAGCCACTTGAGGCAGAGGCCGGCCATGTAGATGGCGTAGGTGGGCGGGGTGTTGAGCATGCTGCCCGCGTCGTCGAGCTTTTTATAGTCCAGCACCTTGGGGGTGATGGGCATGGCGCGGCCGGTGAGGTCGCGGCGCACGATGGTGAGGGCAAAGCCCGCCGGGCCGATGTTCTTCTGCGCGCCGGCGAAGATGACGCCGAACTTGCTGACGTCATACGGTTCGGAGAGTATGTTCGAGGACATATCCGCTACCAGCGGCACCTTTCCCGTCTCGGGGATGGAGGTGAATCTGGTGCCGTAGATGGTGTTGTTGGTGGTGATATAGAAATAATCGGCTTCGGGATCGAACGTCTTTTCGTCGAGGTCGGGGATACGCACATAGCCTTCCTCGCGCGAGGACGCCACGCAGCGGGGAGAGCCGTACTTCTGCGCCTCGACAAACGCGCCGTGGGCAAAGTTGCCGCTGTCCACATAGTCGGCCTTGCCGGAGCCGGTCATCAGGTTCATGGCCACGCCGGCGAACTGGCCGGTGGCGCCGCCCTGGATAAACAGCACAGCGTAGTCGTCCGGCACGTGCATAAGCTCGCGCACCAGCGCTTCGGTCTCGTTAAAGATCTCCTGATACATCTTCGAGCGGTGGCTCATCTCCATGACGGACATGCCCGTTTCGCCGAAGCAAAGCATCTCATTGGCCGCCGTGGTCAGGGCCTCGGCCGGCATCACGGCAGGACCCGCCGCGAAATTGTATACGCGCTGCATAGTATGCCTCCTCGTTGTTGCCATCGTTTTGCCATTGCTTTTTACGATTATACAGGCAAACCCCGGACAACGCAAGCGGTTTTGGGAAAAACGTGAGATAAAATTCTTGTGTTGCGGACAAATGTATTTGTGATACGTACAAAACCGCGGATATGTTGCTTTGTGGCGGTCAATTTTCCGAACGCACCGCCTCGGGCCGCAGCACGCGCGGCGGGCGGCGGTAATCGCTTATGAAGGCGTCGGCGACGGAAAGGATGGCGTCAAGCTGGGGCTCGGCGGTGTAATCGGCGACGGCGCAGACGCGCATGCCGGCGGCTTTGGCGCTCTCCATGGCATGCAGCGCGTCCTCGAACACCCAGCAGTCTTCCGTCGCGCAGCCGAGGCGGCGGGCGACGGCGGGAAAGTAGGCGGGGTCGCTCTTGCTCAGACCCACCTCGTAGCTGTCGGTGACGAACTCGAAGTACGGGCGCAGGCCAAGGCGCTCCAGCGCCACCGAACACAGCGCCCGCGGCGCGGCGGTGGCCACGCACATGCGCGCTCCGCCCGCGTGCAGGGCGGCGAGAAAGTCCTTGACGCCGGGCTTTTCCACCACGTCGTAGCGGTAGTGGCGGCCCATGCGCTCCTCCATCTCGGCCACGACGCTCTCGAAGCTCGCGCCCGGCTCGTAGCGGGCAATGTCCTCGGAAAAGGCGCGGCTGGAATGGGAAAACATCTCCCGCAGCGTCATTTCCCCGGGGATGGGCAGGCGGTGAGCGATCATGTATTCAATGCCCGCCAGACGCCAGTAGTACATGGACTCCATCAGCGTGCCATCGTTGTCAAAGATGGCGTATTTACAGTTGAATGGCATGCCATTTTCCTCCAACGTAGCGCCGGTGCATGAGCGCCATGCGCGTGATCATATCCAGCGTGGCCATGCACCACGCGCCGATGAGCGCCATTTCCGTGCGCCCCCATGCCTCGCCGACGACGTAGATGGCCAGCGACGAAAGCAGCGGCCGCATGACCACGACCGTTAAGATCATCGCCAGAGCCACATAGCGCGTGTCGCCCGCGCCGCGCAGCGCGCCGGAATAGACCACCGCCGAGGTCTGGAAGGGCTGCATGACGCCGACGATGACCATGGCGTTCATCGCCAACTGGCGCACGTAGGCGTCGTTGGCGGTGTCTGAATAGATATACAGCCCCACCAGCGGCCCGCGGCAGGTGATGACCACCGTGGCCAGCAAAAGCGCCGCCACCAGCGCGTAGCGCTGGGCGATCTTGCCGTACATGTGGGCGATGTCCGGCCGCTTCTCGCCCAGCGACTGGCCGACCAGCGCCGTGCCGGCGATGCCGATGCCATCGCCAAAGGAGAAGGAGAGGCTCAAAAACTGCATGGCGATGTTGTGCGCCGCGTAGACGTAGACGCCCAGCCCGGCGACGATGCGCGCGTAGAGGAAAAAGCCGATGCGGATGCAGACCTGCTCCACCATAGCGCCCTTGGCCACCTTCGTCATCGCCCCCAGCGCCTCGCTGTCGAGCTTCCAGGAGTCCTTGCGGGTCAGTTCGAGGAAGTGGGCGTGGCGCTTGCCCGGCAGAAGCGAGACAAAGCAGAGCGCGAGGCCGACGAGCAGGCCAATATCCGTGGCGATGGCGGCGCCGGCGATCTCCAAGCGCGGGAAGGGGCCGACGCCGTTGATCAGCAGCCAGTTGAACAACACGTTGACGAGGTTGGAAGTGACGTTCACATACATGGTCAGGCGCGTGTTGCCCACGCCACGCTGCGCCGCGCAGACGCACAGCGAAAGGGCGTTGATGGGCAGCGCCGCGGCGATGATGCGGAAGTAGGTGAGCGTGTCCTCCAGGGTCTCCTTGGCGCCGGCGAGCCGCATGAAGGGTTCGGCCAGCCACAGCGCCAGAGCCGTGATGACGATGGAGAGAAGCAGCGTCACCACCAGCGAATTGCGCATGGTGAGGTTGGCGTCGGCGCGGCGCATCTCGCCGTTGCGCCGGGCGACGATGGCCGTGACGCCGGCGTTGAGGCCGTAGAAGATGCACAAAAGGATGAGGCGCGGCTGCGTCACCAGACTGACGGCGGTGATCGCCTCCGTGCCCAGCGTGGAGACCATCATCGTGTCCGCCATGCTGATGAGGCTCATCAGCGCCATTTCCAGCACCGAGGGCAGGGCGATGGCGCTCATGCGCCGGTATGCCTCGCGGTTCGAGGGCAGTTCTCCGCGCCGCATGGACGCGGGCACCATGTTCTCTACGTCGAAAAAGCCCCGTATGCCCGTCATTGGTATGCACTCCCCCGCTCTTGTCCTTTATTGCCCGAGCAGACGCGCGCGGGCCGATTCCAGCACCGCGATGGGGCCGCCGCCCTGCGCGAAATCCGGCTTGCCACCGCCCTTGCCGCCGCACTGCCGGGCGCAGGCGGAGAGCAGCGCGCCCATGTCCTCCCCCACGTCCTGCGCGCGGGCGAAGACGAAGATATTGCTTTCCCCCTGCGGCGCGGCGAGCAGGGCGATGGCGCCGCCCTGGCGGATGATGGCCGTGGCCAGATCGCGCAAAAGCGGCATGTCCGCCGCCACCGTCTCCGCCACCACGCGAACGCCCGACTTCGCGCGCGGAGCGTTTTCCAGCAGCGCAGGCACGCTTCCCAGCAGCTGTTCGCGCCGCAGGACGGATACCGCATGCTCCGCCTCGCGCAAATGGGCGCGCAGGGCCGTCACCGCGCCGGGCAGATTCTCCACCGCCGTGGAAAGCTCCGCCGCCGCCGCGTGGGCAAGGTCGTAGACGCGGCGATAGTCCCGGAAGGCGCGCTTGCCGCAGACGAAGGAGAGGCGCAATTTGCCCTTGCTGGGCCGCGCGTCGACGATCTTCAAAAGCCCCACCTGCCCCGAGGAGGAGGGGTGCGTGCCGCCGCAGGCCACGTACTCAAAATCGCCGATGGCGACGATGCGGATATGCTCTTTCACCGTGGGCGGCTTGCGCAGGGGCATGCGTTTGAGCGTCTCCTCGTCCGGGAACGAGCAAATGACGGGCACGTCGCGCTGTATGTTTTCATTGACGGCATCCTCGAGCGCGCGCAGTTCTTTCTCGGTGATGCGCGTGCGGCCGTCGGGGAGGTCGGCGTCGATGCTGGACACCTCCGCGCCCAGGTGCAGGCCGATGACGTGACCGCCGAGCTGCTGCCAGACGGCGTTGGCCAGCATGTGTTCGCCGCAGTGCTGCTGCATGTGGTCGAAGCGGCGCGGCCAGTCGATCTCGCCGTGAACTTCGCTTCCCACGTTCAAGGGCGCGTCCGTGCGGTGGAAGACATCGCCGTTTTGCACAAACACATCAAGGATGTTCGCCCCGCCCAGCGTGCCCGTGTCGTAGGGCTGGCCGCCGGAAGTGGGATAAAAGGCCGAGCGGTCAAGGCGGACGAGATATGTATCTGCGTCGGGGGCGCAGTCCGTCACCCGCGCGTCGAAGGAAGTCCGATAGGCATCGTCATAGTAAAGGCGCTCTGTCATGCGGTTCATCTCCTGCATCCATCTTAACGCATGGGCGGGGAATTATCAAGTCCCCCGGCGGGCAAACTTTCCATGTGGGCAAAAGACAGATGTGAACAGTTTGTAAACGTTAGGATTTTGCTATTGACTTTCTTTGACTATTGATGTATGATAGCAGTGTCGAAAGACAAAGACAGTCAGTAACTTCGCAGGAGGTTTTCATCATGAGTACCTTGATCCCCTATCGTCACAACAACCACCTCAGCCGTCCCGACGCCATGTCCTTCATGGACGATTTCTTCCGCCCCTTCTTCGGCATGGACAACTTCACCAGCACCTTCAGCGTGGACGTGAAGGATGAGGGCGACAAGTTCGTTCTCGAAGCCGACATGCCCGGCGTCAAGCGCGAGGACATCCACATCGACATAAACGACGACGTGCTTACCATCGCCGCCGAGTGGAACGCGGAAAAGAAGAACGAGCGCCAGAACGGCTACATCATGAACGAGCGCCGCTCCGGCCGCGCCAGCCGCTCCTTCACGCTGGAGAACGTCAAGGAGGACGCCATCTCCGCCGAGTACAAGGACGGCGTTTTGACCCTGACGATGCCGAAGGTCACCGAGACCAGAAAGTCCCCCCGCAGGATCGAGATCCAGTGATCCTTGCTCCCCTCGCCGCCCGGTATGAAGCCGGGCGGCTTTTTGTGTTAATTCTCCCCGTGAAGCGCCGCCGCGCTTGACTTTTCCGGCCTCCGGCTATATAATCGGAAGCACCGGCGATGACTGGGAGAGTAAGCGGAACAGGGACGGCCAAGCGAGGGCGGCATGGTGCGAGCGCCCGCGTCGTTTTCCGCCCAAGGACACCCACGAGATCGGACGTATGCCGGCGTTAACGGCTGAAGATGGGCTGTGGAGCAATTTCCATCGCTCAAGCAGGGTGGCACCGCGAGACCTTCGCCCCTACGTCGGGACGGAGGCTTTTTTCGTTCGCCCCCATGGAAAGGAGAGACCCAAATGCTTACGCAGGCGCCCAAGGGAACGCAGGACATGTTGCCCAATGACGCGCACCGCTGGCAGAAAATCGAGGCGGCCATGCGCTCTGTATGCGCGCTGGCCGGCTACCGCGAGATCCGCACGCCGATGTTCGAGCATACGGAGTTGTTCGCGCGCGGCGTGGGCGACGGCACCGACGTGGTGCAAAAGGAGATGTACACCTTCGAGGACAAGGGCGGGCGCTCCATCACCCTCAAGCCCGAAGGCACGGCGGGCGTAGCGCGCGCCTTCATCGAGCACCACCTGTTCGCCGAGCCGCTGCCCTGCAAACTCTACTACGTCTCCTGCCCCAACTTCCGCTATGAGAAGCCGCAGGCGGGGCGGCTGCGCCAGTTCCACCAGAACGGCGTGGAGGTCTTTGGCGCCAAAGACGCCTCCGTGGACGCGGAGATCATCGCTCTGGCGCTGGACGTTCTGCGCGCGTGCGGCATCGAGGGGTTGAGCGTGCGCATCAACTCCATCGGCTGCCCCCAGTGCCGCGGGGCCTATCAGGCGGCGCTGAAGGAGTACCTCGCCGGCAAGCTCGGCTCCTTGTGCAAGACCTGCAACGAGCGCTTTGAGCGCAACCCCCTGCGCATACTCGACTGCAAGGAGGACGCGCACAAGCTCACCGACGCGCCGGAGATGCTGGACTACCTGTGCGAGGACTGCCGCGCCCACTTCGCCGCCCTGCGCGAGTATCTGGACGCGCTGGGCGTTGCCTACAGCGTCGATCCCCGCATCGTGCGCGGGCTGGACTACTACACCAAGACCGTGTTTGAGATCGTCACCCCCACCGAGGACGGCGAACTGACCGTCTGCGGCGGCGGGCGCTACGACGGGCTGATCGAGCAGCTGGGCGGCCCGGCCACGCCGGGCGTGGGCTTCGGCATGGGCGTGGAGCGCATGCTGCTGGTTCAGCAGATGCAGGGCGCCAGCGAGGAAGAAGCGCCGCTCTACGACGTGTTCGTGGCCACCATGGGGCAGGCGGCGCGTCTGGAGGGCATGAAACTCGTTCGTGCGCTGCGCGAAAACGGCCTGCGCGCCGACATAGACCACGCCTGCCGCAGCATGAAGGCGCAGTTCAAGTACGCGGGCAAGGCCGGCGCGAAGAACGTGGTGGTCATCGGCGGCGACGAATTGGAAAAGGGCGTGGTCAAGCTGCGCGACATGGAAAACAGCGTCGAGGCCGAGGTCGCCCGGGACAAAATCATCGAAATACTGCTGGAAATGAAGGGAGAATGACCCATGCTTTCCTATAAACGCGATACCTACTGCGGTCAGGTAACGGAAAATCTGGCCGGCAGGGAAGTCCATCTCTCCGGCTGGGTGCAGCGCGCCCGCGACCTGGGCGGCGTGGTGTTCGTCTGGCTGCGCGACCGCGAGGGGTTGGTGCAGCTGGTGTTCGACGAGGCCGTCTGTTCCCACGAGGTGTTTGAGCTGGGCCGCACGCTGCGCTCGGAATACGTGGTCACCTGCACAGGCGAAGTGCGCATGCGCGCCGAAAACGCCGTGAACCCCGACCTGCCCACGGGCAAGGTGGAGGTGTTCGTGCGCGAGTGTGAACTGCTCAACAAGAGCGAGACGCCGCCCATCTACATCGACGACAAGGCCGAGGAAAACGAGACGGTGCGCCTCAAGTACCGCTATCTCGACCTGCGCAAGCCCTCCCTGCAGCGCAATCTGCGCATGCGCGCAAAGATCGCCTCGGCGGTGCGCGCCTACATGGACAGTCAGGGCTTTGCCGAGGTGGAAACGCCCGTGCTGACCAAGTCCACCCCCGAGGGCGCGCGCGATTTCCTCGTGCCCAGCCGCCTGCATCCCGGCTCCTTCTACGCCCTGCCGCAGTCGCCGCAGATCTACAAGCAGCTTCTCATGCTGGCGGGCTTTGACAAGTACTATCAATTGGCGCGCTGCTTCCGCGACGAGGACAACCGCGCCGACCGTCAGCCGGAGTTCACGCAGGTGGACGTGGAGATGTCCTTCATCGACGAAAAGGACATCCAGACGGTCATCGAGGGCGCTTTCCAGCGCGTGTTCCACGACGTGATGGGCATGGACATCCATTTGCCGCTGGAGCGCATCACCTGGCGCGAAGCCATGGAGAACTACGGCAGCGACAAGCCCGACCGCCGCTTCGGCATGCTGCTCAAAAACGCCTCCGACCTCTGCGAGGGCTGCGGCTTCCCCGTGTTCGAGGACGCGGTGAAGGAGGGAAAGTGCGTGCGCGGCATCAACGCCGAGGGCTGCGCGGACATGACCCGCAAGCAGATCGACTCGCTGGTGGAGTTTGTCAAGACCTACCGCGCCAAGGGGCTGGCCTACGTGACCTACACCGCCGACGGCGGGGTGAAATCGTCGTTCAACAAGTTCCTCACGCCGGAATTTGCGGAGAAGCTGCGCGAGCGCTTCAGTGCCAAGCCGGGCGACATACTCTTCTTTGTCGCCGACAGGGACGCGGTGGCCTTCCAGAGCCTCGGCGCGCTGCGCATCGAGATCGCCCGCCGCCGCGGCCTCATCCCCGAGGGCGTGTACGACCTGTTCTGGGTGACGGAGTTCCCGCTGTTTGAGTACAGCGAGGAGGAGGGCCGCTACGTGGCCATGCACCACCCCTTCACCAGCTGGATGCCCGAGGACGAGGCGTATCTGGAAAACGAGAAGGACAAGGTGCGCGCCCGCGCATACGACCTGGTGATGAACGGCATCGAGATGGGCTCCGGCTCCATCCGCATCCACAGGAGCGACATGCAGGCGAAGATGTTCAAGATGATCGGCCTGTCCGACGAGGAGGCGCAGCACCGCTTCGGCTTCCTCACCGACGCCTTCAAGTACGGCACGCCCCCGCACGGCGGCTTCGCCTTTGGCCTCGACCGTTTGTCGATGATCCTCACCGGCAGCGACAGTTTGCGCGACGTGGTCGCCTTCCCCAAGGCGCAGGGCGCGAACTGCCTGATGATGGAAACGCCCGCGGACGTCAACCCCGACCAGCTCGAGGCGTTGAAGATCAAGGTGGATCTGGGGGAATAGCAAAAACATGGCCCGGGGCGCGATGCCTCGGGCTTTTTCGGAGGGATGGTATGGCAATGCTCCGCGCGGTCGCGGGGGAAAAGGACGCCGGGCGCAAGCTCAAGTACTTCGTGCGCGGCGATCTGGGCGTGTCCTACACGCAGTTTTCCTCTTTGAAGATGTCCGGCGGCGTGCGCGTCAACGGCGAGGCGGCGCTGGCGAACACCTTGCTCAACGCGGGCGACGTGGTGGAAGTGTTCTGGCCGGAAGACGCGCCCGCGCAGGCCGTAGCGCCGGAGTTTTTGCCGGTGAACGTCGTCTTTGAAAGCGACGATTTTTACATCCTCGACAAGCCCGCTCCCCTGCCCTGCCAATGCTCGCAGCGGCAGACGGCGGGCACGCTGGAAAACCGGCTGGCGGCGCGCTTTGGTGAGCATTTCGTCTTTCGCCCCCTCAACCGGCTGGACAAGGGCACCAGCGGCCTGATGTGCGCCGCCAAACACGCCCACGCCTGTCAGCTTTTGCAAAAAGAACTGCATACGGGCGGGTTTTGCCGGGAATATCTGGCCGTGGTGGAGGGCATCGTCGAGGGCGAGTTTACCGTGGACGCGCCCATCGCCAAGGCGGACGCGGCAAGCGTGCGCCGCGTGGTCGATCTGGCGCGCGGCAAGCCTTCGGTGACGCACGCCCGCGCCGTGGAGCACGGCAACGGCCGCACGCTTTTGCGCCTGAAGCTGGAAACGGGGCGCACGCATCAGATCCGCGTACACATGGCGCACATCGGCCATCCCGTTGCCGGCGATTTCCTCTACGGACAGGAGGACGCGGCGCTGCCGGGGCGCTTCGCGCTGCACTCGGCATATCTGGCGCTTGCTTGGAACGGCGAGCGCATGGCGTGGGAGTCGCCCCTGCCGGAGGAACTCAAGGCGCTTTTGCGGCCCTGAAACTTACGCTTCGAGGAATTTCGCCCATGGGCCGGGGTCTGTTTCGGCTCGCGCCTGCGCGTTTTGCAGGCGTTCCATGTATTCGCAGACACGCGCCTCGATTTGGGGCGCGCAGTTTTCTATCCCCGCGCGGCGGGCGATGGCCGTCAGTTCGTAAACGGCGAAGCCCATGGCGTGGCCGCGCGCGTGGACGACGGCGCAGGCCTGCCCCACGGCGTGGCAGAGGGCGGCGGCCTCGGGAGAGACCTCCTCCCTGGCCACGGCGTGACAGGCGAGGATGGCGGCCTTGGCCGCGGGCATCTTCACTTCCCCGCGCGCCCACAGGCGGGACAGGCGCACACTTTCCATGGGGCGCGTCTCCCCCGGCAGCAGCGCCTGCAGGCGGGGCAGCGCTTCCTCCGCCAGAGACAACGCCCAAATCACAAGGGCGCGGCGGCCCGCCCGCTCCGTCAGCGGCGCGAGTGCGTCAAAAATGGCGTCATCGGGCATGAACAGCACCTTGTTTTTGCGCTTTGCGCGCGCGTTGACCGCGTCCAGCCATTGCATGCGTTTCCTTCCTCCATAGAAAAAGCCCCGGCGCGAGGCCGGGGAGATCGTCGTTCAGCGGTTGCCGTCGCGCGTGTAGAAGGACAGGCCGCCGATCGTTCGGTAGAGATACGTATCGTCCCAGCGCGACGCGCCGGCGGCGCTCTGGAAGTACATCACGCCCGCGGGCAAATTGCGGCGTCCGGCGAGCGCCTCGTGGGCGGCGCGGAGGCTCTCGGCGTCGTAATAGCTGCCGATGGGGAACTGATGCTTTTCCTCCAATACGCCCCGCAGCGTGTTCGGGTGCCACGGATCGTCCACGCGGTTGAGCGCGGCGGAGGCCACGGCCAGCTTGGCCTCGTAGCTCTCGTCGCGCGCCACGGCGTAGACCGCGCGCGCCAGAAGCACCGTTTCCTGATCTTCCGTGAAGCTCAGGGAGGGCAGGACGATCGCCAAAAACAGCAGCGCCAAGCACACCACCGCCTTCTTCATGCGCGTCTCCCTCCCTTCTCCGGCATTCTAACACAGTTTGTTGCGGTTTTCAAGGTTTTTGTAATAGATTTGAAATAAATGTCCATATTCCTGAATCTATTCACAGTCCGGGGAAAATATGACCGCTTTGCGCGAATTTTGAAGCTATGGAAAACTGCGCGCGATATTTACAGGTTTTCCGCAGCGCGGACACGCCTCTGACACGAATGTAAGGCCCTTGTGGAGAGGCTCTGTGGCACAGGCGCGGAGGGGCATAAAAAGGCACAAGTTTTAGCGTCTATTTGTTCAAAACTTAACAGCACAAAGGCGTGGAAACTGCTATAATACTCATAGAGAAAGGTAGGAGGTATTTTTTGATGAAAAAGCTCGATCTGACCAAGTATGGCATCACTGGTACCACCGAGATCGTATATAACCCCTCTTTTGAGGAGCTGTTCGCGGAAGAGACCAAGCCCGGTCTGGAAGGCTATGAAAAGGGCCAGGTCAGCGAACTCGGCGCTGTGAACGTGATGACCGGCATCTACACCGGCCGCTCCCCCAAGGACAAGTTCATCGTCATGGACGAGACCTCCAAGGACACCGTGTGGTGGACCTCCGAGGGCTACAAGAACGACAACCATCCCGCTTCCAAAGAGACCTGGGCCGCCTGCAAGGACATCGCCATCAAGGAACTCTCCAATAAGCGTCTGTTCGTCATGGACGCCTTCTGCGGCACCAACAAGGACACCCGCATGGCCATCCGCTTCATCATGGAAGTCGCCTGGCAGGCCCATTTCGTGAAGAACATGTTCATCCGCCCCACCGAGGAAGAGCTGGAGAACTTCGAGCCTGACTTTGTGGTCTTCAACGCCTCCAAGGCCAAGGTCGAGAACTACAAGGAGCTGGGCCTCAACTCCGAGACCGCCGTCGTCTTCAACCTCACCGACCGCCAGCAGGTCATCCTCAACACCTGGTACGGCGGCGAGATGAAGAAGGGCATGTTCTCGATGATGAACTACTACCTGCCGCTCAAGGGCATCGCTTCCATGCACTGCTCCGCCAACACCGATATGAACGGCGAGAACACCGCCATCTTCTTCGGCCTGTCCGGCACCGGCAAGACCACCCTCTCCACCGACCCCAAGCGCCTGCTGATCGGTGACGACGAGCATGGCTGGGACGACAACGGCGTGTTCAACTTCGAGGGCGGCTGCTACGCCAAGGTCATCAACCTCGACAAGGAATCCGAGCCGGACATCTACAACGCCATCAAGCGCAACGCTCTGCTTGAGAACGTCACCCTCGACAAGGACGGCAAGATCGACTTCGCCGACAAGAGCGTGACCGAGAACACCCGCGTTTCCTACCCCATCGACCACATCGAGAAGATCGTTCGCCCCGTGTCGGCTGCGCCCGCGGCGAAGAACGTCATCTTCCTCTCGGCCGACGCCTTTGGCGTGCTGCCGCCGGTCTCCATCCTCACGGCTGACCAGACCGAGTACTACTTCCTCTCCGGCTTCACCGCCAAGCTGGCTGGCACCGAGCGCGGCATCACCGAGCCCACCCCGACCTTCTCCGCCTGCTTCGGCCAGGCCTTCCTTGAGCTGCATCCCACCAAGTACGCTCAGGAGCTGGTCAAGCGCATGAAGGCCAGCGGCGCCAAGGCCTATCTGGTCAACACCGGCTGGAACGGCACCGGCAAGCGCATCTCCATCAAGGACACCCGCGGCATCATCGACGCCATCCTCGACGGCTCCATCAAGAGCGCGCCCACGAAGAAGATCCCCTACTTCAACTTCGAGGTGCCCACCGAGCTGCCCGGCGTCGACTCCAATATCCTCGACCCGCGCGACACCTACGCCGACGCCTCCGAGTGGGAGACCAAGGCCAAGGACCTCGCTTCCCGCTTCCAGAAGAACTTCGTCAAGTACGAGGACAACGAAGCTGGCAAGGCCCTCGTTCCCGCCGGCCCGCAGCTGTAAGCTGAAGGCAGCGTAGAGACAGACTTCCGCCCCGTTCTGCGATGTGCAGGACGGGGCGGTTTTTGTTAGACAAGAAGACCGCCCCGACGCATGCGAGGCTGTCTTCTTGTGTCATATACTATACGGCATTGCGCTGCGCCTGTTCGGGCGCGGCCTTGTTTTTTTACTCCTCCACCGTACCCTCGGTATCCACGCGCAGCGGCACGGCGCGCCACTTGTGGGGGAGCGCGGACAGGCGCGCCTCGATCTGCGGGGCGAAGGCTTCGGGATCGGGGTGCAGCGCCAGCAGCGTCGGACCCGCGCCGGAGATGACCAGAGCGCGTGCGCCAGCCTCCAACGCCTGCGCGCGCACGAAGTCGAAATCGTGGATGAGCGCCTTGCGGTAGGGGGTGTGCAGGCGGTCGTCGAGGGCGGCGGAGAGAAGGGCGTAGTCCCCCATTTCCATGCCGCGCATGAGGATGGCGGTGCGGGAGATGTTGAAGACCGCGTCCGCGCGCGGGATGGCCGCGGGCAGCACGCGCCTTGCCTCGGCGGTGGCGAGGGGAAAATCGGGGATCAGCGCCGCGAAGCGCACAGAGGGGGCGACGGGATAGCGCACGCACAGCACGCGGCCATCCCCGCCCACGACGCTGGCGCAGAGGCCGCCATAGAGCGCCGGGGCGGCGTTGTCCGGGTGGCCCTCCATTTGCGTGGCGACATCCAGAAGCATCTCCTTGTCAAGCGGCGCGCCGTGCAGGGTGTTGGCCGCGAACGCCCCCGCCGCCAGCAGCGTGGCGCTGGAGCCAAGGCCGCGGGAGATGGGCACGTCGGTGTCGATATGCAGTTTCAGGCCCGCGGGCCGGACGCCGAGGCGCTTTTCCACGGCGCGGAAGGCCTGCACGGCGAGGTTTTTCTCGTTCTGATATTTCGCCTCGCAGCCGGAAATGGCCAGCTGGCCTGCGGGCAGAAGTTCGGCCTCAAAGCGGGCGTAGAGCGTGAAGGCGAGGCCTACGGAATCGAAGCCCGGGCCGGTGTTGCCGGTGGTGGCGGGCACGCGAAACTTCATCGGATGGCCTCCTTCACGTAGGAAAGCATGTTGCGCTTCTCCACCGCGTCCGTGTGCAAAACGGGCAGATCGCGGATGGCGGCGAGGTTTTTCGGCACCGGCACGCCGGTGAGGGCATTGAGTTCATCCAGCGCCGCGAAGCCGGGGGCGGGGGCTTTGCCCAGCGCGGTCAGCACGCTGGCGGCGAACTTGTAGGGCGAGGCCGTGGCGAGGACAATGGTCTTTTTGCCGTTGTCGTCCTGCTGGCGGAAGCGCTCGTAGACCGACCAGGCGACGGCGGTGTGGGTGTCGAGCAGATAGCCCAGCTCGCGCCAGACGCGGGCGATGGTCCTGAAGGTGTCCGTATCGTCGGCGCAGCCGGCCCAGAAGCGCTCGGAAAGCGCCTTGCGCACGCTGTCGGGGGCGGTGTAGGCGCCCTTCTCCGTCAGTTCGCGCATCAGGCGGGCGACGAGGGCCGCGTCGCGGCCGCTCTCCAGATAGAGATAGCGCTCGAGGTTGCTGGAAACGAGTATGTCCATGGACGGCGAGGCCGTCTTGTGGAAGGCGCGGCGCCTGTCGTAGAGTCCGGTGCGGATAAAGGCGGTAAGCACATTGTTGGCGTTGGAGGCGCAGATGAGCTTCGCCACCGGCAGGCCCATGCGGCGGGCAAAATCTCCGGCCAGTATGTCGCCGAAGTTGCCCGTGGGCACGACGAAGTTGACCTCCTCGCCCATGGCGATCCCGCCCCGGCGCACGAGGTCCATATAGGACTTGAAGTAGTAGGCGACCTGCGGGGCGAGGCGGCCGAGGTTGATGGAATTGGCGCTGGAAAGGCGCGTGTTCGCCTGCGCCGCCCAGCGATGCTCGCGGTCGTCGGCGAAAATGGCCTTGACGCCGGTCTGCGCGTCGTCGAAGTTGCCGCGCACAGCGCAGACGCGGACATTCCCGCCGCGCTGGGTCTGCATCTGCGCCTTCTGCACATCGCTGACGCCGTCCTCCGGGTAAAAGACGACGATGCGCGTGCCCGGCACGTCGCAGAAGCCCTCCAGCGCCGCCTTGCCGGTGTCGCCGCTGGTGGCGGTAAGCACGGCAATCTCTTCCCGCGCGCCCGCCTTGTCGCGCGAGGCGGTCATCAGGCGCGGCAGAAGCGAGAGCGCCACGTCCTTGAAGGCGCTGGTGGGGCCGCGGAAGAGTTCAAGCACGTAGGCGTTGCCGACCTTGACGAGCGGCGTCAGTTCGTCCGTCTCGAATTTTCCAGCGTAGCCCTCGCGCACGATGCGAGCCATCTCCTCTGCGGAAAAGCCGTCCAGCAGGGCGGTCAGCACCCGCGTGGAGATGTCCATGGCGCTGAGCGCCAGCATGTCTTCTATGTTCAGAGGGGGAAACTCCTCCGGCGTGTACAGGCCGCCGTCCGGTGCGATGCCTTCCAGAATGGCTTCCCAGGCGGTCGCGCGCGCGCCGCCGCGCGTGCTTTGATAGAACTTCACAGAAACACCCGCTTTCTTCCCTTTACATGTCGTCAAAACTATGATATAGTGTTTCCATCAAAAATACAAGTGTTTTTTCTCAGTAGACACGTAAAACTATCGTAATGCAGAAGGAGACAGATCATGCGAATCGGATTGCTGGGCATGGGCACCATCGGCTCGGGCGTTTACGAGATCGTGGCCAAACGCGCGGACATGGAGATCGCCCGCGTGCTGGATCTGCGCCCCATCCCCGGGCTGGGCGGCAAATTGACCACGCGCTTTGAGGATATACTGGAAGATGAGAGCATCGACACCGTGGTGGAACTGATGGGCGGGCTGGAACCGGCGCACGAGTTCGTGGTGCGGGCGCTGCGCGCCGGCAAGAGCGTGGTCACGGCCAACAAGCTGATGCTCTCCCACCACTACGCCGAGGTGGCGCAGGCCGCCCACGACAGCGGCGCGGGCGTGTGCGTTTCCGCCAGCGTCGGCGGGGGCATCCCCTACCTGCACAACCTTTTGCGCGCGCGGCGCGTGGACGCCATCAAGTGGGTGGGCGGCATCCTCAACGGCACCACCAACCTCATCCTCGACACCATGCAGTCCTCGGGCGCGGGCTTTGACGAGGTGTTGCGCGAGGCGCAGCGGCTGGGCTATGCCGAGGCCGATCCCTCCAGCGACATCGACGGCATCGACGTGCGCTCGAAGATCACCATCGCCATGAACATCGCCTTCGGCGGCGTGGCCGACACGCGCGCAGTGCCCACCGAGGGCATCCGCCGCCTGACCGGGGAGGACGTTCGGCAGTTTGCCCGCATGGGGCGCGTCTGCCGCTTCCTCGCCCGCGCTGAGCGGATGGAGGACGGGGCGGTGTGCGCCTGCGTGGAGCCAGTGCTGCTTCCCAAGGGCGCGATCGAGGCCGCCGTTTGCAAAAACGACAATATCGCCTCCTTCGAGGGCGAATACGTGGGCGTGCAGCACTTCTTCGGACAGGGCGCGGGCAAGTTCCCCACCGCCTACGCCGTGGTGGAGGACCTGCGCGACCTGCTTTCGCACCCGGGCAAGTCGCACCTGCGCGCCGGGGAGCCGGCCCTGAAGCTGGATGGCCGCCGCGTGACGAAGCGCTATTACCTGCGCACGAGCGCGCCGGTGGAGATCGAGGCCGAGGCGCTGGGACAGGCCGGCGCGGGCACGGCTTATATCACCGCCCCCCTGAGCGCGGCGGACATGCACGCGCTGGCGGCGCGGCTGCGCGGCATCGACGGGACGACCTTCTTCGCCGCTCTGCGCTGAACGCGGGATGGCGGCGGGCATATACTGAACGGGATGTGATGTTTGCATGAAGACGTATAATGTGGCGATCCTCGGCGCGACGGGCGCGGTGGGACGCGAGATGTACAAGGTGCTGATGGAGCGCAAGTTCCCCATCGGGCAACTCAAGTTGCTGGCCAGCGCGCGCAGCGCCGGCAAGGTGCTGAACGGACACACGGTGGAAGAGGCCACGGAGGATTCCTTCCGCGGCATGGACATCGTGCTCGGCGCGGCCTCCAACGATCTGGCCAAGCGCATGGCCCCGCACATCAAGGCCGCGGGCGCGGTGTTTGTAGACAATTCCAGCGCCTTCCGCCTCCTGGACGACGTGCCGCTGGTGGTGCCGGAGATCAACCCCGAGGACGCGAAGAAGCACAACGGCATCATCGCCAACCCCAACTGCTCGACGATCATCTCCATGGTGGCCGTCAACGCCCTCAGGGAACTCTCGCCCATCGAGGCCATCACCGCTTCCACCTATCAGGCGGTGTCCGGCGCGGGCGCGGGCGGGCTGGCGGAGTTGGAGGCGCAGGCGCGCGCCTACGCCGCGGGCGAGGCGATGAACGTCGAGACCTTCCCCTACCAGATCCTCTTCAACCTCATCCCCCAGATCGGTTCGCCGTGCGAAAACGGCTACACCACCGAGGAGATGAAGATGCAGAACGAGGGGCGCAAGATACTGCACCTGCCGGAGATGAAGGTGACCTGCACCTGCGTGCGCGTGCCGGTTTTGCGCTCGCACTCCATCAGCCTGAGCGTTCGCACGAAGGAGAAAATTTCCGTGGCGGCGGCGCGCGAGGCCATCGCCAAAGCCAGGGGGTGCAAGCTGGTGGACGACCTGGAAAGCAAGCAGTACCCCATGCCGCTGGACACCAGCGATCAGGACCTTGTCTACGTAGGCCGCATACGCGACGATCTGACGGACGAGCGGGCGCTGGCGCTGTGGTGCGCCGGCGACCAGATCCGCAAGGGCGCGGCCACCAACGCCGTGCAGATCGCGGAATTGTTGCTGTGAGGAGAGGCGCCGCCGCGGGAATGGTTGCCTGCGGCGGCGCTTGAGTTCAATGGGAGGCGCGGCAATGGACGCTAAAGAAAGGATCACGCAACTCCTGCGCGAACGCGGGTGGTCGATCTATGAACTCGCCAAGCGCAGCGGCCTGTCCTCGACCACCTTCGCCAACATGTACAAACGCAATACGCAGCCGACCATCCCTTCGCTGGAAGCCATGTGCAGGGCGTTTGGCATCACAATGAGCCAGTTTTTTCTGGAGGGCGGAGAGACGGGCGCCCTGCCCGAGGAACAGCGGGAACTTTTGCACCGCTGGGCGACGCTTTCCAAGGAGCAAAAGGAACTTGTGCTGGCACTGATGCGGAACATGCGTTAAACGGACGTCGGAACACACCGGCGCCCGTTTTTTGTTGCGCCAACTTGCGCTGCCCGGTTCGTTATGCTATAATGTCTTCCAGAAAAGTATGATTGGAGGGTTTGGGATGAAACTCGCGGAGGCATTGCAGGAGCGCGCGGACGCCAAGCGTTTGATCGCGCGGCTCAATACGCGGCTGGCGGCGAACGCCGTGGCGCAGGAGGGCGAAGCGCCCGCCGAGGACCCCTCGGAACTGCTCAAGCAGCTGGACGGCTGCCTTGCGCGCATGGAAACGCTGATGGCGAAGATCAACCTCGTCAACAGCGCCACCGTGGTGGGCGGACGCACGCTCACGGAGATGATCGCCCGGCGCGACTGCCTGCGCGAGCGCATTTCCGCCTATCAGAAGCTCATCGACGCCGCCAGCCAGAGCGTGCAGCGCATGGGGCGCGCGGAGATACGCATCGTGCGGGCGGTGGACGTGCGCGCGCTGCAAAAGCAGGTGGACGCGCTCTGCGCCGAGCAGCGGCGACTGGACAACGAGATACAGCAGGCCAACTGGATGACGGAGATAGACCTGTAAGCGCGGTCGGGACGGTAGTTTGCCGGGGCGAATGCGATCTCTGCGGCTGAGAATGAGCCGTTACAGAGCGCCGTGGGCAGGCGTGGGGGCTGTCTCCCCCAGCATCGTCAATCATGCCCGGACAGCGCACGAGCGCACACAGACTGCGCATCGTCATCACCCAGCATTGACCGGCGGACGAGGGCGGGAGCGGGGCTCCGCCCGCGCGGAACGAAAACGATGAAGCGGCGCGCAAGCCATCGGCTGCGCGCCGCCTGTGTATGTTGTGGGCCGCAGACAGGCAGTGCGTCGGAAAAGCTCACAAGCCAAGGGCGCAAAAAACCGCCTGTTTTTTGTTTCAGGGCGATTTTGCGCCCGCGGACTTCGCAGGTATTCTGAGTTTCGGAAGGCGAACACTGGTAAGAAAAGTATAATGAACATCGGCCGTTCGGCGTAAAGTGTCGGAGGCCCTGCCCGCTATGCGGAGCCCAAGCGCGAACAGGCGCCTGAACGGGGTGCGCCGCGCTTGCTTTGCCGTCGGTCTGGGCGCAGTGCGCGGATGCGATGGCGTAAGATGGCACGACATTCAGTGTTTTGCGTTCCCCCGCTCCATATCAACAACTGTCGAAACCGTGTTATTGTCCTCAATGCGCTTAATGCGGAATTTGTCACACTCCGTGTCAAACTCCGCATGGCGGGAAATGTGTCCAGGCCCAAGGATTTCTACAGGGTTTTTCTTTGTAGCAACGCTATTGTCTCCACATGCCCCGTATAGGCGAACATGTCCACTGGCTGGGCGAAGATGAGGCGGTAGCCGGCGGCGGTTAGGAGATTTAGGTCTCTGGCAAGGGTGGCGGGGTCGCAGGAGATGTAGGCGAGGCGTTCGGGGGCGGCTTGCAGGAGGGCTTCCAGTACTCGCTTGTCCGCGCCGCGGCGGGGTGGGTCGAGGATCGCGGCGGCGAAACGCTCGCCTGCGCGCACGAGGCGGGGAAGCTCTTCGGCGGCGTCGCCGCACAGGAAGCGGGCGGCGTGGTCCAGGTTGTTGCGGCGGGCATTGGCCCGGGCGTCGTTTACGGCGGGGCGCACGAGTTCTATACCCGTGGCCTGCGCACCGCGCGCGGCGGCGAGCAGGGTGATCGTACCCGCGCCGCAGTAGGCGTCGAGCAGGCTCTCCCCTGCCTTCAATTCCAGCGCGTCCAGCGCCACGGCGTACATGCGCTCGGCCTGCGTCGCGTTGACCTGAAAGAAACTTTGGGGCAGCAGCGAAAAGCTCAGGCCGCAGAGCGTCTCTTCCAGGCGTTCAGCGCCCGCGAGCAGGCGGCACTCGCCATCCAGCGCGTGGGCGGGTCGGGGCTTGAGGCGGCAGGAATAGAGCGAGGCGACGCCAGGAAATTCGCGGATGGGCGGTTCCTTGCCCGTGCCGCAGAGCGTGAGCATGACCTCGCCGCGGCGATCGACGCGTGTCACCGCGCCGCGCAGATCGCGCAGATCCATTTGAGCGAGTTCCTGGAGTACGCGCGCGCTCTCCCCGCGCTGCAACAGGCAATCCGCGACGGGCACGACCTCGCGGCTGCCGGCGCGCATAAAGCCGATCTTCCCCTCGGCGATGGCGTATTCCATCTTGTTGCGGCAGCGCAGCGGACTGGGCATGGGCAGCGTCTTGCGCACATCCGGGTCGTCCATGCCCCCGATGCGGGTGAGCGCGTCTACGACGCGCTGGCGTTTGAGCCGCAGCGTTTCCGCATAGGTCATATGCCGCGCCTGACAGCCGCCGCAGCGCCCAAAGTATGGGCAATCCGGCTCGACGCGCGCGGGGGACGGCTCGCGCACCGCGAGCAGGCGCGTTTCGACATAGCGCTCGCAGTCGCGGACGATCTCCACATCCACCGTCTCTCCGGGAATGGAAAAAGGAACGAACGCGGCGCGCCCGTCCCGAAGCCGGCCCACGCCTTGCAGCTGTGAGCCGACGCCTGTGATGGAAATGGTCTCCATTTACTTGTACTTGGTCATGACCGCCATGACGTTGATGAGGTCCGCGATCTCGGTATCCGCGGCGTGTTCACCGATCTGCACATCGCTCAGCGGCACCTCGATGATGCGGTTGCCATGCTCGCCCACGGCCAGACCGCCCTGATCGTCGCGCAAAAGCTCGACGGCGCGCGAGCCGAGGCGGCCGGCGAGTATGCGGTCGCGGCCGGAGGGGCTGCCGCCGCGCTGTATGTAGCCCAGCACCGTGGCGCGGGTCTCGTGGCCGGAAAGCACCTCGATGATCTCGGCGATCTGCGAGCTGGTGAGGTGTTCGGTGGAGATGTGGTTGAGCTTGTCGTGTTCGGCGCAGATAGCGGCGATGTCGCTGGTCTGCGACTGCATGGCGCCCTCGGCGAAGACGATGATCATCGAGGTCTTGCCGCGCAGCACGCCCCACTTGACGCGCTCGGCGATCTCCTCGATGCTCCAGGGGATCTCCGGCACCATCACCATCTCCGCGCCGCAGGCAAAGGCCGTATGCAGGGCGATGTCGCCGCAGTTGCGGCCCATGACGGTGATGAGGCTGGCGCGCTCGTGGGAATCGCTGGTCTCGCGCACGCGGTTGATGCACTCGCAGGCGGTGTTGAGGGCGGTGTCGAAACCGATGGTGTAGTCGGTATAGGCAAGGTCATTGTCGATGGTGCCCGGCACGCCGATGGTGGGCACGCCCAGCGCGTTGAGCGCCGCGGCGCCCTTGTAGGTGCCGTCGCCGCCGATGCAGACAAGGCCCTCGACGCCGAGGATGCGCAGGTTCTCTACGGCCTGCTGCTGGTACTCGGGCTTGAGAAAGTCCAGGCAGCGCGCCGTGCGCAAAAACGTACCGCCGCGGTGTATCTTGTCCGACACGCTGCGGGAGGTGAGTATCTCAAAATCATCATGCTCGTCCTTGCTGCGCATGAGTACGCCATTGTAGCCGCGCTTGAAGCCGATGACCGACATTTCGTTCTGGAGGCAGGTGCGCACCACCGCGCGAATGGCGGCATTCATGCCCGGGGCGTCGCCGCCGGAAGTCAATACGCCGATCCTTTTCATGAGCAGACCCCTTCCTTATAGGTTGTTGTCCAGAATATACTTTTGTGCCTCTACCGCCTCGGAGCGCAGCACCATCAGCTCGAATGTGCCATCCGGCTGCGCGTTGCCGACCGCCCTGCGGCGCACCAGAAATCCCTCCGCAGCAAGCAGCGCTTCCACGCTGTCTGCCTGGCGAGCGCCTCGAGCCATATAAATGACCATCCAGAGCGCTTCATCCGGCTTCATGTTTCCGCCTCCTGCTGAAAGAGTCAAACTTATTATATACCGTGTCGGAACGGAAGTCAAACGAAGACTATGTATAGAAGATGTTTTGAGAGCGGTCAAAGGCGTCGGACAATGTTAAATGTTGCAATGGAGCTTTGCGCATCTGGACAAAAGCGGGTATCCTGTGCTATAATCTTTAATTGTCAGCGGGCGCGCCAATGTAGCTCAGTTGGTAGAGCAGCCGATTCGTAATCAGCAGGTCAAGGGTTCGAGTCCCTTCATTGGCTCCATTGACGCCGAGGTGTAGCGCAGTTTGGTAGCGCGTTTGGTTCGGGACCAAAAGGTCGCAGGTTCAAATCCTGTCACCTCGACCACTAAAATCCGGATTTGTGAAAGCAAGTCCGGATTTTTTGTTCCGCTTTTTTGGTCGAACCGGATACAAGCGGACAATCCCCCTTTCGGCTGCAATCGGATGACAACTGATAAAGGTGGATGAATGTATTCGGGTGTCCGGGTTGCTCTCCCCTTTCGATCAGGGGCAGGCATAGGCAGATGTTTGAGGAATATGACGGTCTAAATAAGAAAACAGCCGTGCGGCAGAGATACTTAGATCTCTTTACCACAGCTTTTTGTGTGCGTTATTTCATTTGCTGTATGTTGAAACGCGTTGCGCACGGCAATGCTCCCCCATTTCCTGCATGTTAATGCGCGTTGCTTGTGGCAACGGACTGTTCTGTCTATAATAGTGTCAGCAGCGGAGAGAAAAGGAGGCGATCACTATGCTCAACGAAAATATTAAAGCGCTTCGAAAATCCAAGGGGCTCTCGCAACAAGAGTTGGCCGTTAAGCTGAACGTCGTGCGACAGACCGTTTCAAAATGGGAACAAGGGCTGTCCGTTCCCGATTCCGTTATGTTGGTTTCAATATCGGAAGTACTGGAGACGCCCGTTAGCACATTGCTGGGAGAAACGGTTGTTGAAACAGAGCCCGATGCCCTAAGAGCGATTGGCGAAAAGCTGGAGGCAATAAACCTGCAGCTTGCGCGAAGGAAAACCACCCGAAGAAAAATTCTCCATGGGTCGCTTGTCGCATTATGTGCGGTTATAGTAGCGGCTTTTGTGATGCTGTTCCTGCTAAAAAGCCCTTACCTGGGATGGGATTACAGCGAACCTGAAACCGCCGTCCTTGGAGTAGGGCT
>DVOU01000026.1:0-72230 GCA_018713365.1 Candidatus Pullichristensenella excrementipullorum
AGTCCACGTGCGCGTAGTGACGCTTGTCCGTCTCGTACTCCACGTGCGCCGTGTTGATCGTGATGCCGCGCGCCTTCTCTTCCGGCGCCTTGTCGATCTCGTCATAGCGCATGGCCGCCGCCTTGCCCTGCTGGGACAGCGCCATCGTGATCGCAGCCGTCAGAGTGGTCTTGCCGTGGTCGACGTGGCCGATCGTGCCGATGTTCACATGCGGCTTCGTGCGCTCAAATTTTGCCTTCGCCATGGTTGTTTCTCCTCCTAAAATGTTGTCAGGTCTTATGGGCGTATGGAGCGGGTGATGGGAATCGAACCCACGTGATCAGCTTGGGAAGCTGGAGCTCTGCCATTGAGCTACACCCGCGCGTTTTTCCCGCTGTCATACGAAGTGTATTGTACTTTAGTTTTGCGCTTTTGTCAACAGCTTAATATTAAATTTTCTCGTCTTCACTTCTTTTCGAGGTATTTTTGCAGTTTCCGCTTGATGCGCTGCAGGGCGTTGTCCACGCTTTTGACGTGGCGGCCCATGGCCTGGGAGATCTCCACGTAGCTTTTGCCCTCCATGTACAGCACCAACACCTGCTTTTCAAGGTCCGAAAGCATCTCGCCGATGCGCCCCTCGATAAAGGAGAGATCCTCGCGGTCGATGAGCATGGCCTCGGGGTCGGAGGGCACTTCCTCGCTGATGACGTCCAACAGCGTGCGGTCGCTCTCCTCGTCGTAGATGGGCTTGTTGAGCGACACATAGCTGTTGAGGGGGATGTGCTTCTGCCGCGTGGCGGTCTTGATGGCGGTGATGATCTGGCGGGTAACGCACAATTCCGCAAAGGCGCGGAACGAGGTCAGCTTTTCGCTCTTGAAATCGCGGATGGCCTTGTACAGGCCGATCATGCCTTCCTGCACGATGTCCTCGTGATCCGCGCCGATGAGGAAATAGCTGCGCGCCTTGGTGCGCACGAAGTTCTTGTACTTGTTGAGCAAAAACTCCAGCGCCGCGCCGTCGCCCGCCTGCGCCAGGGCGACGATCTCCTCGTCCGTCATCGGTTCAAATCTCTCGTAATACATCAAGGTCATTTGTCCTCCCGATGCTCTTCTCCCCGACGCATGGCCTCCAGCCTGCGGGCCACGTCCTCGGGCAGGCGCTCGATGAGCGCCGAGCGCGTTTTTGGCCGCGCCGACATGCGCTCGCGGCCGGCGCGCGATACCTGACCGACCTCCACGAGCAGCTCCCGCGCCGACATGCGCGTCGCGTGCCGTCCCAGAACGACCATCTGCTCCACCAGATCGCTGGTGGCCACGCGCACTTCCACGCGCCCCAGTTCCGCGTCGCGCGCGTACTGGTCGCAGAGCCGCTCGATGTAGTTGTCCGCCGTCTCGTTCTTCTGCGTGTAGACGACGGTCAGCGGCCCGGTCTGCTCCTCTGTGCGCGCCCTGCGGTCGCCCAGATAGGCGTCGTAGACCAGAACGACCTTTTGCCCGGAAAAACCCGCGTAGTCCATCAGACGGGCGGCCAGAGCGTCCCGCGCGTCGCTGAGCGAGCCCGCGTCCATGCCCTGCACGTTTTTCCAGGCGTTGAGTACATTGTAGCCGTCCACGATCAGAACGCGCCGCTTCTTCACGCCCCGCCTCCCCGCGCGCGCACCACCTGATAGAGCAGCACGCCCGCCGCCACCGAGGCGTTCAGGGAAGAGATCTTCCCCAGCATCGGTAGCGTCACGCGCCGGTCGCACAGGGAGAGCGTCAGGCGGGAGATGCCCTCGCCCTCCGAGCCGATCACCAGCGCCAAAGGCCCGGAAAGGTCGGCGGTGAGCGCGTTCTCGCCCTCCAGCGCCGCCGCCACGATCCACAGCCCGGCGCGCTTCAATTCCTCCAGCGCGCGGTTGAGGTTCTTCACCCGCGCCACCGGCAGGTGCGCCAGCGCCCCCGCCGCCGCCTTTTCACAGGCTGGCGTCAGCCCTGCGGCGCGCCGCTCGGGGATGACGACCCCGTGCGCTCCGGCGCACTCGCTGCTGCGGATGATGGCGCCGAGGTTGTGCGGGTCGGTCACCTGATCCAGCACCACGACGAGCGGTTCTTCGCCGCGCTCCCGCGCCCGCGCGAGGATGTCCTCGATGGTGGCATATGCACGCGCCGAGCGGAAAGCCAGCAACCCCTGATGGGCGGGATAGATCTGATCCAGCCGGCAGCGCTCCACGAACTGCACCACCACGCCCGCCTCCCGCGCCATGCGCACGATGTCGCGCGCCGCGCCGGAGAGGTCGCCCTCGGCCACCAGCAGCTTTTCCAGCGGCGCGCCGCTCTTGAGCGCCTCGCGGATGGGGTTGCGCCCCACGAGCAGGTTCTCCGGCGGCTGGACGTCCCTTTCCTCATGATGCGCCCGCGGCGGCCGTTCCATGCGCGGCGGTCGCTCGCCATAAGGGCGGACAGGCAGCGTCCGTGTCTGGGCGCGCTCCGCGGGGCGAACGGGCATCGCCTCCGCATGGGCGTGGTCATGGGCGCGCGCGGGAAGCGTCTCAAAGGGCCCGTCCACGCGCTCCGCCGGGGGGATGTCGAAAGTCCTGCGCGCCGGGCGAGGCGGGTTCTTGCCCCCCTGACGCGGCGCAAAACCGCGCTTGTCGCGTTCGCGGCGGTCATCGTTTCTCATGGTCGTCCTCCAGTGCCAGCTTCAGTATCTCCTCCATGCGCTCCATCTGCCCGGTGACGAACAGATAGCCCACCACGGCTTCCAGCGCCGTGGCGCGATGGTACTCGGCGGCGTCGGCGTTTTTCGGCGGGGTCTGATGGGCGTTGCGGGCGCGGCGAGCCACGTCGCGCTCGCGCTCGGTGAGTACGCCCTCCACGCGCGCCATCGCCTCCGCCTGCGCGTGGGCGCAGACGCGGGTTACCGCGGCGCGGTGCATGTCGCGCACATGACCGCCCGCGCGCACCAGCGCGGCACGCACGTACAGGTCGTAGAGAGAATCGCCCAGGTAGGCGAGTTCCAGCGAGCCGGGCAGCGCGCCCGGCGCAAAGTCAAAATCCATCACGCAGATCGTTCCACCATTTCCGCTCCATATTTCTCTGACAATAGTATACCAGATATTGCGGCCATTTCACAAGTTCTCCGCGAAAAAAAGCCGAAGTCTGTATACGCTTTATGCCGCCCAACGTATATACATTGCATGAAAAGGGGCTCCATCCACATATTCCACAGGGTTTTCCACAGGTTTTGGGGCCCGAAGGCCCCATTTGGCGGGGTTTTCCACGGTTATGCACCCGCAGGTACGGTGAATTGTTATATATTTTCCACAGACCATAGTCTTATTTGGTCACACAATAAGAGAAATCAGTCTGTTTTAAGACGATTTTGTGGCGTTGACGGGCTAATTTTTGTCATATTCGTAGATTTTTGCCCCGTCAACGGATATTTGCACAATGCCGCGGGCGGTGAAAAGATGAAAAATCAAGCTGTATATTTTACAAATGTATTGCATTTTGGAGCATCCACTCTATACATTTTTCAAGAGCGTGAAAACAGACGCCATCCGGCGGCCAAAAGCGCCGCCGCGCATGTTCTCAGGCGAACATGCGCAGCGACGGCAGAGCGTTCAAGTCCAGCGCGGCCACTTCGCCGCGCATCAGGCGATAAAAGGCGGCAGAGCCGATCATCGCCGCGTTGTCCGTACACAGGGCCACGGGCGGCAGATAGACCTTGAGACCGGCCTCCTCGCCCCGGCGCGAAAGCTCGCGGCGCAGCAGCCGGTTGGCAGCCACGCCGCCCGCCGCGGCCAGAGAGGACGCCCCCGCCTCGGTGGCGGCAGCCACGCTCTTTTCCACCAGCGAATCCACCACGGCGCGGCGGAAGCTGGCGGCAAAGTCGGCGGCGTCGATCTTCTCCCCCTGCTGGCGCAAATTGTGCGCCTGATTGATGACGGCGGTCTTTAAGCCGCTGAAGGAAAAATCGTACTTTCCCGGCGTATGCGTGTGGGGGAAACGGTAGCGCCCGTCGTCGCCCTCCTCGGCCAGCTTGTCGAGCAGCGGCCCGCCGGGGTAGGGGATGTCCAGCACGCGCGCCACCTTGTCAAAGGCCTCGCCGGCGGCGTCGTCCAGCGTCTGCCCCAGCAGGCGGTATTCGCCGTAATGTTCCACCAGCACGATGTGGCTGTGTCCGCCCGAGGCCACCAGACAGGCAAAGGGCGGCTTGAGATCGGGGTGGGCGAGGTAGTTGGCGCTCACATGGCCCTCGATGTGGTTGACGGCCACCAGCGGCAGGTCGCGCGCGTAGGCAAGCGCCTTGGCGTAGCTCACGGCGGTGAGCAGCGCGCCCACCAGCCCCGGCCCGCAGGTGACGGCCACGGCGTCGATGTCTTCAAGCGTCATGCCGGCCTCGGCAAGCGCTGCGTCCAGAAGCGGATCGAGCGCCTCCACGTGCATGCGCGAGGCGATCTCCGGCACCACGCCGCCGAACACGGCGTGGCGGTCGATCTGCGAGAGTATCTGATTGGCCAGCACTTCCCGCCCGTCGCGCACGATGGCCACGGCGGTCTCGTCGCAGCTGGACTCAAAGGCGAGGATGGTGGCATGCCCCGCCCGTTGCAGCGCTTCCACGCGCCCGTTCATACAAATCGCCTCCCAAAGCGCACGCCGAAGATGGCCAGCGGCACGGCGAGCATGTAAGCCAGCGCGCGCACGGCGATCACCCCGGCAAAGTCGGCAAAGAACTGCTCCGGCAACAGCCGCAACAGAAGGTCGGTCTCCGGGTTTAGCAGCCAGAGGTCGTTGGTGAACAGCGTTTCATGAAAGAAGGTGAAAGCGCCGGAAAAGTCCGCCGCCGCCCAAATGGCGAAGGCGCCCAGCGGCAAAAGCAGCGCCGCCAGCCCCACAAAGCACATCGGCAAAAGCCGCGCCCCGCGCGAAAGCCACAGCCCCGCCGCCAGCAACACGGCCGCGATGACGAACAGAACGTTGCGCACCGTGCGCGCCAGATCAAACAGCCCCAGCACGTCGCGCATGTGGGCAAGCTCCTTTTCGTTGAAGGGGGAACTGTCCAGCGCCGCCTCGTCGCCGGCGAGATAGCCGGCCAGCATGCCGTCGAGCCGCTCCATCTCCTCCTCTGTCACGCCCGCCGCCTCCGGCAGGCCGTTTGCCTCCTGCAATTCGCGGTAGATGCCGTCGTTGGTGCCGCAGTTTGCCACCACCATCAGAAGCAGCGCGGCAAACAGGCAGAACCATCCCGGCGCGCAAAGCGCCATGCCCCATTTTTTCATGCCATTCTCCCAATGCGACAGGGCGGACGGAGAGCTTCCCCGTCCGCCAAAGGTACTTGCAAGGTCACTCGGCCATCATTTGCAGATAGGCGGTGACAAAGCCCTCGAGCTTGCCGTCCATCACGGCGGAGACGTCGCCCATCTCGTAGCCTGTGCGCAGGTCCTTGACCATCGTGTAGGGCTGGAAGACGTAGGAGCGTATCTGGCTGCCCCACTCGATCTTCTTCTGTTCGCCCTTGATGTCGCCCATCTGCTCCTGCCGCTGCTTTTCCTTGAGTTCGGCCAGCTTGGCGCGCAGCATGCGGAAGCAGGTCTCCTTGTTCTGCACCTGCGAGCGCTCGTTCTGGCACTGCACCACCACGCCCGTGGGCAGGTGGGTGATGCGCACGGCGGAATCCGTGCGGTTGACGTGCTGACCGCCCGCGCCGGAAGCGCGGTAGGTGTCGATGCGCAGGTCTTCCGGGCGAATTTCGATCTCGCCGTCGTCCTCGATGATGGGCGCCACGTCCAGAGACGCAAACGACGTGTGCCGCCGGGCGTTGGCGTCGAACGGAGAGATGCGCACCAGCCGGTGTACGCCGCGCTCGGCCTTGAGATAGCCGTAGGCGTAGTCGCCGTCCACCTCGAAGGTGACGGACTTGATGCCCGCCTCGTCGCCGTCGAGCAGGTCGATCTCGCGCACCTTGAAGCCCATGCGCTCGGCGTAGCGGACGTACATGCGGTAGAGCATCTGCGTCCAGTCCTGCGCCTCGGTGCCGCCCGCGCCCGCGTGCAGCGAGAGCAGGGCGTTGCAGCCGTCGTATTCGCCGTTGAGCAACGTGGTGAGCCTGAGCGCGTCGAGGTCTTCGCGCACGCTCTCCAATTCGCCCCGGATCTCCTCGGCCATGGAGTCGTCGTCCTCCTCCTCGGCCAGCTCCATCATCACTTCGATGTCGTCGGCGCGGGAGACGAGGGTCTCGTAGTGCTGAATCTTCATCTCCGTCTGGTGGGCGTGGGCGGAGACGCGCTGGGCGCGCTCCGTGTCGTCCCAGAAGCCGGGGGAGGCCATGTCCTCCTGGTATTCGATCAGATCTTCGCGCAGCTTGGCGACGTCAAAGTGAGTCACCTGCCTCTGCGATCAATTTCCGTATGGCGTTCAGGTCCTGCTTGAAGCCTTCCATTTCGATCACGAGATTCACCCCTTTGCGGTTCTGGAATTGGGTCGTCGGTCTTAGGTGTTCGCCCCGCAGCAGTTTTTGTACTTCTTGCCGCTGCCGCAGGGGCAGGGATCGTTGCGGCCCACCTTTTTGTCGGCGCGCACGGGCCGTTTGGCCGTCGGCTCGCCGTGGCTGGCGGTGACGGGCGTGGCCACCTGCTTGCGCTCAAGCGGCTGGCGCGGCGTGATGACGGTGAAGTAGAGGCGTTTCATGGTGTCTTCCTGGATCATGCGCACCATCTCGTCGAACATCTCAAAGCCCTCGAGCTTGTACTCCACCACCGGGTCGCGCTGGGCCAGCGCCCGCAGGCTGATGCCGTCGCGCAGCTCGGTCATGGCGTCGATGTGGTCCATCCAGCGGCGGTCCACCGCGCCCAGCAGCGCCACGCGCTCGAACTCGCGCATGTCGAGCTTGTTGTCCTCCCACATCTTTTCGCGCAGCTCGTAGATCCTCTGCGCGCGCGCGTCCAGCGCTTCCACAAAGGACTTTTTGTCCTTCTTCGGCAATTCGTCAAACACCTTCTGCACGCCGCCCTTGTCGATGCACAGGTGTTCCAGGTACTCAGAAAGCCCGGCGATGTCCCAGTGTTCGGCCGCGGCCTCGTCGGGGGCGTGGCGGCCCACGGCCTCGGTGATCAGCGTCTTGCGCATGGTCTGGATGCGCGCGCGCATGTCGCCGCCCTCCAGCACTTCGCGGCGCTGGCCGTAGATGATGTTGCGCTGCTGGTTCATCACGTCGTCGTATTGCAATACGTGGCGGCGGATGTCGTAGTTGCGGCTCTCCACGCGCTTCTGGGCGTTCTCGATCTGCTTGGAGACGAGGCCGAACTCAATGGCCTCCTCGCCGCCCTTGGCCAGCCTTTCCAGCATCGGGCGGAAGCGGTCGGAGCCGAACAGGCGCATCAGGTCGTCCTCAAAGGAGATGAAGAACTGCGAGCTGCCGGGGTCGCCCTGACGGCCGGCGCGGCCGCGCAGCTGGTTGTCGATGCGGCGGGACTCGTGCCGCTCGGTGCCGATGATGTGCAAGCCGCCGAGCTTGATGACCTCCTCGTGGCCCTTTTCCGTCTCCACGGAGAACTTCTTGAGAAGCTCGCGGAACACCTTGCGCGCCTCCAGCACTTCCTCGGGCACGTTTTCGTTAAAGCCGATGGCCTCCTCGATGACCTCGTCGGCATACCCGGCCTGCCGCATCTGTTTGCGGGCCATGAACTCGGCGTTGCCGCCCAGCAATATGTCGGTGCCGCGGCCGGCCATGTTGGTGGCGATGGTCACGGCGCCCTTCTTGCCGGCCTGGGCGACGATCTCCGCTTCCTTTTCGTGGAACTTGGCGTTCAAAACCACGTGCGGCACGCCGCGCTTTTCCAGCAGCCTGGAGACAAATTCGCTCTTTTCCACCGACACCGTGCCCACCAGCACCGGCTGCCCGGTGGCGTGGCGCTTGACGATCTCCTCGATGATGGCGGCGAACTTGGCCTTCTGGGTGACGAACACGGCGTCGTTCAGGTCCTTGCGGATCATCGGCTTGTTGGTGGGGATGGTGACCACGTCCAGCTTGTAGATGCCGCGGAATTCCTCCTCTTCGGTCTTGGCCGTACCGGTCATGCCGGAGAGCTTTTTGTACATGCGGAAGTAGTTCTGGAAGGTGATGGTGGCCAGCGTGCGGTTCTCGCGCTCCACCTTGACGCCCTCCTTGGCCTCGATGGCCTGATGCAGGCCGTCGGAGTAGCGGCGGCCGATCATCAGACGGCCGGTGAACTCGTCGACGATGATCACCTGTCCGTCCTTGACCACATAGTCCACGTCGCGCTTCATCAGCACATTGGCGCGCAGCGCGGCCAGTATGTAGTGGTACAGTTCCTGATTCTCCGGGTCGGTGAGGTTGTCCACGCCAAAGAAGGTCTCGGCCTTGCGCACGCCCTCCTCGGTGAGGGTGATGGTCTTTTCCTTCTCCTCGCGCACATAGTCGTTCTCCTCGCCCTCGCGCAGGCGCTGGACGAACTGATTGGCGCGGCCGTACATCTCCGTGGGCTTGTCGCCGCGGCCGGAGATGATCAGCGGCGTGCGCGCCTCGTCGATGAGAATGGAGTCCACCTCGTCCACGATGGCGAAGTTGAGCGGCCGCTGCACCATGCGCTCCTTGTAGGTGACCATGTTGTCGCGCAGGTAGTCGAAGCCGAACTCGTTGTTGGTGCCGTAGGTGATGTCGCAGGCGTAGGCGGCCTGTCTGGCGGGCGCGTCCATGTCATGCTCGATCAGGCCCACCGTCAGCCCGAGGAAGCGGTAGACCTTGCCCATCCACTCGGAGTGGAAGCGGGCCAGGTATTCGTTGACGGTGACGATGTGTACGCCCTCGCCCGGCAGCGCGTTCAAAAACGCCGGCAGCGCGGCGGTCAGCGTCTTGCCCTCGCCGGTGCGCATCTCGGCGATGCGGCCCTGATGCAATACGATGGCGCCGATCATCTGCGTGTCGAACGGCCTCTGCCCGAGGGCGCGCACCGCCGCCTCGCGCACCAGCGCGTAGGCTTCGGGCAGCAGCTTGTCCAGATCCTCGCCGCCCTTGGCGCGCTCGCGCAATTTGCCGGTATAGGCGCGCATCTCCTCGTCGGAGAGCTTTTGCATCTGCCCCTCGAGGGCATTGATTTGCTCTACGGTCTTGCGCAGGCGCTTGATCTCGGCATCGTTGGAGCCGGAGAGCGCCTTTTTGATGAACTCGAACATTGTCTTCCTCCAAAACGGCGGCGCGAAAGCGCGCGGGCCGGAATAGACCAGTTTCTATTATAGCGGGAAGCGGCGCTTTTTTCAATATCCGCCGGGGAATTTCCCCTTAGGGGATGGCGGTGATGTCGCCCAGCCCGTGCAGGGCGCGCCGCAGGTCAAAGCGCCACCGTTCGCTTCTGCGCACGCTTCTGCGCATGCGGCGGTAGGCGCGCACGCCCGTTTCCAGATCGGCGGCGGAAAGCGGCGCGCGGGCGTAGCGGGCAAGCGTCAGCTTTTTGCAGAACGCCTCGAAGTCCGGGTTGGACAGCGCCCCCACGCAGACGCGGTGGGCAAAGGCGCTCAGTTCCTCGCCGCCCAGCGGCGCCTGCCCCGTGCGGGCCAGCAGCGTCAGCATGGCGCGGCAGAGGATCAGCCCCGCTTCCTCCGTGTTTCTGGCCCGCGCCGCCAGAACGGCGGGGTCGGTCTTTTGCAGACGCGAGCGCAGCCAGAAAACGGCGAGGGCGATCAGCGCCAGAAGCAGCAGTATGCCCAGCACCACCCACAGCCATACCGGCGGGCGGCGCTTATCGTCATCCGCGCTGTCGCTCTGCGGCTCCTGCTGCGGCTCAGGGGAAGGCTCGGGCGAGGGCGAAGGGCTGCTTTGCGCCGCAAAGGGGTCCGGCGGCGTCGGCGAGGGGGTGATGCTGCCGTCGTTGGGCGTGGGGGAGGGGGTCGGGGGCGTGAGGTCGAGGGTCGGCGTGGGCGCGCTGTCCGGGTGTTCCGGCGGCGGGGTCGGGTCGTTGTCCGCGTCCTCGGGCAGGAGGTTCACGCGTCCCGCCTCGCCCTCATGCTCGTGCGTGCCGCCGCCCTGCTGCGAAGTCCCCTGCGCGTCCTGCGCGGCGGCGGTGGGGTCGAAGGTGAGCCAGCCGACGCCGTTGAAGTATACTTCCACCCAGGCGTGGGCGTCCTCACCGGTGAGTACCACGCTCTCGCCGGGCGCGGCGTGCAGGGAATAGCCCTCCACATAGCGCGCAGGCAGCCCCGCCGCGCGGCATAGCACGGCCATGGCGCTGGCGAAATAGCTGCAATAGCCCTCGCGGGAATCGAGCAGAAAATAGGAAACAAAGTCGCGCTCGGCGGGCGGGTAGTCCACCTCCAGCGTGTAGCGGCAGTTGTCCGCCAGCCAGTCGCGGATGGCGACGGCCTTGGAAAAGGCGTCCGGCGCGCCGGAAGTGATCTGCGCCGCCAGACTGTATACGCCATCTTCCACCGCGTCCGGCAGGGCAAGGCAGGTCTCCGCCGCCTCCTGCCAGCCCTCGTCCTCCGCCGGGGCGCGCTCCAAGGTCAGCGCGCGCAGCGCCGCCTCGTCGCCCTGCGCAAGGGCGGTAAAGGCGTACTCGTCGCCCGCTTCCACGTTGCGGGCGAGGAACACCTCGCCGATGGAGTTGTAGTACACGGCGTTTTGCAGGGCCATGGAAAAGTCCGTCAGCCGGTGGGCGGCAAAGAGGGTGCTGGTGCCCCCGTCCAGCATCTCCACTTCCGCCGTGCGGGCGGTGAAGGCAGTTTCGCCGCCGGGCACTTCGCCGGAGTCAAAGATGTCCGCGCGCGTGGCGCGGCGCGTGAAGTCGTAGTAGAGGTAGCGGGCCTTTTCGCCCGTGTCCACCCAGGAATAGCCGGTGTAATCGCGGCGGATGGTGCCGCGCAAGAGCAGGTCGCCGTCGGCGCGCACGCGCATCACCGGCGTGTCGTCCGGGTCGGCGGGGCCGCCCAGACGCGGCTCCGGCTCGCCGTCCTCGCCGGAGATGGTGTAGTTGTAGCCCCGCTCCTGCAAGGAGAAGGTCTGCCGCACCTCGCTGAAGTGAAAGTAATCCTCAAAGGCGTTGCGCAGGGCGTTGGCGGCGTTTTCCAGCGGCGTCCACGTCAGCCGCCCCTGCGGCACCAGCAAGAGCGCCAGCAATACCGCCAGCGCGGCGGGGATGAGCGCGCGCACGCAGCTCTTCAGATCGCGCTCGGCGTCGGAGATAAAGGCGTAGGCCGCCGCCAGACCGATGAGCGCCGGCACCGCCGCGCCCACGCTCGCGTCCTCGCCGATGGCGCAGGCGGCGAGAATGGCCACCAGCGCCACCACCGCGGCGAAAAAGAGGCCGCCGCGCTTTCGCACCAGCAAAAAGAACAACAGCCCCAGCCCCACGCCCAGCAGCATGGCCGCCGCCGGGCCGTGCGCGGCGAGGGAGGCCGCGTCGCCGCTCTCCCCAAAGGCGCGCAGGGCCTCAAACAGCGCCCGCGCCCCGAAAACGCCGCCCAGCAGCACCGCCAGCAGATATACCGCCAGCGCGCAGAGCGCGGCGATCAGCCCGGGCGCGCCCGAGAACATCGCCGCGCCCAGCAGCGCCGCGCCAAAGGCCCACAGGTAGGCGAGCGGCCAGCTCGCCGCAAGGGGCGTCGCGCTGAGTATGGTGTTGGCCGCGCCGCCGGCCACCAGCGCCGCGATCAGCGCGGTGGCGAGCAGGCGGAGAAGTTTCTGTGTTCTGGTCATCTGCGTCCTCCGTCAGGCGGCGGCTTCCCAGGGATCGACCGCCCTCGCCTCGACGTTTTCCATCTTCAGCCGCTCGATCATTTCCAGCGACTGGTCGTTGCGGCTGTCCGTCACCCACAGAAGCCGCACGCGCACGCCTGTGCGCGAAAGTTTCAGCGCCATGTCGGCCACGCGCGTGGTCAACCGCGGCGTGACCAGCACGCAGCCGCCCGTGCGCGTGGTGCGCCGCAGCATCTGCACAAGCACCTGCTCGTAGGGGTAGGGGCTGTCGAACTGCGCGCGCATCAGCGCTTCGGCGAACATGGGAACATCCTGCGGAAACTGCCCGGACGGCTCGCCGGGCCGCGATGAGAGCAGCGGCATGCGCACAGGATAGCCCTCGTTGAGCTGCGCGCGCGCCTGCGAAAGACAGGCCTCGCACACGCAGTCCTCAATGGTCAGCGCCTGATCCGGCAGTGCCTGGATCTCGGAAAGGTCGGGCACGATCAACGTGTCCGGCCGCGAGGATTCCTCAAACGTGCGCACCATCAGTTCGCGCCGCCGCATCGTCAGTTTCCAGTGGACTTTTTTCAGCACGTCGCCCTCCTGCCATTTGCGCACGTCCGAGGGCGAGGAAGCGTCCTCCGTGGCGCGCGAGCGCAGTTCCGGCCCGGTGTCCCCGGCCTTCAATTCCAGAAAGGGCACGTCGTAGCTCTTGGGATACACGTCCACGCGCAAAAGTTTCATGCCGCTCTTGCGGGAGATGGAGAACAGCCCAAAGGCGTCGCGGGCGCGCAGGCGGGTGATGCCCACCTCATAGCTGCCCCGGTGCGGGCAGCGCACCATGTAGCGGAAGGTGCGCGTCTTGAACGCCGGGGTGGAAACGCTGATCTCCTGCGCGGCGGAAAAGGCCGAGGGCACGTTGAGGCGCAGGCGCAGCGCCGCCACCGGCAAAGGCGATGTGTGGCGCACGGTGAAAATGGTCATCATCGCCTCGCCGCGCTCCACGCGGGGCTTGACCCCGCGCATCTCGATGCGCGCGCTGAACAAAAGCCACAGCACGGAGATGAGCGAAAGAAGGGTGAGCAGCAAAAGCGTGTAAAACAGCAGGTAGTAGATCTGCCCGCCCGTGGACAGCCCCGTCGCAAGCAGCGCCGCCATGGCGATGAGTACCCCGGTCAGCCGCGAGGTCATCTGGCCTTCACCGGCACCTGCACGGAGCCGAGGATGTTGCCAAGCACGCGCTGCGCCGTCATGTTGCGCATGCGCGCCTCGGGGCTCAAAACCAGCCTGTGCGCCAGCACCGGCTCGGCCATTTTCTGGATGTCCTCGGGGGACACGTAGTCGCGCCCCTGCAAGAGCGCCCGCGCCTGCCCCGCGCGCAAAAGCGAGATGGCCGCGCGCGTGGAAACGCCCAATTGCAAGGCCCCGTTCCTGCGCGAGGCGGCGGCGATGGCGGAGATGTAGGCGCGCACTTCGCGCGAGGTGTACACCGTGTCCACCTGCTGCTGCAGCTTCACGATGTCCTGCGAGGAGCAGATGGGCTTTAACTCCTCCATGGGCCGCGCCCCGGAGGTGTAGCGCTCAAGGATGTCGATCTCCTCCTCCTGCGAAGGGTAGCCGATGGACACGCGCATGAAGAAGCGGTCCAGCTGCGCCTCCGGCAAAGGATAGGTGCCCACGAAGTCCACCGGGTTCTGCGTCGCCAGCACGATGAAGGGGCTGGGCATGCGGTAGGTGGTGCCGTCCACCGTCACCTGTCCTTCCTCCATCACTTCCAGCAGGCTGGACTGGGTCTTGGGCGAGGTGCGGTTGATCTCGTCGGCGAGGACGATCTGGCTCATCACCAGCCCGGGCCGGTATTCCAGTTCGCCCGTCTTGAAGTTGACGATGGAAAAGCCGGTGATGTCGCTGGGGGTGATGTCCGGCGTGAACTGTATGCGCTTGAACGAGCAGTCCAAAGAGCGCGCCAGTGCCGAGGCCAGCGTGGTCTTGCCCACGCCGGGCACGTCCTCGATCAGTACATGCCCCCGGCACAGAAGCGCGATCATCATCAGCTCCACGGCGTCCTCCTTGCCGACGATGACCCTGCCCACGTTTTTGATCAGAAGCTGCGCGAAGCGCTGCGTTACCTGCATGGCGGCGTTCTCCTTGCGTTATTTGCATTTTCTTGGACGCGCGCGCGGCGGATGCGGTTCCCCGCCGCCCGGCGCGCACACGTACTCAGTTTCCAGTATACAAATTTGCGCCGGGAATGACAAGCGAATCTGTTCAAATGCGCGGGAATGTGCTACAATATTCAAAGGAAGGTCACATTTGGGAGGCACTATGCGCAAGATCATCACCTATCCGTCCGTGGATTCCACCAACGCCGTGGCCAAGCGCCTGGCGCTGGCGGGGGAGGGCGAGTGCGCCGTCACGGCGGCGGAACAGACCGCCGGGCGCGGTCGCCTCGCGCGCTCGTGGCAGTCCCCGGCGGGCGAGGGGCTGTGGGTGTCGCTCTTGCTGCGCCCGAGGGATGTCCCCGCTTCACAGGCGGGCGGCGCGGTGTTCGTCGCCGCGCTTGCCATGGCCGAGGCGCTCTGTGCCTACGGCCCGGCGAAGATCAAGTGGCCCAACGATCTGGTCATGGGCGGCAAAAAGATATGCGGCATGCTCGCCGAAGCCGGGTTCCGGGAAGGAAAATGCGACTGGCTCGTCCTCGGCGCGGGCGTCAACCTTTTGCAAACGGGTTTTCCCGAGGAGCTTCCCCACGCCACCTCCCTTTTCCTTGAGACCGGCGCGCGCGTCCCGCCCGAGGAACTTCTTCCTGTATTTCTTGAACGCTTCGAGCCGTGGTACGCCACTTGGCAAAAACGCGGCCTTGCCCCCATCCTCGAGGGCATCCGCCCCCGCTCGGCGACGCTGGGGCAGGGCATACGCATAGATGGCCGCGAGGGCAAGGCGTTGGATTTCCGCGAGGACGGCGCGCTGATCTGGCAGGTGGACGGCAAAACGGAAACCGTGCTGGCCGGCGACGTCTCCGTGCGCGGCCTGTACGGATATGTGTGAGGTGATGGCATGGCATTGGGCACGCTCATTTTGACCCCGGAACAGATGCGCAAAATGGAACAGTTCTATTTCGCCGAGTCCGGCGTTGCGTCCATTGAGGTGATGGAGCAGGCGGCTTCGGCGCTCGCCTCCCTGCTCGTGGAACGCTTCGGCAACTTTCGCACCATCTTCTTCGCCTGCGGCCCCGGCGGCAACGGCGGCGACGGCCTGGCGGCGGCGCGCCTGCTCAAGCCGCGCGGCGCGGACGTGGCCTTCGTGCTTGCGGAGGAGCCGAAAAGCCCGGACGCCATCGAAAACCTGCGCCGCGCCCGCGAGGCCGGCGTGCGCGAACTCTCCGTTAACAGCCGCGAGCGCCCGGACGTGTGGGTGGACGCGCTCTTTGGCACCGGCCTTTCCCGCGCCCCGGCGGGCAACGCCGCCGCGCTCATCCGCCGCATGAATCAAGACCGCCTCCGCCACGGCTCGAAGGTCGTCGCCGTGGACATCCCCTCCGGCCTTTCCGGCCTCTCCGGGCAGGGCTTCCCCTCGGCGCACGATAATACGGAACACCCCGGCATTTGCGTGTATGCCGACGTGACCCTCGCCCTGCGCTACGCCAAGACCGGCCACTACCTCAACGATGGTCTGGACGTCTGCGGCGAAGTGCGCACGGCCAACATCGACATCCGCCCCACGCAGGCGTGGCGGGAATTTCTCGACGCCACGGGCCGCAACTACCTTTTTGACGCCCCGCAGGACTTCATGCCCCAGTACCCGCGCAACACCCACAAGGGCGAGCGCGGCCACGTGCTGGTGGTCGCCGGCAGCGTGGGCATGGCGGGCGCGGCGGCGCTGTGTGCGGGCGCGGCGCTCAGAAGCGGCGCGGGGCTGGTGACGGTGGCCTGCCCGGCCTCCATCGTGCCCATCCTGCAAGTGCTGGAACCCTGCGCCATGTGCGTCCCCATGCCGGAAAAGGACGGCGCGCTCGCGGCGGAGGCGGCGGATCTTCTCTGGGAACTGCGCGATGGAAAGCGGATCGTCGCCGGTCCCGGCCTTTCCCGCCGCTGCGCCCCGCAGGTGCTGGAAGCGCTGCTCGCCCCCAAGGACGGACAGCCCGCCAGCCTCGTTCTGGACGCGGACGCCCTCAACATACTTGCCGAACATCGGGAACTGCTCGCCATGGCGAGCCTGTCCTGCGTCCTCACCCCGCACCCCGGCGAGGCCCGCCGCCTGCTGGGCCGCGAACTGACCGACCCCGTCTCCGACGCGCGCGCGCTGGCGGCGCTGGGTGATGAACTGGGCTGCAAGGTGGTACTCAAGGGCGCGAGCCGCGTCGTCTGCGAGGGCGCGCCGGTCAATGGCCGCGCCCAGCCGGTGTTTATCAGCACCACGGGCGGCTCAGGCATGGCCAAGGGCGGCTCGGGCGACGTCTTTGCCGGCCTGCTGGCGGGCCTGCGCTGCTGCGAGTGGTACAACATCGCCGCCGCCTGCGAAGTCCACGGCCTCGCCGGGTTGCTGGCGGAAGAAAAGTACGGCGACACGGCCATGACCTCCCGCAACATCCTCGAAATGCTCCCCGAGGCCTTCCGCCGCCTCGCCGCGCGGCGGGAAGAACAGCCGTGACCGCCCCGCGCGCCTGCCTGCCCCCGGGCGTGAACGCGCGCCGCGACCGGGGAGAAGGGCTGTTCGTCGTCCGCGAGCGGGTGGAAAGCCCTTACTTCACCTGCGCGCCCGCCGGGGACGTCTGGCGGCTCACCCCCACCGAAGCGCTCCTGCGCGAATACGAAGGGGAAGCCCCGCAAAGCGCCCTTTCCCGCACGTTTCTGCGCTTTCGCGGCCTTCCCGTGGAGCGGGAAAGCCTTTTCCTCTTCTGCGAGGCGGCCAAACTTCTGGAAGCCCCGGAGCGCGCCCGTCTCGCAGCGCTTGACAAGGCCCTGCGCCAGCGCGCGGCGGTCTGCCTGCGAACGGGCGGCGGCGGCGGTCTCTACGCCTGCGCGACGATGCTCGACTTTATAAAAGGAGAATGAGATATGAAGCTCAAATGGTACGGACATTCCTGCTTTGCCCTCACCTACGCGGACGGCACCGCCATCGTCATCGACCCCTTCGACGCTTCCGTCGGCTACCCCCTCTGCAAGGCGCGCGCCGACGCGGCGCTGTGCAGCCACGGGCACTATGATCACAACTACGTCCAGTCCCTGCAGGGCGAGCCGCAGGTGATCGCCGACGTCGCGCCGCGCACGGTCGGCAGCGTGAAGATACACGGCATTCCCTGCTTTCACGACGAAGCGCAGGGCGCGAAGCGCGGCAAAAACATAGCCTTCATCCTCGAAGGCGACGGCCTGCGCATTGCCCACCTCGGCGACCTTGGCCACCTGCCCACGCCGGAGATGTACGCGGCCCTGCGCGGCGTGGATCTGCTGCTCATCCCCATCGGCGGCACCTACACCATCACCACGCCCGAGGCCGTGGAGGTCATCCGCGAGGTCAGGCCCCACACCGCCATCGCCATGCACTTCAAGACCGTGCTGTGCAACCTGCCCATCACCGACGAAGGGGAATTTGTGCGCCTGACGCACGCGCAGTACCTGCCCAATGAACTGGACATCACCCCGGAAACGCTCGACAGCCTGCCCGCCGCGGCGGTGTTGCTCTGCCCCTCCGCCGGTTAACCCAAAGTTTATCCTTCATCCGCCGCAGACCGCCGCGCGCCTCCTCACACCGGGCGCGGGAGGGGTCGCGGCGGTTTTTTTCTGCGCGCCATGGGAAGAACGCCCATGCGAAATGTGTCGGCGCTGTGACGCAAATTTGCGCGAAATATGCGCGGAATGTATAAAATATGCGCGAAAGTGGGTGAATATACCATGTATATATGCAATTATTTCACAACTTTCCCGCAGGAATTTCTACCATCCCGTCGTAATTTATACGTATATGCAGTGCATATTCACGCTGCACGCAGCATATACTTTCTCATCAAATGTGGGAGGGAAAACCATGGAGCCACAAAAGCGTGTAATACAACTGTTAAATCCACACGTGCTGCTGCCCATCATCGCGGCATTGATTGCTCTGATACTCATCGTGCTGATTTGCATATTCGCCTCGGAGGCAAACAGCGTTCGGAATGAATATGCACTGGCGCGCGACAGCGTGGGCGAAGACCTGTATACCAGCCTCTACATGTTCGCCCGCAGTTACGATGGCGTGACGCTGGCCGGCGCGGACGTGCAGGGCAGCATACTGCCCACCATGCGCAGTTACTACACCGCCGCCACCGCTCTGGACGACGCCATCGTCAACGCCTACGGCCAGCGCTACCGCCTGCTCGACGGCACGACGCGCGACGCCATCGAGGCTGCCTTCGAGGCCTTCGACGATGCCTTCGCCCAGGGCGACACCACGAGCGATGCCGTCAGCAGCATGAGCGCCTGCGTGCAGGGCGTGGAACAGCTGCTCACCACCCGCTACGACGACGCCACCCGCCTGCTGCCCGCCTGAAACGCCGCCCAACGCGCCGTTCGCTGTTTTGCGGGAGGCGCGTCAAAGCGTCGATAAAGCCCTCGACTGCAAAAATCGCCCTGATAAAACGGAGATCAGGGCGATTTTTGCATCCTTTATCTGCGGGCTTTCTCAACGCTCTGGCCGCCTGCCCGCTTTGCCAGCATATTGGATCGGAGCCGCGCATGGCCCCGGCCTTTTTTACGCCTCCACGCGCACAAAGGGCCGCGTCAACTCCTGCCCGGCGCGGCGCGCCTCGCTCTCCGGCTCGCCCAGCGCCCACAGGTCGGTAAAGCGCTGTTCGGCCTCAAAGCAGGTGTCCCCGCGCAGGCGCGTGGCGTCGGAAACGATGGGCAGCGCCGCCCGCCGCGAAAGCTCCCGCAACACGCCCTCCGCCCCGGCGCGCACTCCCAAGAGCCGCGCGTAGGCGGGGCGTTGGCAGGCTGCGGCCACTTCCTTCGTCAGCCCCGCCGCCGCGTGCGCCATGGCCCGCACGATGCGCGCGCGCGTGTAGCGGCGCGACTTGACGCGCTCAATGACCTCCTCCAGCGAGCCGCTCTCCCGCGCCGCGCGCATGAGCAGCCCGTCCAGCCCCTCGCCCGCGTCCGGCAGGGAAAGCCCGCCCTGCCGCAGCCGGTAGAGGAACACCGCGTCCAGCGGCAGGCGCGGTTTTTCCGGCAACAGCGGCAGACACTCCGCCGGCACCGCCATGGAAACGTCTTCTCCGCCCGCCAGCGCCTTGCGCACCGCCGTGGCCGAACAGATGGGGGCGAGAAGCGCGCCGTGGTAGTCGCCCACGCGGGGAATGACCAGCGGCCTTGTCTCCGTCCCCCGCAGGCAGCGCAGGTATTCCACCGCCAGCGCCATGTTGGGCGCGTTCAATTCCTCCGCGGGCAGGCCGAGGTATTCCGCCACCGCCTCGCCGCGCGCCCGGGCGTGGCTCATGCCCGCCTCCAGCCGCGCGCGCACCCCTCTGGAAAGCGCCTCCGGCTCCGTCTCCCGCAGTTCGGCGAGCGTTTCCAGCAATTTAAGGTCCGCCGTCTCGCAGCCGAAGGAAAGGATGTCGCAGGAAAGCCCCGCCAGCACGCCCACGCCGCCGCGGGCGAAGAAGTCCGCCGTGCGCACGGCAAAGGGCGCAGGCAATTCAAACACGGCGTCCGCACCGCACAAAAGCGCCATGCGCGCGCGCGCCCATTTGGAGAGCATGGCCGGTTCTCCGCGCTGGGTGAAGCTGCCGCCCAGGCAGACGACCAGCCCCTCGCAGCCCGTGAGATACCGCGTTTCCCGCAAATGATGCAGATGCCCGTTGTGAAAGGGATTGTATTCGGCGATGACGCCGGCGATGGTCATTTTTTCCACCTCCGCCTCTATTGTAACCGTTAAATCTGCCGCTGGCAAGCGGCGGGCAGGAATCTTCCCCTCTTTTGTCGAATACAAGGCGGAAACCGTTTCCCGGTCCGCCGGGCAAGCTGCCAAAGGGGATAAACATGGCCAAACTCTATTTCCGCTACGGAGCGATGGGCTCCTCCAAGACCGCCAACGCCATCATGGTGCAGTACAACTACCGCGAGCGCGGCCAGAACGCGCTCCTTCTCAAGCCGCGCCTCGACAGCCGCGATGGCGAAAAACTGGTCGGCTCGCGCTCGGGGCTGTGCGCGCCCTGTGAATTTGTCGAGGACCTTCCCGGCATCGACCTCAGCCTCTACGATTGCCTCATCGTCGATGAGGCGCAGTTCCTCACCAAGGCGCAGGTGGAGCAGCTCGTGGACATCGTGGACGGGCGCGGCATCCCCGTCATCTGCTACGGTCTGCGCGCCGACTTTCAGGGCAACCTCTTTGAGGGCAGCCACTGGCTGTTGGCCTGGGCGGACACCATCGAGGAGATCAAGACCGTCTGCTGGTGCGGCCGCAAGGCCACCTGCAACGCCCGCGTGGCAAACGGCAAGGTGGTCAAGGCCGGGGAACAGATCGTCCTTGGCGGCAACGAAAGCTACGTCGCCCTCTGCCGCAAGCACTGGAAGAACGGCGAACTGGCCCCGGAGGAGATCCGCCGCATCGCCGCCGGCAAGCGCGAATACCTGCCGCTTTTGCTCGACGCCGACCCCAGTGAGGCGATGATCGACCGCTATCTGGACGCGGGCGACATGTACGTGCTGTTCGCCCATGGCCGCGCCGTGGCCGAGGCCGTCATCACCCGCCGCGAGGACGGCTGCGAACTGAAAAACCTCGCCACGGAAAAGGACGCGCGTGGAAAAGGCTACGCCACGCGCCTGCTCATGCACCTGTTCCGCCTGCTGGCCGCGGAGCATGAGCGCATGTACGTCGGCACCTGCGAGGACCTTCTGCCCTTCTATGAAAAACTGGGCTTTGAATACGCCTGGACCGCGCCGCACTTCTTCCGCGACAACTACCCCGGCGTGACCTTTGAAGAAGGCGAATTGGACGACATGACCTATCTTGTGAGGACGCTGCGATGATCAAAAAGCTCTGGAACAACGAGCGCCTGCGGGAGATCTTCCTTTACTGCCTCGTGGGCGGGCTGACCACGGTGGTCAACTACGTGGTCTACTTCCTCTTTACCCGTCTGGTGGGCGGGGAGGGGAGCAGCCCCGGCCTTGCCGCGCTGATCATGGACGACAGTTTCCAGAACGTGGGCCTGATCGTCGCCGGCACGCTGGTTGCCTGGCTGGCGGCGGTGGCCTTCGCCTTTTACCCCAACAAGCGCTGGGTGTTCAAAAGCAAAGGCGGCAATGTCAGGCGCGAACTTGCCCAGTTCCTCTCCGCGCGCGTTCTCTCTCTGGTCATGGACGTTTTGCTCATGCTGCTCTTCGTGGGCGCGTGGCGCATGAACGACATGCTCGCCAAGCTCATCGTGCAGGTGGTCGTCATCGCCGCCAACTACTTCGCCAGCAAGTTCTGGATCTTCAGGCGGCGCTGAAAAGGGGCGGCGTTTCCCCGCTGTGGTGGAAACGCCGCCCCAGAGCGCTGATAAAGCCCGCAACCGCTTTCAGACCGCGTCGCCCCCGAGCGTATAGGCGATGACGGCCAGCAGCTCCACGCAGCGGTAGGAACCGTTGACGGTCTGCTGCGGCGCGCTTTCGCAGGCGGCCTCGTTGGCGGAAAAGCGCTCGAGCGTGCCGGAGATGACGTCCGAATAAAGTCCGGCTGTATCCAACTCATAAGCGATGATGGCCAAAAGCTCCACGCAGCGATAGGAGCCGTTGGCGCTCTGCTGGGGCGCGCTCTCGCAGCGCGCGTCGTTCTGGGAGAGCAGATCCAGCGTGTCGCCCACCAGAGAGCCGTAGAGACCGCTGGTATCCAGTTCGTAGGCGATGATGGCCAGCAGCTCCGCGCAGCGGTAAAAGCCGTTGGCGCTCTGCTGGGGCGCGCTCTCGCAGCGCGCGTCGTTCTGGGAAAGCAGCTCCAGCGTGTCGTCCACGAGAGGACCGTAGACGCCGCTGGTATCCAATTCATAAGCGATGATGGCCAGCAGCTCCGCGCAGCGGTAGATGCCGTTGGCGCTCTGTTGGGGCGCGCTCTCGCAGCGCGCGTCGTTGCTGGCGAAGGTATCCAGCACGTCGCCAATGAGGTCTCCATACGCGCCCTCATCGTCCAGCCTGTAGGCGATGATGGCCAGCAGTTCCACGCAGCGGTAGACGCCGTTGACGCTCTGCTGGGGCGCGCTCTCACAGCGCGCGTCGTTGCTGGCGAAGCGGTCAAGCACGTCCTCTACGAGGGAGCTATACGACTGCGCGTGGCCGGTGGTCAGCAATGTGAGCGCGAGCAGGATGGAAAGGGTCAGCGCCGCGAGGCGGCGAAAGCGGATGTTCATGGATGGCCTCCTTTGTATCCAAGCGTGTTTTCAAGCCCTCAACATGATTATAAAGAATGTGGCGAAATATGTCAATACGAAAAAGCCGGCATCTAAAGAAAGTATAAAGGAACTTTGCGCGCATATTGACACGCTTCCGCCCGGTATGTTATACTCATTTTTATAAAGGGAAGTCTTGGCTCCGGCAAAAACGCGCCGGAGGCGGCGGTCACAGTGGCACGGCCACAGGCCGCCTTTTGCAAGCGCCCGAAAAACACCAAGGGGGATGTCTATGGACTGGCTGGACTGGCTGCTTGAAAACATTCAGGGCATCACGTGGCAGATGGCGGTCATGTGGGTGATCGGCGGCGCGCTGATCTACTGCGCCATCAAAAAGGAAATGGAGCCGACGCTGCTCCTGCCCATGGGTCTGGGCGCGATCCTCGTGAACCTGCCCTTGGACGGCGCGCTCAAGGAGCTGCAGATCCTCTACGACGCGGGCATCGTTACCGAGCTTTTCCCGCTGTTGCTCTTCATCGGCATCGGCGCGATGATCGACTTTGGCCCGCTGCTTTCCAACCCCAAGATGATCCTCTGCGGCGCGGCGGCGCAGTTTGGCATCTTCTTTACGCTGTCGCTGGCGCGCCTGCTGGGCTTTACTTTGCAGGACGCGGCCTCCATCGCCATCATCGGCGCGGCGGACGGCCCGACCTCCATTTTCGTGGCGCAGCACTTTGGCACGCAGTACATCGGCGCCATCATCGTGGCGGCCTATTCCTACATGGCGCTGGTGCCCATGGTGCAGCCGCCCTGCATCCGCCTGGTCACCACCAAGAAAGAGCGCATGATGAAGATGGAATACAACCCCGCCAACATCTCGCGCACCACGCGCATCCTCTTCCCCATCTTCGTCACCTTCATCGCCGGCATCGCCGCCCCCAAGAGCGTGGCGCTGGTCGGTTTCCTGATGTTCGGCAACCTCCTGCGCGAGTGCCTGGTGCTTGATTCGCTCTCCGAGACGGCGCAGAAGGTGCTGGCCAACCTCATCTCGCTGCTGCTGGGCCTGTCCGTGGCCCCGGTGATGGTGTGGTCGAAGTTCCTCAAAATCAACACCATCGTCATCCTTGCCCTGGGCCTGGTGGCCTTCTGCTTCGACACCATTGGCGGTGTGTTCTTCGTCAAGTTCCTCAACCTCTTCCTCAAGAAGAAGATCAACCCCATGGTCGGCGCGGCGGGCATCTCCGCCTTCCCGATGTCCTCCCGCGTGGTCCATAAGATGGGCCTCAAGGAAGACCCGCAGAACTTCCTGCTCATGCACGCGGCGGGCGCCAACGTGGCCGGGCAGATCGCCTCGGTCATCGCCGGCGGCATGATCATTTCCCTCATCCCCACGCTTTAAGCAGAAGGAGGTACGCATATGCCTACGGTTGAAGAACAGGCCCTCGTGGCTTCGGAAGAAATGCTGCTCACCGAGGAGCAGGAGTTGCTGGATTCCCTCGCGGAACAGGTTGCGGAACACGACGAATACCTCCGCTCCATCGGCATGGGCGAGGAGGAAGCGGACCCGTCCGACGCGCATGTAGATATCCACATCGACGGCGCGGCCTTCGTGGATTCCCTTGGCTATATGCTCAAGGGCATGGTCGGCATCTTCCTGGTCATCGCCATCATCATGGCCGTCATCATGACCCTCAACAAGGTGACGGGCAAGGAAAAGAAGAAAAAGGAAGCGTAAGGAAACGCGACGCGGCCCGTGGGACGAAATGCCCACGGGTCGTTTTTTCATCGCGCGGCGGGGGAACGTTCCTCCGCCGCGCGCTTTTGCGTCAGGCGATGCGCTCCGCCGAGAGCGTAACCGAGGCGTTGGCTGCGGTGTCGGCGATGTTGATCGCCGCGGAACTGGTCAGGCGCACCAGCGTATCCGCGCCCGCCACCAGCAGCGCCTGACCGCCAAAGGTGGCGCTCTGGCCCGCTCCGGCGCTCTTCACGGCGTGGACGACGCTGGAAAGCAGCGTCTGCTCGTTGGCCTGCAATCGCAGCACCGTGTCGATGGCGGCCTGCTCCGGCACGAACACCGTGTAGCGCAGAAGATACGTGCCCGCCTCGCGCAGCGTCAGCGCGTTCTGCGAAAGCGCGTAGTCCTCCGCCGGTTCTGCCAGCAGCGTGGAGAGCGTCAGCGCGCCATCAGTTGCATCGTTGCGCAGTGAGCCGAGCTGATAGGCCAGCGCCGCCGTGCCCTTGCCAGCCGGGCCGGCCGGGCCGGTGGGACCTGCGGGGAGCACGAAGTCCAAAAGCCCCTGCCGCTCGTCGCCCGCGTCCCGCACACTGGGCGCGCCGTCCGGGCCGGTGATGCTGATGGAGCGCACAGCCAGACTGCGGCCGGAAAGGCCCATCGCGCCCGCTGGCCCGGTCGGCCCGGTGGGACCCGTGGGGCCGGTCGGCCCTTCATCGCCCTGCAGGCCCTGTGTGCCAGCGGTGCCCTGCGGCCCGGTGGGACCCGTGGGGCCGGTTGGTCCCGTGGGGCCTTCGTCGCCCTGCGCGCCTGCCGAACCCGCTGGTCCTTCAGATCCGGCCGGCCCGGTCGGCCCAGTGGGTCCTGTTGGCCCGGTCGGCCCTTCTGCGCCGGCAACGCCCTGTGCGCCGGCAGGACCCGTGGGGCCGGTAGGACCCTCGTCGCCCTGCGCGCCCTGTGTGCCGGCAGTGCCCTGCGGCCCGGTCGGTCCTGTGGGGCCGGTGGGGCCCGTGGGGCCCGTGGGGCCGGTGGGTCCCTCGTCGCCCTGTGCGCCGGTCGGCCCGGTCGGTCCTGCGCTGCCCTGTGCGCCAGCAGGGCCGGTCGGCCCGGTGGGACCCGTCGGTCCATCGGAAGGGCCAGTGGGTCCCGTGGCTCCTGTGGGGCCGGTCGGCCCTTCTGCACCCGCTGCGCCGGTCGGCCCGGTGGGTCCGGCGACGCCGGAAGGCCCTGTCGCACCGGTCGGCCCGGTGGGTCCGGCGACGCCGGTCATGCCTGCGGGGCCGGTCGGTCCAATCATGCCAGACGGCCCGGTCGCGCCCATGACGCCCTGCGCGCCGGTGGGGCCAGTCAGGCCGATGGGGCCGGTCGGCCCGGTCGCGCCCGTGGGGCCCATGACGGTGACGAGATTGTAGTCCGCGGAGGAGCCGGGCGTGCCCGTGGGGTCGTTGATGTCGGCCTGATAGAGGCTGCCATCGTAAAACACCAGATCGCCCATCCTGTAAGAAGCCCCGGCGGCAAAGGGCTGCAGCGTTTCCAGACCCTCGCCCTGCGCGCCGGTCGGGCCGGTGGCGCCGGTGGGGCCCGTCGCGCCCGTCAAACCGACGGCGCCCTGCGCGCCCGCGGGGCCGGTGGGGCCAGTCGGGCCAGTCGGGCCGGTGGGGCCGGTCGCGCCGGGGCCGGTGGGGCCGGAAGGGCCGGAAGGCCCGCAGCAGCAACAGCCATAGGGGATGGGGCGGCAGCTGGATTGACAGCAGCGGCCCGCCGCGCGTAGACCGCCGCCGGAAGATGTGTTATAATAATAGGAGTTGGGAAGCATCGACATCACCTCATCATCCTTGCTTCCCTGCATCGTATGCCGCCGCGTCGGGGGGAGTGCGGCGCGCCCTGGGGAGGAGATCATGAAAAGAGGTTGGGGGATCGCCCTGTTCTGCATCTGCTTTTGCGCGCTTTTGCTCGTCTGCGCCCTCTGGCGCGGGCTGACGCTGCGCTTTTATCGCCTGGAGACGGACAAACTCACCGAAGACGCGCGCTTGCGCATCGCCCTGCTCACCGACCTGCACAGCGCCGTCTACGGCGAAGGCCACCGCGAGCTTCTCGACCTCGTGCTGGATCAGCGCCCGGACGCCATCCTTCTGGGTGGCGACATCGTTGACGACGTGGCGCCGCTGGAAAACGCCCTGTCCTTCTTCGAGGCCCTTTCCCGCACCGGCATCCCCGCCTACTACGTCTCCGGCAACCACGACCGCTGGCGGCCGGACTTTGAAGATGTTCTGGAGAAGATTGAAGGTTACGGCGTAACCATACTGGAGGACGGCGTGCTGCCGCTGAACACCCCGTGGGGGCAGGTGAACCTCTGCGGCCTGCGCGAATACCGCACGGCGGAGGAATGCGCTTCCGCCCTCGCCGCCGCCTTTGAAAGCCTCTCCCCGGATGCTTACAACATCCTCCTCGCCCATCGCCCGGACTACATCGACCTCTACCGCCAGTATCCCTTCGACCTCGTGCTGTCCGGCCACACCCACGGCGGGCAGGTGCGCATCCCCCTGCTGGTCAACGGCCTCTTCGCCCCCGATCAGGGCTGGTTTCCCCAGTACGCCGGCGGGCTTTACGAGGTGGGGGAGACCTCCCTCGTCGTCAGCCGCGGCCTTTCCTACTACCCGCGCCTGCCGCGCGTGTTCGATCCGCCCGAGGTGGTGGTCATAGATGTCGAAGGAACGCGCAAAGCCGCGCAATCTTAACCGCATCGCGTTTGACAAGGCGCGCAAACTGTGATAGATTTTGTATGTATGGGTATATCCCACCAACATGTTTGGAAAGGAAGGATCCTTATGTCTCAGCTCAAGGGTGCCTGCATCATCGGCCAGTCCGGCGGCCCGACCTCCGTCATCAACGCCAGCGCTTACGGCGCAATCAAGACCGCGCTGGAGAGCGACTGCATCACCAAGGTGCTGGGCGCGCGCCACGGCATCAAGGGCGTGCTGGAAGACGACCTCATCGACATGGGCCAGGAAGACCCCCAGGAACTGGAAATGATGAAATACACGCCCTCCTCGGCGCTGGGCTCCTGCCGCTACAAGCTCAAGGACCCCGATGAGGACGATACCGACTACAAGCGCATCCTCGAGATCTTCAAGAAGTACAACGTCCGCTATTTCTTCTACAATGGCGGCAACGACTCCATGGATACCTGCAACAAGATCTCCAAGTTCATGCTGAAGAACGGCTATGAGTGCCGCGTGATGGGCATCCCCAAGACCATCGACAACGACCTGGCCGGCACCGACCACTGCCCGGGCTTTGCCTCCGCCGCCAAGTACATCGCCACCTCCATTATGGAAGTGTACTGCGACGCGCACGTCTACGATACCGGCATGATCACCATCATCGAGTGCATGGGCCGTCACGCGGGCTGGCTGACCGCCGCCGCCGCGCTGGCTGGCGTCAAGGGCTGCGGCCCGGACCTCATCTACCTCCCCGAGGTGGATTTCGACCTTGATGAGTTCACCAAAAAGGTCAAGGCCATCTACGAGCAGAACAAGAACTGCATCGTCGCCGTCTCCGAGGGCATCCACGACAAGGACGGCACCTTCATCGCCGAGTACGCCAACAAGAACATGGCCAAGGACTCCTTCGGCCACGCGCAGCTGGGCGGTCTGGCGGCCTTCCTCGCCAACCACGTCAAGCAGGCCACCGGCGCCAAGGTGCGCGGCATCGAGCTTTCCCTGCTGCAGCGCTGCGCGGCGCACTGCGCCTCCCAGACCGACATCGACGAGTCCTTCATGTCCGGCAAGGCCGCCGTGGAGAACGCCGTCAATGGCGTCACCGACAAGATGGTCGGCTTCGAGCGCGAGATGGTGGACGGCAAGTACACCTGCAAGATCAAGCTCTTCGACCTGAGCATCGTCGCCAACACCGAGAAGAAGGTGCCGCGCCAGTGGATCAACAACGAGGGCGACGGCATCACCGAAGGCTTCATCGACTACGCTCTGCCCCTCATTCAGGGCCAGACCAGGATGACCGTCGAAGACGGTCTGCCCCGCTTCGTACACCTGAAGAAGGTCAAGGCCGAGGCGTAAGGCGCATTTCCAAAGGCTCCCGGAGATCCCGGGGGCCTTTTTGCGTGCGTGGCTTGACAACGCACTTTTTCCCCGTTACAATGGACATGTGACCCATGATCATCCCATCTCATACCCGCCCCACGAACGCAGGACAGCCGCATAGACCGACCGCCCCCCAAAAAAGAGAGGAGACCGAACATGAGATACGTCTGCTCCATCTGCGGCTATGTCTACGACGAGGCAAAGCAGGGCAAGCCCTTTGCCGCGCTGCCGGAAACGTGGACATGCCCCCTCTGCGGCGCGGCCAAGTCCGCCTTCGCCCCGGAAGCGGCGGCAAAGAGCGCCGCGCCCGCCCCGACCGTCGCCCCGCACGCGCCGGTGCATGGCGATATGCAAAAGCTCTCGCCCGGCGCGCTCTCCATCCTCTGCTCCAACCTCGCCCGCGGCTGCGAAAAGCAGTATAAGGAGGAAGAAGCCGCCCTCTTCCGCGAGATCGCCAATTGGTTTGCCGCCGCCGCGCCCGCCGCGCGGGAAACGGGCGTGGACGCCCTCGCCTCCCGCATCGGCGAAGACCTTGCCGCCTACCCCACCCTCAACGCCGCCGCCGTACAGGCGGGCGACCGCGGCACGCAGCGCATCTGCGTGTGGGGCGAAAAGGTGACCGCCATCCTCAAAACGCTTGTCGAGCGCTACCGCCGCGAGGGCGAGGCCATGCTGCGCGATACGGACATCTGGGTCTGCTCCGTCTGCGGCTTTGCCTACGTCGGCAAGGAACCGCCCCAGCTCTGCCCGGTCTGCAAAGTCCCGGCGTGGAAATTCGAGAAGATCGAAGGGAGGGCTTCCGCATGAAGCGCGTGGCGGTGCGCAACCTGCGCCTGTGTACCAAGGATTGCCTCTGCCTCTACGTCTGCCCCACCGGAGCGACGGACACCGAGAACAGCGTCATCGACACGGGCAAATGCCTGGGCTGCGGCGACTGCGCCGGGGCCTGCCCCAGCGGAGCCATCTCCATGGTGCCCGTGGACTATCCGCCCCAGCAGAAAAAGGCGGAAAGCGTCGTCGCCCTTGCCAACGCCCTCGCCGAACGCAGAGCGGAGGAAGAAAAGATCGCCCTGCAAACGGCGGAGACAGCCGCGGAGGACGGCCTTTACCGCCTCTGCAAGGCCGTGGCCAGGTCCGTGCGCCTCGTCGGCGAGGACATCCTCCGCGAAGCGGGCTACATGCTGCCCCAGAGCGGCAACGCCCACAACCTGCTGGCCTCGTGGGCAGTCTCCCCGCCCGCCGAGGGCTTCCCGCTGGACGCGGTGTGGAAACTGATGGAAGTCGTCCCCTGCAATGATAAAAAGAAAAAAGGAGAGAAACCCATGAAGACCTACAAGTGCAAAGTCTGCGGCCACGTGTTCTCCGTTCCCGAGGGCGAAACGCCCGTCTGCCCCATCTGCAAGGCCACCGGCGACAAACTGGAGCTGGTCGGGGAAGCCAAGGCCAACCGCTACGCCGGCACGCAGACGGAAAAGAACCTCGAAGCCGCCTTCGCCGGCGAATCGCAGGCGCGCAACAAGTACACCTACTTTGCCTCCGTGGCCAAAAAAGAGGGCTACGAGCAGATCGCCGCGCTCTTTGCCAAGACCGCCGAGAACGAGAAGGAACACGCCAAGATGTGGTTCAAGGAACTCAATGGCATCGGCGACACGGCGCAGAACCTCCTCCACGCCGCCGAGGGCGAGAACTACGAGTGGACGGACATGTACGAGGGCTTTGCCAAAACCGCCGAGGAAGAGGGCTTCCCGGAACTCGCCGCCCGCTTCCGCCTCGTGGCCACCATCGAAAAGCACCACGAGGAGCGCTACCGCGCCCTCCTGCGCAATGTGGAGACCGCCGAGGTGTTCAAAAAGAGCGAGGTCAAGGTCTGGGAATGCCGCAACTGCGGCCACATCGTCGTCGGCACCGCCGCCCCGGAGATCTGCCCTACCTGCGCCCATCCGCAGAGCTACTTCGAGATCAACGCCGAGAACTACTGAGCTTACAAACAGACAACGCGGACGGTCAAGCGGCCGCCCGCGCTTTTTCACGCCCCATCCCTTCGCGCCCCCAGCGCGCGGTTTACCTCCCGCAGCCGCCTGCGGATGCCGAGATATTGCCCCAGCCAGACCAGCGCGTAGATGGCGAAGAAGATGCCGAAGTACAGCGCCGCCCCCGCCGCGTCGTGGCGCATCCAGCGGCAGGCCCAGGCGATGGGGAAGGTGGCGGCGGAACAGACGAGCAGGTGCAGCGCGGTCTGCTTCGTCAGGCTCCAGCCATCCCGCCGCCAGATGAGCGCCGCCCCTGCCCAGGCCGCGCCGTAGAGCATGGAGAGCGCCGCTTGCAGCATCACGGCGTTGAGTTCGCCCCCGCAGTCGGCGATCAGCTCCGGCACGACGGGGTAAAAGCGCCCGTCGCCCGCGGTCAATGAGATCAGAATGGTGATGATCGTACTCAGCGCCACGCCAAAGAGCGCCCCCGCGCCGCAGAGCAAAAACACTTTCTTCTTCATTTCTTCTCCCCTCCGATGCCCAGCCGTTTTTTCAACGCCGCCACATACCTGCGCGCCGCGTAGGTGATGCTGCCGTCGGCAAAGCGCACCACGATGGTGCCCGTCAGCCGCAGGTCAAAGGCGCGCACGCGGTCGAGGTTGATAAGCTCCGCGTTGGAGATGCGCGCGAACGCCCCGCCCTCCAGCCGCCGCTCCGCCTCGTACAGACGCATGCGCAGTTCAAACTCGCCCCGCTCCGTGACCGCGTAGACCTTGCCGCCCCCGGCGTAGACGCGCAGTATGTCCGCCGGGTCGAGCAATTCCGCCTCGCCGCCGCGAAAGCCGGTCAATTTCCGCTCCGGCCCGCGCCCAAGCAGCCGCAGCGCCGCCTCAACTTCCTCCGTCATCCGCGGCGCGGTAATGACGGCGCGCGCCTCCGCGCAGTTTGGGTCGATGCGCACTTCCACGTTCATGGCCGTCCCCCTCTCGTCGCCTCCAGTATACACCGCCCGCGCCGCGAGCGCCAGCCTTTTTCGACAGGTGGTCGCTTTCGCCCTACAGTTGGCTCCTGAAAACTGTTAAATCTCACAAGAAGCGATTGACAGATACCCCCAAAGGGTATATTATAAACGTCGGGGAGAAATACCGGATGGGGGTATATGAAAGGAGCGAGCGCCAATGCAGGAACAGAAACCGGCCTGCTGCCGCTACAAGCACACGCCGCGCAGCGAAGAGGCGAAAAAGAAACTCATCAACCGCCTTAACCGCGTGATCGGGCAATTGGGCGGCATCAAGAAGATGGTGGAGGAAGACCGCTATTGCGGCGACATCCTCATGCAGGTAGCGGCGGCGGAGAGCGCCCTGCAGGCGCTGGGCTACGTGATGCTTCAGGACCACATGGAGACCTGCGTGGTCGAGGAGATACAAAACGGCAACACCGCCATCGTCGATGAAGCCATAGAACTTGTGAAGAAGCTCAAATAGGAGGCAACCGTGAAAACGCAGAAATTCAACGTCACCGGCATGACGTGCGCGGCCTGTCAGGCCAACGTCACCCGCCGCGTGCAAAAGCTGGAAGGCGTCAAGGATGTGGACGTCAACCTGCTCTCCGGCCGCATGACGGTCGAATACGATGAAAGCGCGCTCACCGCCCCCGTCATCTGCGCGGCGGTGCAGGAGATCGGCTACGGCGCCAGCGACGCCGAGGCCCCGTCGCAGGGCGCGCAGGCGCAGGCCTCTTCCGGCTTCCGCGAGGAGTGGCAGTCGCGCCAGCAGCGCGCCGAGGACGATCAGGCGTCGATGAAGCGCCGCCTCATCTCCTCGATCATACTGCTCATCCCGCTGATGTACGTGGCCATGGGCGGCATGATGGGCCTGCCGATGCCCGCTTTCCTCACCGGCACGGAAAACGCCCTCATCTCGGCGCTGACGCAGCTGGTCATCACCGTGCCGGTCATCCTCATCAACCGCAAGTTCTACATCGTCGGCTTCAAGGCCCTCGCCCACCGCGCGCCGAACATGGATTCTCTGGTGGCGGTCGGCTCCAGCGCCTCGCTGCTCTACGGCATTTTCGCCATGTACCGCATGGCCTACGGCTTCGGTCACGGCGACATGGCTGTGGTACACGAGTACGCCCACGCCCTCTACTTTGAGTCCGCGGCGATGATCCTCACGCTCGTCACCGTCGGCAAGTACCTCGAGGCGCGCTCCAAATCAAAGACTTCAGATGCGCTGGGCAAGCTGGTCGATCTTGCGCCCAAGACCGCCGTGGTCGTGCGCGACGGCGTGGAAGTCACCGTGCCCGCCGAGCAGGTGGTCGCCGGCGACGTCGTGGTCATCAAGCCCGGCGAGAGCATCCCCGTGGACGGCGAGGTCATCGAGGGCTTTGGCTACGTCGATCAGGCCGCCATCACCGGCGAGAGCATCCCCGTGGAAAAGCGCGTTGGCGACACGGTCATCTCCGCCACCATCAACAAAAACGGCGCCTTCCGCTTCCGCGCCTCGCGCGTGGGCAACGATACCACGCTCGCGCAGATCATCCGCCTCGTGGACGACGCCAGCTCTTCCAAAGCGCCCATCGCCCGCCTCGCCGACAAGGTCAGCGGCGTGTTCGTGCCCGTGGTCATGGGCATCGCGCTTGTGACCGCCATCATCTGGATGGTCGCAGGCTACGGCTTCGAGTTCGCCCTCTCCAACGCCATCTCCGTGCTGGTCATCTCCTGCCCCTGCGCGCTGGGGCTGGCCACGCCCGTGGCTATCATGGTCGGCACCGGCAAGGCCGCCGAGTTCGGCATCCTCATCAAGAGCGCCGAGGCGCTGGAAAATCTGCACAACGTCGATACCATTGTGCTGGACAAGACCGGCACCATCACCTCCGGCCATCCCTCGGTGACGGACATTGCCGTGCTTGAGCCCGGCCTTGCCGAGAGCGACTTTCTTGCTCAGGCCGCGGCGGTCGAGGCCGGCAGCGAACACCCGCTGGCCGAGGCCGTGGTGGAAAAGGCCAGACAGCAGCGCCTCGCCGTGCCCAGGGCAGAGGCCTTCAGCGCCACTTCCGGCCGCGGCGTGCAGGCCACGCTGAACGGCAAGGCATGCCTCGCCGGCAACGCCGCCTTCCTCGCCGAAAACGGCATCGACACCGCCCCCGCGAGCGCGCAGATGGAGCGCTTCGCAAGCGAGGGCAAGACGCCGCTCATCTTCGCCCGCGAGGGCCGCGTCCTCGGCATTATCGCCGTGGCCGACACCGTGCGCGAGACCAGCCGCGCCGCCATCCGCCGCTTCCGCGCAATGGGCCTCAACGTGGTCATGCTCACCGGCGACAACCGCAAGACCGCCGAGGCCATCCGCAAAGAGTTGGACATTGGCGAGGCCATCGCCGACGTGCTGCCCACGCAGAAGGAAGCCGTCATCCGCCGCCTGCAGGAGCAGGGCCACAAGGTGGCCATGGTCGGCGACGGCATCAACGACGCCCCGGCGCTCACCCGCGCGGACATCGGCATCGCCATCGGCGCGGGCACGGACATCGCCATCGACTCTGCCGACGTCGTGCTGATGAAGGATTCTCTGGAGGACGCGGCCACGGCCATCGACTTGAGCCGCGCCACCATCCGCAATATCCACATGAACCTCTTCTGGGCGTTCTTCTACAACGTCCTCGGCATCCCCGTGGCCGCCGGCGCGCTCTTCCCGGCCTTCGGCATCCGCCTGAGCCCGATGATCGGCTCGGCGGCGATGAGCTTAAGTTCCGTCTGCGTGGTCACCAACGCCCTGCGCCTGCGCTTCTTCAAGCGCCGCGAAAGCGGGGCCGTCGATCCGTCCGCCCCGGCCATGGAAGCCGGTCAGCATACCCCGGGCGACCTGCCCGCGGAAGAAACAGAGAAAGGAATGGAAACGATGGAAAAGGTACTGCATGTTGAAGGCATGATGTGCGCGCACTGCAAGGCGCACGTGGAAAAGGCCCTGCTGAGCGTAAACGGCGTCACCGCCGCCGAGGCCGACGTGGAGAACAAGCGCGCCGTGGTCCAGTACACCGGCGAAGTCTCCGACGAAGCCCTCGTCAGCGCCGTCAAGGAAGCCGGCTACGAAGCGAAGATGGCGTAAAACGCCGCCTTGCAAAACGCCCCTCCGCCCGCGCGGCGGAGGGACATTTTTCCGCGCAACCCTTCGCCTCCGCCGGGCAAACTGTACCCGGAGGGATGTATATGGGAAAAGCGGACCTCATCGCGCTTTTGGAAACGGACGCCCGGGCGCGGGACTTTTACCTCGCCCTGCCCGCCGACGTGCGCGGCAGGATCGGCCGCGATCCGGGAGACATCGGCTCGTTTGCCGACCTGCGCGCGCGGGCGGCGCGGGCCGCGCGGGGAAGATAGGGCGGGGGAGAACCGCCCTTTTTGCAGGCCAAATGTGATGGTTTGATTAAATCGACGCCTTTTCGCCGCGATGCAGCCGGAAACGGTTGACTTTTGCACGAAGAGGCGCTATAATATGCACAACGTTCCCTTATACGGCATCTTACGAAGGAGGGTCCGGCGATGAAGCAGTTTGCCATGCGAATGTCCAAGCGCGCAGGCTGCCTTCGCGTGTGATCTTGTGGTGCCGGATATTCGCTGAGGAATCTGTGGATCTCTGCCGCTTCGCGATCATGCGGAGCGGCTTTTGTGTTGACCGGGAAAGGATGAACAGTTCGTGGCGCAACCATTGATCGAATTGCGGGACTTAAAAAAGGTCTATCCCGTGCCGGGGGGCGAGGTCGTGGCCCTCGGCGGCGTGAGTTTGAAGATCGAAAAGGGCGAGATCTACGGCATCATCGGCATGAGCGGCGCGGGCAAGTCCACGCTCATCCGCTGCATCAACCGTCTGGACACGCCTACCGACGGCCAGATCCTCATCGACGGCGAAAACATACTCGCCCTCAAGGGCAAGGAACTCATCCGCATGCGCCGCCGCGTGAGCATGATCTTCCAGCAGTTCAACCTGCTGATGCAAAAAACGGTGGCGCGCAACGTGCGCTATCCTCTGGAGATCGCCGGGGTGCCCAAGGCGCAGGCCAACCAGCGCGTGATGGAGCTTCTCAAGATCGTCGGCCTCGAGGACAAGGCGGACGCCTATCCCGCCCAGCTCTCCGGCGGCCAGAAACAGCGCGTGGCCATTGCCCGCGCTCTGGCCAGCGACCCGGAAGTGCTTTTGTGCGACGAAGCCACCAGCGCCCTCGACCCCATGACCACCCAGTCCATCCTCGCCCTGCTCAAGGACATCAACGAGCGGTTGGGCATCACCGTGGTGGTCATCACCCACGAAATGGCCGTCATCCGCCAGATCTGCACGCGCGTGGCCATCCTCGACGGCGGCCACATCGCCGAGGAGGGCAGCGTGGACGAGGTCTTCGTTCACACCCGCTCGGCGGCGGGCAAGCGCCTCTTTGGCATCCTCCCGGAGAATGATGAGGAAGACCGCCCGCCCGTGCCGGCGCTGCGCATCGTCTTTGACGGCGGCTTGGAGAACCAGCCCGTCATCGCCGATCTGGTCAAACAGTGCGACGTGGAGGTCAACATCCTCTCCGCCAATATCCGCCGCCTCAACGACAAGCCCTACGGCCAGATGCTCATCGAAATGCCGCGGGACGACGCCGCGCGGCGCAAGATCGTCGATTTCCTCAACGCCAAGGGCCTGACCGTCAAGGAGGTGTGGCCGCAATGAACTGGAACCAGATCTGGGAAGCGCTGGCGGAAACGCTGCAAATGACGCTGCCCTCCACGCTCATCAGCTACATCATCGGCCTGCCGCTGGGCGTTCTGCTCGTCATCACCCGGCGCGGCGGCATCCGTCCCATGCCCACGTTCAACGCCGTGGCCGGCGCCATCGTCAACTTTTTGCGCTCCATCCCCTTCATCATCCTTTTGGCCATGCTCTTCCCGGTGACGCGCGTGGTCATGGGCCGCGCCATCGGCACCGTCTCGGTGATCTTCCCCCTGACGGTGAGCGCCTTCCCCTACGTGGCGCGCATGGTGGAGGGCAGCTTCAACGAGGTGGACAACGGCATCATCGAAGCCGCGCAGTCCATGGGCTCAAGCACCTTCCAGATCGTGCGCAAGGTGCTCATCCCCGAAGCCATGCCCTCGCTGATCAACGGCTTCGCCATCTGCATGACCACCATCCTCGGCTACACTGCCATGGCCAGCGCTGCGGGCGGCGGCGGTCTGGGCGCTCTGGCCATCACCCGCGGCCTCAACCTCCGGCAGTACGACGTCATGTACGCGGCCAGCATCGTGCTGGTGATCCTCGTGCAGATCATCACCATGCTCGGCTCCTACTTCACCCGCAAGTTCGACCACCGCATCCGCTGAAGGTCCCGGGCTGCGGCCCGACCCCATACCCGACCCCATTTTCAAAAGGAGGAGTCCCCATGAAGAAACTGTTTGCCGCCCTGCTGGTGCTTGCGCTCGCCTTCACCGGCTGCGCCATGGCCGAGACGCTGTCCGTCATCGCCACGCCCAGCCCGCACGCGGAGGTCGTCCGCCTCATCGAGGAAGACCTTGCCGCCGCCGGCTATGAGCTGGAGCTGATCGAGGTCACGGACTACGTCACCGAGAACCCGGCCGTCGCCGGCGGAGACGTGATGATCAACTTCTTCCAGCACATCCCCTATCTGGACGGCTACAACGCCTCCGTCTCCGAGGAGGAGCAGCTCGCCGCCGTCATTCCCACCCACTTTGAGCCCATGGGCATCTATCCCGGCACCAAGACCTCTCTGGACGAGATCGCCGAGGGCGACGCCATCGCCGTGCCCAACGACCCCACCAACATGACCCGCGCCTTCCTGCTGCTGGCCGACGCCGGCCTCATCTCCGTGCCCGAGGGAACCACGCTGGAAAGCACCGTCACCCCGGACGACATCACCGGCGATCTCAACCCCAACGGCCTTGAGTTCTACGAGGCCAACGCGGAGCTGATCCCCGGCCTGCGCGGCGACGTGGCCTTCGCCATCATCAACGGCAACAACGCCGCCCTCGCCGGCCTCAACCCCAACACCGACGCCGCCTACGCCGAAACCGCGGAAAGCCTCGCCGGCCAGTCCTACGTCAACGTCTTCGCCGTCAAGCCGGAGAATGCCGAGGCGGACTTCGTCAAGGCGCTGGAGAGCTGCGTCTACACCCAGAAGGTCTACGACCTCATCGTCGAGCGCGGCTTCGTGCCCACCTTCACCGTGGAGGCCGCGGAATAAGCCGTCAACGCCCCAACGCCTGCCCGATGCCGTCGGGCGGGCGTATTTTCGTGGCGGACTGCCCTGCAATGAATGTGTAATTTGCGTTAAATTCTGCATGATTTGTTATTTATTTGTTGCGAAACACGTTCGTTTCGCGTATAATAGACGTATTGAAAAATGTTGAATATCCAACCGGCACATCTTGAGAGGAGCGTGACCCCGAATGAAACGGATCGGACTTCTGACCAGCGGCGGCGACTGCCAGGCGCTCAACGCCACCATGCGCGGCGTGGTAAAGGGCCTGAGCCACAACCTCACCGAGCTTGAGGTCTACGGCTTCATGGACGGCTACAAGGGCCTGATCTATGGCGACTACCGCATGCTGACCTCGCGCGACTTTTCCGGCATCCTCACCAGGGGCGGCACCATATTGGGCACCTCCCGCCAGCCCTTCAAGATGATGCGCGTGCCGGACGAAAAGGGCCTGGACAAGGTCGAGGCCATGAAGCAGAACTACTACAAGCTGCGTCTTGATTGTCTGGTCATCCTCGGCGGCAACGGCACGCAGAAGACGGCCAACCTCTTGCGCGAAGAGGGCCTCAATATCATCCACCTGCCCAAGACCATCGACAACGACATCTACGGCACCGACATGACCTTCGGCTTCCAGAGCGCCGTGGACATCGCCACCGAGGCCATCGACTACATCCACACCACCGCCGCCTCGCACAACCGCGTGTTCATCGTCGAGATCATGGGCCACAAGGTCGGCTGGCTGACGCTGCACGCGGGCATCGCCGGCGGCGCGGACATCATCCTCATCCCCGAGATCCCCTACGACATCGACAAGATCATCGAAGCCATCCAGCACCGCTCCAAGGAGGGCAAGGGCTTCACCATCCTCGCCGTGGCCGAGGGCGCCATCTCCAAGGAGGACGCCGCCCTTTCCAAGAAGGACCTCAAGGAAAAGCAGGCCGACTACAAGTACCCCTCCGTCTCCTACGAGATCGCCGAAAAGATCGCCAAGAAGACCGGCATCGAGATCCGCGTCACCGTGCCGGGCCACATGCAGCGCGGCGGCAGCCCCTGCCCGTACGACCGCGTGCTTTCCACCCGCCTGGGCGCGGAGGCCGCCAACCTCATCCTCAAGGACCAGTACGGCTACATGGTGGGCATCATCAACGGCAAGGTCAAGAAAGTGCCGCTGGGCGAAGTGGCCGGCAAATTGAAGGGCGTTTCGCCGGACGATCAGCTCATCCAGCACGCCAAGCTCATCGGCATCAGCTTCGGCGACTGACGGCGCGAAACAGGCGGGAGTGTGTTCCTGCCTGTTTTCGTCGCAACGCGGTCATATTTTCTTCACGAAACTGTTGAGTCATCAAGACATCTGCGCGCGGGCGCTGTGCTACAATAAAGCAGGCGCCCCGCGCGCGGATACCAAAGTAAGACCAGGGGGATAGGCATGGCAGGTTTTTCCTACACACAAAATCGCGAGCTTTCATGGCTGAAATTCAACGAGCGCGTGCTGGAGGAGGCGTATGCCGAAGAAGTGCCGCTCTATGAACGGCTGAAGTTCATCGCCATCTTCACCAGCAATCTGGACGAGTTCTTCATGGTGCGCGTGGGCAGCCTCTACGATATGTCCCTCGACGGGGACGATCAGATCGACAACAAGACCGGGCTGTCCCCCTCGCAGCAATTGGAGCGCATCTACCACGCCGTGGAACCGCTCTACAAAAAGCGCGACCGCTACTTCCGCGAGGTGGAAAACGCCCTGCGCGCCTATGGCATCGCCGACTTGAGCATCGACGAACTCAAGGGCGACGACGCCGTGTTCGTCTACGATTACTGGCGCTCCTGCGTGCTGCCGGTGCTTTCGCCGCAGATCGTGGACGATCACCATCCCTTCCCCTTCGTGGCCAACAAGGTGCCCCATGTGGCGGTGGAGCTGCAAAAGAAAAAGCGCACCATCATGGGCCTGATCCCCATGCCCGCGGCGCTGCCCTCGCTGCTGTTTTTGCCGGGGCAGGGCATCCGCTACGTGCATCTGGAAGAGGTCATCTGCCGCTATGCCGAAGAAGCGTTCCCCGCCTACCCGGTGCTGTCGCGCAATATCTTCTGCGTCACCCGCAACGCCGACATCAGCCCCGAGGACGAGGAGTTCGCCCCCGCCGGCGATTTCCGTGAGAAAATGAAAAAGCTCGTCAAGCAGCGCTCGCGCCTCGCGCCCGTGCGCCTGGAGTGCGCGCAGCTGCTCAACGACTTCTTCTTCGGCATCCTCTCGGAAAAGCTCGGCCTCACGCGGGCGCAGATCTACGCCACCGAAGCGCCCTTCACCATGAGCTACGTCTACGGTCTCAGCCAGAAGTTCGATGAGGACATGGAAAAGCGCCTCTGCTACCGGCCCTTCACGCCGCAGCTCGTGCGCGGCAGCCTCTTCGAGTTCCCCCGTGGGCGGGACGTGCTTCTGTCCTATCCCTACGAGAGCATGCAGCCGTTTTTGCGCCTCGTGCGCCGCGCCGCCAACGATCCCGGCGTCACCTCCATCCAGATCACCATCTACCGCCTGGCCAAGGAAGCCAAGCTGATCGACTCCCTTTGCCTGGCGGCGGAAAACGGCAAGGAAGTGCTGGTGCTCATCGAGCTGCGCGCCCGCTTTGACGAGCAGAACAACATCGACTGGTCCGAGCGTCTGGAAACGGCGGGCTGCCGCGTCATCTACGGCTTTGAGGGCTTCAAGGTCCACTCCAAGGTCTGCCTCATCACCCGTCTGGAACACGGCAACCCCCGCTACGTCACCCAGATCGCCACCGGCAACTACAACGAAAAGACCGCCGCCCAGTACACCGACCTTTCCCTCATCACCGCCGACCAGAACATCGGCCACGACGCCGCCGAGTTCTTCCGCAACATGGCCATCGGCAATCTGGAAGAGGAGTACAAAACGCTGATGGTCGCCCCCCGCTGCATGAAGAGCCGCATCATGGAGCTGATCGACGAGGAGATTAAAAAGGGCAGGGACGGCCAGATCATCTTCAAGGTCAACTCCGTCACCGATCTGGAGGTCATCAACAAACTGTCCGAGGCTTCCTGCGCCGGTGTGCGCATCATGATGCTGGTGCGCGGCATCTGCTGCCTGTTGCCGGGCGTGCCGGGCTACACGGAGAATATCCGCGTGTTCAGCATCGTCGGCCGCTATCTGGAACATTCGCGCATTTACAGCTTCGGCGCCGGCTCGGAGCAGAAGCTCTACATCTCCTCCGCCGACCTGATGACGCGCAACATGCAGCGCCGCGTGGAAGTGGCCGTGCCCATCTACGCGCCCCACATCCGCGAGCGCGTCAACCACATTCTCGACATTTACTTCCGCGACACCGCCAAGGCTCGCGAACTCAAGAGCGACGGCAACTACGAGCGCTTCCCGGATTACAGGACCGGCCTGAGCGCGCAGGAGCAGTTCATGGCCGAGGCGCTGGAAAACGCCGACACCGAAAAGCCGCGCGGCGAGGGTTGGCTGCACCGCAAGGTGCGCGAGAAGGTCACGCGCTGGTACCGCTCCCTGACCAGCGATCTGGACTAGGGCAGAAAGAAAGCGCCTCCGCTTGCCGGGGGCGCTTTTGCGCGCGATTCTCACCGCCGCCAGTTGAGCGCCGCCGAAAGCGCCGCGAACAGCAGCGCCGCCGCCGGCCAGATCACCCAGGTGTAGTGCCAGCCGCCGCTCAAAAAGCTCCACAGCAGGTAGGCGGCCACCACCACCGGCCAGTAGACGCCGCCCAGCCGCTCGTTGCGGCGTTCGTTTTCAAGGGCGGTGGCGGTGAAGTCACCCTCGCGCAGCAGACGGTCGAAGCTGCCCTTGACCACGCAGCCGTCCACCAGCAGATACACGCCCGCGCCCGCCAGGATGAGCAGCAGTGCCACCAGCATTGGCAGCGCGTATTCGGGCGCGCCCAGCACCCCGGCGACGATCAGCGGCAGCGCCGAGAGGATGCACAGCGTCACGCCCGCCGCCATGCGCAGCGCAAAGGGACGCTCATAGGCCGCGGCGCGCTCGCGCACCATGCCTTCCACGCCGTATTCCAGATCAAATGAACCGCCGTCCAGATGCGCGTAACGCCGCATGCGCATGCCGCTCAAAATGAACATCGCGACCGCGATGGCGACGAGTACGAACAAAACGCCCATGCCAGCGCCGGCAGCCGCGCCGTCAGAAATGACCAGATACGGGTTCGGCTCCGTCAGTCCGGCCAGAAAGATCAGCGCAGCGGGGGAGAGGATGCACAGAAACACGCCACGGGCGATCTGCCGCGCCTGCGCGCGCTTGTCGCGCAGAAAGTCGTTGGCCTCGGCAAGCGTCACGCGGCGCTCGCCGGGCGCGTCGTCCTCGCGGGTGAACTCCACGTCCTCCATATCATCCTTCAACAGATAATCCGTGGAGACCCCGAAGATGCGCGAAAGCTCGAGGATCTTGCCTATGTCCGGGATGCTCGCCGCGCTCTCCCACTTGGAGACCGATTGGCGCGACACGCCCGCCTTCTCCGCCAGTTCCTCCTGCGACCAGCCGTTTCTGCGCCGCAGCGCCAACACCTTTTCCGCAAAGATCATATCCATACCTCCTTCTTGCTGCCGGCGGCGCCGGCCTGTGGATACAGGATAGCAAAACGCGCGGTTGCAGGCCAGCAAGCGCGCTTGACAATTGCGCGCGCGGCGGTTGCAAATGGCGTTTTTTCTCGCCGGATCGGGGAGTTACCCTATCATCATACATGCGCGGGCGGCGCAAATCAATATGAACCATGTTATCTCTGCTGCAAGCCTTGCGCGCCGGGAAAAAATGGCCTATAATGGTCTGGAAGCCGCTCCCCGTCCAAACGGGGCGGCGGGATGGGAGAACGCATGAAGAATTACCTCTACATATCTACATCCGGCGACGGCTGGGAAAACCTCGGCACGGACGAGTGGTTTCTCGAACACATCGCCCCGGACGAAATGGCGCTGTACTTCTACATCAACGACAACGCCGTCATTTTGGGCCGCAATCAGAACCCCTGGGCCGAGTGCGACCTCGCCGCCATGGAGCGCGACCATGTGCAGCTCGTGCGCCGCATCACCGGCGGCGGCGCGGTCTACCACGACCGCGGCAATTTGAACTTTTCCTTCATCGCCGGCTCCGAGCGCTACGATCAGGACAGGCAGCTGCGCCTCATCCTCGAAGCCGTGCGCGCGCTGGGCATCCCCTGCGAGGCCACCGGCCGCAACGACCTCGCCGTGGAGGGCCGCAAGTTCTCCGGCAACGCCTTCTGCAAGCGCAGCAAAGTCCAGCAGCACCACGGCACGCTGCTCATCGCTTCCGACCTCGATCAGTTGCAGAAGTACCTGCGCGTCGATCCGCGCAAGCTGCGCTCCAAGGGCACCAAGTCCGTGCGCTCCCGCGTCTGCAATTTGAGCGACTTTCTGCCCGGCCTGCGCGTGGAGGCGCTGCTCGAGGCGCTGAAAGACGCCTTCGCGCGCGAATACGGCGCGTATGAAGCGCTGCAAACGGAGGCCCTGCCCTGGGCGGACATCCGCCCCTACATCGAAAAGCACGCCTCGTGGGATTGGCGGCTGGGCGAAACGCCGAAGTTCGATCTCGAAGTGGAAGAGCGCTTCCCATGGGGCAATGCGCAGCTGCTCTTCACCCTGCGCCACACGCGGGTGGAGGATGTGCGCGTCTTCACCGACGCGCTGGATACCGAGCTTGCCGACGACATCCGCGCCCGCCTGCTCGGCTGCCGCTTCGGCTCCGAACCGCTTGCGCAGGCGCTGGAAAGTTCGGACAAGCCGCAAACGCGCGAGGTGGCCGCGTTCCTCCGCGCGCAGGCGCTGTAAGAGGGCCGGAGTCGAAATCTCCCCGACTGCGCTTTTCATAGCATCGCCGTCCGCCTCCGCGCAAGGGCGGGAATTGAAATGGCAATGAATTTGCAATGTCATCTTCCGGCATCGGGTTCGCCCTTACGCGAGGTCAGGAAAGATACGCGCCGACGGCCTGTTGAAGTCCGGCCATCCGCTCCGCAAGGCGCTCGCAGGGGGGGTGGGCGTGCCGCCCCGTTCCGCGACAAATGCCGCAGCAGGTCGCACCCACGCGCTGTGGATGCGGCCTGCGTGTTTTTTACAGCCGGCTCTGAAAATCGCTGTCGATGCGCTCCTTCCAGTCCGCGCTCAGCGGCGCGGCGCAGCGCACGGCGCCTATGGCGTCGCTCACCGCCTCGTAGTTGAGCTGCGTGCCCCGCGCGTCGCAGTGGAAGTTGGCGGCGCGGTCGGCGTCGATGCCGAGGCGCGCGGCGGTGTCCACGGCGTCGATGTTGGCGCCGAGGAAGAGAAATTCCCAGCCGTAGCGCGCCTTCTGCCGCTCGATCATCGCCCGCACGCGGCGCAGGTCGTAACATCGGCTGGCGTTTTCCATGCCGTCGGTGGTGATGACAAACAGCGTGCGCTCGGGCCGGTCCTCCTCGCGGGCGTACTTGTGTACGTTGCCGATGTGGCGGATGGCACCGCCGACGGCGTCCAGCAGCGCCGTGCAGCCGCAGACGAAGTATTCCCGTTCCGTCAGCGGCGGCACCTCGCGCGCGTCCACGCGGTCGTGGATGACGGCGCTCTCATTGGAAAACAGCACCGTGGAGATCAGCGCCTGCCCCTCGCCCCGCCGCTGCTTTTCCAGCATGGCGTTGAAGCCGCCGATGGTATCCTTTTCCAGCCCCGCCATCGAGCCGCTGCGGTCGAGGATGAAGACGACCTCCGTAAGTCCCTTTTTCATAAACAAAGCCCTCCTTGTTTTGATGGCTCCATGCTATCAGAAACCGGGAGGGCTTTGGTCGCTTCGCGGGCGACAAATTCAGTACCCCAGCGGCGAAAGGTCGAAGCGAAACAGCAGTTCGTTGATCTGGAAGATGTCGTACAGCCCCGACTTTATGCAGTATTCCACCACGATGTCCGCCTTGTTGCTGTGCGAGAGGGCGAAGCCCGCCTTCATCAAAAGTTCCTTCGTTTCGGAAAGCGTCAGTTTGAGGGCGATGGCGATGGCCAGCGCCGTCTGCTTGCCGGGGCGGTAGTTCGGCTCGTTCTTGATCTTGTTGAACAGCCGCCGGTCGATGTTGGCGCGCTTGTAGCATTCCACGTCGGTCATGCCCTTTTCGTCGATCTTGCGCAGCACGGTCTTGCCAAAGCTCTCGTCCACCTGATCGAGCATCTCCGCGAGGGTGTACATGTCCATCGTGGGGCCGGACGGCGCGTAGGATTGCGCGACATCCAAGGCTTCCATGGGCGCTTCGTTCCAAAGCGCCTGCCGCCGATTCCGGCGGGGCGCCTCGAAGCGCTCGCCCGCGTAGATGTCGTCGATGTACTGCTCCACGGCATGGAACAGCTTTTCGCTCACCGCCACCTCCTCGCGGGTGAAGACGACGATGTAGACCTCCATCTCGTTTTCCAGCAGAAACCCGGCGATGGCGTCCACCGCCACGCGCAGCGCCTTGGCCCGGGGATAGCCGTTGGTGGCGGCGGAGATGAGGGGGAAGGCGACGCTTGCGCAGCCGTGCGCTTTGGCCAGCGCCAGTGCGTTTTGGTAACAGGCGGTCAGTTGCCGCTTTTCGCCGAACAGCCCGCCGCGCCACACCGGGCCGACGGTGTGGATGACGTACTTGCAGGGCAGGCCGAAGCCCTCCGTCACCTTGGCTTCGCCGGTCATGCAGCCGCCCAGCGCCGCGCAGGCTGCCTCCAGCCCCGGCCCCGCCGCGCGGTGGATGGCCTCGTCCAGACCCCCGTCGCCGCGCAGGGCGTGGTTCGTGGGGTCGACGATGGCGTCCACGGCCATTTTGGTGATGTCATTGCGAACGATCTTCAGTGGCATGGCGTTCCTCTCCTGTACCATTATACAAAGACCGGCAAGCGCGCGCCTGCCGGTCGGAGTTCGGGGCGGTCATCGCCGCCCCGCGTCGTCTTTAGGCCTTATACTGTCCGTACAGCGCGCCCAGCGCCTTGCAGGCACGGAAGTCCGCGCCCTCGCGGTCCTTGGTGCCAAAGGCGTTCCAGGTGCTGGGACGGAAGATGTCCTTCTCCGGCACGTTGTGCATGCACACCGGGATGCGCAGCATCGAAGCCAGCGTGATAAGGTCCGCGCCGATGTGGCCGTAGTGGAACGCGCCGTGATTCGCGCCCCAGTTGTTCATCACGCTGTAAACGTCGGTGAAAGCGTCCGTACCCGTCAGGCGCGGCACGAACCAGGTGGTCGGCCAGGTGGGGTCGGTGCGCTTGTCCAGCGTGTCATGCACGTTGTCCGGCAGTTCGCAGGTCCAGCCCTCGGCGATCTGCAGCACCGGACCGAGGCCGTCCACCATGTTCAGACGGGACATGGTCACCGGCATGCCGCCGCGCGTGCGCAGGTGCGAGGAATACCCGCCGCCGCGGAAGTAGAACAGGTCGCCGTAGCAGTACTGGGTGGCGTCGAAGCACTTGGCCGCCTCTTCAGGGGTGATGTCCCACCAATGCTTCATCGCCGGCTTGCCGTCGATCTCGCACTGGCCGGTGGCGTCCAGCGTCACCGCGCCGGAGTTGATCAGGTGGATGAAGCCGTCCTTGGCCAGGCCCTCGGGCTTCCAGCCGGTCACGCGCTCCACGGCCTCGGGGCTCCAGTAGGTGCGCACGTCGGCAAAGCCCGCCGCCGTGTTCGTCAGCAGCTTGCCAAAGAGCATGGCCACGCCGTTGAGCATGTCGTTCTCGGTGGCGATGACGAACGGCTCGCGGATGCCGTTCCAGTCAAAGCTGGAATTGAGGATGGACTCCATGAAGTCGCCGTTGGGCATATGGTCGGTCCACTGGCGCTGGCCCTGGAAGCCGGCGGCGATGGCGTTGTGGCCGCAGCTCTCCTCCACATAGCCCATCTCGGCCAGCTTCGGGTTGCCGATCATCAGGTCGCGGCCGATCATGACCATCTTCACGCTGTTTTCCAGCACTTCGCGCTTCTTCTCCGGCGTGTGGGCCACCTCGGGCGGATTCTTGTCCCAGCCGAGGGTGATGTTCTCGTCCACCCACTTCATGGCGCGCTCGAACTCGTCGTGGTCGTAGATGCCCTCGTTCCAGCGGCGGATGATCTCGGACATGTCCACGGACTCATAGCGCATGCCCAGATACTTTTCAAACAGCTCGGGGTTGGGCGTGGAACCGGCGATGCCCATGGCGATGGCGCCCAGCGCCATGTAGGACTTGCCGCGCATCTCCGCCACGGCGATACCGGCCTTGGCGAACCGCAGCAGCTTTTCCTTGACGTCGTCGGGGATGGTGTAATCGCCGATGTCCTTTACGTCATGGCCGTAGATGCCGAACGCCGGAAGGCCCTTCTGCGCGTGCGCGGCCAGCACCGCCGCCAGATACACCGCGCCCGGGCGCTCCGTGCCGTTGAAGCCCCAGATGGCCTTGGGGGTGAGAGGGTCCATATCCATGGTCTCGGAGCCGTAGCACCAGCAGGGGGTCACGCTGATGGACACGCCCACGTTCTCCCGCGCGAACTTCTCCGCGCAGTCCGCCGCCTCCTTGAAGCCGCCGATGGTGGTATCGGCGATGACGCACTCCACGGGCAGGCCGCAGCTGTAACGCAGATTCGCCTCAAGGAAATCCTTGGCCGCCTTGGCAAGGCCCATGGTCTGCTCTTCCAGACCTTCGCGAACACCCTTGCGGCGCCCGTCGATGATGGGGCGGATGCCGATCTTCGGCAGCGAGCCGCACAGGCGGTTCACCGGCTGCGTCATGGGAATGGACTTGGGGTTTGCCTTCATGATATATACCTCCTTGATGATTTTGTTAAATCACCTTCATTATATAACCAAACTGATGGAAAGGCAAGCGATTTTTGCGAAATATACCCATGATTTTTTGCAGAAATGTTCCGTACCGCGCCGCCGCGGCGAGGCGTCAAAGCGCCCGACGCCGCGCCCAACTTGACATCCGCGCGCGCCCTTGCTATAATATCAGCCATAAGATACCAAAAGGGGGAATCTGCCTTGGGCCCAATCGCGGGTCAAATACTGCTGCAATTCGTCTTCATCGCCATCAACGCCATTTTCGCGGCGACGGAGATCGCCCTCATCTCTCTGAATGAAAACAAGCTCCGGCGCGAGGCGGACGCGGGCGACAAGCGCGCGGCGCAGATGCTGAAGATCGCCGAAACGCCGACTACCTTCCTTTCCACCATCCAGATCGCCATCACGCTGTCCGGCTTTCTCGGCGCTGCCTTCGGCGCGGACAACTTCGCCGAGCGCATCACCGATTACTTTGTCAATACCGTAGGCGTCACCGCCATTCCCGCCTCGACCATCAACACGCTTTCGGTCGTGGTCGTCACCGTCGTCATCTCCTACTTCACGCTGGTGCTGGGCGAACTCGTCCCCAAGCGCGTGGCGATGAAAAAGTCCGAGCAGATCGCGCGCGCCATCTGCGGCTTCATCAGCGGCATGTCGAAGATATGCAAGCCCGTCATCTGGCTGCTGACCAAGTCCACCAACGGCGTTCTGCGCCTGATGCGCATCAGCCCTGAGGATGAGGAAGAAGAGGTCTCCGAGGAGGAGATCCGCTACATGGTGGATGTCGGCGAGGAAAAGGGCACCATCGAGACCAGCGAGCGGGATATGATCGAGAACATCTTCGAGTTCAACAACATCACCGCCGAGGACGTCATGGTCCACCGCACCGACATGCGCTTTATCTGGATGGACTCCACCCACGATGAGATCATTGAGACCATCCGCTCAAGCGGCCTTTCCCGCTTCCCCGTCATCGGCGAGGACGCGGATGACGTCAAGGGCCTGCTCATCGCCCGCGACTACCTGCTCAACGAGGAGCGCGCCGAAAAGCAGACGCTCGAAGCGCTCATCCGTCCGGCCTACTTCGTGCCCGAGAGCGTGCGCGCGGACGTGCTTTTCCGCAACATGCAGATCAAGAAGGTCCACATGGCCATCGTCGTTGATGAATACGGCGGCACCAGCGGCCTTGTGACCATGGAAGACCTCTTGGAGGAGATCGTCGGCAATATCTACGACGAGACCGACCCCCTGGAAGCCCGCGAGATCACCGAGCTTGAGCCGGGCGTGTTCCGCGTGGCCGGCCATTGCGATTTGGACGTCCTGCGCGAGCGCCTCGGCGTGGACATCCCCGAAAACGATGAGATCGACACCTTGAGCGGCCTCATCATCAACGAGCTTTCCAACGTGCCCGAGGACGGCAGCACCTTCGACATCGACCTGTGCGGCATGCACGTACACGTCGACGAGGTGCGCGACCGCCGCGTGGAGTGGACCACCGTGCGCCTCCCCGCCAAGGAAGAGGCGGCGGAAGAAGCGCCTTCGGCGGCGAAGGAGGACTGACATGGCTTCCCCGCGCAAGCATAGCCAAAAACAGGACAGGCGGGCGGCGATCGTGTTTTGCACGGTCGTCGCCGTGCTGCTTTTGGCGCTGGTGCTGCTGCTTGGCTGGCTCTTCTTCCTTCGCCCGGCGGGGGAGGACGCGCAGACCGCGCCCAGCCCTTCGCCCACCGTCGCCGCCGCTGTGCGCGTTGTGGATACGCCCGTTCCCGAGCCGACGGCCACGCCCTTTTCGCCCCGCACCGTCACCATCCGCGCCGTGGGCGATGTGATGATGCACGAGGCGCAGTTGGAGGCCGCCGCCCGCCCCGGCGAGGGCTACGATTTCTCCCCGCAGTACGCGGACATCGCCCCCTCCCTGATGGCGGCGGATTACACCATCGCCAATCTGGAGACCACCGTGGGCCTGTACAGCGACCAGCCCTATTCGGGCTTTCCCATGTTCAACGCCCCGCCGGACCTGCTCACGGCCCTGCGGGAGGCGGGCGTGGACTTCGTCACCATGGCCAACAACCACATCCTCGACCGCTTTTACGACGGCATGCTGCGCACCATGGACAACGTCGAGGCCGCGGGCCTTGCCTACGGCGGCGTCAACCGCTCCAAAGAAGAGCAACTGGAGCCGAACATCGTCGAGGTGGGCGGCGTCAAACTGGGTATGCTCTGCTACACGGATTACACCAACGGTCTGGAAAAGCGCAGCGACCCGCAGGCCCGCGAGTCCGGCGTCAACTACATCGAGGACGCGGACTTCGCCGCCGAGGCGCAAAAACTGCGCGATGCCGGCGCGGACGCCATCATCGCCTACATGCACTGGGGCCGCGAGTACCGCCGCGAGGCCAACGATGAACAGCGCGCCGTCACCGAGCGCCTGCTCGCCGCCGGGGTGGACGTCATCCTCGGCAGCCACCCGCACGTGGTGCAGCCCGCGGGCATGCGCGAGGTGACGCTGGCGGACGGCACGAAGCACGAGGCGCTCGTCGCCTACAGCCTCGGCAACTTCAACAGCGCCATGACCGACGAATACACCGATTCCGGCATCATCCTCGAATTTACCCTCGTCGAACAGGAGGAAGGCGGCTTCAAGGTCGAAGACGCGGGCTTTGTGCCCACCTACTGCTGGGAAAAGGACGGCGTCTTTACCACCATTCCCGCCCTTTCGCATTACGACGAGGCCCCGGAGGGCATGTCGGACGCACAGCATCAGCGCCTGCGCAAGAGCGTGGACGACGTGACCGCCCTCATGGGCGGGCGGCTCAACGTACTGGAGACGTAGGGGCTTGCGCCTTTACATAAAAAAACATTGGAGGATGGGAAAATGAAAAGGAAACTCACACTGTTGCTCGCTTGCCTCATGGCGCTGACCATGGCGCTGACCGGCGCGGCGGAAAGCCTCTCCCCGGTCGGCACTTGGACGCTCACCGGCGTGGAAGCCGAGGGCATGACGCTCGACCCCGCCATGCTCGGCATGGAGATCACCATGACCCTCAACGAGGACGGCACCGCCCAGATGGGCATGAGCGGCCTTGTGGAAGAGGGCGGTACGTGGAGCGTGGAGGGCGACGTCGTCACCGTCATCGACCCCGATGGCGAAGAAATGCCGATGACGCTGACCGAGGACGGCTCCCTGCGCGCGGAACAGGACGGCATGGCGATGATCTTCACCCTCTCCACCGGGGATGAAGGCCAGTCGGTCATAGGGGCTGCCGCGGAGGTGGCCGTACTCGAAGACGTCGCTCTGGAGGACTTCAACGGCGAGTGGACGGCCACCCATGGCCTCACCATGGGCATAGAAGTGCCGCTGGAGACCCTCGGCCTTACGATGGCCGCCAGCATCGACAACGGCAACATCACCATCAGCGACGGCACGAACAGCGACATCGTCAAGGGCGAGCTGGAAGAAAACGCGCTGGTCGCTGAGCAGAGCGGCGTGCAAATGCCCTTCTACCTGCGCGAGGATGGCACCCTTTCCCTCGCCATGGAACAATCCGGCATGACCATCGAGATCATCTTCGAGCGCGCCGCCTGACGCGCCCCCGCCATTCATCCAGCCGCCGCCCCGCGCGACGGCTGGATGCGCTTTCCCGAAGGGAGGGAACGCCATGAAACGAAAACTCGCGCTGTTGCTCACCTGTCTGCTGCTCGCCGCCCCGCTCTGCGCGGCGGAGGAAGCGCCGCTCACCGGCGCGTGGGTGCTGGAGAGCGTCTCGATGGAAGCCTCGCTGGAAGATGGATCGCTGGCCTTCGCCTACGACATCGCGGAAGGGGGAGGGGAAGTGGAACTGACCCTCGAGCCCGATGGCAGCGCTCATGTATCCGTCACCGAAGGCGTACTGGACGCCGCGTCCCTGTCGTACCTTACGGGCTGGGAGGCGGATGCCGAGTCGTGGGCGATGGATGGGGAGAACGTCCTTGTTACCGCGCCCTCCGGCGCTGTGCTGACGCTCACGCCTGAGGAAGACGCCCTCTGCGCCCGGCAGCAGGGCGCGACACTGCGCTTCGTGCGCCCGGAGGCGGCCGCTTCCGCAGCCATCCGCGCGGACGCGACGCTTGAGGACTTTGCCGGCTCGTGGACGGCGGTCAGCATCGCCATGGGCGGCATGGAGATGCCCACGGACATGCTCGGCATGGAGCTGTCCGCAGACATCGAGGGCGACGCCATTACCTTCACAAAGACCGTTGGCGACGAGCCGGATACCGTCGAGACCTGCACAGGCGTGCTGGAAGAAGGCGCGCTCACCGTCGGGATGGAGGATGGCTCGCAGCTGACCCTTCGCCTGCGCGAAGATGGCGCCATGGCCGCGCAGACCCCGCCGGTCCTGGACGACATGCGCTGCGATATACGCTTCGAGCGCGCCGCCTGACCTGTTCGCCCGACCTGTCCGCCCCGCCCATCCCGGCGGGGCGTCAGAGCGCCGATAAAGCCCACAACCGCAAGAATTGCCCTGATAATGAAAATCAGTGGCAATTTTTGCTTCCCGCGTCAGACAACCTGCCGCCTGCGGTCCCTTACGTCCATGTAAGCTCCCTTGGCGGCAGGTTGCCTTCCTTGGCTTGCGGGCTTTCTCATCGCTCTGCCGGTCTGCCCACTCTGTCCCCGCGTGAACTTTTTGTTCTTTACCTTTCGGCGCTTGACACCTTTTCCGCAGGTGCTATACTTGTGGAAATACCATCAGAAATGGAGGCCTTGCTATGGCGATCATCCGGGAAGGGCTTACTTTTGACGACGTTTTGCTGATCCCCCGCAAGAGCAATGTGCTGCCCAAGGAGGTAGACACCTCCGTGACGCTCACTGAGGGCATCTCCCTGAACATCCCCCTGATGAGCGCCGCCATGGATACCGTCACCGACGCGCGCCTGGCCATCGCCATCGCCCGCGAGGGCGGTCTGGGCGTCATCCACAAGAACATGTCCATCGAGGCGCAGGCCGCGCAGGTGGACAAGGTCAAGCGTTCGGAAAACGGCGTCATCACCGATCCTTTCTTTCTCTCCCCGGATCATCTGGTCTCCGACGCGCAGGAACTGATGGCGCGCTACCGCATCTCCGGCGTGCCCATCACCGAAAACGGCAAGCTGGTCGGCATCCTCACCAACCGCGATCTGCGCTTTGAGACCGACTATTCCCGCAAGATCTCCGAGGTCATGACCTCGAAAAACCTCGTCACCGCCCCCGTGGGCACCACGCTGGAACAGGCGCGCGAGATTCTCGCCAAGCACCGCATCGAAAAACTGCCGCTGGTGGACGAAAACTACATGCTGCGCGGCCTCATCACCATCAAGGACATCCAGAAGTCCCAGCAGTACCCCAACTCCGCCAAGGACAGTCAGGGTCGCCTGCTCTGCGCCGCCGCCGTTGGCGTCACCCGCGATATGATGGATCGCGTCGCCGCGCTGGTCAACGCCAAGGTGGACGCCGTCGGCCTCGACACCGCCCACGGCCACTCCGCCGGCGTGCTTACCGCCGTGGAGACCATCAAAAAGGCCTATCCCGACCTGCCGCTCATCGCCGGCAACGTCGCCACCGCCCACGCCACCCACGATCTGATCATGGCCGGCGCGGACGTGGTCAAGGTCGGCATCGGCCCCGGCTCCATCTGCACCACCCGCGTGGTCGCCGGCATCGGCGTGCCGCAGATCACCGCCATCATGGACTGCGCCGAGGAGGCCGACCGCTACGGCAAGACCATCATCGCCGACGGCGGCGTCAAGTACTCCGGCGACATCCCCAAGGCCATCGCCGCCGGCGCCAGCGCCGTCATGCTCGGCAGCCTCTTCGCCGGCACGGAGGAAAGCCCGGGCGCCAAGGAGATCTATCAGGGCCGCTCCTTCAAGGTCTATCGCGGCATGGGTTCCCTCGCCGCCATGGCCGAGGGCAGCAAGGACCGCTACTTCCAGGAGGACGCCAAGAAGCTCGTGCCCGAGGGCGTCGAGGGCCGCGTGCCCTACAAGGGGCCGCTGGCGGACACCATCTTCCAGCTCATGGGCGGCCTGCGCTCTTCGATGGGCTACTGCGGAACGCCGGACATCCAGTCCCTGCGCGAGAACGGCGAGTTCATCCGCATCACCAACGCCGGCCTCGTCGAGAGCCACCCGCACGACATCAACATCACCAAGGAAGCCCCGAACTACTCCCGCGTGGGCTGACCTTTTCCCCGAAACGCCGCGCCGCCCCGTGCCGCGCGGCGTTTTTTGCGCCTTGACGCTCCGGCGGGGAGATGGTATACTGTTCCTGTATCTACAAAGGAAAGAGTGGGGGATATGTATTCATCGGGTCTGAAAAAACTGGGAAAAGAATTTGGCCTCGAAGCCGGTCAGGGCCGCGTCTACGGCCTGTTGGAGGGCTTTCCCGTCGCCCTGTGGGACGGCATGGGGTCAAAGAACATGCTGGTCTTCTTGGGCCAGCCCAAGGGCGCGGAGGCGGACGCGCAGATCGACATACCGTCGCTGATCCCCCGCGAACTGGAAGCCTACCGCATCGTGCGCTTCGAGCTGTCCAAGGGCCTGCCCCTTCTGATGATCTCCTTTTACGACAACCCCGGCACCTTGAAGCGCATGCGCCAGTTCTTTGAGGAGGGCATGGTGGCGCTGCGCGAGGCCGGGCTTTCGCAGATCTACCGCTGCGTGCAGTGCGGCGAGGCCTTTGAAGGCGCGCCGGACATCGCCCTCGTCAACGGCATGGCCATGCCCGTCCACAGCCACTGCCGGGCGGGCCTTGCGCAGGCCATGGAGGAGGGCAAGCGCGCACGGACCGAGATGCAGCGGCAGGAAAGCGCCGCGGCTCTGCGCGACGGCTCCATCCTCAAAGGCGTCTTTGGCGCCTTCCTCGGCGCGCTCATCGGCTCCATCCCCTGGGTACTCATCTACATGTTCGGCTACCTCGCCTCCATCGGCGGCATCATCATCGGCATGGGCGCGGTGTTCGGCTACAAAAAGCTTTCCGGGCGCGTGGGCGCGGCCTGCGTGGTCAGCGCCGTGGTCTTCGCCGCCCTGATGGTGCCTCTGGCCTGCTATGCCGGCGAGGCCGCGAGCCTGCTCAAGGAGTTTATCGCCGGTAACATGGAGCCATTCCGTATGAGCGATTTCGGCTGGCTCTTCCGCTCCATCACCTCCCTTGCCGAGTGGCGCGAGGGCTTCCACCAGAACGTACTCATGGGCTACCTCTACGCCGCCATCGGCCTGTTCGGCTACCTCTTCGGCGCGCGCCATTCCTTGCGCCAGCGCGCCGGGAAATAGGCAAAACACCGACAGAGGCGCTTCGTGGGGGGCAAGGATGATGGAAAAGGGAAAGAGAAATACGAATCTGGACGCGATGCGCGTCCTCGCGTGCATGGCCGTCGTGGGCCTGCACACCATCTCGAACAAGCGTTCCGCGGTGGAGATGTGCTTCTATCTCGTCTGCGGCTTCGCGGTGCCGGTCTTTTTCATGGCCAGCGGCTATACGCTGCTCTCCCGCGAGCGCGTGGGCTATGGCTATGTCGCGCGCAAGGCGGGCCAACTGCTGGGCCTTGCCGTGGGCTGGCATGTGCTGTTCTGGCTGCTGGAACTGACGGCGGACGTTTTGCGCGGGAACTTTTCCCTCCGCTGGGTGGCCGCTCTGCCCGGCGAGTTCTTCGACAGCTTTTTCAATAGGGGCTGGTTTTCGCACTTCTGGTATCTGTGGGCGGCGGCGCTCGTATACGCCTGCCTGCCGCTGCTCATCCACCTGCGCGCGCGGCTGTGGCATCTGTTTGTGGCCCTGCTCTGCGTGGGCGGCGCGCTGACGCTGGCCTCCTGCCTGATGGGCGAGCCGCTCCAGCGCTACTGCACGCAGACGCTGCGCCTGTGGATATGGCTGAAGTACTTTATCCTCGGCGGGCTCCTCGCGGGGGCGTCGCCTTCGCCGCTTCATCGCCTCAAGCGCCTCTCTCTGCGCTGGCACACCGCCCTGCTGGCCGTTTTGACGCTGGCGCTGATACCCTGCCAGTACCTCCTGGCGCGCGATGTGCTGCACATGCCCTGGGCGGAGCATTTTTACGATGGCGTTTTTGAAACGCTGTGGATCACCGTGCTGTTTACCTGGGTGATGAAGCTGCCCATCCCCGCCAAGGCCGCGCCCTGTGTGCGCCGCCTTTCTTCCCTGACACTGGGCGTCTATATCACCCACGGCCTCCTGCTCAAGGTCATCACCGGCTTTCCCGTGGCCCACGCCCCCATTTTTGCGTGCGCCGCGCTGCGTTTTTTGACGATCCTGCTTTTGAGCGCGCTGGCGACGTGGATCCTTTCCCGCATCCCCGTGCTGCGCCGCCTGGTGTGAGAGAAAAAACCCGGAACTGCGCTTGACATGTCCGCGCGGCTGTGGTATGCTCTATCATGACAACGCGATGATGAAGCCAAGTAACGGGAGATCGCCGGATTAAGAGAGCCTTCGGCCGGTGGAAGAAGGTGAAAGCGCCCCCGCGAATACCCTTCGGAGCGGCCCGGGCGAACTTTCAGTAGTCCGGGACGGCCCGCGCCCGTGAACGCGCCCCGAGACGCCGCCGGTCTTTCCGCGCGGCAAACGGAAGTGGTACCGCGATCCGTCGCCTTCCTTTGGGAGGGCGATTTTTTTGTCAGGGAGGTTTGCGTATGAAATTCACCGAGGAAGCGTTCGCGCCGCACATGCGGCCCATCACCGGTTCCGCCATCCGCGAGATATTCAAACTGCTGGGCAAGCCCGGCATGATCTCCTTCGCCGGCGGCAACCCGTCCAACGCGGCTCTGGAGCCGGAGGTCATCTCCGAACTGGCCGTGGAAGTGCTGGCAAAGTACGGCACGTCGCTTTTGCAGTACGGCGCCACCGAGGGCTTTGCCCCCTTCATCGAGAGCGCGGGCGAGTTCCTTTCCGAAGTCGGTCTCCGCGCCGGAGCGGGCGAACTTTTGCCCGTGCAGGGCGGCACGCAGGGCTTCGACCTGCTCATCAAGGCGCTGGTCGAGCCGGGCGACGTCATCCTCGCCGAGGACCCCACCTTCCTTGGCGCTCTGCAGGCCATGCACACCTACAACGCCCGCATCATCCCCGTGGCCACGGATGAAAACGGCGTCATCCCCGAGGATGTCGAGGAAAAGATCAAAAAGTACAGCCCGAAGCTGATGTACATCATCCCCAGCTTCCAGAACCCCACCGGCGTGACCCTTTCGCTGGAGCGCCGCAAGGCCATGGCGCACCTTGCCTGCCAATACGGCGTGGTGCTTGCCGAGGACGACCCCTACCGCGATTTGCGCTATGCGGGCGAGGCGCTGCCCGCCATCAAGGCCTTCGATGAAGAGGGCTGGGTGGTCTACCTCTCCAGCTTCTCCAAGTACGTCTCCCCCGGCATGCGCCTGGGCGCGGCAGTGGGCAACAAGTTGCTCATCCGCAAGATGACCATCGGCAAGCAGTCCACGGACGTACACTCCCCGCTGCTCGTGCAGGCTATCATCGACGCCTATCTGCGCAAGGGTCTGATGCCCGCGCATTTGAAGCGCATCTGCGGCGATTACAAAAAGCAGTTGGACGCCATGCTGGAGGGCTTCAAGTACCTGCCCGCGGGCACGCGCCACACCGTTCCCGAAGGCGGCCTCTTCGTCTGGGCCGAGCTTCCTGAGGGCATGGACGCCAAGGCGCTGCTGGACAGGTGCGTGGAAAACAACGTCGCCTACGTCCCCGGCACCTTCTTCTACGTGGAGGGCGGCCACGAAAACACCATGCGCCTGAACTTCTCCAACGCCACCATCGAGGACATCGACAAGGGCATGCGCGCGCTGGGCGCGGCATTGGCCCAATAACAGGAGGATATACCGTTGAACGCACTGGACATCTTGAAAGAGCGCGGCTTTATCGCCCAGGTCACCTTTGAGGACGAGCTTTACAAGGCCTTCGACGAGGGCATGGTCACCTTCTACACCGGCTTTGACCCCACCGCCGACAGCCTGCACATCGGCCACTACATCCCCATCATGGCCATGGCGCATCTGCAGCGCGCCGGCCATCGCCCCATCGCCCTCATGGGCGGCGGCACGGGCATGATCGGCGACCCCTCCGGCAAGAGCGACCTGCGCAAGATGATGACCGTGGAGACCGTGGACCACAACGTCTCCTGCATCAAAAAGCAGATGGCGAAGTTCCTCGATTTCGATTCCGGCCGCGAGAACGCCGCCCTCATCGCCAACAATGCCGACTGGCTGCGCAACCTCAACTACATCGACTTTTTGCGCGAGATCGGCCCGCTGTTCTCCGTCAACCGCATGCTCACCGCCGAGTGCTACAAGCAGCGCATGGAGCGGGGATTGACCTTCCTCGAGTTCAACTACATGATCATGCAGTCCTACGACTTCCTTGAGCTGTTCAGGCGCTACGGCTGCACGCTGCAGGCCGGCGGCGACGATCAGTGGTCGAACATGCTCTCCGGCGCGGACCTCATCCGCCGCAAGGAGCAAAAGAGCGCCTTCGCCCTCACCTTCAAGCTGCTCTTGACCTCCGACGGCCGCAAGATGGGCAAGACGGAAAAGGGCGCGCTCTGGCTCGACCCCGATCGCACCTCGCCCTACGAGTTCTACCAGTACTGGCGCAATGTGGACGATGCGGACGTGGAAAAGTGCCTGGCGCTTCTCACCTTCCTGCCCATGGACGAAGTGCGCCGCCTCGGCGCGCTCAAGGACGCGGCCATCAACGAGGCCAAGCGCGTGCTGGCCTTTGAGGTCACCAAGCTCATCCACGGCGAGGAAGAGGCCGTCAAGGCCCGCGACGCGGCCGAGGCTCTCTTTGGCGGCGGCGCCATGGGCGGCAGCGTGCCCACCACCGCGCTCACGGCGGCGGAACTGGCGGAGGAAAGCCGCCTCGTGGCGCTGCTTGCCCGCGCCGGCCTCTGCAAGTCCAACGGCGAGGCCCGCAAGACCATCCAGCAGGGCGGCGTCACCGTCAACGACGAAAAGGTCACGGATGTGGACTTCCGCTTCACCCCCGAGATGCTCTCCGGCGAGGGCGCTTTGGTGCGCAAGGGCAAGAAGAGTTACCATCGCTTCAAACTGGCGTAATGCAACATTGCCCGCGGCGTTCTGCCGCGGGCGATCGCCGTATTTTTGAAAAACGCGGAGGCGCGCATGAAGCCATACAAAACGCTCGTTTCCCGCGCGGACGCGGAGTTCATCATCAACAGATCGCGCTTCATCGGCCACGGCAAGCCCGTGGAGACGGAGGAGGAGGCGCTTGCCTTCCTCGCCGAGATGCGCGAGACCTACAAGGACGCCACCCACAACTGCTACGCCTACATCGTCGGCGCCAACATGGGCGTGATGCGCTATTCGGACGATGGCGAACCCGGCGGCACCGCCGGTATGCCCATCATCGAAGTACTCAAGGCGCGCGGCGTCACCAACTGCTGCGTGGTGGTGACGCGCTACTTCGGCGGCGTCCTCCTCGGCGCGGGCGGGCTGGTGCGCGCCTATTCGCGCGGCGCGGCGGAGGCCGTCAACGCCTGCGGCGTGGGCGTGATGCACCCCACGCTGCGCGTCCTCGTGGACGTACCGTACCCGCTTTTGAGCAGGGTGGAATTCTTTTTGAAAACCGCGCCGGTGATCGTCGAGGACAAGGCCTTTGCCGAGCAGGTGACGCTGACGCTGCTCACGCGCGAAACGGACGCCGCAACCTTGGAAGCGAGCCTTGTCGACCTTTCCGAGGGCACGCTGGAACTGGTGCGCTTCGACGAGTTCTATCACCCGTGGCCGGAAGAGGACGGCGCGTTAAAATAACAGTCTCCCGCTTGCAATGCGCCCCGACCGGGCGTATAATGATTCCAAAATTCTATTTCGAGATACGGAGGGTCAACCATGCAGGACATTCGCTTTGAACAGGCGACTTCCTTCAAGCAGAAGCCGCAGGACGAGAGCAAGATGGGCTTTGGCAAGCTCTTTACCGACTACATGTTTGAAATGGACTATTCCGTGGAAAAGGGCTGGCACGATCCCCGCGTGGTGCCGTACCACAACTTCTCCATGGACCCGGCCACGTCCGTTTTGCACTACGGTCAGGAGATCTTCGAGGGAATGAAGTGCTATCGCCGCAAGGACGGCGGCCTGCAGCTCTTCCGCCCCCGCGACAATTTCAAGCGCATGAACCGCTCTGCCGAGCGCATGGCCATTCCCCAGTTCGATGAAGACGTGGCCATGGCCGGCCTTGAAAAGCTCCTCGAGGTCGAGAAGGACTGGGTGCCGCACACCCAGGGCGCGACGCTCTACATCCGCCCCACCATCATCGCCATGGACGCCATGCTCGGCGTACACGCGGCGCACACCTACAAGTTCTACATCATCCTCTCGCCCTCGGGCGCGTACTACGCCGGCGGCCTCGCCCCGGTGGACATCTACGTGGAGGACAAGTACGTCCGCGCCGTGCGCGGCGGCATCGGCTTTGCCAAGACCGGCGGCAACTACGCGGCCTCCATCCGCGCCGGCGAGATCGCCGAGGAAAAGGGCTACACGCAGGTGCTGTGGCTGGACGGCGTGGAGCAGAAGTACGTCGAGGAAGTCGGCGCCATGAACATGATGTTCGTCATCGACGGCAAGATCGTCACGCCGATGCTCAACGGCTCCATCCTCCCCGGCATCACCCGCGATTCCATCCTCAAGCTGGCCAAACACCTCGGCTATGAGACCGAGGAGCGCCGCATCGCCATTCAGGAGGTCTTCGACGCCGCCCACGCCGGCCGCCTCAACGAGGCCTTCGGCACCGGCACCGCCGCCGTGGTCTCCCCGGTGGGCGCGCTGTGCTGGAACGGCGAAAAGCTCATCATCAACAATGGCGAGATCGGCCCCGTCGCCCAGAAGCTCTACGATACCCTCACCGGCATCCAGTATGGCGAGCTTCAGGACGATTTCGGCTGGGTCGTGAAGCTGAACTGACAAACAGACGCGAAGGGGGCGGGGCAGGTGCCTCGTCCCTTTTTTGAAAGGAAGAGCGCCGTGTTCACGCATCGCATCCCCCCGGGCGTTCCGGAAACGCCCGCGCGCCGCTACATCCGCCGCGCCTGGCCGCTTTTGCCGGAGCGCGAGGTGCGAAACGCCTTTGCCCGGCGGGATGTGAAGAGAAACGGCGCGCGCATCGCCCCCACAGATACCGTGCGCGGCGGCGACGAACTGACGCTCTATGTAAACGCCTCCTTCCCGCTGGACGTGCTGTTTGACGACGGCCATCTGCTCGCCGTCTCAAAGCCGCAGGGCCTGCCCGTGGACGTCGATCAGGACGGGGTGGGGGCGGACACGCTGCTTTCCCGCCTGCGCGCCCGCAACGAAAACGCCCGCCTTTTGCACCGCCTCGACGCCCGGACCGGCGGCGTGCTGCTGGCGGCGCTCGATGAAAAGACTTACCAAAGCGGTTTGAACGCCTTTCGCGAACATCAGCTCGTCAAGACCTACCGCGCCGTGGCCAAAGGCCCGTTTCCGGCGGAGGCGGGGGAATGGCATGACTATCTTGTCAAGGACGCGCGCCGCGCCACCGTGCGCGTGGCAAAGCGTCCCGGCGGCGGCGCGAAGCCCATCGTCACCCGCTGGCGCGTTCTCGAAGAACTGGGCGAAAACTGGTTTCTCGTCGAGCTTGAGCCGGTCACGGGCCGCACGCATCAGTTGCGCGCGCACATGGCGTTTTACGGCCATCCCATTTTGGGGGACGATAAATACGGCTCCCGCGAAACGCGCGCCGCGCGCCTGCACCTCTGGTGCCGCAGCGTCGCGCCGCTCGCGGGCGCGCTGGGCGATTACGCGGGGCGGGTATTTGCCGCTCCGGAGCCGGATTGGGGGAAGGAACTTGGACATTCGCCTCATCGCCTTTGACATGGACGATACGCTGCTGGGCGCGAACGGGGAATTTCCCGGGATCAACGTGCGCGCCCTGCGCGCCTGCGCCGATCGCGGCATTTCTCTCGCCCTCAACAGCGGCAGGAGCTTTGAGACCCTGCGGGACTTTGCCTGCGCGCTGGGCGTGGAGCCGTTCATCATCTCCGTCAACGGCGCGCGCGTGGACGAGGGACCCAACGGCCCCACCCTCATGGAGCGCGTCTACGATGATGAACACACCCGCGTCGTCCACGAGGCCATGCGCGCCTCCGGCCTCTACTACACCGTCTACACCCGCGGTCACACCTACATGGGCAACTCCGCGCAGCGCTTTTTGTACAGCCGCTTCGGCCACCACTACGCGCACATCAGCCACAGCGGCCCCTATGTCTACGAGATGGTGGACGATGAAGAACGCCTGCGCACAGAGGGCCTTGTCCATCCCTACAAGTTCGTGGCGCTGGGCACAGAACACGACCCGCGCTTTCAGGGCATCCTCGACGCCGTCTCTCCGCTGAACATGTCCATCTCCAGCTCACGCGCCGACAATCTGGAAGTGATGATGCCGGGCGTGGACAAGGGATCGGCGCTCGCCTTTCTCGCAGAGCGCCTCGGCGTCGCGCGCGAACAGGTGATGGCCTTTGGCGACAACACCAACGATCTGCCCATGCTCGCCTACGCCGGCGCCTCCGTGGCCATGGAAAACGGCGAGGAGAGCGTGCGCCGCGCCGCCCGCTTCATCGCCCCGCACCACGCGGAAGGCGGCGTGGGCAAATTCCTCTTTGAGAAGGTGCTTTTATGATGCACATCGTCCTCGTCGAGCCGGAGATACCGCAGAACACCGGCAACATCGCCCGCACCTGCGCCGCCACCGGGGCCATGCTCCATCTCATCAAGCCCCTGGGCTTTGAGATCTCCGACCGCTACCTGAAGCGCGCCGGGCTGGATTACTGGTATCTGATGACCTACGAAGTCCACGAAAGCTGGCAGGCGTTTGCGGAGAAATACCCCCGCGCGCAAATGCACTTTGCCACCACCAAAGCCCCGCGCGACTACTGTCAGGTCCAATACGGCCAGGACGACTTCCTCGTCTTTGGCCGCGAGACGCGCGGGCTTCCAGAGACGCTGCTCAAAGCCAACTACGAGCGCTGCGTGCGCATCCCCATGCGCGCAGACGCCCGCAGTTTGAACCTTTCCAACTCCGTGGCCGTCTTATTGTATGAGGCGCTGCGCCAACAGGGCTTTCCCGGCCTTGCCGGCGAGGGCGCGCTCACCGGCCGCGACGAGGACGGCGCCTGGCGGGACTACGTGTAGCCGCGCTTTTGTCACAGACCTGTCGCGCCGCGGCGCTTGCATTTTGGCCCTGACCATGGTATACTTGGCAGACCGGGAGGTGTGGAAATGGCGAGATTCGTCACCAAAAAAGAGGCGGAGGGCCGCAAATTCCGCCTGCGCGTGTTCGCGGGCATGTTCGATTTTCTGGCCACCATCGGCAGCCTCATTTTGATCTTCGCCTGCGTGGCGCTGCTGGCTTCGCTGGTCACGTGGATACGCAACGACGCCAAGACCACCTTCGCCTCCATCGAGTATTCCATCACTTCGGCCATCATCATGCCGGAGGACGAACAAGCGCCGCAGCCCACGCCGACGCCCCAGCTCTGACCGCCGGGGCGTTTTGCATGGAAAGGAGAGTGAGCGCGTGCGCGTTTCCTGGAGTTCCCTGCTTGCCGATGTGCGCGGCTGTGAAAAATGCGCGCTCTGCCGGGGCAGAATGAACGTGGTGCCCGGCGAGGGCGACCCGAACGCCGACCTGATGTTCATCGGCGAAGGCCCGGGCGCGGAGGAAGACCGGCTGGGCCGCCCCTTCGTGGGCCGCTCGGGCGAGCTTTTGACGAAAATGATCCACGCCATCGCTCTGGAGCGCTCGGAGGTCTACATCTGCAACGTGGTCAAGTGCCGCCCGCCCGCCAACCGCGATCCCGCGCCGGAGGAGGCCGAAACATGCCTGCCCTATTTGCGCGCGCAGGTGGCGCTGGTGCGGCCCAGGGTCATCGCCCTGCTCGGCCGCGTGGCCTGTCAGTACACGCTGCGCGAGCAGATCTCCGTCACCCGCGATCATGGCCGCTGGTTCGAGCGCAAGGGCGTGTGGATGATGCCCACCTTCCACCCGGCGGCGCTTCTGCGCGACCCGGCCAGAAAGCGCGACGCGTGGGAGGATTTTCAGAAACTGCGCGATAAGCTGCGCGAGGTGCAACATGGATAGGTTCCGCCGCGAACTGGAAAACTTTGTCCGCGAGGTCTACGAGGGCGAGCGCAAGGTGCTGGTCTTCGGCGAAGGCCCGCTTCGCGCGCGCGTGATGCTGGTGGGCGAGGCCCCCGGCGAGCGCGAGGCGCTGGAGGGCCGCCCCTTTGTCGGCCGCGCCGGCAAAAACCTCGACGCTTTCCTTGAGGGCGCGCATATCCGCCGCGAGGAGCTATACGTCACCAACGCCGTCAAGTTCCGCCCCACGCGCACATCCGCGGCGGGCCGCTCGGTCAACCGCCCGCCCTCGCAGGAGGAAGCGCGCCTCTTCGCCCCCTGGCTGGCGCGGGAGATCGCGCTGGTCGATCCCGGCTGCGTGGTCACGCTGGGCAACGTGGCCCTGCGCGCCGTGGCCGAAAAGCGCCTGACCATCGGCGAAGTCCACGGCCAATTGCTCAACGCGCAGGGCAGGCCGCTGTTTCCCCTCTATCACCCCGCCTCGGTCATTTACAACCCCTCGCTGCGGGAAATATACGCCGCCGACGTCGCCGCGTTGGCGCGTTTGCTCGCGGATGGAAAAATATAACATAGATTTTACGCCTTTTGTGATGCAAACGGGTTTTCATTGCGCTGGAAATGTGTATGATAGTACTTGCGTATTTTTGCTTGTGATACGCCGCGCCGCCGGCGTGGCAAAGGCGGCGGTCGCGGCATAAGTCTTACGGGGAGGCGACGGTATGGCGTTGGTGAAATGCCCGCGTTGTGAATTGAATTACATGAATGAAGGCGAAAAGATGTGTTCGGTGTGCCGCAAGGAGCTGCACGGCGAGTCTGAGCAGTACGACGTCATCGAGCTTTGCTCCGAGTGCGGCGAAAATCCCGTGGTGCCGGGGCAGGAGCTGTGCGCCTACTGCCTCAAGGAGTTCGCCCGCCGCAATTCCGATACGTCGGAAGACGGCGTGGGCGACAGCTCCATGAGTCTGGACGCCATGGACGCGGTCAGCTCCATGAACGAGATCGACCTGGGCGACGACCTGCCCGACGAGGACTTCGGCGATGAGAGCTTCGAAGAAGACCTCGACGAGGAGGACAAGGAAGACCTCGACGACGAAGACAGCGAGGGCTGACCTTGGCGCTGTTCGCGATCTCCGATCTGCACCTGCCGGCGCGGGAAAAGCCCATGGATGTGTTTGGCGCGCACTGGGAGAACCACTTTGAGCGCATCCGCGAGGACTGGCTCCAGCGCGTGGGCGCGGAAGACGTGGTGCTTCTGCCGGGCGACCTCACCTGGGCCATGCGCCTGGAGGACGCCGTGGAGGACATCGCCCGCGTGGGCGAACTGCCGGGCCGCAAGATCATCCTGCGCGGCAATCACGATTACTGGTGGAGCGCCATTGGCCGCGTGCGCCGCGCCCTGCCCGAGGGCATGTACGCCCTGCAAAACGACGCCATGGAACTGGACGGCGTGCTTTACGCCGGCTCCCGGGGCTGGACGCTGCCCCCCTACGCGCAGGACGCGGACGATCAGCGCATCTACGCGCGCGAGCGGCTGCGGCTGGAAATGTCGCTCAAACACGCGCGCGCCCTCTCGCCGGACGCGCCGCTGGCGGTCATGACCCACTACCCGCCCCTCACCGAGGCCTGCGCGGGCGTTTCCGACCTTCTGGAGGCCTACGGCGCGCGCATTTGCGTCTACGGCCATTTGCACGGCGCGGCCCTTTCCGGGGCCTTTCGCGGCGAGAGAAACGGCATTGCCTACTATCAGGCCTCCTGCGACGGCCTCGGCTTCAAGCTCCTGCGCATCCCTCTGGATGCAGAATGAACCCAAAACGCGACGGCGCCCCGCCCTCGCGTTTTTTCTCGGCCAGATACCTGTAAACTTAACGTTTCCGTCGTATAATAATACAAAATCATGCAACGCAGGGGGTGTTGCGCTTGTCCGCAACCAAGGAGCAACGTATGTACAATCCGAAAATGGAAGCCATCAGCCGCGATGAGCTTCATGCCCTCCAGTCCGAGCGCCTGCGCTGGACGGTGAAGCACGAATACGACAACGTCCCCGTCTACCGCGCGCGCATGGACGCCAAGGGCATCCGCCCCGAGGACATCCGCGATGTGGACGACCTCAAATACCTGCCCTTCATGGAGAAGACCGACCTGCGCGATCAGTTCCCCTACGGTCTGCTCGCTGCGCCCCTGCACGACATCGTGCGCATACAGGGTTCCAGCGGCACCACCGGCCACCCCATCGTCTCCGGCTATACGCAGCACGATGTGGACGTCTGGACCGAGCTGATGGCGCGCTGCATCGCCGCCGCGGGCGGCGGCGCGGACGACATCGTTCAGGTCTCCTACGGCTACGGCCTCTTCACCGGCGGCCTCGGCGCGCATCAGGGCGCGGGCCGGCTGGGGGCCACGGTCATCCCCATGTCCAGCGGCAACACCCAGCGCCAGATCATGATGATCAAGGAACTGGGCGCCACCATGCTCTGTTGCACGCCTTCCTACGCCCTGTATCTGGGCGAGTCCATCCGCGAGGCGGGCATCCCCGTGTCCGACCTCAAGCTCAAGGCCGGCTGCTTTGGCGCCGAACCCTGGACAGAGGAGATGCGCAGGCAGATCGAGGAACTGCTCGGCATCAACGCCTACGACGTCTACGGCCTTACCGAGATCGCCGGCCCCGGCGTGGGCTTTGAGTGCGTGGCCAAGCACGGCATGCACGTCAGCGAGGACCACGTCATCCCCGAGATCATCGACCCCGTCACCGAACAGCCCCTGCCCTACCGCACGCCGGGCGAACTGGTGTTCACCACCATCACCAAGGAAGGCATGCCGATGCTGCGCTACCGCACGCACGACATCTGCACACTGGACGATACGCCCTGCGAGTGCGGCCGCACGCTGGTGCGCATGGGCCGGATCACCGGCCGCACGGACGACATGATCGTCGTGCGCGGCGTCAACGTCTTCCCCACGCAGATCGAGAGCGTGCTTGTCGGCCTCGAAGGCGTGGCACCGCACTACCTGCTGGTGGTCGATCGCGTCCACTCCGCCGACACCCTCGAGGTGCAGGTGGAGATGACCGAGGACATGGTCTCCGATACCGTGTCGCACATTCAGGGTCTGGCGCGCACCATCCACGAGCGCATCAAGTCCGTGGTGGGCATCTCCACGGACGTCAAGCTCGTCGCGCCCAAGTCCATCCCGCGCTCCGAGGGCAAGGCCAAGCGCGTCATCGACAAACGCAAGCTCTGATCGAAAGGGGGACTACCATGTTCATCAAGCAGATCTCCGTCTTTCTCGAGAACAAGCGCGGCAGCTTCCGCATGCTCACCGAGCTGCTGGGCAAGAATGGCATCGACCTTCTGGCCGTCTCCATCGCCGACACCAAGAACTTCGGCATCGTCCGCTGCGTGGTGCGCGGCACGGAGTGCGACAAGGCGCTGGAACTGCTCAAAGGCGCCGATTATTCCACCCGCGTCAACAACGTCATCTGCGTGGCCGTGCCGGACCGCCCCTGTGGCCTTGCCGAGGTGCTGGCGCTTCTGGACGACAACGACCTGTTCATCGAGTACACCTATTCCTTCGTGCGCGGCCGCGAGAACAACGCGCTGATCATCCTCCGCCTTTCGGAGCAGGAGCGCGGCGTCAAGCTCTTCGCGGACAACGGCGTGCGCGTGCTTTCGCAGGCAGAGGTGGACGCGCTGTGAGAAGCACCTGCCTGACAATTTCCCTTTCCGCCATCGAGGAAAACTACCGCAGGATCCGCGCGGCCCTCGCGCCGCGGGTCAAGGTCATCGCCGTGGTCAAGGCCGACGCCTATGGCCACGGCGCCATCCCCGTCGCCCGACGCCTCGAGGCAGCGGGCGCGGACATGTTCGCCGTCGCCATTCTGGAGGAGGCGCTTGCCCTGCGCGAAGCAGGCGTTGCGCGCCCCATCCTCATCCTCGGCGGCGTCGCCTCCGGCGATGAGCGCGAGGCCGTGCGCGCGCGCGTCTCTCCGGCGGTGTTCGCGCCGGACGCCCTTGCGCGTCTGGAAGCTGCCGCCGTCGCGGAAAACATCCCCGCCCGCGCCCACCTCAAGGTGGATACCGGCATGGCCCGCATCGGCACGCGCGGCGACGCGGAGCTGGACGAGCTGCTTTCGCGCTGGCGCGACTGCCCCCACGTGGAGATGGAGGGCATGTTCACCCACTTCGCCGTGGCCGACACGCAGGAGGACTTCACCCGCGCGCAGGACGCCGCCTTCCAGCGCGCCGTCGCGCGCGTCCACAGCGCCGGCTTTGCCCCCATCGTCCACGACGCGGCCACCACGGCCATCCGCTATCCCGACCTGCGCCACGACGCCGTGCGCCCCGGCATCGGCCTTTACGGCTACTGCATGAACGAAGTGCCCGGCCTGCAAATGGCCCAGCGCCTCACGGCAAAACCCGTGCGCATTGCCTGGATCGAGGCGGGGGAGACGGTCGGCTATGGCCGCACCTTCACCGCCCCGCGCCGCGCGCGCATCATGACCGTGCCCATCGGCTATGGCGACGGCTACCCGCGCATCCTCGGCAACCGCGCCGACCTGCTGGTGTGCGGCAGGCGCGCCCCCATCGTTGGCCGCGTCTGCATGGACATGCTCATGGCCGACGTAACCGACATCCCCGCAGTCACCATGGACAGCGAGATCGTCCTCCTCGGCGCGCAGGGCGGCGAGCGCATCGACGCCGCCGAGCTGGCGCAAACGTGCGATACCATCCCCTACGAGATCATGCTCGGCTTCTCCCCGCGCGTGCGCCGCGTCTGGGAGGAATGAGCGCGCAAAGACCGCTCGCCATGGGGCGGTCTTTGCCATTTTCGCCCCGCAAACGCCGCTTGGGCGGCAAAACGCCTCCGCCTGACGGGCGAAAACGTAAAATCAACGCATTCGGGCGGCCTTTGCGCAGAAATTTCGATTTTATTTCGAAAAAACACTTGGCAAATGTTGCACAAATATGATATAATTACGACAAATAGCGTGGGTGAGGCTATGCGCATAATAGCAGGAGAGGCGAAAGGCCGGAAACTGTACGCGCCGGGCGGCGAAGATACGCGCCCGACGGCGGACAGGGTCCGTGAGTCTGTGTTTGGCATTTTGGGGCCTCGCGTGTGCGGGGCGCGCGTGCTGGATCTCTTTGGCGGCACGGGCGCGCTGGCGCTGGAGGCGCTCAGCCGGGGCGCGGCGCGCGCCACCATCGTGGACGCAAGCGTCAAGGCCATCTCCTGCATCCGCCGCAACGCCGAAGCCGTGCTGGGCGAGGACCTGTCGCGCGCGGACATCCTCCGCGCCGACTACCGCAAGGCCATCGAGCGCCTGCAAGGGCCGTTCGATCTGGTGTTCCTCGACCCGCCCTACCGCATGGAAGCAGCCTATGCCGACGCCCTTGCGCGTTTGCGCGATGGGGGTCTGCTGGCAAAAGGGGCGCTGGCGGTGCTGGAATGGGCCGCGCCGCGCGCCGTGGCGCTACCGCCCGGCTTTTCCTGCCGCGACGAGCGCCATTACGGCGAAACATGCGTGGGATTCGTCATCGAAGGGGAAGAGGCATGAGGGTCATCTATGCGGGCAGTTTTTCGCCGCCCACGCTCGGCCATCTGGACATCATCCGCCGCGCCTCGGCGCTGTTTGACGAAGTGGTGGTGGCCGTGCTTTCCCAGTCGGAGAAGCAGTACCTGTTTTCTCTTAAGCAGCGGCGGGAGATGCTCGCGCGCGTGACGGGCGATCTTGCCAATGTGCGCGTGGCGGCGTATTCGGGTCTGCTCGTGGATCTGGCCCGGCGCGAGGGGGCGGACGCCATCCTGCGCGGCATCCGCGACGCCAGCGACCTGCCTCTGGAGATGCAGATGGCCACGGCGAACCGCCAGATCGGCGGTCTGGACACGGTGTTTCTGATCTGTTCGCCGCTGTACAGCCTGCTCTCCTCGTCCATCGTGCGCGATTGCGCGCGCCACGGCGCGCCGATCGAGGGCATGGTCCCCGAACAGATCGTCAACGACATTTACGCGGCGTGCGTCCCGACGCCGGATACAAAAAGGAGTGTGTAAGATGGAGCGCGATCAGGAGAGATTCTACGAGGATGAGCTGGAACCCCGCGAGGATACCGCCGTCGCGGAGCAGGAGAGCGACGAGGTCGACGACCTCAAGTTCTTCCTGGAGCTGCTCAAACTCATTCGCATGGCCATCAACGCCGGCGCCAACGTACCGCTGACGAATAAAAAGATCATCGACGCCGATAAGTGCCTGCGCATCATCGACGATATGGAGAAAAACCTCCCCGACGCGGTGCAGTACGGCATGAAGATGTACAACGAGCGCTCGCGCATCATGAGCAACGCCGAGACCACGGCCATGAACCGCGTCACCAGCGCCGAGATGCGCGCCAACGCCGCCCTGGAAAAGGCCAAGGAGGAAGTCTCCCAGCGCCTTGCCGACGCCGAGAACCGCGCGCACGACATCATTGCCGACGCGCAGGAGCGCGCCGACCACATGCTCGACGAGAGCGAGATCGTCCGCCGCGCCCGCGAGGAAGCGCGCATCATCAAAAACGACGCCCGCGTCGAGGCCAACGAATTGCGCATCAAGGCCAGTCAGGACGCCTACAAGGTGCTTTCCACCGTGGAGGGCGAGCTTTCCCAGTCCCTCAACACCATCCGCCGCCGCCGCGCCGAACTGGGCGCGGAGAGCGAATGAGCGCCGGATAAAACTGCGCCGCCCCGGACGATCCTCTGTCCGTGGGCGGCGCGCGGCGTTTTGGGGCTAGTCCTTGATGATGACGGCGACCAGCACAAGGTCCGTGTCGCCGACGTTTTCCACCGAATGGCCGTGTCCGGAGAAGGTGGCCATGGAGTCGCCGGGGTGGACGAACACCTCCACATCGTCGTCCATCACGCGGCCCTCGCCTTCGAGGAAGAGGAACATCTCCGTCTCATTCTCGTGTACGTGATGGCCGATGGAGGCGCCGGGCGCGAGGCGGATCTCGGAAAACAGCCGGGCGTTGCCGGGCAACTGCTTGCTGGCGGGGGTCAGAAGCGCCGCGCCGGCGCCGCCGCGCATATGTTCGCGCGTCTCGGTGACGCGCTCGGACTTGCGGGTGATCATGGGGACATACACCTCCTGTGTTTTCTACCGCCATTATACCATCCCGACGCCCATCTTACAACGATTTTTACACAATAGCATACAAAACCATGCGTTCTTGTGTTATAATGTGCGCGTCGGCATCCGCAGGGAGCCGAACGCAGTTTCCCGGCCGCCACATATTTCGTAGGGTATCGAACGACGAACTCGAACGGAGGGACCTTTCCATGACCACCCATGAAAAACTTCGCCAACTCACGCTCACATCGCTGTTCATCGCTCTGGTCGTCCTCTTTGGCATGACGCCGCTGGGCCTCATTCCCGTCGGCACGCTCAACGCCACCATATTGCACATCCCCGTCATCATCGGCGTCATCGCGCTGGGTCTGAAGCCGGGCCTCGTTCTCGGCCTCGCCTTCGGTCTGGTCAGCACCTTGCGCGCCTTTGGCATCCCGTTGCCCGCCTCGGCGCTGGTCATGACGCTGATGGACAAAAGCCCCCTGCTGGTCGTGGTGATGAGCGTTGCGCCGCGGCTTCTGGTGCCGCTGCTGGCATATCTCGTCGCGCGCCTGCCGCTGCGCGGCGTCAGGCGCTACGGTCTTCTCTGCGGCGCGAGCCTGATCGGCTCGATCACCAATACCGTCTTTTATCTCGGGCTGATGCTGGTCTTTTACGCCCTCATGGGCCTTGACAACGCCGCCATCATCGCCACCATCACCGGCACCGGCGCGGTGCAGGGCGCTCTGGAGGCCGCCGCTGCGGCCATCATCGTCCCGCCCGTGGTCCTCGCGCTGGAAAAGATACAAAAAAGGAAGTAGGGAAACACCATGATCCTCGCCCTTGACATCGGCAATTCCAACATCAAGGCCGCCCTCTTTGAAGACCTTGAGCAGAAGACGTACTTCCGCATCTCCTGCGACCGCAACAAATCCTCGGACGAATACGGCGTCACGCTTTTGAGCATGCTGCGCCACGCCGGTTACAGCCCCAAGGACGTCACCGGCATCGTCTTTTCCTCGGTGGTGCCCACCATCAACTTCACCATCGAGCATATGTGCCGCAACTACTTCGGCATCGAGCCCATGAGCGTGCAGCCCGGCATCAAAACGGGCATCAACATCAAGTACGAAAACCCGCGCGAACTGGGCAGCGACCGCATCGCCAACGCCGTGGCCGCCTACGAGCTTTACGGCGGCCCCTGCATCACCATCGACTTTGGCACCGCCACCTCCTTTGGCGTCATCTCCAAGCGCGGGGAATTTCTCGGCGGCGCCATCTGCCCCGGCATCAAGCTGGCTGCCGACGCCCTCACCGACCGCACGGCCAAGTTGCCGCGCTTTGAATTGCAGCGCCCGGAGTCGGTCATCGGCAAAAACACCGTGGCCAACATGCAGTCCGGCATCGTCTACGGCTACATCGGTCAGGTCAGCTACCTCGTCGAGCGCATGAAGCGCGAGATCGGCGAGCCGAACGCCAAGGTCATCGCCACCGGCGGCCTCGCCCTGCTCGTGGCCGGGGATTCCAACGTCATCGACGTCTTGGACGGACTTCTCACCCTGAAAGGACTGTGTCTCATCTATGGAAAAAACGCCGGATAAACGCGCCTGCCGCTATGTGGAAACGCCCATCGGCCCGCTGACGCTCGTCGCCTGCGGCGAGGCGCTGGTGGAGGCGCGCTTCGGCGGCTTCCCCATCGCCCATGAAAGCCCGGTGCTGGACATGGCCGAGCGGGAACTGAAGGAATACTTCGCCCGCCAACGCCGCGATTTCGACGTGCCCCTCGCCCCGCAGGGCACGCCTTTCCAATTGAGCGTCTGGGAGGAAGTGCGATCGATCCCCTATGGCGAAACGCGCGCCTATCTGGACGTCGCCCGCGCCCTCGGCAACGAAAAGGCCTGCCGCGCCGTGGGCCGCGCCAACAACCGCAACCCCCTGCCGCTGTTCATCCCCTGCCACCGCGTCGTCGGGCGCGATGGCTCCATGGTCGGCTACGCCGGCGGACTGGCGGCGAAAAAGTGGCTTCTGCGGCTGGAACAGGAGCGATGACGCTCCGGGAGGACGCCCATGGCCAGATTTGAAGGCGTCGTAGAAAAGATCACTTATCGAAACGATGAAAACGGCTTTACCGTGGCGCAGGTCAAGCTCGAGGGCGGCGAGCGCATGGCCGCGGTGGGCGTCATGCCCCTGCTG